>RQYR01000048.1 GCA_003859965.1 Comamonadaceae bacterium OH2545_COT-014 | reverse complement strand
ACGTGCCATCGGCGTAGTCTCCTATGCGGGAAATACGTTGATGGCCGCATAACCATATAGTTCAATTCATTTTTGAGACAACACACTAGCTTAACGCCCGCGTGGGGCTGAGCGCCTGTTTCCGGTCTGTTCCAGGGCTTCCGGCGTGCGACGCACGGATGCAGCATGCGGTTTTCTCACAGCCGGTGCGTGCGATCGCCCTCGGCAAAGCCGCGTGGCAGCCAGGCATGCGTGCCCAGGGCGATGACCTTGAACAGCTCGCCCATTTCGTGTTCGGCCAGCAGCTTCATGGCATTGGCGCGGGTGGGCAAGTCGGCCGCTTCCATGAGATGGGCGATGCCGCAGTTGAGCAGAAAGCGCGCCTGGCTGGTGTAGCCCAGCACGTGCAGCCCCGCGTTTTGCGCCGCCAGCGCCACGCCGGTGAAGTTGACATGGGCGGTGATGTCCTTGGCGCCGGGGTTGGCCAGCGGATCGTCGTCCATGCGGTGTGCCTGGTGGCATGCCAGCGTGCCGGTGGCGCGTTGGGGGTGGTAGTACTCGGCCTCGGGAAAGCCGTAGTCGATGAAGAAGGCCGCGCCCGCGCCGCCGCGCGCCAGCGCCTCGGCCACGGTGGCCATGAAGGCTTCGGCCTGCGGGTGTATTTCGGTCACGTAGTCGTGTGCGCCGGCCACCTCCGCCGGGGGGCGAAGGGGGGTGAGGCGGTCTTGCCAGAGGAAGCTATTTGCTTCTTTTTTGATAGCTGATTGGGCCCTATGGACGGGCCTTGATCCCGTTTTTTCATCTGAAGCGGCAGCTGTGCGGGCCAGGGCCACGCCGCGTTCGTGCCAGGCGCCGCCGTGGCGTGCCAGCAGCTTGACGGGCATGGCGTCCAGCACTTCGTTGCCGATCAGCACGCCGCGCAAGGCTGCAGGCAGTGCGCTGGCCCATTGCACCGTGCCCGCGTGTGCGGCCAGCCGCTGCTGCTGGCGTGCGCGCAGGGTGGAGGAGACGTCCACGATCACGTAGCGCCGCACGGGCTGGCCCAGGCGCGCCAGCTCGTCCAACACGCTGGCGGCCAGTGCGCCGCTGCCAGCGCCGAACTCCCACACTTCGTCCGTGCCGGTCATGGCCAGGCTCTCGGCCACTTGCGCGGCCAGCGCGCGGCCGAACAGGGGGGAGAGTTCGGGGGCGGTCACGAAGTCGCTGCCGTCACTGGCGCGCAGGCCGAAGGTGGGCGCGCCGCCCGCGTAATAGCCCCGCCCGGGCGCATACAGCGCCAGGTGCATGAACTGGTCAAACGGCAGCCAGCCGCCAGCGGCGTCAATGGCTTGGGCGATTTGGGCCGGCAGGCCGGAGGGTTCGGTGCGCAAGGCGGTGGATAGCGTGTGAGAGGTGGTGGGCAGGCGGGCTGCCAATGTGGCGGGGCCGCCGGGCCTGGGGGCGTGGACGCATGGCGCCAAGGCAAGGAGGCGGAAGATCGCCCGGATTTTAAAAAAGATAGCGCCTGGCGCTTGTCCGCTGTGCCTTGGAGGCTTTATGGCCTTGGGTTTGGTGGGGCAGGGCGCTTGGCAGCGGGTTGGCCGGGGCGGTGGCCCCGGCACGGCCGCGTGGGCGCCCGCGATTGCCGTGCCGCCGGTGGGGCCGGCTTACAGGCCCGCCGCCGCGCGCAGGGCGGCGGCCTTGTCCGTGCGTTCCCAGGTGAATTCGGGCTCGTTGCGGCCAAAGTGGCCGTAGGCGGCGGTCTTGCCGTAGATGGGGCGCTGCAGATCCAGCATCTCGATGATGCCCTTGGGGCGCAGGTCGAAGTGCTGGCGCACGAGCTGGGCGATCTGGTCGTCGGCGATCCGGCCCGTGCCTTCGGTGTAGACGGTGATGTTCATCGGCTGCGCCACGCCGATGGCGTAGGCCACCTGGATCTGGCACTGGCGCGCCAGGCCGGCGGCGACGATGTTCTTGGCCACGTAGCGTGCGGCGTAGGCGGCGGAGCGGTCCACCTTGGTCGGGTCCTTGCCGCTGAAGGCGCCGCCGCCGTGCGGGCAGGCGCCGCCGTAGGTGTCCACGATGATCTTGCGGCCGGTGAGGCCGCAGTCGCCCTGCGGGCCGCCAATGACGAAGCGGCCGGTGGGGTTGATGAGGTACGTGGTGTCCTTCAGCCACTCGGCGGGCAGCACGGGCTTGATGATTTCCTCCACCACGGCCTCGATGAAGCTGGGCTTCATCTTGCTGGGGCTTTCGCTCTGGTCGGGGTCGTGCTGGGTGGAGAGCACCACGGTGTCGATGCTGTGGGGCTTGCCGTCCACGTAGCGCATGGTGACCTGGCTCTTGGCGTCGGGGCGCAGGAAGGGCAGGCGGCCGTCCTTGCGCAACTGGGCCTGGCGCTCCACCAGCCGGTGCGCGTAGTAGATGGGCGCGGGCATCAGCGTGTCGGTCTCGTCGCAGGCGTAGCCGAACATCAGGCCCTGGTCGCCTGCGCCGGTGTTGAGGTGATCGTCGCTCGCGTGATCCACGCCCTGGGCGATGTCGTTGCTCTGCTTGTCATAGCAGACCATGACCGCGCAGCCCTTGTGGTCGATGCCGTAATCGGTGTTGTCGTAGCCGATGCGCTTGATGGTGTCGCGCGCCACCTGGATGTAATCGACATTGGCGTTGGCGCTGATCTCGCCGGCCAGCACCACCAGGCCGGTGTTGGTCAGCGTCTCGGCGGCCACGCGCGCGCGCGGGTCTTGCGCGAGGATGGCGTCCAAAATCGCGTCGGAAATTTGGTCGGCCACCTTGTCGGGGTGGCCTTCGGAGACGGATTCGGAGGTAAAGAGAAAGTCGTTCGCCATTTGTGAATAAACTCCTTGGATTGCAAGCGATTGCGCCGCCGCCACTGAAGTGGAACCCTCCGCAGGAGCCTGGCGAACGCTTTAGCAGCACTGTTTTCACGTCGCCCTGCAAGTTGCTCGGTTAACTCGGCGACGGCGCACATTCTACCCAGCCCCTCCACGCCTTTCCTGCGCTTGCCCATGCTTCGCCTCTACCACTTCGCCGCTGGCTGGCCCCTGGGCCTGCTGCATGGTCTGGGCGCGCTGCTGGGCTGGCTGACGTGGCTGGCATCGCCCACTTACCGCCGGCGCTTTGCCGAAAACGCCGCGCGCGCGGGCTACCGTTTTGCCCAGGTGCGCGCGGCGGTGGCGCATGCCGGCCGCATGGCGCTGGAAACGCCGCGCCTGTGGTTCGGCCCGCCCGTGCCGGTGCAGTGGCAGGGCACCGAGGTGGTGGACGCCGCCTACGCCGCGCGCAAGGGCATCGTCTTTCTCACGCCGCACATGGGCTGCTTCGAGATCACGGCGCAGGGTCTGGCGGCGCGCTATGCGGCGCAGCACGGCCCCATCACCGTGCTGTACCGGCCGGCGCGCCAGCAGGCGCTGGCCGAGGTGGTGGAAACCGCGCGCCGCCGCGAAGGGCTGGAAACCGCGCCCACCACCCTGTCTGGCGTGCGCCAGATGATCAAGGCGCTGCGCGCCAGCCGCGCCGTGGGCCTGCTGCCCGACCAGGTGCCGCCCGAGGGCATGGGCCAGTGGGCGCCTTTTTTCGGCGTGCCTGCCTACACCATGACGCTGGCCGCGCGGCTGCTGCTGCAAACCGGCGCCACGCCGCTGCTGGTGTGGGGCGAGCGGCTGCCGCGCGCGCGGGGCTTTCGCCTGCACTTTCGGCCGCTGTCGGCCCCGTTGCCGGCCGATCTTGACGCGGCCGTGGTGCACATCAACACCGAAATGGAGCGCCTGATCCGCGAATGCCCGCAGCAGTACCTTTGGGGCTATGGCCGCTACAAACAACCCCGTCCGCAGGCATGACAGGGGCGGACCGCATGATGCTTGAGCGGGACTGCCGCCCCCGGAGGGCCGCCGCATGACGGGCCGCCTGGGCGTGTGGCTGGTGCGGGCGCTGGCGCCGCTGCCGCTGCCGTGGCTGCGCGCGCTGGGCGCGCTGCTGGGGCGGGCGCTGTTCGTGCTGGCCCGGCGGCGGCGGCATGTGGCGCTGGTGAACCTGCGGCTGTGCTTTCCGCAATGGAGCGAGGCCGAGCGCGTGCGCGTGGCGCGCCAGAGCTTTGTGCACTTTTGCCAGGCGCTGCTGGACCGCGCCTGGGTCTGGCACGGCCCGCCCGAGCTGGTGCGCCAGCGCATCCGCCTCAGCGGCGCGGTGCACGAGCTGCGCCGCCCCGAGGCCGCCGTGCTCTTTGCCCCCCACTTCTACGGCATGGACGCGGGCGGCGCAGCCATCATGCAGCAGGCCGTGCGCCTGGGCGGCAGCATCTACAGCCCGCAGAAAAGCGCCGCCGCCGACGCCTGGGTGCGCGCCGGGCGCGAGCGTTTTGGCGACGTGGTGCTCATCAACCGGCGCGACGGGGTCAAGCCCGTGGTCAAGTCGCTGCGCGAGGGCCGTTACCTGTATTTGCTGCCCGACATGGACCTGGGGCCGGAAGAATCCCTGTTCGCGCCCTTCTTCGGCGTGCCAGCGGCCACCGTGCCATCGCTGCCGCGCCTGGCGCGCCTGGGCCGCGCGCGCGTGGTGCCCACCGTCACACGCATGACCGCTGGAGGCTACGAAGTGCAGGTGCACCCCGCCTGGACCGACTACCCCAGCGCCGACGTGGCCGCCGACACCGCGCTGATGAACCAGCGCCTGCAAACCTGGATCGAGGCCATGCCCGCCCAGTATTACTGGGTGCACAAACGCTTCAAAACCCGGCCCGCTGGCGCGCCGCCGGTGTATTGAGCCGCGCGGCTGCGCGGTCGGGCGGCAAGGGTGGCTTGCAAGCCAAAAATGCCTTTTGGGCCGTAGATACGGCCTTGGTAGCTACTTTTTTAATAGCAAATCGCGCAGCCGCCAGGCGCGCGTTGGCGGCTTAACCGTTGCACGGCTTGGCTGGCGGCGGGGTGGACGGCGCGTTACAGCGCCGCCAGCGGTTCGGCCGCCGCCATTTGCGCCAGCGCCTGCTGCACGGCGGGCCGCTGGACCATGCGGGCCTGATGCGCGGCCACTTTGGGGAATTCGGCAATATCCACGCCATCGCCCTCCAACCAGCCGGCCACGGTGTAGAGGTAGGCATCCGCCACGGAGTAGGCCGCGCCCATCACCCAGTCGCTGCCAGCGGGCAGGTAGTTTTCTTCAATGTGGGTGAACGCATCGCGCATGTTTTGCGGCACCTTGGCACGCATGCTTTGCTGCGCGGCAACGTCATCGCTCCAGCGCGCCGCGCGCGGCCCGTGGGCATGCGCCACGTGGGCAGTGCTGGCCAGAAAGCTGTGAAACGCCTGCAAGCGGGCGAAGGCAAACGCATCTTCCAGCGGCGCCAACTGGGCCTGCGGAAAGCGCTGCGCCACATAAACCAGCAAGGCCGGGGTCTCGGTCAGCAGACCCTGCGGGGTGCGCAAGGCCGGCACGCGACCCTTGGGGTTGAGGGCCAGATAAGCGGCGCTGCGCTGCACTTGCGCCTTCAGATCCAGCAGCACCAGATCGAACGAGGCGCCAGCTTCCAGCAGGGCGATGTGGACGGCCTGCGCACAGGTGCCGCGCGCGGAATAAAGGGTGAATTCACTCATGGTGGTCAACAGGCTGAAAAAGTCAGGAGCTGAATCTTGCCACCGCACCGGGCCAGGCTAGGCTAGGCCACGAGCCTGCCGCTTGCAGCAGCGTGTTGCGGACAGGTTTTATCTGGAGTAGTTCGGGCGTGGAACACTCGAACTGCCAGGCAGCCATATGAATCAATGACGGTCCAGCCTCGCTGGCACGGGGAACACCCGCTGCCACCGCCGCCCAGATCAATGAACGGCGGTTCAGCCCCGCTGGCGCGGGGAACACGCGCGCGCCGCGTAGATCGGCCCAAATCATCCCGGTTCAGCCCTGCTGGCGCGGGGAACACCGGGTAGTAGAGGTCGATGTCCTCGCCCCCTACCTGGTTCAGCCCTGTATGGACCGGAGACATGGGTGACACATGTACGAGGACAAGGGTGACAGGTGATGGCGAGCGTATCAGTGCTGCTCAATCAGGCACAG
>RQYR01000047.1 GCA_003859965.1 Comamonadaceae bacterium OH2545_COT-014 | reverse complement strand
AAGAACTGCGAGCGCCTGCTCAATACCAGCTTGCAGTTCATCCACTTGGCTTTCCTGGCGCTCATCCTCAAAAGATTTTGAACAGGGTCTTAGGCTCCTGAGCCTTACAGCGTACCGGGCCGTGACAGGCGGCTTGTGAGACAAACCCGGGCGAGCGATGGCCGCATGGAGAGAGGCGGTGTGGGCACAGCACACGCAGATGCTGGCAGTGCGCGCGAACGCGGCGAAGCAACGCAGTTTGCGGCAGGGGCGCGCCTCTTTGTTGTGAAACGTTCACAAAAAGCATGAAAAACAAAAGACGCCGATCCTGCTTTTGAGGGGGTACGTCGTAAGCAGGTGTGAATTTAAGTGTGAAAAATTTCACACATCTCCATAATCCGGGGCGTTTTTGTTGTCTTTGATTTGGGAGAGTGTCTTATGGCCCGTAAAGCCGTGGCTCGCATACATCATGAAGGTGCCCGCCAGTGGCTGCGGCGCACGGCGCTGGCGCTGGCCATGGGTGCCTCTGGAGTGGTAGGCAGTGCCTGGGCGGCGGATGTCGATCTCACCGTAGCGATTGGGGTGCCCACCCAGACGGACTCGCTGGTGCCTTTTGATTACACCGTCACCTTGGGCAATGCCTTGACGGGCAGCACGGCTGCCAATGCTCGGGTGGAAATTCCGCTGCCCGCCCATCTGTATGGCGTGACGGTGCAGAACGTGGTGGCGTCAGGAACGCCCGGGACGGCCTGCCCGGCGGCGGCGGCCTTTGCGGGGCAATTGCCTGATGCGGTGACGACGGGCGCGCAAGCACTGGTTGCCACGGTGCCCAACTTGCCGGCAGGGGGGTTTTGCGTCATTACCGTGCGTGCCACCCCGCTGGTGGGTAACACCTACAAGATGCAGGCGCGCATTCAGCCGGCTGGCGGTGATGCCGAAGTGCTGGCCGCTACCAACACGGCCGAGGGCAACACCGTGGGGCGGCGCTCTAGTGTGCCGCTCAAGGTTGACAAGCGGATCGTGGCCGGTGCCGCTCCGGATGGGTTGGGAAGCAATGTCTGGAATGCGGCGGGTTACGGCGCCGCCCACCCCGTGGTGTTTGAGCTGGAATTCCAGAATCAGTCTGCATTTCCCCTGCCGTTGGGGGCAATTGGCAGTGTGTGGAGTGACTGGGAAAGCGATGGCGGCCCGCAGCACGCGCCCAGTGGGTCGACGATCAGTGGGTTGACTTGTGCGCAGGGGCCGTGCCCGCCGCTGACGCAAGGCGTGGTGAATGTGAACCAGGGGTCGAACGTCATCCCGGTGGATGCGAACCTGAGCGGCTATGTGATGCCGCCCAAGTCAACTGTGCGCATCCAGTACACCCGTACTTACGATGCGCCTACCTGCGGCTCGTCGAAAATCCTGAACGACATTACCTGGACGGTGAACCGTGACGGGCAGTTCATTGATCCAGTCTGGCAGACCAACTCTTACAATCCCATGGCGGCCTCGAACATCAGCCGTTTGACGCTGAATTTTCCAGACGCAGGGGCTTGCCGTGATGTGCCCATTGAGCCGATCCTGCGCAAAACGCTGGACCGCGTGACGGATGCGGCAGGTGGCGTGACGCGCCCCAACTTCCAAGTGCAGGCAGATGGCGATGTGGCGCACTTCACCATCACCATCGACAACACGCGTACCCGGAACGTGCCGGATGCAGCCAATCCGATCCCGTTCACCTTGTGGGATCAGATCCGCTCCTTGTTGAGCGGGGGGATCAACCCGACCTTTGCGCCTGATGGCGCCGTGCGGCAGGAGATCCGCTTTGAAGGCTGCCAGGCGGGCAATACGCGCAGTGTTTGTCCGAACCCGGCCAATCCCACTATTTACGGGCCTTCCACCAACTTCAACTACGGGCGTGACGTCGGTTTGGGTGTGTTGCCCGGTGACGTGTTGCGCGTGGCGGCCGGTGACACGATGACGCTGCGCTTCAGCACCCGCTATACCTTGGCGCAGCCGCTGGTGTGTGTGCGCAACAACACGCAGCTGGAAAACTTTGCGCGGCTGACGGCGCGCGCGGCTCCGGCGGGCTACGCCTATACGGGGCGGCTACAGCAGGAAGTGAGCACGGACGGCAAGCTGAGTCTGTTCCCCAACATGCCGCGCTGTGCGGACGTGGCGTCCAACAAGCATATTGCGCCAGCAAATCCGGGTGCGGGTGATGAAATCACTTTCACGCTGGACTATGTCAACAGCACGGCGCTGACCACCGGCAACCCTCACAATGCACCCAAGCCGCTGACCAATGTGCAGGTGCGCGATGTGTTGGGGCCGCATTTCACGCCAAGCTCAGCAGCTTGCCGTGTTCAGTCTGGCAACGCACAAGCGCCTACGGTATCGCGCGCCAATATTGGCGGGCCTGAAAACACATTCAATGCAGTTATCCCAAGCATGGATGAAGGGGCAATGGTGCGCTGCGAAATCAAAGGCAGTGTCAGTGCGCCTGGTTCTTACCGTAATGTGACCGTGGTCTCTCTGCCGCCGGGCAGTGGTTTGGTAGATCCCTATCCGCAAAACGATGAAGCGGCCCTGAATTACGGCATTCTTTATCCGCAACGGGCGCAGCCGGCACTGCTGCTGGGCAAAGCCGTGCAATTGGCAGGCAATCAGGTGACCTACACGGTGCAAGTGGATAACGTGGGCAATGCGCCGGTCAGCAACGCCCGTGTCACGGACACGCTGCCGGCGGGGATCAGCAACCCCCAGTGGACTTGCGCAGGAAGTGCCTGCCCTGCGCCCAATGGCGCGGGTCACCTGAACGCCCAAATTGCCAACCTGCCTGTGGGCGGCCGGATTGTGTGGACGATCACGGGTACGCGTACATCGCAGGCGGCCATCGTCAATGAGGCGCAGGCAGAGCTGCCACCGGGTGTCCAGTGCGCAGGCGCTACACCGGGTGCGCCATTGACCGCTGGGCCATGCCGCGCCAGCGCTACCCTTCCTGCCGCTTCCGGGGAGGGTGGAGGAAGCGTGACGGCCGTACCCGTGAATGCCCCGTGGGCCTTATTCATGTTGGCGGGAATGTTGGCCATACTGGGTGGTATGAGGCAACAGCGCCGCCGCTAAGCCGAATTTGAACTGGGGGCCTGGGCCGCTGCTTGTCAAGCAGGCAGTGGCGGGCTAGAATCCAAAGCTTTTGCTTTTAAGGCGCGCGTCATCGTGGTCATCATTTTGGGTGGCTCAGGGTGGCGCGCATGGTTTTTTCACGCAAGGGAATTCATTCATGCCAACCATCAATCAATTGGTGCGTCAGGGGCGGACGGTCGAAAAGGTCAAGTCCAAAAGCCCTGCGATGCAAAACTGCCCGCAGCGCCGTGGTGTGTGCACGCGCGTGTACACCACGACGCCCAAAAAGCCGAACTCCGCGCTTCGTAAGGTGGCCAAGGTTCGCCTGACCAACGGCTTCGAGGTGATTTCGTATATCGGGGGCGAAGGTCACAACCTGCAGGAACACTCCGTGGTGCTCGTGCGTGGCGGTCGTGTGAAGGACTTGCCGGGTGTGCGCTACCACATCGTGCGCGGCTCGCTGGACCTGCAAGGCGTGAAAGACCGCAAGCAGGCGCGCTCCAAGTACGGCGCCAAGCGCCCGAAGAAGGCCTGATCGGTTTTTTTGGTTAATCGGTGCTTGAGCTGTCTGGCTGACGGCCCGGGTTCAGGCGTAGTGATCTTGAAGAAGATCGAGTAAGTGCAGGCTCCTGATGGGTCTGCGAGGTGGCTGAGAGAGAAGGAACTCCAGCCATCAGCTGAAGCAATGAGAGGTGAATTCAAATGCCACGTCGTCGTGAAGTTCCCAAGCGTGAAATTCTGCCGGATCCCAAGTACGGCAATGTCGAACTGTCCAAGTTCATGAACGTCATCATGGAAGGCGGCAAGAAGGCGGTTGCCGAGCGCATCATCTATGGTGCGCTCGAAACCATGGAAAAGAAAAGCGGCAAGGATCCGCTCGAGCTGTTCACCACGGCCATCAACAACGTCAAGCCGATGGTGGAGGTCAAGAGCCGCCGCGTGGGTGGCGCCAACTACCAGGTGCCCGTGGAGGTGCGTCCGGTGCGCCGTCTGGCGCTGTCCATGCGCTGGATCAAGGAGGCCGCGCGCAAGCGTGGCGAGAAGTCCATGGCGCTGCGCCTGGCCAACGAACTGCTGGAGGCCAACGAAGGCCGTGGCGGCGCCATGAAAAAGCGTGACGAAGTGCACCGCATGGCCGAGGCCAACAAGGCGTTCAGTCACTTCCGCTTCTAAATCCGCCCGTTTCCTGCCCCCAGGAATGCGGCCCGCCTGTGTGCGGGCCTGTCCGTTTCAAGAAAGAGACTATTCATCATGGCTCGCAAAACCCCCATCGAGCGTTATCGCAACATCGGCATCTCGGCGCACATCGACGCCGGCAAGACCACCACGTCCGAGCGCATCCTGTTCTACACCGGCGTGACCCACAAGCTGGGCGAGGTGCACGACGGCGCTGCCACCACCGACTGGATGGAGCAGGAGCAAGAGCGCGGCATCACCATCACCTCTTCGGCCGTGACTTGCTTCTGGAAGGGCATGGACCTGTCGCGCCCCGAGCACCGCATCAACATCATCGACACCCCGGGCCACGTGGACTTCACGATCGAGGTGGAGCGCTCCATGCGTGTGCTCGACGGCGCCTGCATGGTGTATTGCGCTGTCGGTGGTGTGCAGCCCCAGTCCGAAACCGTCTGGCGTCAGGCCAACAAGCACAAAGTGCCGCGCCTGGCCTTCGTCAACAAGATGGACCGCACCGGCGCCAACTTCTTCAAGGTGGTGGAGCAAATGAAGCTCCGCCTGAAGGCCAATCCTGTGCCGGTGGTCATTCCCATCGGTGCCGAGGAAAACTTCAAGGGCGTGGTGGACCTGATCAAGATGAAGGCCATCATCTGGGATGAGGCGTCCCAGGGCATGAAGTTCGAATATCAGGATATCCCGGCTGAGCTGGCGGATACCGCCAAGGAGTGGCGCGAGAAGATGGTTGAGTCCGCCGCCGAGGCCAGCGAAGAGCTGATGAACAAATACCTGGAGGAAGGCGACCTGAGCGAAGAGGAGATCATCGCCGGCCTGCGCCAGCGAACCATTTCCACCGAAATCCAGCCCATGCTGTGCGGTTCGGCGTTCAAGAACAAGGGTGTTCAGCGCATGCTGGATGCGGTGCTCGACTTCCTGCCTTCGCCCAAGGATATTCCGCCTGTGGCTGGCACCGACGAGGACGAGAACGAAGTGACCCGCCAGGCCGATGACGACGAGAAGTTCTCTGCCTTGGCCTTCAAACTGATGACCGACCCCTTTGTTGGTCAGCTGACCTTCGTGCGTGTGTATTCGGGCGTGCTCTCCAAGGGAGACACTGTCTATAACGCCGTCAAGGGCAAGAAGGAGCGCATTGGCCGTATCGTGCAGATGCGTGCCAACGAGCGCCAGGAGATTGACGAAATCCGCGCGGGCGATATTGCGGCGTGCGTGGGTCTCAAGGATGTGACCACGGGTGAAACCCTGTGTGACCCGAACGCGATCGTGACGCTGGAGCGCATGGTTTTCCCTGAGCCGGTGATTGCGCAGGCCGTGGAGCCCAAGTCCAAGGCTGACCAGGAAAAGATGGGTATTGCCTTGTCGCGCCTGGCGGCGGAAGACCCGTCGTTCCGCGTGCGTACTGATGAAGAATCTGGCCAGACCATCATCGCCGGCATGGGCGAGCTGCACCTGGAAATCATTGTTGACCGCATGAAACGCGAGTTCAACGTGGAGGCCAACGTGGGCAAGCCGCAGGTGGCTTATCGTGAAACCGTGCGCAAGACGGTTACCGATGTTGAGGGCAAGTTCGTTCGCCAGTCGGGTGGTAAGGGTCAATACGGTCACGTGGTATTCACGCTGGAGCCGCAGGAAGCTGGCAAGGGTTTTGAGTTCGTTGACGAAATCAAGGGCGGCGTGGTGCCGCGTGAATACATCCCCGCCGTGCAGAAGGGGGTTGAAGAGGCGCTCAATAGCGGCGTGCTCGCTGGCTATCCGGTGGTGGATGTCAAGGTGCGCCTGACGTTCGGTTCCTACCACGACGTGGACTCGTCCGAACAGGCCTTCAAAATGGCGGCTATCTTCGGTTTCAAAGAGGCGGCGAAAAAAGCCAATCCCGTCATTCTGGAGCCCATGATGGCCGTGGAAGTGGAGACGCCTGAGGAGTATGCAGGCACCGTGATGGGTGACTTGTCCAGCCGCCGTGGCATGGTTCAAGGCATGGATGACATGGTGGGTGGTGGCAAGACCATCAAGGCCGAAGTTCCCCTGTCGGAGATGTTTGGCTATGCAACCTCTCTGCGCTCCATGACCCAGGGGCGTGCCAACTACACCATGGAGTTCAAGCATTACGCGGAGGCTCCTAAGAACGTTGCTGACGCCATTGTGGCGGCTCGCGCCAAATAACGTGAGCTAAATGAAGAAGCAGTTTGCGCTGACTGGCGCAAGCTGCTTTTTCCAATTTTTGGTGAGAGTCCTGTCTCGCCAGGTCTGTGATCCAAGGTGCGCTCCGTGCCCGTGCGGGGTGATAAAACACTTGGATGCAAACCTAAAACCTGTACACGGGCATTTGTTCTTTCACTGGAGATTTTTGAAAAATGGCAAAAGAGAAATTCGAGCGGACGAAGCCGCACGTGAACGTAGGCACGATTGGTCACGTTGACCACGGCAAGACCACGCTGACGGCGGCCATCACCACCGTGCTGGCCAAAAAATTCGGCGGCGCTGCCAAGGCCTACGACCAGATCGACGCGGCTCCCGAAGAAAAAGCCCGCGGCATCACCATCAACACCGCCCACGTCGAGTACGAAACGGAAAACCGTCACTACGCCCACGTGGACTGCCCC
>RQYR01000046.1 GCA_003859965.1 Comamonadaceae bacterium OH2545_COT-014 | reverse complement strand
TTCGTGGAGAAAGTGCGTGACGTCGTGGGGCTGTATCTGGACCCACCGGACAGGGCGCTGGTGTTGTGCGTGGACGAAAAGAGCCAGATTGGCACCGCTGGTCAGCGCAGCCCAACTCAAGCGCAGCCAAGCCGCCACGCTCAAGGCCAGCACTACTGACGAGCAAAGCTACGCCGATGCGCTGCGCAGCATCTACGACCAAGCCAGCCGGCCGATCGACCCCAACGCCCGCATGCCCGCGCCCGATCTGGGCAACCCCGACACCCTGCAAAGCTACGCCGACAACATCCAGGCCCAGTGGGACGCCCTGCGCGCCCAGTGGAAGACCGCCGGTGTCAGCGCAGCCAACTGGAACAATGCGGCCATGGCTTTGCCAAAGCTCCCGGTGGGGGGAGACACAGGAGCAGAAATCCGAAGCGCCATTCAGGCAGGTAAAGAGGTGACCGTACATCAAAGTCCAATCAACTCACATGGCTGGACGGGGTATGGGTATGTCGTCGTTGATCCGGAGACGGGGGCGGGAGCCTATTTGATTGAGTGGAAGGGGAATGGAGGTTATTTGGATCGCTGGTCAGACGGTTATGGAAATGGAGTGGCTTTTGCTCTTTTCGTTGTTTCTTTTATAGCAGCGGCAGCGGGGGTCGCAGGAACATTAGTCGGAATACTTGCAGTAATTGGGGTATTTGTGGCAATCATGAACTTGATGGCAATTCGATTGGCTGCAATAGAAGGTGGTTGCGGAGCAAACAGTGCGAATTTTTTCTTGGTCATCGAAATAATTGCATTGGCCTTGTCGGTGATTCCTGCTTTGGGTGCGGGTGGGGTTGCATTGGGCGCATTTTTATCATTTATAAGTGGAAATTCATTCACGTCGGCGGCACCGGCCTGTAGAAATTTATCTCGATAAAATGCCTGATAACCTGTGTTTGGCGCTTTTGTGCGCCCTATTCTGCTCTTGGATCGGCGCGGCGTTATCTCTGGCGCACGGTTATTCTGTTGTTAGCACCGCAGCCAATTGGATCACTGTTGTTTTCGGTTGCACGATGCTTAACGCGATAGTGGTCTTTAGTGATGAAGCTGTCAGGTGGCCATTAGTCTTATTGGTACCGATTTTAATGCCGCTATCAAAAACGCTTTCTGGCGAGCACGTCACTACACAAGTCGAGTTTATCGTTGCCGGGATTGCATCGGCTTTCGCTTGTTTTGGCGTGGCTTTGTTGTCGGGATGCGTTCATTCCGCAAGCGTTATTTATAAGATTGAAATCGAAATTAGTTTTCTGTTGGTGGCGATAACAGGTGTTTGTTATTTGTTTTCAGCAATTTTCTTTTTTCGGAAGGTTAAAAGCAAATAAATAAAATAATTTTCTTTGGAGAATTGGGGTGGATCAACATTATTTCCGCCCAACTCTGAATTATTGCTGGCCTTCAACTGATACATCCGTCACTTCGAACAAACAGCACAGTGAAAAATGCCAAGTAAGGCTGGTGTCACGCTGTAATGATGAAGCATTATTGCTTGATTTTTGCTCTCAAGTCATCGTCGGTTTCGGCGATGATGTCAAGCACGCATTCATTATTTGAAAACGGGAGGCAGTGAAGAACGTGCTTGACAGGCGTTTAAGACTTGCGCTATCTTTGCTCTCGTGATCTGCCGAAAGGCAACACGAGGCGCCTCAACTCTTGAAAGGCGCACGATCTGGCTCCCAAGGCCGGTTCCAGAGTACCTTCATCTTTGCAACCCGGACAGGGATCGCGTATCCCTGTTCCTGGCCTCAAGGCTGGTGCTGGGCTGCGTGGTTTCCGAGTCCACTTTCTTGGAGACCATCATGAACGCTTCCGCACAAGCCCAATCCAGCCACTTCAACCTGCACGTCAACGGCGTGGGATACCTCAACCGTATCCGTTGGGTTGAATCCAGCAAAAAAGCTGGTCGCCGTGGCCAACCTTTCCTTGCCTGCAGCATCAACGCCCTGCGCGGCGATGCCAACGAGCCGAACACCACCTACTTCGACCTTCGGGTCAGCGGAAGCGAAGCCATCCAGATGGTCGAGCAACTGCAGGAGGCGGTCGAGGCACGACGCAAGGTCTTTGTCTCGTTTCGCGTGGGTGACATCTATCCCCACGTATACGAGCGTGATGAGCGCGATCAGGACGGTCGCCCGACCGGCCGCAAGGAAATGGCGTCTCTCATCAAGGGACGCTTGCTTCTGATCAACAGTATCACCGTTGACGGCGAGAGCGTGTACCGACGCGATCCCGACGCTACGCCGCCCGAAGCTGAAGCCATGCCTGAAGAGGCCGGCGACAGCGAATCCGATGCCGGCGTGCCCGGGGACGCAGCGCCAGCACCGCAGCGCCCGGCCACGACACGCATGCAGCCTAACGGCCAGCAGCAAGCGCGTCCACAAGCCATGACCCGCCAGGCACGCCCGCAGGGACGTGCCTATCAGCCAGCCAGCGCAGGCCACACCTTCCGGGGTGAACGCTATCGCGCAGCCGCCTGATACAGGTCAGTCCTCCAACCCCTCGTATTCGCTTGATGGCGGATCGAGGGGTTTTCTTATTTCCACCCCAAGGGGAGCCATCCCCAAGGGGGGCGCTCTCCGTTTTACTGGAGACCATCATGCGCATCGGAAGTCTGCATGCCTATGGGCAAGAACTTGACATCCATACCGACAGCTACCGGAACAAGCGGCTGGCCTTGCATTTTCTTCAACCGGATGAAGGCTGGGCTTACGGTGTTCTGACCGTCAATATCCCGGAGGCCTCAATCGGGCCGGACGAGATTCTGGTCAAGACCTGGAGCGAAAACGAGCCGTTCAGGGAGCCGGCATTGGCGACAGGCCTGTTCAGGGACACCGGAAGACGCGTTCCCACGGGCTACGTCATGGCCGAGGTATGGCAGCTGACCCCGCGAGCCTTGGCGCTTGTCGGGGGCAGGGCGGGTTGAAATCGAAAGATTTCACCCGATAATTCAGCCTCTTTGCGAGTGTTTGGCGGTATCACTGGAACAACCGCCACGGCCCTCGGGCCATGAGACACGTCAACCCCTGAAGCGTGTACGCGCCTTGTGCGCCGGGGTACACGTAGGCACGTTTCGCTGAACTGCACACACTCAACGAACCCCGTGCCAAACCTGACAGGCTCGCAAGCCTGCCAGACACTTCAAGCCCATGGGACGCCCTGACTGCTCCAAGCGGTCCGGGCGTTTCCTTTCATGGGCGTTTCCTTTCATTCAACCCAGCCGGGACCCAGGCCGTCCCGAAAGGGGGGTACGTGTCCGGCCTGATCAGGAGACATGCCGCCATGATCACCGCAGAAAACGCCGTACTGCGCATCAAGCACATCCGGCAAAGCCGCAACGGCCCCTTTTGTGTCGCCGACCTGACCACCGACTTTGGCGAATTCAAGGTCAAAGACGCCATCCTGGAGCAGTTCGAGGAAGGAGAATACGAGGCCACCGTGTGGATCAGCGAGATCTTCCTGGGCCAGTACATCGCCTACGGCAAGGCCGTCACGCAAATCCGCGCACGTCTGCATGACCTGCAGGTACATACCGAGGACCAGCGTCAGCTGGCAGCGGAACCCGTGGAGCTTGATCCGGTGGATGAACCAGCACCCCCGCGCGCCACGACTTCAGCGGCTGCGGCAGCGCAAGAAGCATCCGGGTCCAGACCGGCCAGTGCCCTGGCCAGCCTCAAGAAGAAACTCGCAGGCGTTGCCAGCGCCAGTTCCTGCGCCGGCACGGCACAGGCCAGCGCCATCTATGGCAGCGAGATGCTGCAAGCCATTGAGCAGGGCGAACCCATCAAGCTCGATCTCACCATCGACCGGACAGTCCTTCGTGAGCAGACCGCAGACCTCAAGGCCCGTGGCTACCGCTTCGACTCCAAGCAGCAGACCTGGTTTGCACCATGACGCCAGAGTGGCTTGACGCCACTCTTTGCCTGGCCCGTGCGCACAAGCGCGCAGGGCTGGCCTGTGGGTCGCTCGCTGCCTGAATGAGAGGAGCGGGACAACGCGGTCCACAGGCCAGCCCTGCGCCCTGAGCGGCACGGGCGGCGTTCGAGCTGGGTGGCGGCGACCTCATGCGCCGCAGCTTTGCGAATGGGCCGTGCCCGGCGAAAGCCAAGCCGGAGCCGTTGACCCTCGCGCCATTCCTTGATCGCCTCGACCTCCGACTTCGGCGATCCGCATGCAGATCCTCCAGGGACACCGTTGTGCCTGGCCTGCAGCGAGGAGGTAGATGTTCAAGCCGTTTTCCAAGCCTGGGAATCCCGATGGGTTCCCCAAGTCCTGCCCGGTGTCCTGCAGGATTTGGGGAAACCATCCATGCCAGACCAGGGACTGGTTTCAGGCGCGCTCAACCCTGAAAGCGCGTCATGCCGGCGAAAGCCGGCCGGGTACACGTCATTTCATCAACCCCGTGGGGATGCGCCATCCCCGCAGGGAAGGGCAGTCCCCGCACTTTCCATTGGAGACGACCATGAGTTTCAAGAGCAATCCCAGCGAGCAGGAAGTAAAGCTGCGCAAGCAGTTTCACGCCATCTTCAACGACTGGCTCTCTGCGGCCGGAGAGGACGAATACCAGCAGCTGGAGCAGGCCCGTGAGCAGTTCGCACCCAACCAGGTGTGTTCGGCAATCAGGCTGGTGCGTGGCTGTCTGGCCGATCCCGCGCTGGTGACCCAGTTGCCGGCGTCCCTGCGCCAACTGCTGCGAGAGCGGCATTGGCCGCAGGCTTGCGCCGACGCCCGAGCTGCCTGAGCAGCGGCAAGGCGTCCCTCAGGTCCATGTTCTCCAGCAGGTCGGTCAGATCGACCTGCCGGAGAGCATCACCACCATCAATCGGCGTCAGGCGTGGGCGTTCAGTCATGCCCGCAAGTGTCGCAGCAATTCGCGTGATCCGAGCCTTCACTTCACTATCCCTGCGGGAGATGCCTACCGCCGGGGGCGTCTTCCGCGCTTCTTTCAGGAGATGCAATTGGCGATCCAACCATCCTTTGAACTTGGCTGCGTTTGCATGACCCCTGGTGTTGAGCGGCTCGTCAGGGACGGCCAGCTCAACCCACTGCACTACCTGCACCGCCACGCCTCGGGCGACTGGGGCAACGTGTGTGCGGCAGACAGGCAGCGCAATGACCGGGGCGTCAACGCAGAAGGCAGGCTGTTTTCTGCGTATGACGTTTCACCCTTGCTCAGGCTGTGGATCATCACCGAATGGGACAGGTCGGCCACGACACTGCTGCTTCCCTCGGAATACTGAAACCGCCACATCCAGCCTGGCCCGTGTGACCAGCCTTCTTTACCCAACCCGGCAGGGCATGTCCCTGCGGGGACATCTCCTGCCTCCATTTGTGACAGGAGATACCCATGGCACTCATGTTCGCGCGCCTGGCGCGCAACTTCATCAAGAACGGCTACTTCCCCACGGACGCCGAAACCCTGCAGCGCATCCAGAATGCGCTGGCGCCAGCTCAGATGCCCATGCGGCTGCTGGACCCGTGCTGCGGCGAAGGCACCGCGCTGGCCGATCTGGCCCACGGCCTGCGGCAGCAGGGCCAGGAGGAGGGCGCCGGCACCGAAACCCTGGGCATCGAGTTCGACCGCGAACGGGCCTGGCACGCAAAGACCCTGCTGGACCGGGTCATCCACGCCGACGTGCATGACGTGGTGGTCAAGCCCCGCAGCATCGGCCTGCTGTTTCTGAACCCGCCCTATGGCTACGGCCTCAAGGACAACGTGGGCAGCAGTCAGGCCAATGGCGACGCCGACCGTGCGGAACGGCTGGAGCGCACCTTTCTCAAGAAAACCGCGCCTTTGCTCATGCCGGGCGGCATCCTGGTCTTCATCGTGCCGTACTACGCGCTCGATGACGAAATCCGGACCTACCTGGCCCGTCACTTCACGGCGCTGCGGTTTTTCATGGCGCCTGAGCAGCAGTTCCAGCAATGCGTCATCTTCGGCGTCAAGAGCCGGCCAGGACATCCCCGCAAGGACGTGCTGGACATGCTCTGCCAGGCGCAGGCTGGCGAGCTGCGCGAGCAGGTGCTGCCACCGCACTGGCACGAACAGCCCTACCAGCTGCCGCACATTGCCGAAGGCAGCGAGTTCGACTTCCATGCCGTTCGCCTGGACGCAAGACAGCTGGCCGAGGAACTGAAGCGCTGGCAACACAGTCTGCTGTGGCCCGGCTTTGGCAACTGCTTCAACCAGGCACGCTCGACCCATCGCCGGCCGCTGCGCAACATGAGCCAGTGGCACCTGGCACTGGCCCTGGCGGCCGGTCAGGTCACGGGCCACATCGAGTCCACTGACGGACGCACCTTTCTCATCAAGGGCGATACCTTCAAGAAAAAGGAACGCAGCGTCAGCTACGACACGAATGCCGAAGGCCAGGTGACGGAGACGATCACCATGATCGACAAGTTCGTGCCCGTGATCAACGCCATCGAGTTGACGCCAGGCGAGCGCCTGGGCCAGATCGTCAGGATCAGTTGACCTGTCCACCTGCCTGCGGTCACAATGAGCTGCATGCCGAACCCATCGCAGATGGGTTCCCCGAAGCCATCGTCCATGTCCTGCCGTGGACAGTGGCTCCCGGGAAACCTTCTGCACGCAACCGAAAGAACGGTTTCAGCCACGCTCAACCCTGAAAGCGCGGCAGGCCAACGAAAGCCGGCCGGGTACGCATCGCACCTTCATCCACCCAGCGGGGCCACCATGTCCCGCCGGGGCCGGTGGTCCCTTTTTGTTCAAGGAGAACCACCATGGAAAACTACATCCGTTCAGGCTACGGACGCGAGATGGACTGGCTTGTCGGCTTTGCGGAATCCCTCACCAGCGATGGAGACGTGATCTGCATCAAGACCTCGCGTCAGGGCAGCGGCCTGCTTTCCTGCATCCAGTTCGCTGGTGCTGGCGCCGGCAGGCTTCCGGATGGATTGACTGTACGCATCGACCTTCAGGCGCCTGCCTGGCTCGGCGCCATGCCGGACCTGTTGGCCGTGCCCATCCAGCAGCTGGCTGTCATGACACGCTACCGGTCCACACTTGGCCCGGTGGAGGAGGGCAACCTGGCCTACGTCCTGCGTACAGCCTGGATGCAGCTGGCAGGTCAGCTGCGATCGGGCCTGTTTGATCCATGCCGCAGGCTTGGACGCAAACGCCGCCGAATGGCCAGGCGCCTGCAACTTCTGGTGCAGTCGACGAGCTGTAACCTATAAGCTACACTGACCATGATTGAACTGATCTTCTACCAGGATGAATCAGGTGGAGCGCCGTTTGCCAAATGGTTCGCCAAGCTGCGGGATACCCGAGCCAGAAGTCAGATTGCCAAGCGGCTGTCGTATATGCAGCTTGGCAATTTTGGCGATACCTCGCCTGTTGGTGAGGGCGTCAGTGAGCTGAGGGTGCATGTGGGAGCGGGCTACCGCGTCTACTATGCCCGGCATGGGAATGCACTGGTTTTGCTCCTTTGTGGAGGAGACAAGAGCAGTCAGGCTCGTGATATCAAAATGGCCCAGCAACTGTGGGCACTATGGAAGAAAGGTCAACAGCGATGACCCAATACAAGCTCTCAGGTTCGTACCGCGAGTTTCTGGCGCAGCAGCTGCGTGACGATCCCGAATTCGCCGCCGCCTACCTGCGCGACGCCTTCGAGTCGCTCGGCAAGCCCGAGGAAAGGGCGGTGAGCCTGA
>RQYR01000045.1 GCA_003859965.1 Comamonadaceae bacterium OH2545_COT-014 | reverse complement strand
CAGTGCCGCTTCATGGCTGCCAGGGGTTGATGACTTGCAGTCCCGCAGCCAGATACGGACCGACGTCGCGCGTGGCCACGGCGAAGCCATGGGCTGCGGCGATGGCTGCGATGTAACTGTCAGCCCTGGGCAGCATCTGCCCTGCGCTGCGCGCCCTGGATGCCAACTCGGCGTAGCACCGGGCGGCAGGAACATCCAGGGGAAGAATGCGGCCGTCGAACATGCGGGTCAGCCCATTGAGCGCCTCGCCCAGGGCGTTTTTGCGCTTGCCCACCGGCAGGGCCGCGATGCCGAACAGCAACTCGGCAAGGGCCACGCTGGAAAGGTACAGGGCATGCGCAGGCTGTTCGTCCAGCCACCGGATCACGCCCGGATGCGGCGCGGGGCGCATGGCTTCAGAGATGACATTGGTGTCCAGCAGGATCATCCAAGCCCCATCGGTTCAGCGGGCTCGCTGTCGCGCAGGGCTTCAAGTGCATCACAGTCCGCATGGGTCATCCCGATCTGCCTGCCCAGGCTGGCAAGTGCCTGGCCCATGCGGATACCGCTGTCAGGCATGACGGTGTTGGCCAGAATGGAGCGCACTTCAGCCTCGGTGCTGCGCCCATGTCGGGCGGCACGCATGCGAAGGGCGCGATGCACCTCGTCGGGGAGGTTTCTGATGGTCAGGACAGCCATGGGAATGCTCCATGCCATGACAGCAATGCTGTCGAATTCTAGTACCCGCCCCCAGATCCGCAAGACCGGCTTTCATGCCGCCATGCCATACATGATTCTGGGTACCGGTCATTGACCGCCTCGCCTCGCCCTTGCCCGTGGTCGGGCCAGTGCCGGCGCGGCAAGGGTGGCGTGTAGTGCTCTCCGCGCGGGTGGTGGCGCTCAATGAACTCGCGCAGCCACTCCACCCCTGGCCGGGTGTAGACGGTCGTCGTTTCGACCGATACGTGGCCCAGGAGCATCTGGATGGCGCGAAGCCCTGCGCCGCCCTGGTACAGGTGGGTGGCAAAGGCGTGCCGGAGGCTGTGCGCGGTCAACAGCGGCAGCCCTGCCGCATCCGCATAGCGGCGCACCATGGTTCTTAACGCCTTGTACGAAAGGCGGCCGCCTTCGTTGACGAAGAACTGGTCCAGCCCGGACTGCGTGGACAACAACCAGCGACGGGCTACCTGCACGTAGTGGCGCATCCACACGGCAGCCGGCTCACCATAGACCACCAGGCGCTCATAACCGCCCTTGCCCATGACGCGGATGCATCGCTCGGCCGCGCCGGAGCGGACCTGGCAGACAGTCAGCGCCAGCAGCTCGCTGGCACGCAGGCCGGATGCGTAGAGCAGCTCCAGGATGGCCCGGTCCCGGATACCGCGCGCGGTCAGGGTGTCTGGCTGGGCCAGCAGTCGCTGCACGGCACAATGGCTGGGCGTGAAGCGTGGCCTCCATGGCGGTGGCGAACGCGGCCGCGCAATGCGCTCCCATGGGCTGGACAGGAGCCAGCCTTCCTGAACGGCCCAGCCGTAGAGGCGTCTCAGCACCCAGATCCGCTTGTCGGCGGTGGCATGCGACTGGGTTGAAACCACGCACCGGAGCCAGGCACGCAGGTCGTCAGCGGTCACGTGCAGCCAGTGCTGTCCGCGCCGGGCGAGCCAGGCATGCCAGCGGACCAGTTCATAGCGCACAACGGTGATCGTGCTGGCCGCCAGGCCTTCAGCCACCAGCTGCGCGATGAAATCCTGCTGCCAGGCAGGCAACGATGACCTGGCTGCCGAGACGGATCGAAGAAGCATGGCTTTTCCTCCATTTCTGGAGACCAAGCCTTGCCCAGCTTCGATAACCCTGCCGGATCGGGGAATCCCGTCCCATAAAAAACCCCACCCTGCACATGACGTACAGGGCGGGGGAAAGAGCATGGCGCCTGTCAGCTTTCGAGCAGTTTCCTGGCCAGCGCCACTTCCAGGCTTTCGCCGGCGTCGTTGAGCACGTCCAGGCCTGAGTCGGGCATGTCGCCGGAGGTCGATTGCGAGACCGCGATCTTCTTGGCCATCAGCTTCAGGCATTCCATCTGGCTGGAGCGGGCGTAACCCAGGTACACCACCTTCACCGGCTGCTTCTGGCCAATGCGCCAGGAGCGCCGGGCCGCCTGCTGCACGGTGTAGACGTTGTAGCCGGACTGCATGAACACGATGGTCGGGAACTCCAGCAGATCGAGGCCGGTTTTCACCAGCTCGGGGTTGCAGATGAGCACGTCGATGCCCCGTTCCACCTGGTCGGCCACCCAGTCCTCGCGGCGGGCGGCATCCACGCTGGCGCGCAGCACGGCCACCTTCAGGCCGTGCTGCTGGAGCTGGGCCTTCAGGCGCGACGTGGTATCGCGGGTTCCGGAGTAGATCGAGTAGGCCAGCACCTTGCGGCCCCGGGCCTTTTCTTCCAGGCAGATGCGCAGCAGCTCCTGCTCCTTCGGCGTGGCGCTGGCTTCATCGAAGACCGCCGGCTGGTGATGCAGCAGTGCGCGGGTGCGCGGATGGAACACGCTTTCCGGCCGGAAACAGCACTCCGGCCAGGCCAGCAGCACGTTCATGACCACGCCCAGCAGGCTGTTGTCCTTGTGGGCCAATGCCTGCTTGAGCTCGCTGACCAGGCGCTGCTCCATGGCCTGATAGGCCGTGAATTGCTCCTCAGTCATGGGCACTTCAACGAACTGCTCCTCGTAGGGCGGGAGCACCTTCTGGCCGATTTCACGCAGCTTCAGGAACACCGTCATCGGTAGCACGTAGCGCATGATGCCGACCGGGCCGAAGCCGGGCGCCTTGCTGGTCCGCACGGTCATCTGCCTGCCCCTGGCGGTGCGGTGCGAGGGGCCGCTGCTTTCCTTGTAGATGTCCTTGAGTACGCCATGCTCGCGCATGAAGCTCATCGTGGCCATCCCCATGGAGCCGTTGCGGCCGGGCCGGAAGCCGTCTTCGATCATGCTCGCCGGGTTGAGCCGCCAGAGCAGGTGAAAGAGGTCATCGGCATAGCCGCCCATGAGCGTTCCAGTCAGCAGCAGCGTTTTCTGGCACTGGCTGGCCAGCACGCCCATGGCCTGGCCCTGCGCG
Source organism: Comamonadaceae bacterium OH2545_COT-014 (assembly GCA_003859965.1). Taxonomy (GTDB): domain Bacteria; phylum Pseudomonadota; class Gammaproteobacteria; order Burkholderiales; family Burkholderiaceae_C; genus Ottowia. Next base: position 4,730 of record RQYR01000045.1, on the reverse strand, counting down.
GAGCCTTCGTTCTTGTACTCGTGCCCCTCATCGACCACCAGCAACCCGAAGTAGTTGCGTGGCAGGTAGCGCTTGATGAACTCGGTGGGCTGGTAGCCGCCCTCCCCTACGCTGAACTCGAAGCTGGCCAGCGCCCGCTCCATGCGCGCCGCCTGGCGGTCGCTGAACACCAGGTCGCCGTTCTCATCCATCAGGTTGACGAACTCGTAGAGGTTGTCCTCCAGCATGCCGGCCAGCATGTCCTCGCCAAAGGTGGACAGCAGCCTGCGCGCCGTCTTCTCGCCGATGGTGGGCATCTGCCTGAGCGCGGCCAGCACCAGGTCGTAGGTGGACTCGATGGGACGGCCTGCGCGCACCAGCGTCCACAGCGGACTGCCGCAGCACTCGCACTTCAGGCGCTTGTCACTGAGCACGGCTGCGGCCCGCTCGGCCGGGATAGGCATGGCATGTCCCTCCTCGTCCATGCGGGTGATGGGCCGCAGGCAATCCGGGCAGGCGGCCACCTCCCAGGTCTGCCCGTCCACCCGCTCGCCGCGCGTGACAAAGGCCGGTTTCCAGTGAAAGCCCATGCGCATGCGCACACGGCCGAGGACGAAGAACTCAGGGCGATGACTGCGGAGCCTGAGCGTCTGCCGCAGCAGGAGCAGCTTGCGCAGCGTGTCGGGACCGTTGAGTACCCAGACCTTGGCGTCCGGCACGGTGTCCAGGATTTCGCGCCGCCACTTGTAGACAAGGTGCGGCGGAGAGATCACCAGGGTGCGCGGATGGGTGCGCTGCATCACGGCGGCCGCGCTGATGGCCATCATGGTCTTGCCAGTGCCCATTTCCGCGTTGATGACGGCCGCCGGCTGCCTGGCGTCCACCAGAAGCTTGACGACCGCATGCACGGCATCGGCCTGCGCCTTGAAAGGCCGCCGCTTCAGACCGTCGAGCACGTCCTGGCGTGATTTCCAGATGGCCGTGGCCTCATCCAGCGGCGGGTCGTACACGGGCGGGTTCTGTGAGCGGACCTGGCTGAGCAGGCCTTCGCCAAACGCCTCGATGAAGTCAGTCAGCGCCATGGTTTCGCTGGCGCTGCCTTCAGCGGCTGCGGCTTCGCCAGGCGCCGCGCTGCCGGGTGGCATCCCGGCTGGCGCCTGGACTGGCGTGGATGGGGAAAGGGTGTCGATGGCGCCGGATTCGCCGGCGAGGGTTTCAGGGGTCTGCATGGTGGTTCTCCTTGCTGGAAAAAATGCGGAGAACCGGCGCGGGGCCAGTTTCCCCGCGTGGGTTGATGAAAGCTTGAGCGGATTCAGTGCGCGGCCAGCGCCAGAGCGCCGCTTCGCACGCCATCGCTGATGAACTTCACAAAGTGCTCTGTCAGGCTCACCCGGACAGCCTGCACCGGGCCGATGGCCGGATACAGCTGGCTGTCCATGCGCTGCATGGCGCCTGTTTCCTGGCACCAGGCCAGCAGCTGCGGCCGCCAGTGATCCAGCAGGGCCACGGGCGAGAGGCTGCCGATGAGCTGCCAGGCCTTGTCGGCCAGACCATCCCCGCTTGCGCCAGGGCCGGCCGGTGGGCTGTAGTGCATGGCCCAGCCAATGCGGTTGGCACGGTCGGGCTGCTGCATCGACTTGTCGAACACCCACATGTGGTTGAGTGGTCCGAACAGGTTCTGCCTGGGCAGCTTGCAGGCGTGCTTGGACAGCCGCTCGGCCGCGCCGACGCTGACCATGTGCCGATCCTGTGGATCGGCGGGGTTTTCCAGGTGCAGGTGCTGCACGCCGCGTTCCTGGGCGCCCAGCTCCATCGCCGCCAGCAGCTGCATGAGCGAGCCGTCGCGGCCGTAGAGGGAAAGAAACAGAAAGCGCCCTTCGCTGTCACGCAGACAGGCGTCGGACCACACTTCGGGAAATTCGGCAATGCGGTACAGCTTCATGATGGATTTCCTGGTTGAAAAAGACCGGCGGCACGGTGATTCACCGTGCCGGCCGGTACTGGGGTAGGTCGCTTTCAGGCAGCAGCAGCGGGCGCCACTGGCTGGCTCGACTGGGCCATGGTGTTTGCCCTTGCGTAGAAGGCGTTCACGTCCGCCACGATGACCTGGGCACGGGACAGCACCTGCTCGTGCTGCTCACGCACCTGCTTCTCCGTGATGCGGGCGGGCTGCGTGTGGGCCACGCGCTCGCTGTAGTCACCGCCCCGGCCAAAGCCCATGCGGTGCCTGACGTGCCCTCCCTCGTCAACCTGCCAGACGGTGGCGCTTGTCTGCAGGCTGCGCCCCTGTAAGGGCTTGTAGGTATGGATGACGAGCTGGCGCTGGCCGGGCAGTTTGATGACCGTGCGGCCGTGCCATCCGTCGCGCGCGCGGTAGTAGCTGGTTTGCATGTGGATCTCCTTTCAAGAAATGCCGGAGACCCCTTTGCCCGGCCGGGCAAAAGCGTGCCCCGGCGGGTTGGTGATGAAAAGCTTCTGGCTTCAGGGCATCAGCATGAAGCCGCAGAAGGCCTTGTCGCCATAGACGATGGCAGGATGTCCGTAGCCGGCGTCAGGGTTGATTTCGGCTTCAAGCACCTTGTAGCTCCAGGGCTTCCAGCCCGAGAGCTGCTGGGCATGGTGACAGGCCTGCAGAGTCTCGAACTCCACGGTCAGCGTGTGTTTCCACTCGAAGTGGCACACCCCCTCGATGACGACGCGGTGTTCCAGGCAGTCGTATGCATCCAGGTCGAAGCCCGGTGGTTCGATCAGCGGGTAGCCGTTTTCAAGAACGAGCTTCATGGCCGCTGTCCTGATGCCAGCCTTCGGCTTCGTGGCGAACCGGCCCGATCTGCGCCAGGGCGCTTTCGTGCTGGAGCCGGACCGCCCTTTTTGTCACCCGCGACACGCCAACGGACAGCAGGCAGCGGCTGAAGTCCTGGCCTCCATCCTCTCTGGGCCGGAAAACCATGATCCCGGCCGTGCCGGCGCTGGACCAGACAGCCGCCCAGGTCTGAAGGGTGGGCATGCCTGGCGGCTTGAAGGTGCGGACATGGAGTTGCCTGCCCTGCGCAAGTTTGATCACGGTCTTGGCGTTCCAGCCGTGTTCATCCTGATAAAGGGATATCTGCATTGGGGTCTCCTTTCAAGAAATGCCGGAGCCCCCTTTGCCCGGCCGGGCAAAAGCGTGCCCCGGCGGGTTGGTGATGGATGCATGACCCGGCTGCCTGCGCAGCCTGGCGCGCTTTCAGGGTTGAGCGCGCCTTGTTGGAAACCATTGCTGGTACTGGGGTGCAGATGGTTTCCCCCAGCGTCGCCTGGCAGCGGCGCTCGGGGAACCCATCGTTGACAGGTTCGTGTGCCTGCATTCGCAGGCGTTCTGGCTGATCAGTGCTGGCCGTGGTACTGCCTGACCTTGTCGCGCCATTCCTGGCATGCCACGGGCGCGAGCGTCAGAAATGCCAGCGGACAGCTGTAGCGGTACGGGTGCATCGACTCGTCCATGGGTTTGTAGCCCCACTGCCCACCGCTGCATTCCAGGAGGTTGCAGCAAATGATGCAGTGCTTGCGGGGTGCCTGGTCTGTGCTGTCTGCATCGGGTGCAAACCGAAGCTCGACCACGGACCAAAGAACGCTCTCCGCTTCGTTGAAGACATAGGCCAGGGTGGTGCTGGTGCCCTTTTCGCTGGCCGATGCGCATGTCAGCGCCTGGATCAGCTCGGAGCGTGACTTGGTGGTGAATAGCCATCCCATTTCGGGTCTCCTGTGAAGAATGCTGGAGCACCTCGCCCGGCCGGGATAGGGTTGCCCAGCGGGGTCGATGAAATGCCTGCCTGCCAGGCAGGTGGCTCAGGTCCGGAAACCTGGTGGATTGGTTGCAGGCCGCTCAGGCCAGGTGTTGCCTGAGTTGCTGCCAGGCCGTCACCAGCAAATACCAGCGGCGGTCAACCATGACGAATGGTTCGAGGTAGAAACGGTGCCGGGCCATGGCCGCCAGGTGATGCAGCGGCACGGCCAATGCGTCCGGCAGCCGGTTGCGCCACCGGGGCGCCGGCCAGCGCGCTTCGATGCGCATGCCCGCAGGCAGGCCGCCAGAGCCATCGCCGGAGACGGTGATCAGGGTGCGAAGCACACCGTCATTGCCACGGCTGGTCTCCAGGACAATCACGTCCTTGCTGTCGGTCTGGGATTGGGCATAGCCCGTGAGGCGCCCGGTCGTGCGCGAACGAACGTAACCGGAACGGGTGTAGTTCTTCATGGTGGTTCTCCTTGAACAAAAAAGGGACCACCGGCCCCGGCGGGACATGGTGGCCCCGCTGGGTGGATGAAGGTGCGATGCGTACCCGGCCGGCTTTCGCCGGCCTGCCGCGCTTTCAGGGTTGAGCGCGGCTGAAACCGTTCTTTCGGGTGCGTGCAGAAGGTTTCCCCAGGCAGCCTGGCGGCAAGCTGTCTGGGGAACCCTTTTGACGGGGTTCTTTCCGTGCCGGTGGGCCGGAAACAGTCCCGGGCCGGTTCAGGCCTGGACGGGTTTGGCAGGCTCCACGGTCAGGCGCATGCCCACGGAGGACAGCACCGCCAGGAGCGTGTTGAGCGTGGGGTTGCCCTTGGGGGACAACGCACGGTAGAGCGCTTCGCGGTTGATGCCGGCGTCTTCAGCTACCTTGGCCAGGCCGCCGTAGGCTTGGGCCACGTCGCGGATGGCCATCAGGCTCACCGCCCTTTCCTCGGGCTTGCCGAGCGACTCGAAGGCGTCGCGCAGGTAGGCGGCGGCG
>RQYR01000044.1 GCA_003859965.1 Comamonadaceae bacterium OH2545_COT-014 | reverse complement strand
GCGCGCCGCCCGCCGCGCCGCGCCGCGCCCGCCGCGCCTGCAGCGCCCGCGGCGGCAGCCTGGGGCCGCGCCTGCTGCACGGGCGCGCCGTCGCGCACGCGGTCGCCGCCTTCGGTCACCACGCGCTCGCCCGCCTGCAGGCCGCTGGCAATCAGCACTTCGTCGGCCGACGCCAGCCCGCGCGTGACGGCGCGGGTGTGGGCCACGCTGTCAGCGTCCACCACGTACACGTAATCGCCCTGCGGGCCGGTGCGCACGGCGGTCACGGGCACCAGCACGCCCGTCTCGGCGCCCAGTTGCAAGCGCACGTTGACGAACTGGTTGGGAAACAGCGCCTCGTCGGCATTGGCAAAGCGCGCCTTGGCGCGCACGGTGCCGGTGGCGGTGTCCACCTGGTTGTCCAGCGTGGCAAAGCGCCCCTCGGCCAGCGTGCGGCGGCGCTCGCGGTCCAGCGCCGCCACGGGCAGAAAGCCGGCGCCGGTCTGTTGCGCGGCCAGCACGGCGGGCACGCGGTCTTGCGGCACGGCAAAAAGCACGTCCATCGGCGCCATTTGCGTCACCGTGGCAATGCCGGTGGCGCTGCCGCTGCTGACCAGGTTGCCCTCGTCCACCGCGCGCAGGCCAATGCGGCCGCTGATGGGCGCGGTAATGCGCGTGTGCGCCACGTTCAGCGCGGCGGCCTGTTCGGCGGCGCGCTGGCTTTGCGCGGCGGCCTCCAGCTGGCGCACCAGCGCAGCCTGGGTATCCAGCTCCTGCCGGGCAATGGAGTCTTGCCGCCACAGGGTTTCATAGCGTTTGAGGGTTTCGCGCGCCGCCGCCAGCTGCGCCTGGCCCTGCGCGCGCTGGCCGCGCGCCTGCGCCAGCGCCTGCTCGTAAGGCCGGGGGTCGATGCGGGCCAGCAGCTGGCCCTTGCGCACCATCTGCCCTTCGGTGAACAGCACCTGCGTCAGCACGCCGGAAACTTGCGGCACCAGCGTCACGGCCGCTTGCGGCACAGCCGTGCCCAGCGCCTCCACCACCACCGGCAGCGCGCCTTGGCGCGCCAGGGCCGTGCCTACCGTGACGCCGCCGGGGCCACCCGGCCCGCCTGGGGGACCACGGCGGCCGTCCGGCGGGCCGCCCGCGCCGGCCGACGCCTGGGCGCCCGGCCCGCCACCGCCCGCGCGTTGCACCAAGTGCCATGACAAGCCCGCCAGCGCCGCCACCAGCAGCAGCGCCGCCAACACGGCGGGCCAGCGGCGGCGCGGCGCCATGGCGGCAGGGGCGTTCAGCGGCGGTTCGGCAGGCGAGGGAAACGGGGGCGGTGTGGGTGAAGGGGGCGATGCGGTCATGGTGGGAAGGCGTCTGGTCTCCGGCCCGCCGGCCCGCGCCCGGCCACTGCGCCTGCGCCACTGCCGCCGGGGCCAAGCCGGCGGGCTGCATGGTAGCGGGCCAGGGCGGCTGGCTTCTTCTGCGCCAGACGAAGTTTTGTAAAGCCCATGCGCCATGCCACCTTTCGCACCGCATCCAATGGCGGCAGGCGTGCCAGCGCTCTATAGATATAGACAAGAAATCTGTTCCAGATGCCCCCAAGCTCAGAACCTGTTCAAAGCCTCGACGCGAGTGGGCAACAAGCGGTTTGGTATGGGATGCAAGGCGCAAAACGCAGCCATAGCCCCAGCCATGGCGAGGCTTGGCACAACGCCGCAGACCACCCAAAGCCGCTTGAGTGCCCGCCGCGCAGGAACTTTGAACAGGTTCTCAGGCCGGCAGCGGCAACAGCCGCCACCCGGCGGGCGCGGCCTGCTGGGCCAAAAGCAAATCAATGTTGGGGTGCGCGCCGGGGCGGGCGCGGGCGTCGGCCACGTGCTCGGCAAACCATTGCAGGCCCTGCGCCACGGCCTCGGCGCCCAGCGTGCCGCCAAAGCGCTGCGCCAGCGCGTGGTAGACGCGCAGCGACCCCATCTTGCCCGGCGCCGCCGGGATGTGGTGCACCACGGCGCCGCTGGCATCAACAACGTCCAGGCCGCGCAAGTGGTCGGCGGCGGGCAGGGTGGCAAGGATTTCAGCGAATGTCATGCGCCGCATTGTCCTTCAGCGCCATGGCCGCGCCCGCCCAGTTCACCCAGCCCAGTTCACCCAGCCCAGTTCACCCAGCCCGTGGCCCAGCTCAGCAGCACCAGCAGGCCGAAGGCGATGCGGTACCACGCAAAGGGCACGAAGCTGTGGTGCGCGATGTAGCGCAGCAGCCAGCGCACGCACAGCCAGGCGCTGACGAAGGCGAACAGCAGGCCCACGGCGAACAGCGGCGCATCGCTCCAGGAAAGCAATGCCCTGTCCTTGTAGAGCGAGTACGCGCCTGCGCCAACCAGCGTGGGGATGGCGAGGAAAAAGGAAAAATCCGTGGCCGCCTGACGCGACAGCCCCATCAGCATGCCGCCGATGATGGTGGCGCCCGAACGGCTGACGCCCGGCACCATGGCCACGCACTGCACCAGGCCCACCTTGAGCGCGTCCAGCGGCCTCATGTCTTCCACGTGCTGGATGCGCGCGGCGTGCTCGCGCCGCTCGGCCCAGAAGATGACGAGCGCGCCCGCCACCAGCGCCAGCGCCACCACGGGCGGCGTGAACAGGTGCGCCTTGATGGCCTTGCCCAGCAGCAGGCCCACCGCCACGGCGGGCACGAAGGCGATGAACACGTTGGCCGCGAAGCGCCGCGCCTGCGGCTGCGTGGGCAGCGCCGCCAGCGTGGCGCGGATCTTCTGCCAGTAAACGATGACCACGGCCAAAATGGCGCCGGTCTGGATCGCCATGTCGAAGGTCTTGGCCTTGGCGTCGTCAAAACCCAGCAAGTGGCCCGCCAGAATCAGGTGGCCGGTGGACGACACCGGCAGAAACTCAGTCAGCCCTTCGACCACGCCCATGATCGCGGCCTTGAGCAGCAAGACGATATCCACGCTATGCACGCCTTCTCCCTGCGTTTGCTACCACTTTGATAGCCAAAGGCGGCGATTCTAGTGCGCTGAGCTGCCCATCAATGCACGTATGCAACCGATGCGTATCACGTTGGGGCGAGGGGCGAGGGGCGAGGGGCGAGGCGCGAGGCACGGCGATGCCACGTGGTATGGCGCGGTATAGCGCGACAAGGCGCGGGCCATGCGCTGGCAGCGCCCGGGCGGTCGCTGACAATGCGGCTTCGGCACCCGCCCCTGCCTGCCCTTCACCCCGCCCACGCCATGACCGCCGCCCAGCTCATCACGCACACGCCCCTGTGGGTCTGGCCCCTGCTGGCCGCGCTGCTGGCGCTGGGCCTGCTGCAAACACGCGCGCGCTGCGTTTCGCTGGCGCGGGCGCTGGCTTTGCCACTGGCCATGCTCGTTTTCACGCCCGTGGCGCTGGCCGCGCGCCTGGGCAGCCCCAGCAGCCATTTGGCAGCCGCGCTGGCTGTCTGGGCTGCCTGCACTTTGGGCATGGCCCTGGCCTGCCGCCGCCACGCGCTGCGCCCCGGCGAGCATTTCAGCGCCGCCACGCGCCGCCTGCACCTGGCGGGCAGCTGGGCGCCGCTGTGCGTCATCCTCGGCATCTTCAGCCTGCGCTACGCCCTGGCCGCCACGCAGGCAGTGAACCCGGCGCTGGCCGCGCAGCCCGCCTTCGCGCTGACCGCCGCCGCGCTGGGCGGCTTGCCCAGCGGCTGGCTGGCGGCTCGCGCCTGGGCGCTGTGGACACTGGCCCGGCCCCGCCACAACGTCCGCCCTTGACGGCCGGCTTGGCACCTCAAGCCCGGCCATGCGCACCCATTTGCCCCATGCACTTTGAGGACAGGCGCGGCAAGCCTGCCCTGAGAACCTGTTCAAAGTCTCGGCGCAAGCAAAACTGGTCAATAGCATGTGGATAGCATGGGGTGGCGCGCGCTATTGGCGGCGCGATGTGTGCAAAAAGTGACTCCTTGCATCCCATCCCAAACCGCTTCTTGCCCGCTCGCGCCGAGACTTTGAACAGGCTCTGAAAGCGCAGACCCAAAGGCGGCGATACTCCTGCCCCGCCATGTCCGCCCCGCCGCCCACACCTTCATCACCGCCCTCCCCGGCCAGCACCCTGCGCCGCAGCACGCTGGCGCTGCTGGCCTTCTGGCTGCTGGTGGCGGGCCTGCTGTGGGCCGGCTTCAGTTGGCATGAGGCGCGCCAGCGCGCCGCGCTGCAACCGTATGCGGCCAGCGACGGCGCGCTGGTGATTCCGCGCAGCCCGGACGGACATTTCTACGTGGCAGGCGAGATCAACCACCAGCCGGTGCGCTTTCTGGTGGACACGGGCGCCAGCGGGGTCGCCATCAGCGAAGCGGTGGCGCGGGCGGCGCAGCTGCCGCCGGGCCACCCCATCACGCTGCAAACAGCCAATGGCGAGCGCGAGGGGCGCATCGTTCACGGCGTGCCAGTGCGCGCCGGCCACCTGGCCCACAACCGCACCAGCGTGACCGTGGGCCTGCGCACCGGCGCCCCGGATGCCGCGCTGCTTGGCCAGTCGTTCCTGCGCCACTTCGACGTGCGCATCAGCCATGGCGAGATGGCGCTGCGCCCGCGCATGGGCGCCGCGACAGGCGCCCCGTCAAGCGGCCTTTGAGCATTCAACGCCAAAAATGCCGCCAGCGCCCATTCATGGGGCGCTGGCAGCTATCAAAACAATATCAAACAAGTGGCTGTCCTGGCGACGCGGGCGCCGCCAGGCGCAGGCACACGCTCAATGGACAGCCCGCACGTCAGTCGTCGTCATCGTCATCATCGTCGTCGTCATCTCGGTGGTAGTGGCGCCAGTGGCGGTGCCGGCGCGGCGGCTTGCCGTAGTAATACACCGGCGCAGGCTGCACGATGACCGGACGCGGCGGCCGCACATAGACCGGACGTGGCTGCACGTAAACCGGCTGGGGCGCCACGTACACGGGCGGCTGCACATACACGGGCGGCGGGGCCACATACACCCGCGGCGCGTTGCCCACCCCAACCGAAACGCCTGGCGCGCCCAGGTCCACCGACCAGTACACATCCTTGCCACGCGCCTGGGCCGTGCCCGCCACCCCGAGGGCCAGCGCCGCCGCCATCAGGCCCAGCCCCAGCCAGGCCAGAAAACGCTTGAATATCTGCATAGCTTGTTCTCCCTTTTCAAAAAATACCGCGCCGCCCCGTCGGCATGACACACCCTTCAGATTCAGCGGCGGCGCCGGCCCCTATTCAACGCGACAAGCCCGCTTTGGCCGCACAGGCAGAGCGTGACAGACGTTTCAAAAGGTTGGCTCAAGGGGTTGCTTGAGGGTTGGCCCCAGCGCCGCTGGCGCGCGCCCCGGCGTCCCTAGAATGGCGCCCCATGTCCACCCCGAACCATGCGCCCAAGCGCGCCGAAACACCCGCCGCCCCCAGCAACTTCCTGCGCCACGTGATAGAGCAGGACCTGGCCCAGGGCACCCATGCCCAGCGCCGCTGGGGCGGCAGCCCGGGCGACGGCGCCCACCACGCCGCCGGCATGCCCGACCCGGCCAAGATCCGCACCCGCTTTCCGCCCGAGCCCAACGGCTACCTGCACATCGGCCACGTCAAGAGCATCTGGCTGAACTTCAGCCTGGCCCAGCAGTACGGCGGCGTGTGCCACCTGCGCTTTGACGACACCAACCCCGAAAAAGAAGAGCAGGAATACGTGGACAGCATCCGCGAAGGCGTGCGCTGGCTGGGCTACGACCACCACTTGGCCGACGACCCCGCGCGCCCCGGCACGCCGCAGCCGCACGAATACTTCGCCAGCAACTACTTCGACTTCATGTACCGCGCCGCCGAGTACCTGATCGAAGCCGGCCACGCCTACGTGGACGAGCAAACGCCCGAGCAAATGCGCGCCAACCGCGGCGACTTCGGCACGCCCGGCACCAACAGCCCCTGGCGCGACCGCAGCCCTGCCGAAAATCTGGCGCGCTTTCGCGAAATGCGCGACGGCCAGCACCCGGACGGCAGCATGGTGCTGCGCGCCAAGATCGACATGGCCAGCCCCAACATCAACCTGCGCGACCCGGCCATCTACCGCATCCGCCGCGCCACCCACCACAACACGGGCGACAAATGGTGCATCTACCCCATGTACACCTTCGCCCACCCCATTGAGGACGCGCTGGAGCAAATCACCCACAGCATCTGCACGCTGGAGTTTGAAGACCAGCGCCCCTTCTACGACTGGCTGCTGGCGCGCCTTGGCGAAGGCGGCCTGCTGCACAGCCCGCCGCCGCGCCAGTACGAATTTGGCCGCCTCAACGTCGGCCACGTCGTCACCAGCAAGCGCAAGCTGCGCCAGCTGGTGGAGCAAGGCCACGTGGCCGGCTGGGACGACCCGCGCATGCCCACCCTCGTCGGCCTGCGCCGGCGCGGCTACACGCCCGAAAGCCTCAAGCTCTTTGCCGAGCGCAGCGGCGTCACCAAGACCGGCGACGCCTGGACCGACTACGCCGCGCTGGACGCCGCCCTGCGCGACACGCTCGACCCCATCGCCCCGCGCGCCATGGCCGTGCTGGCGCCGGTGAAACTCGTCATCGGCAACTGGGCCGAGGTGTTCGGCAGCGAAGACCACCTGGAACCCTGCGAAGCCCCCGCCCACCCCCATCATCCGGAAATGGGCCAGCGCCGCTTCCACCTCGGCCGCGAAGTGTGGATCGAGCGCAGCGACTACGAAGAAACGCCGCCCAAAGGCTTTTTCAGGCTCTATCCGCCGCAGAAGGCGGCGGACGGCGCCATGACGCCGGGCAACAAGGTGCGCCTGAAATACGGCTACGTCATCGAATGCACCGGCGCCGACAAGGATGCCCAAGGCCGCGTCACCCAGGTGCACGCCCGCCTCATCCCCGGCACCAAGAGCGGCACCCCCGGCGCCGACAGCGTGAAAGTCAAGGGCGTCATCACCTGGGTCGGCGCCGCCGACAGCCAGCGCGCCGAAGTGCGCCTGTACGACCGCCTGTTCACCGAAGAACACCCGGACGCGGGCGGGCGCGACTTTCTCAGCGTGCTCAACCCGGGTAGCCTGCAAACCGTGCAAGCCATGGTCGAACCGTCACTGGCCAACGCGCAGCCCGAGGGCCGCTTCCAGTTCGAGCGCCACGGCTTCTTCGTGGCCGACCGGCACGATCACCAGCCGGGCGGGCCGCTGGTCTTCAACCGCACGGCGGGGTTGAAGGATTCGTGGGGCAAGTAAAGCCCGCCCAGGGAGGCGACGCCCCGCGCGTCGTCGTCTTTGCCGGCCCCAACGGCGCTGGCAAATCCACCCACGCCGATGCCATCCTGCAGGCCATGGGCATCAGCACCTTCGTCAACGCAGACTACATCGCCCGTGGGCTGGCAGGCATCCACACCGATACTGTGAACTTCGCTGCCGGTCGCATCATGCTGCGGCGTCTGAACGAACTGGCGGCTGCAGGAGAAGACTTCGCTTTCGAATCCACGCTCTCCAGTCGCAGCTTCGCGCCCTTTTTGAAGCGACTGAAGGCTTCAGGCTATCGCATCGCCATTTACTATTTCTCGCTCGATAATGCCCAACTGGCAATACAACGCGTCAGACTGCGCGTTGGACTAGGCGGTCACAGTGTTCCTGCTGACATCGTGCGCCGGCGCTTTTTGCGTAGTCATGCCAACTTTTTTGCCCTTTATGCCCCGCTGACCACTGAGTGGGCACTTTTCGACAACTCGCAAGCAGGCCAAGCGCGCCTGATCGCCAAATGCAGTCAGAAGCAATTGCACGTCCAAGACGCTCAGACATGGGCACGAATCAACCCCACAGCTGCAGAGCCGAAAGCCTGATTCCGCCGCCACACCAGCTCCAAGCCGCGCTGCGCAAGTCCGCCGAGCGCGCGCAGCGCCTGGCCGATGCCTTTGGCCAAACCGTACCGACCGTTGCCACCGGATCGCGCAGACCCTCCGCACGCACAGTTACGACGAAGCGCTAAGCGGATGCCCATTCCGGTAGAGCGGGCGGCCCAGCCCGCTTTCGGGGGCTTCAAGACCGGACACCGCACCTTCCTGGTGCGGTGTGCTTCAGAGCCTCGGCGCCGGTCATGACACGCCTCCTGTGACGCAGCCAGCGCAAGGCGCCACAAACCACGCCAGCGGCCAAAGCTCTGTCAGGTGCTGCGCCGGTTTCGGCCGTGCGCGAATTTTTTTGGTGATGGCTTTGCACGGTCTGACGTATGGCACTGATGCTGCTCTTTCGCGCTTCACTGCCGATGCGCTGGCCTTTGCCCGTGACAACGGCATCAACGCGCAAGATGGCACGGGCTTGCTGAAGCGGATGGCCTTCCGCACGCCTTGTTAGAACCTGTTCAAAATCTTTTGAGGATGAGCGCCAGGAAAGCCAAGTGGATGAACTGCAAGCTGGTATTGAGCAGGCGCTCGCAGTT
>RQYR01000043.1 GCA_003859965.1 Comamonadaceae bacterium OH2545_COT-014 | reverse complement strand
ACTGCGAGCGCCTGCTCAATACCAGCTTGCAGTTCATCCACTTGGCTTTCCTGGCGCTCATCCTCAAAAGATTTTGAACAGGTTCTTAGAACAGGCTCTTACGCCCGCGCCGCGCCGCCCCGCATGGACAATACGCCCTGCCCGCGCCCAGCGCCCCCGGCTCTCTGCCCGCACATAAGGAATTTTTGCCCGTGATCACCCTGGCTCTGTCCAAAGGCCGCATCTTTGACGAAACCCTGCCCCTGCTGGCCGCTGCCGGCATCCAGGTGCTGGAAGACCCCGAAAAATCGCGCAAGCTCATCCTGCCCACCAACCGCCCCGACGTGCGCGTGGTGCTGGTGCGCGCCAGCGACGTGCCCACCTACGTGGCCTACGGCGGCGCCGATCTGGGCGTGGCCGGGCTGGACACCCTCATCGAACACGGCAGCCACGGCCTCTACCAGCCGCTGGACTTGCGCATCGCCCGCTGCCACATGGCCGTGGCCGTGCCCCAGGGCTTTGATTACGCCCGCGCCGTGCGCCAGGGCAGCCGCATCACCGTGGCCACCAAATACACCGGCATTACGCGCGACTTTTTCGCCGAAAAAGGCGTGCACGTGGACATCATCAAGCTCTACGGCAGCATGGAACTGGCCCCCCTGACCGGCATGGCCGACGCCATCGTCGATCTCGTCAGCACCGGCAAAACGCTCCAGGCCAACCATCTGGCCGAAGTCGAACACATCATGGACATCAGCGCCCGCCTGGTCGTCGGCCAGGCCGCGCTCAAGCTCAAGGCCACTGCCATCCGGCCCATCATCGACGCTTTTGCCGGGGCGATCGACAAACCGGCCTGAAGCGGCGCCCAAGCTTCAGCCGACTGGCGGCAAGGGGCCTGTGCCCGACAGCAGTTCGATGGACTGGCCCGTGTAGCCGTCGCAGACATACTGCATCCAGGCATCGCGCTCAGGCGGGCCAGTGAAACCCAGGTCATGCGACTTGAGGTAGCGGTCCAGAACGAGTTTTTCCAGATCCATGTGCGTGGACTACCTGCTGCGGGCCCAGCAAGGGTTCCAGGCCGCGATGCGGCGGCACATGGGCGGGGTAGGCCGCCAGTGCTTGGTTGAAGGTAGACAAGCAAGCGGTTGGGGTGAAATGGCGCAGGCTCGGCAGGCGAGCGCTTCTTTAATCAGTGGAGCACGCTGCAAAAGAAGCTCAGGCCGGATGGCTGGAGCAGGCTGATGTCAGTGGGCAAGGCCCACCAGCCGATGTCCAGCCCGTCGCCGCAAGGAAAGACCGCGCCCCGGCAGTGCAGCGGACGGCGCGGCGCATGGGGTTGCATGAGTGCGTCATGCGCAAAACCTCACACCAGGGCGACTTGGGCATCGGCAAGCCACGCGTCGCCGCCCATGGCGTGCATGAGGTCGCTGATTGAAAGCTTGGATCAGGCGGCGGGAGGGAACGTACAGCACCGCTGCAGCTTGTGCTTGTTGCGCGCACACGCGCATCAGCGTAGCCGCCTGTGCCAGCCAAAGGCAGGCCAGCGCGGGCAGGTACTCGCCACCCTCAATCCAGGCGCTCTCGCATTCACCCAACTGAGGCCAATCGAGCCGCCACCGCCGAAGTTGCCCTTGCGCGCCGCAGTCGATGAGCGTGTGCAAGGGCTCGGGGGGCTGTTCCATCTCCCCGGGCCGAAAGGGCAGCGCCGATACGCGATACCCTATCCACAAGATGCTGGGCATGTCTGCCGCAGTGGCATCAGCTGGATGCAAACAGATGCATATCGATCACACGCCCCGTGTAGCCGTCGCGCACGTATTCCATCCATGGGTCATCAGCCAGCGCACCGTTGAAATGCAGATCGCGGGGTTTCAGGTAGCGTTCCAGCACCAGCACTTCCATGTCCATCATGCACGGCACGCGTTGCGTACCCAGCAGTGGCGTGGTCAGTACCACGCGGCGCGCGGTCAGCATGGGTTGGTGTCCCAGGCTGGCGCGCGACATGTCCAGCCCCCAGCGCCATTCGGGCCGACCGGCCATGACCCATTGGCCCATGAGCGTGGCCACGTCCAGCACCACGCTGAAGATGGCATCGTCGCCTCGGCGGTCACTGGCCAGCCAGTCGGCTTCGCTCAGGTGCCGGGGCTGGTAGGGTGCACCGGGCCAGCAGGCGCGCGTCCAGTCGATCAACCGACGCACTAAATCCAGCGCCGCGTCCAGCGTGTCGGGCGACAAGTCTTCGTCCCGCAAGAGCAGGCCGGTGTCGGCCAGCAGGGCGCGCAGGCTGGTCAGGCGCTGGGGCAGGCTGTCACGAAACCAATCGAGGTTTTGCTGGGCCTGATCGGGCGTGAGCTGATGGCCGTAGCCTTTGTGCGGCGGCGCGTGGGTGGGGTAGGCCGCCAACGCTTGGCTGAAGATGACCTGATGGTTGGGGCTGGGTTCAGCGGTTTGTGGGACTGGGGAGCGAAGCCAACGTTTCAGTTGTTTAAGCATCAGTGCAGCGTCACGCGATGCAGTCAGGAGAACCAGCTCTTGACGGCATCAAAAGCCTTGGATACGGCGGCCTCACCAATCAAGCCGCCGACGATGCCGCCTGCGATACCACCGATCACAGTACCCACACCAGGCACCACCGAGCCAAGAGCCGCGCCAGCCGCAGCACCAGCCCAGGCACCTCCTGCACCACCAGCAATGCCTGCCGCCTTGCTCATCGTATTAACACCTACTTTATTACCGTCGGCCTGATAGGCGCTGCCGATTTCAAACGCGCCGATCACGACACCCACAGGTCGGGCAATCTTGCCAACCGTTTGGGCCAATTTGCCAGCACGGGCCAGTTTGGCTCCTTCATCCAGTGCGGCTGTCCCTTGCGCGTGCAGCTGATGGCCACGTGCCTGGGCGGCAGGGGCGTTGGCGCGATGCTGTGCAAGGGCTGCAGCATCCTTGTCGACCTGCATGCGTACGTTGGAACCATTGGCCGTGGAAGGCAGGGTGTTGCGCCCGAGCTTGGATTCGATACGAATTTCTTCCGAGAGAGTGGGATGTCCCACGTTTTTGGTAGCCAAGACATCCACCTCTCGCGGGCCAAGGGGAGTGTTCACCATAACGTGCCGTTGCACGTTATAGCCAGCGGCTCGGTACCTATTTGCCAAGGCATCCTCGGCCATAAGGCCGTTGTGATTGTTAATTTGATTCGGAGGGACGCCCACCCGGGCCGCCTGAGTGGCGTCAACAACTCCTCCTGCAGGAGCTTGCCCGGGCAACCTGCCATTGTGGGTAATACCATGAGTGTCCAAATAATTACGCAGGTTGGTGCTAGCGCCGCCCCTATTAGTGACTGGCGAGTTTGCAAAATCCCATCGCTGCTCGTAGTGGGCAGGATATTGCTTAAATATCTCTGCTCGTTGGGCATGCAGAGTTTCTCCAAGCTGCGTATGTTCTATCCCGCGTTGAACGAGGACGTTGCCCTGACGTGCGATGCCCTGGCCCGAGCCCCAGACAATGCCGCCAATGGCTACGGAATCGTCCGATTGGCCGTTTTGCTGGGCTGATCCCAACGGCTGATGGGGGCCGCTGGGTGACGATCCGCCAGCTTGGAGCAGTTGTCGTCGTTCGCTGGCGTCGGCCAGATTCCAGCGCAAGGTGTCCACATGCGCCGGTGCGGGCCGGGACATGATGTCGTTTGAGTGCTGCGGTGAACGGGAGCCCGAGGCGGCGTGGGTGGCATCAATGCGCATAGACAGCTTTCTCCTGATGCAAAGCGGTATGGAGGACGCGCCCATCTTGCCCGCTATCGCGCTACCTGAACATTCGTACCGTTCCTGGCTGGTAACGATCCTAGCTAGTAAGACCACCTATGCGCCCAGCGGTCTCGGCATTGGGAGCGGCCCACCGAAAAATGCCTATCGATCACGCGCCCCTTGTAGCCGTCGCGCAGGTATTCCATGCAGACGCGGGGTTTCAGATGGCCTCCCGACACCACGCTGAAGATGGCGCCATCACCGTTGCGCCCGCTCATGGCCCATGGTTGTAGGACTTGCTGCGGGCGGGCTGCCACGAAACCCGTCCAGGCTCTGCCGAGTCTGCTCGGGCATGGGCTGGTGACCGCAGGCTCAGGGCGCCAGCGCTTGCCGGGTGGATCTTTCAAACCGACATGGCTTTGACACCTTACGCATCAAGCGCCGCCAACTATTATTTAAGGAGCAACTGGACGAGGCCTGATGCGGCATGCAGGGACTCAAGCAGCGCCCACCAGCGTGACGCTTTCCAGCAAGGGGAGCAGAACTTCGTTGGAGGCTTGCACGCTCTCAAAGGCGTAATCGTGAAAGGCCGCGCGCAGCACCAGTGGCGGCTGCGCAATCAGGCGGGTGATAACACGGTAGGCGCGCTCGGGCGCCAGGCTGTCCACCAGCGCCTGGCCTGTGCCGGTGAGGTGCGGCGCGTGTGTCCAGCGGTGCTCGGGCATCTCGTCCAGCGCCTGCATGGCCGACTGCACGAACTCCTGCACCACGTCGTCGGCGTCGCGGCCGCGCTGCTGGATGTTCCAGGTGGCGATATACAGCCCGAAGCGGGCATCCCCGGTTTCAAAGTACACCACGCCAGAGGACAAGGTGTCCGCATGCCGCCAGAGGGCGGGCAGGCTCACGCGCCAGTTGGCGCCTGTGTATTCGTGGTTCATGGCAGTGGTGTCACGCGGGTGGGCTGGGTGAGACAATGGCGGCGCGCACCGGCTGGGTGCGCGCCTTGCTTTATACCTGCCCTTTCTGGCTGCCTCTCTTGTGCAGGCCACAGTTCCATCCATGTCCATGACCGCCGCCGTGCTTCGCCTGTCCACCCTGCAACCCGACTTTGACGAGCGTTTCAGGCAGCGCCTGCACTGGAGCGCCGAGCAGGACGAAGCCATCGAGCAGCGCGTGAAAGCCATCCTGGCCGACGTGCGCCAGCGCGGCGACGCCGCGGTGCTGGAATACACCGCCCGCTTCGACGGCCTGCCCGCCGCCTCCATGGCCGCGCTGACGCTGCACGCCAGCGAGCTGCAAGCCGCCTTCGACGGCCTGCCGCCCGAGCAGCGCGACGCCCTCACGCAAGCGGCCGCGCGCATCCGCCGCTACCACGCCTGGCAGAAAACCCAGGGCGGCGAAACCGCCACCTACCGCGACGAGGACGGCACCGTGCTCGGCCAGAAAATCACCCCGCTGGACCGCGTGGGCATCTACGTGCCCGGCGGCAAGGCCGCCTACCCCAGCAGCGTGCTGATGAACGCCCTGCCCGCCCACGTGGCCGGCGTGGGCGAGATCATCATGGTCGTGCCCACGCCCCGGGGCGAGAAAAACCCGCTGGTGCTGGCCGCCGCGCACGTGGCCGGCGTCACGCGCGCCTTCACCATCGGCGGCGCGCAGGCCGTGGCCGCGCTGGCCTACGGCACCGCCACCGTGCCCCGGGTGGACAAGATCACCGGCCCCGGCAACGCCTACGTGGCCAGCGCCAAGAAGCACGTGTTCGGCCAGGTCGGCATCGACATGATCGCCGGGCCGAGCGAAATCCTGGTGCTGGCCGACGGCAGCACGCCGCCCGAGTGGGTGGCCATGGACCTGTTCAGCCAGGCCGAGCACGACGAGCTGGCCCAATCCATCCTGCTGTGCCCCGACGCGGCCTACATCGACGCCGTGCAGGCCGCCATCGACCGCCTGCTGCCCGACATGCCGCGCGCCGGCATCATCGCCAAGAGCCTGGGCGGGCGCGGCGCGCTCATCCACACCCGCAGCATGGAAGAGGCCTGCGTCCTGAGCAACCGCATCGCGCCCGAGCACCTGGAAATCAGCAGCCGCGATCCGCACAAGTGGGAGCCGCTGCTCAAACACGCCGGCGCCCTCTTTCTGGGCGCCTACACCAGCGAATCGCTGGGCGACTACTGCGCCGGCCCCAACCACGTGCTGCCCACCAGCGGCACGGCGCGCTTTTCCAGCCCGCTGTCGGTGTACGACTTCCAAAAACGCAGCAGCCTGATCGAAGTGAGCGAAGCCGGCGCCCAGGCGCTGGGCCGCATCGCCAGCACCCTGGCCCACGGCGAGGGCTTGCAGGCGCATGCGCACGCGGCGGAAATGCGATTGAAATAGGGCATTCCATACATCAAAGCAGCAACGGAGGGGCCATGCTCATCAAGGAGGCGGATGACAAAAGCCGGCGGCTGAAGCTGCTGGAAGACTTGCAGCAGTCCCCCTGGCTCGACGCGCGCCAGAAGGACTGGTTGCACGACGAACTGTGGCGGCTGCGCACCGGCATTCAGGGCGAGAAAGACGCGGCGTACTACATCAACGCCGATTACGGCCACAGCCCCCACTGGGCTGTGCTGCATGACCTGCGCATCGAAGTGGATGGCGAAGTGGCGCAAATCGACCACCTGCTGCTAAGCCGCACCCTCATTTTTTTGCTGGAAACCAAGAGCTTCAACGGCAACCTCAGCATCAACGCCCACGGTGAGTTCACCGTCACCTATCCCGCCAGCCGCAAAAGCCTGGGCATTGCCTCGCCACTGGAACAAAGCAGGCGGCATGAAAAAGTGCTGCGCAAGCTGCTGGACCGGCTGGACATCCGCTCTCGCACTGGCAGTCCCATGGAGATGCACCACGTCGTACTGCTGCATCCCCGCGTCATCATCCAGCGTCCCAGCAGCAAGGCGTTCGACACCCGCAACATCATCAAGGCCGACAACCTGCGCGCCTGGTATGACCAGTTCGTAGAACAGGAAATCGGCTTCATCAAAACCTTCACCACGCTGGCCAACATCCGCAGCCAAGACACCGTGCGCGCATGGGCCGAGAAGCTCAAGCGCCAGCACCGTCCGGCCGATCCGCTGAGCCTGCCAGATTTCATGCAGCCGTCAGCCCCATCCGAGGCGGCACCGGCCCCAGCTCCGCGCCGTGCGTCACCCGCCAGAGCCGCGGCCCCATTGCCCCCGTCAGCCGCCGGCCCCGATCTCTGCGCCACCTGCGGCACGGCCCTGCCACCCAGGGTGGCCGATTACTGCCGCAGCCATGCCGAGCAGTTCGGCGGCCAGTTGTACTGCCGCCTGCACCAGAACCCGGCCTGTGCGCCTTCCGCGCGCCCCGTAGCCCACGCTCCCCGCACCTCCTCTGCCGCGGCAACAGCCGCCCCACCGGTGTGCGCCACCTGCGGCGCTACGCTATCGCCCAGAGTCGCCGACTTTTGCCGAAAGCGCCCCGATCGCTTTGGCGGCCAGCTTTACTGCATGGCGCACCAAGCCACGGCGGGCTGACCCGCCCCATGCTGAGGGCTTGTGCCGCTGAGCGGCGGAAATGTTGCTGGAAGTAGGCGCCCCTCTTTTTTTACTGGCGGCAACAGCGGCGAAAACAGCGGCAAAACGAGCGCTCCAAGCAAACCGTCTGGCCGCGGTAGCCTGGGCGCCGGTCACATGGGCGCCCGCCTGCCCTCATGAGGCCGCCGCAATGCGCAAGCGGATGAAGGCGGCGAAGTCCTGCCCCACCACGTCCTTGTCGTAGTTGGTGGGGTCGATTTCGACGATGGCCCAGCCGTGCGCGCTGTCAAAACCGCTGTTCACGCCGGCCAGGTCGTCGCCGAACAGAAGCACCCCTTGCAGACCTTCCGGCGTTTCGCCGTAGACCTCGTCTGGCGTCAGCAAGCCGCTGTAGAGCATGAAGGCTGCTTCTCCCAGCTCACCAAAGCCGATGTTGGCGAGAAAGTCCAGATAGCCGGCGGGCGCGTTGGGATGGGCTGCGCGCAGGCGCGCCAAGGCGTCTGCGGCCAGGGGGGTGAGTTGGTCGAAGGGCGTTCCCTGGCCCTTCTGGGCAAGGAGGTCGTCAAACTGGCTCATGGGTCAAATGAAGATCTGGCTGGCAGGGCCGCCCGCGCGGTGTATGCCTTGCTGGTGCTGGTCGGGAAAGCGCGCCGGGTGCATGTTCCACCATTTGTTGGGGCCGCCATAGCTGCTTTCGATGATGTGATGGGCATCATAAGGCTGGCCTGCCTTGCGCACGAGTACGCCGCTCTTTGAATACAGGTTCTCGGTATAGCGCGGCCAGGTTTGGCCGGTTTGCTTTTCCCACTGGGCGATGAGGTTGTTTTTGACCTTGTTGAAGGCAGCGCGGTGCGCTTTGGAGTCGGCAGGCGAAAGGCGCGTGTGTTCATGCTTGGCCAGGTGCGCATCCAGCAGACGCTTTTGCTTGGAATGCACGGCCAGGCCCGTTTGCGCACGAATGTCATCCATGTACCGGCCCCAGGCCGGCTGCGCGCCCACACGGCTGGCCGCCGCCGTGGCGTGCGCGGCATCGGCGGCTGACGACGACGGCGCCTGGCCGCTGCGGGCAGGCAGGGCATCCACCGTCTGGCGCGCGGGTGGCGCCGCGGCGGCGGCCTCTCTCCCGAAAATGCCGGTCAGCTCTTTCAGCGTGACAAGCTGCGCCCGAACGCCGTCGGGCAGCTTGTCGAGCGGCAGCCTGTTCAGCGCGACACTAATTTTCTGGATGGCTGGCGCCAGGGTTTCACGCAAGGCGGGATTGGTGCGCGCGGCGTCAACAGCCTTGGCAACGGTTTGCGCGTAGCTTCCCAGTTTGCCCACTTTGGCGGCATCACCCACGTAAGGCACCATGCTGACGGCGCTCAGCGCCGCACCCGTCCAGTCGCCACGGCCCAGTGAAATGAGTGCATTGGCGCCGTCTGAAATGGGCGTGGGATCCACCAGCCCAGCCACGTCCAAACCGATTTGCGTGAGATCCAGCGCCAGATCACCCGCGCCGGCCACCGGCGGGCGCTGTGCCGCACGCCCCAGCGCGCCGCCAGGCGCGTCCAGGTGCTGGTGCAGTTCATCCAGATCGCGCGGTGACAGGTGGGACGCCAGTTCGTCCAGCACCTGCTGGCGCAGGTGCGTATCGCCAACGCCTGCCAAATGCTGCGCCAGCATGGCCGGGTTGACGGCTCCCAGCGTGCTGGCCGCTTGCAGGGCATGCTGCGCATCAGTTGACAAGGCGCGCGCCGCGGGGCGCCCAAGCCCGGCTCCGGCATGGACTTGCGAAGAAGAAAAAGAAATCGGCATGGAAAGGGGTTCCTAAAAAATCGATCCGCGCACCAAGGCAAAACAGCCCGGTGCAAACCACAACCCATCCCCCAAAAATCTCATCCCGGTTTCTATGCCATGCCTTGGCCGTTGAACATCCGAAGCGTTACCAGCTAGGAACGCTACCAAGGGAGCTTGAAAGGGCGCGCCCTGCCTTGCGGCCACGGGTTCGCCTCTTTGCTGAACGAATGCGGCCAACGCGGTCAGCCAGCACTTCGGCTCACAGCGCTTTTGCGACACATTCTGACGCTGTGCGCCCCTAGTGTGGTGTCTCAAAAATGAATTGAACTATATGGTTATGCGGCCATCAACGTATTTCCCGCATAGGAGACTACGCCGATGGCACGTA
>RQYR01000042.1 GCA_003859965.1 Comamonadaceae bacterium OH2545_COT-014 | reverse complement strand
TTGGCACAAGAGCGCCGACACAATCCTCGCATCAGTGGCGCGAGCTGCTAGCAGGATAATTTGATGCGGACTTGTGAGACAACACACTAGTTGCTGGCAGCGAAAAATCCGGGCTGCATCCTCCCATGCCTTGGCAGAGGTACGGCGCGCTGTAGCTCATTAAGGAGGGGCAGTGGCGTCTGAAAGAATGGCGGTCATGCACCCACAGGAAATCCTCATCAACTGGTCGCCGCAGGAGACGCGGGTGGCCGTGGTCGAAAACGGCGCGGTGCAGGAGCTGCACGTGGAGCGCGCGCTGGAGCGCGGGCTGGTGGGCAACGTCTACCTGGGCAAGGTGGCGCGCGTGCTGCCGGGCATGCAGTCGGCCTTCATCGACATCGGGCTGGAGCGCGCCGCCTTCCTGCACGTGGCCGATGTGTGGCAGCCCCCGGCCGCGGGCGAGAGCCTGCCCGCGCACCGCAGCGCCAGCGCGCCGCCCAAACCCATCGAGAAGCAGGTGTTCGAGGGGCAGGCGCTGCTGGTGCAGGTCATCAAGGACCCCATTGGCAGCAAGGGCGCGCGCCTGTCCACGCAAATCAGCATCGCCGGGCGGCAGCTCGTGTTTCTGCCGCAGGACGAGCACATTGGCATCTCGCAAAAGATTGGCGCCAGCCAGCGCGAGGCGCTGCGCGCGCGCGTGCTGGCGCTGGCCGAGGCGGCCGCTGCGCAGGCTGCGCGCAACGGGCAGGGCAGCGGCGCGCGCGGCGGCTTCATCCTGCGCACCAACGCCGAGGACGCCAGCGACGCCGAGCTGGCCGAGGACATTGCCTACCTGCGCAAGACCTGGGCGCGCATCCGCCAGGCGGCGCAGCGCCAGCCGCCGGCCAGCCTGCTGCACGAGGACCTGAGCCTGCTGCAACGCGTGCTGCGCGACCTGGCGGGCGAGCACACGCAGGCCATACGCATCGACTCGATGGAGCAGTTCCGCCTGCTGATGGACTTTGGCCGCGAATTCATGCCCCAGGCCGCCGCGCGCTTGCAGCACTACAAGGGCGAGCGGCCCATCTTCGACCTGTTCGCCATCGACGAGGAAATCACCCGCGCCCTGGGGCGGCGCGTGGCGCTGAAGTCGGGCGGCTACCTGGTCATCGACCAGACCGAGGCGCTGACCACCATCGACGTGAACACCGGCGCCTTCACCGGCACGCGCAACTTCGACGAGACGGTGTTCAAGACCAACCTGGAGGCGGCGCAGGCCATCGCGCGCCAGCTGCGGCTGCGCAACCTGGGCGGCATCATCGTTCTCGACTTCATCGACATGGGCGTGCCCGAGCACCAGCAGGCCGTGTTGCAGGAGCTGCGCAAGCAGCTCGCGCGCGACCGCGTCAAGACCACGCTGGCCGAGGGCTTCTCGCCGCTGGGCCTGCTGGAGATGACGCGCAAGCGCACCCGCGAATCGCTGGCGCAGATGCTGTGCCAGCCCTGCGCGCAATGCCAGGGCGTGGGCCGCGTGCGCACCGCGCGCACCGTGTGCTACGACATCCTGCGCGAAATCCTGCGCGAGGCGCGCCAGTTCAACCCGCGCGAGTTCCGCGTGGTGGCCGCGCCCGAGGTGATCGAGATGCTGCTGGACGAGGAAAGCGCGCACCTGGCCAGCCTGTCGGATTTCATTGGCAAACCCATCTCGCTGCAAGCCGAAGGCACGCTGGGGCCGGACCGCTACGATGTGGTGCTGCTTTAAAAGCCGGCCTGGCGGCGGTGAACGTCTCTTGCGTGCCGCCCCTATCTCCGGCCGCCCTTGCGCCTTTCTCTTTTTCTTGGCGCAGCCGCGAGCAGGCGGTTGACCAAGGGAAAGCGAGTGGGTGCGACCTGGTTGGCCGTTGCTATCCTCAATGGCAGAACACGTCGCCCCGGCTTGGTGCGGCGCCTGCCCGGGCAGGCGGCTGGCGGGCCGGGATGGGTCAACCTGTTTTCTGGTGCTTCATGAACAAGAACCACAACCTGTTTGTTGCGCTGCGGGCGGCTTTTCCTGCCGATCTGGATGCCTTGGCTGTCGAAACCGATGAGGGGCAGTGTTACTCGTGGCGTGATCTTGATCGCGCCAGCGCAATGATGGCGAACCTGCTGCAGTCGCTGGATATTCCGCCCACACCGGATGGCATGCCGCCGCGTGTGGCGGTGCAGGTGGACAAGTCGGTCGAGGCCATGATGCTGTACTTGGCCACGCTGCGCGCGGGCTTTGTGTTCCTGCCGCTGAACACGGCCTATCAGCAGGCGGAGATCGAATACTTCATCGGCAACGCCGAGCCGGCGGTGGTGGTGTGTACGGGGGCCAACTTTCCCTGGGTGAGCCAGATCGCTTTTCAGGCCGGCACGCGGCATGTGTTCACGCTCAATACCGACCGCAGCGGCAGCCTGCTGGAGCGTGCGTCCCATTGCAGTGACGAGCAGACCCCCGTAGTGCGCCAGCCGGAAGACCTGACGGCCATTCTTTACACCAGCGGTACCACGGGCCGCAGCAAGGGAGCCATGCTTTCGCACGGCAACCTGTTGAGCAATGCTGTCATGCTCAAAGACTACTGGGGCTGGCAACCGGGCGATGTGCTGATCCATGCGCTGCCCATCTTCCATGTGCACGGCTTGTTCGTGGCCATTCACGGCGCCTTGCTCAATGGCAGCCAAATGCTGTGGCACGCCAAGTTCGATCCGAAGCGGGTCATTGCCGACTTGCCGCGCGCCACGGTGTTCATGGGAGTGCCCACGCTGTATGTGCGCATGCTGGCGGAAAGCGCGCTGACGAAGAAGCAAGCGGCGCACATGCGCCTGTTCATCAGCGGCTCGGCGCCGCTGCTGATTGAAACCTTCCATGACTGGCAGGCACGTACCGGCCACACCATTTTGGAGCGCTATGGCATGAGCGAAACCATCATGCTTACCAGCAATCCGTATGTGGCCGATGCACGCTATCGCAATCAAGGCGAGCGGCGCGGGGGCACGGTGGGCTTTCCGCTGCCGGGCGTGAGCTTGCGCGTGGTGGACGATGCTGGTGCGCCGCTGCCGGCGGGCGAGATTGGCAACATCCAGGTCAAGGGGCCGAATGTGTTTGCTGGCTACTGGCGCATGCCGGAGAAAACGGCCGAGGAGTTCAGCATTGACGGCTTTTTCAAAACCGGTGACGTGGGCCGGCAGGATGAGCAGGGCTATGTCACCATCGTCGGGCGCAGCAAGGATCTGATCATCAGCGGTGGCTACAACGTCTATCCGGCCGAGGTTGAGGGCTATCTCAACGACATGCCGGGCGTGGCCGAAAGCGCCATCGTGGGGGTGCCGCATCCGGACTTTGGCGAAGTGGGGGTGGCCATCGTCGTGCCCAGGCCGGGGGCAACGCTGGATGGCGGCGCCCTGCTGGCGGGGTTGAAGGATCGCTTGGCCAATTTCAAGATTCCCAAGCGCTGCTTCATTGCCCCGGAGTTGCCGCGTAACACCATGGGCAAGGTGCAGAAAAACCTGCTGCGCGATGCGCACAAGACGCTGTTCGCCCCTGACTGACAAGCAGGCGCAGGCGGCGGACGGTGCTTGAAGGCGTTGACTGACGGCGCTGGCAGGCCGGCGTGGCTACACTTGCCGCCGCTGAATATTCAAGGAGTCTTTTTCATGTCGCTTCGCGCTTTGTTGCTGCTCTTGGTGGGCATTGCTGTGGTGGCCTTTGTGGGGGTTAACTGGCAGGCCATGAACACGCCGACAGATCTGTCGCTCATCGTGGCCCAGATTCATGCGCCGCTGGGGCTGATCATGCTGGGGTTGCTGGTGGGCGTGTCGGCGGTGTTTGTGGCCATCATCGCCTATATGCAAGGCACGGTGCTGGCCGAAACGCGCCGCCATGCCAAGGAGCTTGCCGCCCAGCGTGACCTGGCTGACAAGGCGGAAGCCTCGCGCTTCACCGATCTGCGTGCCTATCTTGACCAGGAAATGGCGCGCATGAACGAAACGCTCAACAATGTCAGCCGCGAAACGCTGTCGCGCGTGGATCGTGCCGAAATGGGCCTGCGCGAGCGCCCGGTGGATGCGGACATTGCCCGCTTGGTGGAAGCTGTGGAGGGCTTGAACCGCGATCTGCATTCGCGCATTGACCGGCTGGAGATGGGGTTGGGTGACCGGCTCACGCACCAGCCGCTGGCGTTGCAGGCGCCCCCCGTCGTTGCACCTGCCGCGCCTGCGGTTGAGGAGGTGGATCCGGTAGGCAACGCAGTACCGCGCTGACCCCGGCAACACCGAAGCCACCAACCCCAAGGGAGCCAGAACCGTTTCCGACGGCTCTGGCCCCCTTGGGGTTTTCAGTCGGGAGCAGCGTTCTTCAGCGCAGCACCAGCACCGGAATGTGGGAGTGTGTGAGCACTTGCTGGGTTTCGCTGCCCAGCAGCAGGCGCTTGATGCCTTTGCGGCCGTGCGAAGCCATCACGATCAGATCACACTTGTGCTTCTTGGCGGCGGCAATCAGTGCGTCGGACACCAGGTCGGATTTGGCCAGAACAGGCTTGACCTTGACGTTCTTGGCCGCGCCAGCCGTCTTGACGGCGTCCACCACGGTCTGCGCGTCTTCCGCCCACTGCTTTTCCACGCGCTCCACGTCTTCCTTGGCCAGCGGAATGGAGCCTTCAAAGTAGCTTTGCGGGTAGCGCGGCACCACCTTCAGCGCCACCAGCTCGGCGCCGAGCGAGGCGGCCAGCGAAATGGCGCTGTTGACCGCTTTCTTGGACAGGGGCGAACCGTCGGTGGCGACCAGGATGCGTTGGTACATACGAGAGATCTCCTTTCGTTTTGAATGAATGAAAGACGCGACACGGCGGCGCGTGCCATGCAAGCTTAACGCCGCCGCGGCCTGCGGTCACTTGCGGGGTGTCGGGACGGCAGCCGCACAAAGACTTACAGTCTGCCTGTCATGACCACGTTTGGCCCTGCTTCCCTTTCTCATCCGGTGGGCGATGTCCCCGCATCGCGCCAGGACGGCGATCCGTTTTTGTTGTTGGATGATGCGGATGAGTGGCCGGCCTTCAGCCGCCGGCTGCAAGCCGGGGCGGGCGCGGCTGGCAAGGAGGGGGCGGGGACGGGCACGGGCACGCTGTGGGAGTCCACCGTGGTGTTCGAAGGCATGCACTGCGCCGCCTGCGCTGGCACGATTGAAGAGGCGCTGCGCCGTGTGCCGGGCGTGCGCCAGGCCGAAGTGAGCGCGGCCAGTCACCGAGGCCGTGTGGTTTGGGAGGAGGGTGCGACACGGCCATCGAAGTGGATGCGTGCCGTGTTGGGCACGGGTTACCGTCCCGTGCCGGCGCATGACGCCTTTGCCAGCGAGCGGCGGCGGGCCGAGACGCGCAAAATGCTCTGGCGCATGGGGGTGGCCGGCGTTTGCATGATGCAGGTGATGATGTATGCCACGCCCACCTACTTCACCGCGCCGGGCGAGATTGAGGCCAATACCGTGCATCTGTTGCGTTGGGCGCAATGGGTGCTGTCGATCCCGGTGGTGCTGTTTTCATGCACGCCTTTTTTCCGCAATGCGTGGCTGGATCTGAAGCTGCGCCGCATCAGCATGGACATGCCGGTGGCGCTGGCCATGCTCATTACCTTTATCGTCAGTACGCTGGGCACGTTCGAGCCGGAAGGGGTGTTTGGGCACGAGGTTTACTTCGATTCGCTGACGATGTTTGTCTTTTTCTTGCTGACCGGGCGTTGGCTGGAACTGCGGCTGAGAGACCGCACAGCGGGGGCGCTGGAGGCGCTGATGCATCGCCTGCCCGACAGTGTGGAGCGTCAAGAAGCCGGCGGCGCCTGGCAACGTGTGGCCGTGCGCCGCTTGCGTGTGGGCGATGTGGTGCGAGTGCTGCCGGGCGAGACATTTCCTGCCGATGGGCTGGTGCTGCGTGGCCAAACCCTGGTGGACGAAGCCTTGCTCACGGGCGAATCCACGCCGCTGGCGCGCGGCGAGGCGAGCCGCGTGATCGCGGGCAGCCACAACTTGGCCGCGCCGGTTGAGGTGCGGGTGGAGCAGGTGGGCGATGGCACGCGCTATGCGCAGATCGTGGCGCTGATGGAGACGGCGTCCACCAGCAAGCCCCGCATCGCCCGGCTGGCTGACCGGATGGCCCGCCCTTTCCTGGTTGGCGTTCTGCTGGCCGCGGGCGGTGCCTGCGCCTGGTGGTGGCCGCAGGATCCTGGCCACGCGCTGATGATTACGGTTGCCATATTGGTGGTGACTTGCCCGTGCGCTCTGTCACTGGCAACCCCGGCCGCCATGCTGGCCAGTGCTGGTCACTTGGCTCGTGGCGGTGTGCTGGTGCGCCGCTTGCAGGCGCTGGAAGCGGCCGCGGCCGTGGATACCGTGGTTTTCGACAAGACAGGAACGCTGACACGCGATGCCTTTGTGCTGGAAGCCGTACGCACGCGCGAGGGGGTGACGCGCGAACAGGCGCTGGCGCTGGCGGCTTGGATGGCCAGGGGCAGCCTGCACCCCGTTTCACGGGCCATTGCGACCCACGCGGCCGCAGAGGGCGTACGGGTTCCTGCCGAATGGCCTGCGAACTGGCATGAGGCGGCGGGGCAGGGCGTGTCTGCCCAGGCGCCAGCCGGGAGCGCTTTTGCGCAAGGCGATCTGCGATTGGGGTCGGCCCGTTTCTGTGGCGTGCCATCGCATGCCACGTCTGGCCTGGCCAGCCACTTGAGCGATGACGAGGGCTGGCTGGCGACGTTTGAATTGACTGAGGATTTGCGTGCCGATGCCGTGACCACGGTGGCGGCATTGCGCCAGGCGGGTGTTCAGGTGCGCCTGCTGTCCGGCGATCGCCCTGAAGCTGCGTCCCGCTTGGGGCAAGCGGCCGGTATTGACGATGCGCGTGGCGGCTTGGCGCCGGCCGACAAGCTGAGCGCGCTGCAGGAGGCCCAGCAAGGCGGGCGACGGGTTGCCATGGTGGGCGATGGCTTGAATGACGGACCGGTGCTGGCGGGTGCCAATGTGTCTTTCGCCTTTGGCCGTGCAGTGCCGCTGGCGCAGGCGCAGTCGGACTTTGTGGTGCTGGGCGAACAGCTAAAAAGTGTTGCCTTTACACTACGCCAGTCGCGTAAAACCATGCGCGTAGTGCGGCAAAATCTCGCCTGGGCCGCTGGCTACAACGCTGTGGGGATTCCCTTGGCGATGATGGGCTGGATGCCGGCATGGGCCGCCGGCTTGGGCATGGCGGCAAGCTCGCTGCTGGTGGTGCTCAACGCGCTGCGCCTTTCCTCCACCGGCCTGGAGGGCGTGACGGAACACTGATGGATATTCTGTATTTGCTGATACCGCTTTCAGTGGTATTGGTATTTTTTATTTTGGGCGCATTGTGGTGGGCCATCTATCGCGGGCAATTCGATGATGTGGATCGCGAGGGCGAACGCATTCTCGAACACGATTGACGGACGTCAAGAGAGACCTGGCAGTCTTCTTGGATACTGCCAAAGATTCTGAAGAGAAGAGGTGGAAATGAACTTTGCCAATACGCAGGCCACTGTCTACAACGACAAGGTTGTCAGACAGTTCGCCATCATGACAGTGATATGGGGCGTGGTCGGCATGCTGGTGGGCGTGATCATCGCGGCCCAGCTGGCGTGGCCGGAGCTGAACTTCGGGATCCCATGGCTCAGCTACGGGCGTCTGCGGCCCTTGCACACCAATGCCGTGATCTTCGCCTTTGGCGGATCGGCGCTGTTCGCCACCGCCTATTACGTGGTGCAGCGTACCTGCCAGGTGCGCCTGTTCTCTGACGCGCTGGCGGCCTTTACCTTCTGGGGCTGGCAAATCGTCATCGTGGCGGCGGCCATTTCGCTGCCGCTGGGTTTCACTACGGGCAAGGAATACGCCGAGCTGGAGTGGCCGATCGACATCTTGATCGCGCTGGTCTGGGTGGCCTTTGCCGTGGTGTTCTTTGGCACCGTGGGCACGCGCCGCGTCAAGCACATTTACGTGGCTAACTGGTTCTACGGCGGTTTCATCATCGCGGTGGCGCTGCTGCACATCGTCAACAGCGCGGAGCTGCCGGTGGGGCTGATGAAGTCTTACTCCGCCTATGCTGGCGTGCAGGATGCCATGGTGCAGTGGTGGTACGGCCATAACGCCGTGGGCTTTTTCCTGACGGCGGGTTTCCTGGGCATGATGTACTACTTCATCCCCAAGCAAGCCGAGCGCCCGGTCTACAGCTACCGTCTGTCCATCGTCCACTTCTGGGCGCTGATCTTTACCTACATGTGGGCCGGCCCACACCACCTGCACTACACCGCGCTGCCCGACTGGGCGCAGAGTGTGGGCATGGTGTTCTCGCTGATCCTGCTTGCGCCCAGCTGGGGCGGCATGATCAACGGCATCATGACGCTCTCCGGTGCCTGGCACAAACTTCGTGACGATCCGATCCTGCGCTTTCTGATCGTGTCGCTGTCGTTCTACGGCATGTCTACCTTCGAAGGGCCGATGATGTCCATCAAGACCGTCAACGCCCTGAGCCACTACACCGACTGGACCGTGGGTCATGTGCACTCCGGCGCCTTGGGCTGGGTGGGCCTGATCACCATGGGTTCGATGTACTACCTGATCCCGCGCCTGTTCGGCCGCAAGCAGATGTACAGCGTC
The DNA here is from genome assembly GCA_003859965.1 of Comamonadaceae bacterium OH2545_COT-014. GTDB lineage: Bacteria > Pseudomonadota > Gammaproteobacteria > Burkholderiales > Burkholderiaceae_C > Ottowia. The sequence goes on along the minus strand of RQYR01000042.1, from coordinate 5,050 downwards.
AAGGCCATTGAGGTGCACTTCTGGGTGGCCACGATCGGTATCGTGATTTACATCGCGGCCATGTGGATTGCGGGTGTGATGCAGGGGTTGATGTGGCGCGCCGTGAACCCGGACGGCACGCTGACCTACACCTTTGTCGAGTCCGTGAAGGCGACTTTCCCGTTCTACGTATTGCGCCTGCTGGGTGGTTTGCTCTACCTGGGCGGCATGGTGATCATGCTGTGGAACACCGTCAAGACGGCGACGGCTGGCCGCTCTGCGCCTGTGCAAATTCCTGCTGTGGTTGCGCACGCCTGAGATCGAGAGGAAACGAAGTAATCATGGCTCAAGAAAAAATCACGGGTCACGCCAAGATCGAGACCAGCAACTTTCTGATGATCGTGCTGATCCTGTTGGTGGTCTCTTTTGGCGGTCTGGTTGAGATCGTGCCTTTGTTCTTCCAGAAGTCCACAACGCAACCGATCGAAGGACTCAAGCCCTATACCGCCCTGCAGGTGGTGGGGCGCGATGTTTACGTGCGTGAGGGCTGCTACAACTGCCACTCGCAGATGGTTCGCCCCTTCCGGGCCGAGGCGCTGCGCTACGGCCCTTACTCGGTCGCGGGAGAGTTCGTTTATGACCACCCGTTCCAGTGGGGCAGCAAGCGCACGGGGCCTGATCTGGCTCGCGTGGGTGGCCGTTACAGCGATGACTGGCACCGTGCACACATGCACAACCCGCGTGACGTGGTGCCCGAGTCCAATATGCCGGCCTACCCCTGGCTCGCCAAGACACCGGCTAATACCAAGACGGTGCAGGCGCACATGCGCGGTCTGCGAACGCTGGGCGCGCCTTATACGGATGAAGAAATCGAGAAGGCGCCGGAGGAAGTGAAAGGCAAGACCGAGCTGGATGCCCTGATCGCTTACCTGCAGGGCTTGGGTATTCACCGCAAGTAAAAGCAAAACAACAACGGAACGCTCCTCATGGACATCAATCTCCTGCGCAGCATTGTCACGGTTTTGGCGTTGGCTGTTTTCATCGGCATCGTCATCTGGGCATGGTCTCGGCGTAACCAGGAACGCTTTGACGAGGCTGCACGGCTGCCGTTTGAGCAGGATTGATAGCCAACGAGTGGGCATATCCCGCGAGCAAGGAAAAAAATGAGCGACTTTACGAGCAGTTTCTGGCCGATCTACATCTCGGCCATCACGATCGGAGGCATTCTGGGCTGTGTGCTGCTGCTGTGGATCAGCGGCACAACCAAAGTGCCCTCTGCTTCGGATAACACGACAGGCCACGTCTGGGATGGTGACTTGCGTGAAATGAACAACCCTTTGCCTCGCTGGTGGGTGGGGCTGTTCATTATTACCGTGCTGTTCTCTGGGGCGTATCTCTACCTGTACCCAGGTTTGGGTAGCTATCAAGGCTCGTTGAAATGGTCGCAAACCGATCAGTTTGATCGCGAAGTAACCAAGGGCAATGAGCAGGTTGCGCCCATTTATGCGGCTTTTCAAGGCAAAAGCATTCCCCAACTGGCGCAAGATCCCCAGGCGATGGCCATTGGTGACCGCCTTTTTATGAACAATTGCGCCCAATGCCATGGTTCTGACGCTGGTGGCAGTAAGAGCTTTCCCAACCTGACCGACAAGGACTGGCTCTGGGGTGGATCTCCCGAGCAAATCCACGAAACCATTACTAATGGACGCCAGGGCATCATGGCGCCGGTGGCAGAGGCGGTTGGCACGCCGGAAGACGTGCGCAATGTGGCGCACTACGTGTTGAGTCTGTCTGATAGCCCGCACGACTCGGTGCGCGCCAGTCTGGGCAAGGCCAAATTTGGTGTGTGCGCTGCCTGCCATGGCTCAGACGGTAAAGGCAATCACGCGCTCGGCGCTCCCAACCTGACAGACAACATCTGGCTACACGGGTGGGGTGAAAACGCCATCGTGGATCGCATCACCAAAGGTCTGCACAACGTGATGCCAGCTTGGCAGTCCAAGTTCACACCGGAACAGCTCAATGTGCTCACAGCCTACGTTTGGGGGTTGTCCAACAAAGATGCAGGGGCAGTTGAGGCTGCTGCAGAGGGTGGCACCAACAATGCTGCGGCACCGGCACCGGCACCGGCACCGGCACCGGTGGCCACTCCCGCGCCGGAAGCTTCGGCTTCACCTGCTGCAGCTGAGGCTCCCGTGGGTGATGATGCGTCGGTTCAGGTGGCCGACGGCGTGGTCAAGCTTTACTTCGCAGTGGGTAAAGCTGATTTGGCCGCAGAAGCTGACCAGGCTTTGGCGGATATCGTGACAGGCGTGCAGGCCGGCAAAAAAGCTGTCGTAAGCGGCTTTGTTGACAGCACCGGCCATGCTGCCCGAAATGAAGAACTGGCCAAGCAGCGTGCTTTTGCCGTGCGAGACAAGCTCAAGGCGCTGGGCGTTGCCGAAGACATGATTGAGTTGAAAAAACCTGAGGCCATTGATGCGGGCGCTGATGCCAAGGCGCGCCGAGTGGAAGTTTCGCTGTCTTGATAACGCGCTAACGCGCGTTCAATTAGTCTGCTTGTCAGCCTCTTGCTGGGACAGCCAACTTTTGGATGATGATCCCGGTAATGCCGGAGTGAGGGGCACCCCCACTCCGGCATTTCGCTTTGAGAGGCCGTGCATGGCCTGCCATGATCTCGCATGGCGTGGGTTATCCCCATGCGGTCAGGTATGACTTGATGCGAATCAAGACCGGGTGGATGCATGGCGTTCTACACTTGCCCACTTCCCACGTGATTTCTCCAGGATAAATCGTTTTGAGCTCCAAGCCAGCAGCGGAGAAAAAGGCCGCGACCGCCGGCAACGGCGAAGAAATGGTGTCGCTTTACGCGGCCCACAAAAAAATCTACCCACGCAGCGTGACAGGCCTGTTTGCCAAATGGCGATGGGCGTTGGTGTACTTCACCCAGATCATTTTCTATGGCTTGCCCTGGCTGCGATGGGGCGAGCGTCAGGCGGTGCTGTTTGACCTAGAGGCCAGGCGCTTTTACATCTTCGGGCTGGTGCTCTACCCGCAGGACATCATTTACCTGACGGGCATTCTCATTATCTCGGCCATGGCGCTGTTTCTCTTTACGGCGGTGGCGGGGCGGCAATGGTGCGGATATGCCTGCCCGCAGACGGTTTACACGGAAATTTACCTGTGGATGGAGCGAGTGATCGAGGGTGATCGCAGCGCCCGTATGCGGCTGGATGCCGCGCCCATGTCAGCCCAGAAGTTCATGCGAAAGGCTGCCAAGCAGGTGGCTTGGGTCGTTTTTGGCCTGTGGACGGGCTTTACGTTCGTGGGCTATTTCACCCCCATCCATGAGCTGGCTTCACATGTGGCGCAATGGACACTGGGGCCGTGGGAAACCTTCTGGATTTTCTTCTATGGCTTTGCCACCTATGGCAATGCTGGCTACATGCGCGAACAAGTGTGCAAGTACATGTGCCCTTACGCGCGCTTTCAGAGCGCCATGTTCGACAAGGACACGCTGATCGTGACGTATGACGCGGCGCGGGGCGAACCGCGTGGTCCACGATCGAAAAAAGCCGACCCCAAGGCACTGGGCTTGGGCGATTGCGTCAACTGCACGCTATGCGTGCAGGTCTGCCCAACCGGTATAGATATCCGGGACGGTCTGCAATACGAGTGCATTAGCTGTGCCGCCTGCATTGACGTGTGTAATGAGGTCATGGATAAGGTGGGGTATCCGCGCGGCTTGATCCGCTACTCCACTGAAAACGGCGTCAGCCATGGCTGGAGCCGGACGCAAATTCTGCGGCGTGTTTTCCGGCCCCGCGTTCTGCTTTACACGGCTATCTTGGGAACGGTGACGTTGGCACTGTTCGCCAGCTTGTTCCTGCGCACACCGTTCAGGGTCGATGTGGTGCGTGACCGTGCGGCGCTGGCGCGCATCGTGCAAGGCGGACGTATTGAAAACGTCTACCGCGTACAAATCATGAACGCCACCGAAAAGCCGCAGACGTTCACACTGCAAGCCAGCGGTTTGCCGGGCTTGACCGTGGCGACGGAAACCACGGTGACGATTGACAGCGCCCAGTCCAAATGGGTGCCAGTGCGTTTGCAGATTCCTTATGATGCCGCGCAGCCTGGCTCTCACCCTATTGAGTTCGACATTCGCTCGCCAGACATTGGCCGCGTGGCTGAAAAATCCGTCTTCATGGTTCCGAGGTAACAGACTGATGAGCAAGGCTACTGCCGCCCCCAGCAAAGACACCGCACACTCCGGCCCCTGGTGGCGCCACCCTTACATGTGGCTGGTGGTCGGCGGGCCGGCGGTTGTGGTGGTGGCCGGTTTTGTCACGCTATACCTTGCCATTCGCTCGCCAGACTATGTTTATAAAGACGAGCCGCCTGCTAGTAGCGCGGGGCCATCTTCTACCACTGCAGCGGATTCCAGGGGGCAAAACACCGGGGCAGCCTTGGCGCCAGCCATGCAGGCCCGCAACCACGCAGCCACAGGCGGGGTGGCCAGGCCCGAAGAGCCGGAAGCCAGAGCGCCTTCTGCGGAACTCAAGCCATAGCTCGTTTTTTTGCCAAGCCGCGCCCCCCATGCGGCATGTTGGCAAAAGCCTGCTAGCGCGCCAACAGGGCGGCAAGTGAAGTGTCAAATTACTTTGAACGATTTCTGAAAGTTTGTTCAAAGGCGCTGCTGCATGGCCGGCAAGAAATCGCGGCTTGTGGCGGTCTGCTTCCGTTTTAAAGCCTCACCATGGCGAACAGGGGCCATGTCTGCGTGATATGTGCATGAGGGCTTGTTGCGCTCCCCCTATCGCAAGCCACTTTTTGCGCGCTCGCGTCTGGATTATTTTTGAACAGGCTCTGAGGCAACGAGCAAGCTGCTGTGGATCGTGCATTCTTAATGCCGGGCCTGAGGAGATGGTCGCGCGTCGCAGCGCCTAGCTGTGAAGTGTCAAGAGGTTGTTTCTCGGCAAGGGAAGTCGGCTCATGGGAGGTAGGCGGCCGATGCCATGGTGCGGTCGTTGCCAGTTGTAGTGGTGTTGCCAGCTGAGCAGCGCCTGTG
>RQYR01000041.1 GCA_003859965.1 Comamonadaceae bacterium OH2545_COT-014 | reverse complement strand
CTGTGCCTGATTGAGCAGCACTGATACGCTCGCCATCACCTGTCACCCTTGTCCTCGTACATGTGTCACCCATGTCTCCGGTCCATACAGCGGGAGAGGGTTGGGGTGAGGGTGGCAGGGGGGTTGTTTCCCCTGTCTCTTGTCTCAGCGGCATTCGGCACTGGAACCATGCCGTGCACATGGCCGGGTGCCGTGAGCGTGTGAACTGGCCCAAGAAAGAAGCCGCGTGGGGCAACGCGGCTTCTTTGGGGGATGCCCTACAGCGGGGCAGAGGATGTCGTCAGGGCTGACGTCCGCGCAGATTGCCCTGGTCGTCGGCGATGATGACTTCCACGCGGCGGTTCAGGGCGCGGCCTTCGGCCGAGGCGTTGTTGGCCACGGGGTAATTCTTGCCGTAGCCATGCGTGGTGATGCGGCTGGCGTCCACGCCGCGCTGCACCAGCGCGGTTTTCACGGCTTGGGCGCGGCGGTTGGAGAGGTCAAGGTTGTAGGCGTCGGAACCCACTGCATCCGTATAGCCCTCCACCAGCACACGGCGTTCTGGAAACTGCTTCAGGAACTCGGCCAGCTTGTCCAGGCGCGGGCCAGCGGCGGTGAGCAGGCGATCTTTGCCGAATTCGAACAGCACGTCGCCCAGGGTGACGAGCAGGCCGCGCTCGGTTTGCTGGGCTTCGATTTCACGCAGCTTGGCTTCCAGCGCGGCCACGCGGGCCTGCGCTGCCGCAGCGTTTTGCGACTGGCGGTCGGCCTCGGCACGGGCCGCAGCGGCCTGGTTGCGGGCGGCGGCGGCTTGGTCACGCGCTGCGGCGGCCTGGTTGCGCGCCGCATCGGCTTCGCGGGTGCGGGCTTGCAGGCGCAGGCGGTCGGCCTGGCCGCTGGCTTGCTGCACCTGGGCGTCGGCCGCGCGTGATTGGGCCAGGGCATCGGCAATGGCGGCACGCTGGCGCGCCAGATAGGCCTGGTGTTCGGTTTCGGCCTGGTCGCCGTCTTTCGTCCAGATGCGGTCGGCGCGGGCCAGGGTGTCGGTCGCGGCTTTCAGCTCCAGCGGCGCGCGTTGGGCCACAACCGGATCGGCAGCGGTGCGGTTGACGGCCGTGCGTGCGTCTTCCAGTGCGGGGTTGGGGCCGCGGGTGCCGCAGGCGCTGAGGGCGAGTGCGGCGGCGGTGGCCAGCACGGCAGTGGCGCTGACCGGAAGACGGCGGGCGAAGGGGTATGTGGTTCGGTTCATGGCATTGCCTTTGGAAATCGTGTTGGCCCCGAAGGGGGCAGAAGGACAGGGCAGAGCAATTGCACACGTCGCGCTGGCGGCCAGCGCATGTGGCGGTGGCGCGGTGTCTCGGCTTATTTCTGCGGCGCCCGGCGCTGCAACTCGTCGTTCAGGGCGCGGATGGATTCCTGCAACTCACGCACGGCCTGCTGGCCGCGTGCGGCAGCGGCTTTGCTTTCGGCCAGACGCGCATCCACTTGGGCCTGCTCGGCCAGGCGGCGTGCCTGCACGTAATCCTTGTCGTGCATGGCGCGCTGGGCGCGGGTGAGCTTGTCACGCGCGGCCTGCAATTCCACAGCGGCGCTGGCGGCGGTGCCCGGGGCGGCGGTCACGCGGTCCACGGTGGTTTTGGCCACGGCCATTTCTTCCTTGGGCGGCGGCACGCTGGAGCAGGCGGCCAACAGGGCCACGGTGCCGGCCGTTCCTGCTGTCAGCAGGGCGCGGAAGGGTTGGGTTTGGGACATAGAAGTTCTCCTCAGATTGAAAGCATCGGGCTGGCGGCCGATCGCGCAGCCAGCGGAAAAGCCAGAATCAAAAATGTGAAGCGTGGCAAGCAGTGTGACCGGGCGTTGTCGCCGTGTCAGCGGGCCAAGCGCAGGCTTGCCTGTCGGCGCTTGGCGTGCCAGGGTGTCAGACAAATCTGTCAGGGCGGGCAGGGGCAGCTTTGCGGGCCAACCCTGCGGGCCGTTTGCCGGTGGGCTTTTTGCGGGGCTTGGCGGGCGCTTTCTGGCGCCTTGGTCGCACGGTTTATTTGGTGCCGAAAATACGGTCGCCCGCGTCGCCCAGGCCGGGCAGGATGTAGCCGTGGTCGTTCAGCTCACGATCGACGGCGGCGGTGTAGATGGGCACGTCGGGGTGGGCGGCGTGCAGGGTCTGGATGCCGATAGGGGCGGCCAGCAGGCACAGGAACTTGATGCTGCGCGGCTTCAGCGCCTTGAGCCGGGTGATGGCGGCCGCTGCCGAGTTGCCGGTGGCCAGCATGGGGTCCACCACGATCAGGTCGCGCTCGGCCACGCTGTCGGGCAGCTTGAAGTAGTACTCCACCGCTTGCAGCGTGGCCGGGTCGCGGTACAGGCCGACATGGCCGATACGTGCATTGGGCACCACGCGCAGCAGGCCGTCGAGCATGCCGTTGCCCGCGCGCAGGATGGAGACGAAGACCAGTTTCTTGCCATCAATGACGGGGCTGCGCATGCGCTCCAGCGGCGTCTCGATCTCGATCTCGGTGGTGGGCATGTCGCGCGTGAGCTCATAGGCCATGAGCATGGACAGCTCGCCCAGCAAGGTGCGAAAGCTGTTGGTGCTGGCGTCTTTCATGCGCATGAGCGTGAGCTTGTGCTGCACCAGCGGGTGGGTGATGTGGTGGACTTGGGCGGTGGTCAAGGTGGTGGGCTCCGTGGAAGAAAGTGGTTGGCAAGGGCGCGCATGGCACCCGCTTTGGCGGTTGGGGGCGGGATGCCTTGTTTGTTGATTCAGCAAGACTGTGCGAGAACGCCTGCATAGGCACGACTCACCTGTATTGGGATGGCGCTTCCAACAAGGTGCAGGCTGCTGCCAATGAGCATGGCCTTCAAGTGTTGCGAAATACACAGCGAAAAGGTGAAAAAACCAGGGCGGCAAAGAGGGGCATGAACATTTGTGTTACTCGGCGTTAATACAATGTCAGTTTTTGCGAATCATTCGGATTTGCAAGCGCGGTTTGCTCCTTCAGGCAGAGATTTCTTGGGGAAGTAAGCCTTTTTCTTTGTCAAAGGAGTCGGAATGTCATCCCCCAAATGTAGCGCTCTGTTTCGCCTGAGCGTGTTCCATCTGGCGCTCGCGGCCAGCCTGACGGCTTATGCGCAGCAAGGCGCGGCCCAGCCGGGCGAGCAGGAGGCCAAGAAGAAAGAGGCCGAGAAGGCCGTTACCTTGGGCACCGTGGTCGTGCAAGACCAGGCGGTTGCGCCAGCGCCCGTGGAAAACTGGCGCACGCTGGAACGCAGCACCGACATTGACCTGAAAGACGTGCTGTCCGACCAGGTGGCGGTGCAGTTCGGCGGCGGCCATGGCGTGGCGCAGTGGGTCACCATCCGCGGTCTGGGGCAGGATCAGGTGGATTACGTGGTGGATGACGCCGCCAGCGACGCGCAGATCTTCCACCACCAGGGCCGTTTCATGCTGGATCCGGCGCTGGTCAAGGTCATTGGTGTCGAGAAAGGCACTGGCTCGGCCAGCTCCGGTATCGGTGTGACGGGGGGCAAGGTGGAAGCCACCACGGTAGATGCGCAGGACCTGTTGCGTGAAGGCCAGAACGTGGGCTTTCGCGTCAACGGCGGCCTTCAGTCCAACAACGACAAGGGCTGGCGCGGCGGTTTCTCCGTGTATGGCCGCAGCGGCATGGTCGATGGCGTGGCCGCGTTCAACCGCGTCAGCGGCGACGATTACAAGGACGCACGCGACAGGCTGATTGGCAACAGCGCGCTGGATATGCGCAGCTTTCTGGCCAAGGTGGGCGTCAATTTCCGTGAAGACTTGCGCCTGACCCTGAGCCATCGCCGCGAAGAGGAATATGGCGTGCGCAACCTGCGCGAAGAATTTTTCTTCGACACCGCCAATGACTCGCCACGCTACCGTCACCGCACGGTGGATTCGTCCACGGTGGCGCTCACCGGCCGTCAGCTGGGCTTTGTGGACACGCTGGATGTCAACGCCTCGCGTATCGCCAACGAGCAGGAAACCGTGGATAGCGCCCTGAACCTGCCTTCGCTGGTGAATATCGACACCAACGTGGCCAACGTGCGCCTGAGCAGCCGCATTGGCACGGCGCACCGCATCAAATACGGCGTGAACCTGCGCCAGCAAGAGGCCCTGCCCTCCAGCGCCGCTGCCGCGGGCCTGGGCAGCCAGAAAAAGACCGACAGCGGCCTGTACGTGGAAGGCATCTGGCGCTGGGACCCCATCACGCTGACCACCGGTCTGCGCTATGACCGCTTCAGCATGACCTCCAACCAGGGGCAAAAGCATTCGGACGGCAATCTCAACCCCAGCGTCGGCTTGATCTGGGACGCCACCGAGCACTTGTCCTTGCGCCTCAGCCACAACCGCGCCAGCCGCAGCCCCCGCTTTTACGAGGCATTGCTGGCCAGCACCCCCATCCGCTATGGCGACAGCCTGAAGGCCGAGCGGGCGCAGAACACCGAGATCGGCTTTGACTGGAGCGCGGGCGGCTTCGCGGTCAGCGGCAGCTACTTCCAGCAGCGCATCAAGGATTTGCAGAACTTCCAGGGCGTGAATTGCCGCGGCCGCAGCTGCGAATACCGCCTGGTGACCAACCGGGGCGAGCTGAAAAACCACGGCTACGAGCTGAACGCCGCTTACCGCTGGCAGGCGCTCACGGCCCGCATGGGCATGGCGCACAGCAAGCCCACACTCAACGGTGCAACCGTCGATTCAGTGGCCACGGCCATTCCCATGGGCCGCCAGTGGACGACCGGGCTGTCCTACAAGATCGCCCCCGCCCATCTGGAACTGGGCTGGCGCGGCCGCTACGCCCAGCGCGGCAGCTACATCGACTCCACCCGTGGCGGCGGCACCACCGTGAACCGGGCGGGCTACGGCGTGCACGATCTCTACCTGAGCTGGCAGCCGCTGGGCAATGACACGCTGTTCGTCAACTTCACCGTGCGCAACGTGGGCAACAAGCAATACCGCAGCCACAGCCAACGCTCGGGCATCAGCGCCCTGCCGGAAGCTGGCCGTTCGTTCCGCCTGAACGTGAACTACCGCTTCTGATCGCTTGGAACCTGTTCAAAGCACCTGCGCGGCGGGCACTCCAGTGGATGTGGGCGGTCTGCGGCGCAAGCAAAACTGGCCAATAGCACACAGGCTATTGGCGGCGTTTTGTGCCTTGCATTCCATCCCAAACCGCTGGTTGCCCACTCGCGCCGAGACGTTGAACAGATTCTGAGAAGCGGATCACGCGCGCCTTGCTGTGACGCGCATCGCTTGCCAAAGCCACGGGCCTGCGCCCGTGGCTTTTTTCATGCCTGCCGCGCCGGTGACGCGGCGGGCCCGTTAAACCGCCGTGGCGTTGCCAAGTGATAGCGGTCGCATGGCGCCGACAGTGATGAGCAACCGTCGTCCCGCCCCGGCATGCACGGGCGGGCGGCGGATGGGGCGCTGCCTTCAGCGCCGCTTGCCGCTGCCCAGCAGGCTGCCCAGCGCGCCGCGCACCAGCTCGCGGCCCAGGCGGCGCATTTCGCCCTTGACGACGTTTTGCACCAGGCCGTCGTACTGACCGCCGCGCGGGCCGGTGCGGCCGAACAGGGTTTCCTTGATGGCGGTGCCCACGTCGCCCAGCAGGCCGCCGCCCTGGCTGGCGGGCTGGCCCGCCGCGCCGGGGGCGGCCGTGGCCGCGCCTGCGCCGCCCGTGCGGTTCTTCAGCACTTCGTAGGCCGATTCGCGGTCCACCGCCTGTTCGTACACGCCTGCCACCAGCGATTGCTGGCGCAGCGCCTGGCGCTCGGCCTCCGTGGCCGGGCCGATGCGGCTGCCGGGCGGCAGTACGTACGCGCGCTCGGTCACGCCGGGGCGGCCCTTGGCGTCCAGCAGGCTGATGAGGGCTTCGCCCACGGCCAGCTCGGTGATGGCGGCCTCGATGTCCAGGCCAGGGTTGGCGCGCATGGTCTGGGCGGTGGCCTTCACCGCCTTCTGGTCACGCGGGGTGAAGGCGCGCAGCGCGTGCTGCACGCGGTTGCCGAGCTGGGCGAGCACGGTGTCGGGCACGTCGATGGGGTTTTGGGTGACGAAGTACACGCCCACGCCCTTGCTGCGGATCAGGCGCACCACCAGCTCGATGCGCTCCAGCAGCACCTTGGGCGCGTCGTTGAAAAGCAGGTGCGCCTCGTCGAAGAAGAAGACGAACTTGGGCTTTTCCGGGTCGCCGATCTCGGGCAGGTTTTCGTACAGCTCGGCCAGCATCCACAACAAAAAGGCGGCGTACAGGCGGGGCGACTGCATCAGCCGGTCGGCCGCGAGGACGTTGACCACGCCCCGGCCCTGCACGGTCTGCATCATGTCGGCCAGGTTGAGCATGGGTTCGCCAAAGAACCGGTCGCCGCCCTGGCTCTCCAGCGCCAGCAGGCCGCGCTGGATGGCGCCCACGCTGGCGGCGCTGATGTTGCCGTACTCGGTGGTGAACTGCTTGGCGTTGTCGCCCACATGCTGGAGCATGGCGCGCAGGTCTTTCAGGTCCAGCAGCAGCAGGCCCTGGTCGTCGGCGATCTTGAACACCAGGTTCAGCACGCCGCTTTGCGTGTCGTTCAGGTCCAGCATGCGCGCCAGCAGCAGCGGCCCCATGTCGCTCACGGTGGCGCGCACCGGGTGGCCTTGTTCGCCAAACACGTCCCACAGCGTGGTGGGGCAGGCCAGGGCTTTAGGCAGCGGCAGGCCGCGCTCTTGCAGCGTGGCGGCCAGCTTGCCGCCAAGACTGCCGGGCTGGCTGATGCCGGTGAGGTCGCCCTTCACGTCGGCCATGAACACGGGCACCCCCGCCTGGCTGAAGCTTTCGGCCAGCTTTTGCAGCGTGACGGTCTTGCCCGTGCCGGTGGCGCCGGTGATCAGGCCGTGGCGGTTGGCCAGGTCGGGCAGCAAATGGCATTCGGTATCGCCATGCCGGGCGAGCAAGAGGGGATCGGCCACTGCGCAAACTCCTGTCAAGGGCGGAAAAAGGGGGCAAAAGTAGAATCTAGCGCCGATTATTCATGGATCTCTCAAGATAAAGGACTCTCGCCATGGCAGGCCACAGCAAATGGGCCAACATCCAGCACCGCAAGGGCCGGCAGGACGAAAAGCGCCAGCGCATCTGGACGCGCGTGGTACGTGAAATCATGGTCGCCGCGCGCACCGGCGGGGGCGACCCGGCGGCCAACCCGCGCCTGCGCCTGGCCATCGACAAGGCCAAGGCCGCCAACATGCCGGCCGACACCATCAAGCGCAACATCGACAAGGCCACCGGCAACCTCGAAGGCGTGAACTACGAGGAAATCCGCTACGAGGGCTACGGCATCGGCGGCGCGGCCATCATCGTCGACACCATGACCGACAACCGCGTTCGCACCGTAGCCGACGTGCGCCACGTCTTCAGCAAGTACGGCGGCAACATGGGCGCCGAAGGCTCGGTGGCCTTTCAGTTCAAGCACTGCGGCCAGATTGTCTTTGCCCCCGGCGCCGACGAGGACAAGGTGATGGAAGTGGCGCTGGACGCTGGCGCCGAGGACGTGATTACCGACGAGGACGGCGCCATCGAAGTGCTCACCGCCCCCGCCGACTTCGAGGCCGTGAAAGACGCGCTGGCCGCCGCCGGCCTTACCCCCGAGGTGGCCGAAGTGACCATGCGCGCCGAAAACACCATTGAGCTGAGTGGCGACGACGCGGCCCGCATGCAAAAGCTGCTCGACATGCTGGAAGACCTGGACGACGTGCAGGACGTGTTTCACAACGCCGCGCTGGACTTGTAATCCCCCCGTGAGGCTAGCCAGCCCTAGCGGCACGGCGCAGCCAAGGAGTGTGATGCCATGACAGCACCCAACAACGCCCCCCACGCAGCTTGCCCCGGCCCGCGCGCCAGCGCGCGGCCCCTGGCCGTGCTGGCCCCGCTGACCCCACTGGCATTCAGTGCGCTGCTGGCCGCCTGCGGCGGCGACGTGGCCTGGTGCTACAGCAATGACGCTGGCACCGTCTCGGCGGGCTACAACACCACGCACTGCCCGCCCCAGCCCGAGCCGGGGCGCAAGGAGGGCGCGGCCCCTGCCGCCACGCCCACTCCATAAAAAAAAGGCCGTCAGGGCACATCCATCCAGCGCAAGGCGCTATTGTTTTTGAAGTATCCATCATGAAAGTTCTCGTCATCGGCTCCGGCGGCCGCGAACACGCGCTGGCCTGGAAACTGGCGCAATCGCCCAAGGTGCAGCAGGTGTACGTGGCGCCCGGCAACGGCGGCACGGCCAGCGCGCCCAACCTGAAGAACGTGCCCATCACCGACCTGGCCGCGCTGCGCGACTGGGCGCTGGCCGAGGGCATTGGCCTCACCGTGGTCGGCCCCGAGCAGCCGCTGGCCGCTGGCGTGGTGGACGACTTCCGCGCGCACGGCCTGCGCATCTTCGGCCCCACCCAGGCGGCCGCGCAGCTTGAAAGCAGCAAGGCCTTCAGCAAGGCCTTCATGCAGCGCCACGGCATCCCCACCGCCGCTTACGAAACCTTCACCGACCCCGCCGCCGCCCGCGCCTACGTCGAGAAAATGGGCGCGCCCATCGTCGTCAAGGCCGACGGCCTGGCCGCCGGCAAGGGCGTGGTGGTGGCCGCCACCCGGGAAGAAGCCTTTGCCGCCATCGACGACATGCTGGGCGGCAACAGCCTGGGCGTGGCGCACAACGAAGGCGGCGCGCGCGTCGTTATCGAAGAATTTTTGCAAGGCGAGGAAGCCAGCTTCATCGTGCTGTGCGACGGCAAGAACGTGCTGGCGCTGGCCACCAGCCAGGACCACAAGCGCCTGCAAGACGGCGATGCCGGCCCCAACACCGGCGGTATGGGCGCGTATTCGCCCGCGCCCGTGGTCACGCCCGACGTGCACGCGCGCGCCATGCGCGACATCATCTGGCCCACCGTGCGCGGCATGGCCCAGGACGGCACGCCCTTCACCGGCTTTCTCTACGCCGGCCTGATGATCGACGCCGAGGGCAAGCCCCGCACGCTGGAGTTCAACACCCGCATGGGCGACCCCGAAACCCAACCCATCCTGATGCGCCTGAAGTCCGACCTGGCGGAAGTGCTGCTGGCCGCCACCGCCGGCAAGCTGGATGAGGTGGAACTGCAATGGGATCGCCGCCCGGCGCTGGGCGTGGTCATGGCCGCAGCCGGCTACCCGCAGGCGCCCCGCAAGGGCGATGCCATCGGCAGCCTGCCCGCGCCGCAGGACGACGCCATGGTCTTTCACGCCGGCACCACGCGCGATGGCGAGCAAATCAAAACCAGCGGCGGCCGCGTGCTGTGCGTGACCGCGCTGGCCGACTCCATCAAGCTGGCCCAGGCCCGCGCCTACGACGTGGCGCGCGGCATCCACTTCGATGGCGCGCAGTACCGGCGCGACATCGGCCATCGCGCGGTGCGGCCATGACGGCCCGTCAAGACGGCGTGCCGAGCCGCGCCGCCACCGTGGCAGGCTATTTGCGCGGCTTGCAGCAGCGCATCGCCCAGGCCATTGAGGCCGTGGACGGCCAGGCCCGCTTTCTGCACGATGCCTGGCACAAAACGCCGGACGAGCCCTTGCAGGGCGATGGCGTCACCATGATCCTGGAAGGCGGCGCCGTGTTCGAGCGCGCGGGCGTGGGCTTTTCCCACGTGCGCGGCCACCGCCTGCCGCCTTCGGCCACGCAGCAGCGGCCCGAGCTGGCGGGCGCCATGTTCGAGGCCATGGGCGTCTCGCTCGTGTTCCACCCGCTCAACCCCTACGTGCCCACCGTGCACATGAACGTGCGCATGATTGCCGCGGTGCAACCCGGCCAGGAGCCGCTCAGCTGGTTCGGCGGCGGCATGGATTTGACACCCTGCTACGGCTTTGACGAAGACTGCCAGCACTTCCACGCCGCCTGCCGCGACGCCGTGCAGCCCTTTGGCGCGGGCCTGTACCCGCGCTTCAAGACCTGGTGCGACAACTACTTCTTCAACAAGCACCGGGGCGAGGCGCGCGGCATTGGCGGCATCTTCTATGACGACTTTTCCGAAGGCGGCTTCGACCACGGCTTCGCGCTGATGCAGGCCGTGGGCGAAGCCTTCCTGCCCGCCTACCTGCCCATCGTGCAGCGCCGCAAAGACACGCCCTGGGGCGAGCGCGAGCGCCAGCACCAGCTCTACCGGCGCGGGCGCTACGTGGAATTCAACCTCGTGTGGGACCGCGGCACCCACTTCGGTCTGCAATCGGGCGGGCGCACCGAATCTATCCTGCTGTCCATGCCGCCGCTGGTGCGCTGGCAGTACCAGCGCCAGCCCGAACCCGGCTCGCCCGAAGCCGCGCTGACTGAGCGCTTTCTCATCCCGCGCGACTGGCTGGGGGCCGGCGCGGCATGAGCTGCCGCCCCTTTTTGGCTTCTGCCGCACGCTGAGTCCACCATGACCGTGCCACCGTCGGCCAGCCACCCGCAGCGCGTCGGCCTGTTTGGCGGCGCGTTCGATCCGCCCCATCACGCCCATGCGGCCCTGGCGCGTGCGGCGCTCGACGCCCTGGCGCTGGAGCGCCTGCACATCGTGCCCACCGGCGGCGCCTGGCACAAAACGCGCCCGCTGAGCGAAGGCGCGCACCGCCTGGCCATGTGCCGCCTGGCCTTTGGCGGCGATGCGCGCATCGTCATCGACCCGCGCGAGCTGCAACGCGACGGGCCCAGCTACACCGTGGACACCCTGGCCGAACTGCGTGCCCAATATCCGCAAGCGGCGCTGTTCTTGCTCATCGGGGCCGACCAGGCCGCCGCCTTCCACACCTGGCGCCGCGCGGCGGATATCCTGTCGATAGCTACTGTTTCCATAGCTGTTCGAGCTGATTCAACAAGCGCTGGCGCCGTTTTTGACCCCGAAAATCCGCTGCCCGGCCTGCCGGGCGTGGCCGCGCGCGTGCACCGGCTGCCCCTGCCGCCCATGCCCCACAGCGCCACCGACGTGCGCCGCCGCGTGGCTGCCGGCCTGCCCATCGGCCATCTGGTGGCGCCCGCCGTCGCCGGGTATATTGCCGACCATCACCTTTACCAACCTCCGGCACAGCCTTGATGAGCGATACCACCGCCAAGAAAGACATCCAGAAACTCCAGCGCGCCATCGTCGATGGCCTGGAAGACGTGAAAGCGCAGGACATCCGCGTGTTCAACACCGAACACCTCTCGCCCCTGTTCGAGCGCGTCATCGTCGCCAGCGGCACCAGCAACCGCCAGACCAAGGCGCTGGCCGCCAGCGTGCTGGACAAGGTGCGCGAGGCCGGCTTTGCCAAACCCCGCGTGGAAGGCGAGGACAACGGCGAATGGATCATCGTGGACTGCGGCCCCGCCGTTGCGCACGTCATGCAGCCGGCCATCCGCCAGTACTACAACCTGGAAGAAATCTGGGGCGAAAAGCCCGTGCGCCTGAAATCCACCGCCGCCAAGGCCACGGCTTCGCGCAAAAAAACGGCCCCAGGGCAGGATGGGCTTGCCCAAGCAGCTACCAAAAAAGTAGCATCTGGTCAAACGCCCGCCAAGAAAGCCGTCAAAACCGCGGCCAAAGCCACGGACAAGCCGGTGGCGAAAGCGCCCGCCAAGAAAACCGCCGCCCGCAAAACCGCACCTCTCAAAGCCACACCGCCCAAAGCCACGGCCGCGCCGCTGAAAACCGTCACCGTCAACAAGCCCGTGAAAAAGGCGGGGGCTAAGCCGGCGGCCAAGACCGCAGCGAAAACCCCCGCCAAAAAAGCCGCCACGCGCAAACCCGCCTGAAGCGCATGCGGGGCGAGCAGGCCGTGCCAGGCGCATGAAACTCACCGTCATCGCCGTTGGCCAGCGCGTGCCCGGCTGGGCGCAGCAGGCGTGGGACGACTACGCCAAGCGCTTTCCGCCCGAGCTGCGGCTGGAGCTCAAAGCCATCAAGACCGAGCCGCGCGCGGGCGGCAAAACCGCCGCCCAGGCCATGGCCGCAGAGCGCGCCCGCATCGAGGCCGCTCTGCCCAAGGGCGCGCACGTCGTGGCGCTGGACGAGCGCGGCGCCGCCTTGCGCACCCAGGCGCTGGCCGAGCGCCTGCGCCACTGGCAGGCCGAACAAGGGCAGGGCGGCAGCGTGGCCCTGCTCATCGGCGGGCCGGACGGGCTGGACCCCGCGCTGCGCCAGGCCGCGCACGAGCGCATCCGCCTGTCTGACCTGACCCTGCCGCACGCCATGGTGCGCGTGCTGCTGGCCGAGCAGCTCTACCGCGCCTGGTCCGTCAACGCCGGGCACCCCTATCACCGGGAATGAAGGCGCGGTGCGCAGGCCAAGCCTGCGCCCATGTCATCTTGATACTGATTGGCACTAGTCGGCCCATGCTTGGCCGCTGCACAGGCGTGGCAGCAGGCGCGCGCGTCACCCGCCCTGCTGTTTGGCGCGCTGGCACAGCGCCAGCCCCGTGAGGATGAGCAAGGCGCCCACGCCGTGATAAGGCCTGAACGGCTCGCCCAGAAACACAATGCCCATCAGCCCGCCGCTGAGCGGAATGAGGTGGGTGAACATATCCGCCCGCGCCGCCCCCACGGCCGCCACCCCCCGGCTCCAGAACACGTAAGCCAGCCAGGACGGAAAGATGACCAGATAGGCCACCCCCAGCCACTGCCCCAGGCTGGGGGCCGGCATGCCGCCGCTGGCCCAGGCGCCCTGCACGGCGGGCCATGCGGCAGGCAGCAGCGCCAGCGCGCCCAGCAGCGAAGACAGCGCCACAAAGCTCTCGCTGCAAATGCGCTGCGGCCGCAGGCGCAGCAAAGTGCAGTACACCGCCCAGCTCAACACCGCCGCCATGGCCCAGCCATCGCCCGCCGTCAGCGTGCCCTGCGTGAACAGCCGCGCCGGCTGGCCCTGCGACAGCACGAACAGCACGCCCAGCGCACTCACCCCAAAGCCCAGCAAAGCCGCCGGGCGCAGCCGGTCGCCAAACCACAGGCGGCTGAGCAGCATCACGATGCAGGGCGAAGCCGCCATGTAAATGGCGCTGCGCACCGACGTGACCGTTTGCAGCGCCAGATACAGCGTGACCGGAAACGCCACCTGCCCCAGCGCCGCCAGCAAGGCCAGCCGCCCCCATTCGCCCGCCGTGCGCGGCCACTGCGCCCGCAGCCGCTGGCGGTACAGCAGGCATAGCAGCAGTGCCGTCAGCGCCCAGCGAATGGCGGACAGCAGCACCGGGTCAATGCCCGCCACCAGCACGCGGCCCACCACGTAATTGCCGCCCCAGAAAATGGCGGCCAGCGAAAGCAGCAGGTAGTAAGGCATAGAGGTGGCAGGCGAATGTGGTGGTGGTTGGAAAAGAGAGCAAAGCGGCCGTCTGCCAAGCCGTTCACGCGGGTGGCATGGGCCGCCGTGCCGCCGTGCCCGGCAAGCATGCGCTGGCGCGCCGGGTGGCTGCATCCGGATCAACCCGCACCGTGGTGGCCTGTAGCCCAAAGAGCTTGAGCGTGCAAAGGTAGTCGCGGCGGCGCAGCGCGCATGTGCTTCAGAATCGCCGGGCCACGGCCCATGCCTTCACCCCGCCCGGCTGGGCGTGGGCGCCGGGCCTGCCGAAGCGGCCCCATGCCCTCAAAGGGGCGGGCTTGGCAGGCCCTCGCCGCCCCCGCCGTTTGATCGTGCCCCTCTACTCACACGAACCGAACAAAACCTTGGCCATGCCACCTGCCGCGCCCCAACCATCCGCCGGCGCTGAACCGGCGCTGATTTACCTGGCTTCCCAAAGCCCCCGCCGCCGCCAGCTGCTGGCGCAGATCGGCGTGCCGCATGAACTGCTGCTGCCCGAGCCGCATGAAGATGCCGAGGCGCTGGAAGCCGTGCGCCCCGGCGAAGCCCCCGCCGCCTACGTGCGCCGCGTCACGCGGCTCAAACTGCACGCCGCCGTGGCGCGCCTGCACGCGCGCGGCTGGCCGCCCGCGCCCGTGCTGTGCGCCGACACCACGGTGGCGCGCGGCCGCGTCATCTACGGCAAACCGCAAGACGCGCCAGACGCCGCGCGCATGCTCACCGCGCTGGCCGGCGCCACCCATGCCGTGCTCACCGCTGTCTGCCTGTGGCAGCCGCCCGCCAGCGGCAGCGCCGTGGGCAGCGGCGCCGTGCATGAAGCCCTGAGCCGCTCGCGCGTGCGCTTCGCCCCCCTCAGCCCGCAAGACATTGCCGACTACGTGGCCAGCGGCGAACCGTACGGCAAGGCCGGCGCGTATGGCATTCAGGGCCGCGCCGCCGCCTTCGTGGCCCGCATCAGCGGCAGCTACAGCGGCATCATGGGCCTGCCGCTGTTTGAAACCATGCAGCTGCTGCGCGCGGCCGGGGTAGGCGAAGGCCGGTAATAAAAGGCCATTACCGCTGAACGGCCTGCGCCGGCATGGACGGTGCAAAGGGCATGACCGTGCTCCGGCCACCCAGTTAGCCTTGTCATGGAGAAAGTGCGCTTGCAGCGCGGGAAGTGCACGCGCCCCAGTAACGCTGGCCCGTTTTGCCAAGGGCGCGCGCCGCCATCTTCGCGCCGCAACGGGCGCGGGCGGGCCGCCAGCACCCGCCTTTAAACGCCAGTGCCAACAGCGCGGCCTGCTAAGAACCTGTTCAAAATCTTTTTGCCAATTTGTCTATGCTCGTTGCATGAGAGCGAAATACCCAAGCGATATCAGCCCAGAGCAAT
>RQYR01000005.1 GCA_003859965.1 Comamonadaceae bacterium OH2545_COT-014 | reverse complement strand
CGTCAATTCGACGGGAAAAGTGTCACCTATGTCTTCGTACTCCTGTTACCTATGTCTCCGGTCCATACAGAGAGGGTTGGGGTGAGGGCAGGCAGCGTGTCGTCAATAACGAAATGCTCAATCGCCTCAAAACCCCGCGCCGGGCTGCGCCAGATAGTCTTTTTCTTCCGGCGTGCTGTCGCGGCCCAGAATGGCGTTGCGGTGCGGAAAGCGGCCAAAACGGCGAATCACCGCTTCATGCTTGTGCGCATAGTCCAGTGTGCCGTCGAAAAAGGCCTCCAAATCTGGCGTGGCCTCATCAGCCAACCGCTGGAACAAGGCCACGCTTTGCCGCTGCAAGGCCAAATCTTCGGCATGTTCCAGAGGCAGATAGAAAAAGATGCGCGCCATCGGCGGCGCCTGCTGGTCATGCCCCAACGCCAAGCCCTGCTGCGCCAGGGCCAGTGCCCGCGCGTCACCCGCAAAGCTTGGAGGCTGGCCGCGAAAAGCGTTGCGCGTGAACTGGTCCAGCACGATCAGCAAGGCCAGCCGCCCTTCGGCCGTTTCGGCCCAAACGTCCAATTCGCCTGCCAGCGCCGCTTCTATCGTGGAGCCAAAACGCGCGCGCACCAAGGTGTCGAAAGCATCCGATTTTGTGAACCACTGCGGCTTGACGCGCTGCATGGCGGCCCCATCAAGCGGATAGGCGCCGAGCCAGAACGCCAGTACGTCAGCAAACGCAGCGGTGCTGCCTGGTGTCGTCATGTCCATCTCCTTTGACTGGCGGCCCGAGCGCCTTGGTATCAAACCAAACCTCAACCATTCATCATTCGCTGCAAGGGGCCGGCTTATTTGGCGCGCCTGGGGGGCAGGCCTGTGTGTTGGGTCAGCAAGCGGCCACGGGTGGCTTGGGCGCCGGCTGTGCGTGGCTTGGGCGCTGGCGTTTTAGGTTGGAACGCGGCCGCCTTGCCTGCCCCGCCGCCCTTGCCCCCAGGCCGTGAAGGCGTGCTGTTGCTGCGCCGGGCGCTTTGATAGCTGCCATCGGTCACGGGCTGCCAGCGCGGAATAAGGTGATGCTTGCCGTTGCCGATGAGGTCGGCGCGGCCCATGCGTTGTAGGGCCTCGCGCAGCAGGGGCCAGTTGTTGGGGTCGTGATAGCGCAAAAAAGCCTTGTGCAAGCGGCGGCGGCGCTCGCCCTTGACGGTATCGACCTTTTCGCCGCGATCGTCGCGGTGCACGCCTTTCAAGGTGTTGACGCCCGTGTGGTACATGGCGGTAGCCGTGGCCATGGGGCTGGGGTAAAAGGCTTGCACCTGGTCGGCGCGGAAGCCGTTTTTCTTGAGCCACAGGGCGAGGTTGAGCATGTCTTCATCCGTGGTGCCGGGGTGGGCGGCGATGAAGTAGGGGATGAGGAATTGCTCCTTGCCCGCTTCGGCGCTGTACTGCTCGAACATCTGCTTGAAGCGGTCGTAAGTGCCGATGCCGGGCTTCATCATTTTCGACAGCGGGCCAGCTTCAGTGTGCTCGGGCGCGATCTTGAGGTAGCCGCCCACGTGGTGTTGCACCAGTTCCTTGACGTAGGCGGGCGATTGCACGGCCAGGTCGTAGCGCAGGCCGGAGCCGATGAGCACTTTCTTCACGCCCGGCAGTTCGCGCACGCGGCGGTAGATGCGGATGAGCGGGTGGTGGTTGGTGCCGAGGTTGGGGCAGATGCCGGGGTAGACGCAGCTGGGCTTGCGGCAGGCGGCCTCGATCTCGGGCGAGCGGCAGCCCAAGCGATACATGTTGGCGGTGGGGCCGCCCAGGTCGCTCACCACGCCGGTGAAGCCCTGCACCTTGTCGCGCATTTCTTCCACCTCGCGCACGATGGAGTCCTCGCTGCGGCTCTGGATGACGCGGCCTTCGTGCTCGGTGATGCTGCAAAAGGTGCAGCCGCCGAAGCAGCCGCGCATGATGTTCACGCTGAAGCGGATCATCTCCCACGCGGGGATCTTGGTGGCGCGGTCGTGGCGGCCTTGTTCGTCGGCGTAGGCCGGGTGCGGGCTGCGGGCGTAGGGCAGGCCGAAGACGTGGTCCATCTCGGCGGTGGTCAGCGGGATGGGCGGCGGGTTGATCCACACGTCGCGCGCGGCGGCGCCTTCGCCGTGGCGCTGCACCAGGGCGCGGGCGTTGCCGGGGTTGGTTTCCAGGTGCAGCACGCGGTTGGCATGGGCGTAGAGCACGGGGTCGGCCTTGACCTGCTCGTAGCTGGGCAGGCGGATGACGGTGTGCGCCCGGTCGGCACGCACGGGGCGGCGCACGATGATGGGCCGGGCCACGGGGGCCGTGCTGGCTTTGGCATCTTTTGGGCCATCAGGGCAGGATGGGCTTGCCTGAGACGCTCCTGAATCCATAGCACCCTCCAGCGCGCCGCCCTGCCCTGCCTTCTGGCTGCACGTTTGCCCGGCCGGGGTTTGGTAGGGGTTGAGGTGCTCGTCCACCCGGCCGGGGCGGTCTACTTCGGTGGAGTCAATTTCCAGCCAGCCCGCCTCAAACGTGCGGCGCACGAAGGCGGTGCCGCGCACGTCGGTGATCTGCGCCACCGGCTCGCGCCGCGCCAGGCGGTGCGCCACTTCCACCAGCGCGCGCTCGGCGTTGCCATAGAGCAGCAGGTCGCACTTGCTGTCCACCACGATGGAGCGGCGCACCTTGTCGCTCCAGTAGTCGTAATGGGCGATGCGGCGCAGGCTGCCCTCGATGCCGCCCAGGATGATGGGCACGTCCTTGTAGGCCTCGCGGCAGCGCTGGCTGTAGACGATGGCGGCGCGGTCGGGCCGCTTGCCGCCCACGTTGCCGGGGGTGTAGGCGTCGTCGCTGCGGATTTTGCGATCGGCCGTGTAGCGGTTGATCATCGAATCCATGTTGCCCGCCGTCACGCCCCAGAACAGGTTGGGCCGGCCCAGCGCCTTGAAGGGCTCGGCGCTGTGCCAATCGGGCTGGGCGATGATGCCGACGCGAAAGCCCTGCGCCTCCAGCACGCGGCCAATCACGGACATGCCGAAGCTGGGGTGGTCTACGTAGGCATCGCCCGTCACCAGGATGATGTCGCAGCTGTCCCAGCCCAGCTGCTCCATCTCGGCGCGGCTCATGGGCAAAAAAGGCGCGGTGCCAAAGCGCTTGGCCCAGAAGGGCCGGTAGCTGGTGAGCGGCTTGGCGTCGCGCGGGAAGAAGGAAACGTCCTTGTACGTGGGGCGGGGCGCGTTCATTGCAGGGCTATCGCAAAAGGCGGCCCGCAAAAGGCGCCTGGATGCGCGCGGCAAGGCGGCCAGGCGAGGGGGCGAGCGGCGGGGAAAAAACAAGGCGGCATTGTAGGGAGCGCCCCGGTTTTTCGCTGGCACTGCCCTCGTATTACCCCGGCCGTGCCCGTCCTACTGCATCACTGGCGCTGCGCCCTGGCGCGGGCACGCGCCATCAAGCGCTCAATCAGCGCTCAATCAATATTGCTCAATGAGCTGACCGCGAATTTCGCCCTCCGGGTAGCGGGCGGTGCGCAGGTTCACGTACCACTGGCCTGCCAGCAGGTTGGCGCGCTGCGCGGGCGTGAGCACGGCGCGGCCCTCGTAAGGGCTGGTGAGGCGGCGGCCCACCGGCAGCACGGCGCGCGCCACCTCGCCTTCCATCGCGGGAGAGTGGAAGTGCGCCGCCGTCACCGGGCCGCTCAGGCCGCTGAAAGAAATCTTCCAGCGCAGCAGCCCGCTTTGGCGGTTGAACACGGCCACCAGCTCGCCCTGGGCAGGGCTTTCATTGGCCGGCACGGCTTGCCCGCCATCCAGGCGGGCGCGAAAAGCGGCCAGCTCCGGCTGGCGTTGCGGTTGCGTGCGAATGGGCGGCGCCATCACGCCCGGTGCGGGCCGCTGCGGCGCGCCACTGCAGCCGGCCAGCCATGCCACACCCGCCAGTACCACGCCCAGCCAGACGCGGCGGCGCTTGAAGGGGGAAGAAAACTCGCTCATGGCACGCGATCGTACCGCCGCCCACCCCACGGCCCTGTGCCAGACCCTCCGCAGGCGTAGCAAGCCGTTACGGCACGCCGCCAGGTCATCTCCTGCGTCATACGCGCAGCGACATGGCGGGTTGGTCAGCCAAGCCTTGCACCATGGGCCTGACAGGCCGCCAAGCCCCAAAATATGAAAACGATAGCAATAGATGGCGTGAATAAAGCCTGAAAGCACACTTTCATTCAGCACGCTCCAGAAAGAAGCGGCCTGGGCCTACGGGTTCTCCTGGCCTGCCATCGGCCTAGCGCACATGCAGGTCGCGCGCTTGGCTCCACACACCCATCGGCCTGTAGCCAGCCAGCCGACATGGCGGCACGAAGGGCCAAGCCCTTGAAGGAAAGGCACGCCTCCAATAACAAGCGTTGCCAATGGCTTGCCCAAAAGAAGGAAAGGCCCCGCCCAAAAACAAAGCCGTCCGTGATGGCTTGCCACGGACGGCTTTTTCATTCAGTTCGAGGGTCTGCCGGTCGCTACGGGATGCATAGCGCTCTGCGGCGATGAATTGGGGTGGCTGATGGGACTCGAACCCACGACGACCAGAATCACAATCTGGGACTCTACCAACTGAGCTACAGCCACCGTAAGCGCGAGATTATAGCCTGTAATTTTCAGTTTTCCGCAGCGGCTCTGCCCGGCGCAGGCACGGGGGCCAGGATTTCGGCCTTGAAGCGGGCCTTGAGCTGATCGTAATAGGCCAGCGCCTCGGCCGCGCCCCACGCCTGCTCATACTGCTGGCGCGCCTGGGCCGTCGCGTCACTGGCTTCGTCCGCCGCGCGCGGCAGCACTTTGCCCACGCGGGCCAGCGCGTAGCCTTCGCTGCCCAGGTCCACGCCCACGAAGGCCGGCAGCTTGGTGGCGTCGGCGCGCAGCACCGCTTCCACCAGGCGCGCCGGCTGGCCCTGCGCGTTGTCGCGCGACAGCACCACGGCCGCCGGCAAGCCGGTGGCGGATGCAGGCTGGGCTTGCCAGGCCGCCAGTTTGGCGGCGCCATCCTTGCGTGCCAGCTCGGCGGCGCGCTCGGCAATGAAACGCTCGCGCACCGCGGCTTTGACCTCCTCGAACGGGCGGGGATGGGCGGGCATGTGCTTGCTCACACGGCCCGCCACCAGCTGACCGGGGGCGAATTCAATGGCCTCGGTGTTGTTTTTCTTGTCCAGCGCATCGGCGGCGAACAGTGCCGACAGGAAAGGCGCATGGGCCAGCGGGCCGGTGGCGCCCGGCGCGGGGGTGCGGTTCAGGCCGCTGGCGGTCTGGATGTTGAGCTTGAGTTTTTCTGCCACGGGTTGCAGGCTGTCCGACTGTTCGTACACGTCGTTGCGGAAGGTTTCCCCCTGCTCGGCAAACAGGCGCTGCGCCTGCTGCGTGCGCAGCTGGTCTTCCAGTTTGGGGCGCATTTGCTCGAAGCTGGGCACCACGGCCGGTTTGATGTCGGTCAGGCGGACGATGTGGTAGCCGAATTCGCTTTCCACCACGTCGCTGATCTCGCCCTTGCCCAGCGCAAAGGCGGCCTTGGCGATGGCGGGGTCGATGCCCCGGTCTTGCTGGAAGAAGCCCAGGTCGCCCCCGCTGGCGGCGCTGGTGTCATCTTGCGAGGCGCGCTGGGCCACGGCGGCAAAGCTGTCGGGCGACTGGCGCAGCTCGGCCAGCAGCTTGGCCGCTTCGGCCTTGGCCTTTTCGCGCTCGGCCGCGGGCGCGTCCTTGGGCGCCACCACGAGGATGTGGCTGGCGCGGCGCTCTTCCTTGGCGCCCAAGCTGGGCGCGTTCTGGTCGTAATAGGTTTTCAGCTCTTGTTCGCTGACGCTCAGGCCTTTCTTGATCGAATCCAGGTCGAGCACCACGTACTCGATGTCAACGCGCTCGGGCACTTGGTAGTCGGCCAGATGGCTTTTGTAGAAGGCTTCCAGGTCGGCGTCGCTTGGCTTGACCTGGCTGGCAAAGTCAGCGGGCGCCAGGCGCAGCACCTGCGCTTCGCGCCGCTCAAGAAAGGCGCTGAGAGCCGCATCCGCCTGCGCGGGCGGCACAAAGCCGCTTTGCACCAGCCCGGCCAGCACCTGGCGGGCCGACAGGTCGGCGCGCACGCCGTTTTCAAAGCCTTCGGGCGTCAGCCCCTGGCGCGCCAGCGTTTGCTGGTAGAGCGTCATGTCGAGCGTGCCATCGGGCTTGTTGAGCGAGGCGATAAACGGGTCCTGCTTGAGCTGGTTGGCCAGCTTGGCGTCGGTGGTCACCAGGTGCATCTTCTGCGCGGCCGCCGCCAGCACGCGCTCGCGCACCAGGCGCTCCAGCGTGGCGTATTTCATCTCGGGCGTGTCCAGCAGGGCCACGTCAATGCCGGGGTTGGCGGCGCTGATGCGCTCCACCTCCTGCCGGTGCGCATGGTCCCATTCCTGCTGTGAAATGCTCTGCCCGTCCACCGTGGCAACCTTGCTGGCGCCTTCGTTGAAATGGGTGTAGCCCTCAATGCCGAACAGCACGAACGAGGGGATGATGAGCACGAACAGCAGGCCCATGATCAGTTTGGTGTGGTGGCGGACGAAATCGAACATGCGCGTGTTTCTGGCTGGCTGAAAACAAAAAAGCGAACTGCTGCGTTCGCCGGTGCCGGTGCTGACTGGCGGATGCCTGGGCCGGCAGCGGCTTGGCACCCGCAAACAACGCCCGCGCGGCAAGCAGGCATTAGCGCGGCGGATTTTACTGGCGCGCCCGGCCTTGCAGCGCCCCGCCGCATCACCTCCACCCCCCAATACCCTGCCCGACCACTTCTTTGCTTTGCGCGGCGCATAACGTCATCAAAAACAATAGCGCCCCAGGCCGCAAATACGGCCTGAAAGCCATTCATCGTCTTGCCGGCTATCGCCCCGCCTACACTGGCGGCCTACCCTGTTTCACGCCCGCCCGCGCCGTCTTGCACGCGCACGGGGAGGCACGCATTCGCACTACGCATGGCACTCAAATCCACCGTTTTCAAGGCTGAACTGCAACTGTCCGACATCGACCACGGCCATTACGAGCATCTGCCGCTCACCCTGGCGCGCCACCCCAGCGAAACCGACGAACGCATGATGATGCGGCTGGCCGCGCTGGCGCTGAACGCCCACCAGACCCAGGCGCTGTGCGGCGGCGATGCCCGCATCGGCTTTGGCGCCGGGCTGTCCAGCCCGGACGAACCCGACGTGATGCTGACCGACTTCACCGGCCGCACGCGCCTGTGGATTGAAGTGGGCCAGCCCGACGAACGGGCGCTGGCCAAAGCCTGCGCCCGGGCCGACGCCGTGGCCGTGTATGCCTACGGCCCCGCCGCCGACGTGTGGTGGCGCGGCATGGCGCACAAGCTCGCGCGCCTCGGCAAACTCACCGTCTGGCGCCTGCCTGCCGCTGACGCGCAGGCGCTGGCCGCCCTGGCCGAGCGCAGCATGCAGCTGCAAGCCACCGTGCTGGACGGCGTGCTCACCCTCGCCTCGGACCGGGGCAGCGTCAGCACCGAGCCGGTGCGCTGGAAATAAGCGCCTGCCCAAAGTCTTGGCCTGCGCCGGCCAAGTGCGCGGCGCACAGCTTTGGGGGGAAGAATCCTCGACTCCGCAGCGCGCAACGCCCCGCCCCCGCGGTGCCTGGCCGCCAAGGGGCTTTCAGCCAGTACCCGGCCATCCAGGCGTGGCCGCACCGGAGATTTCGGGCATTTCGGACATTTGCTACCCAGCCATTTGTTCCTAAACTTGCCCACCTTCTCACGCTGCCCACAAGGAGCCTTCCGCCATGAGCCTGATCCTGACCCAGCCCATCACCGGCCCCGCCGCCTGGAAAGGCGCCGACCTTGCCAACGACAGCACCTGGCAGCGCCCGCTCTCGCCCGGGGCCATTGCCACTATCGACGCCGCGCTGGCTGCGCTCAAGGCCAGCGGCAAGGCCTTCCCCGACTTCGAGCGGGACGACTTTCCCATCCATGCCCTCGCGCCCGAGCTGGCCCAATGGGCCGACGCGCTGGAAAACGGCCACGGCTTCGTGCTGGTGCGCGGCCTGCCCGTGCAGCGCTACAGCGACGACGACATTCGCGCCATCTATTACGGCATCGGCCTGCACCTGGGCGCCCCCGTGCGGCAAAACCCGCGTGGCGATTTGCTGGGCGAAGTGATGGCCGTGGGCGACGCCAGCGACAAGAACACCCGCGTTTACGAAACGAACCTGTACCTGCCCTACCACACCGACCCGTCCGACGTGGTGGGCCTGCTGTGCCTGCGCCAGGCGCGCCAGGGCGGGCTGTCCAGCCTGGTCAGCGTGGCCCATGTCTACAACACCATCCTCGCCACGCGCCCCGAGCTGCTGGGCCTGTATTACCGGCCCTGGTACTACGCCCACATGGGCGAAGACCTGCCCAGCCTCTCGCCGCTGCTGAGCTACCACCAGGGCAAGCTGGCCTGCCGCTACCTGCGTCAGTACATCGAGCTGGGCCACGAAGTGCGCCAGCTGCCGCTGTCGCGCGTGGAGCGCGAGGCGCTGGACGTGTTCGACGCCGCCATGCAGGCGCCCGAGGCCCGGCTCGACATGATGCTGGCGCCCGGCGACATGCAGTTCGCCAACAACTACGCCGTGCTGCACTCGCGCACCGCCTTCGACGACCACCCCGAGCCCCACCTGCGCCGCCGCATGCTGCGCCTGTGGCTGAAGATGCCCAACGCCCGCGCGCTGGCGCCGGAGTTTCCGGGCCGCAACGGCTTTGGCGAAAAGGCGCGGGCAGCGGCCTGATCCTGCCCCAGTCGGCCCCGCTGACCCCGCTGACGGCGGCTGTCTCCGCCGGCCACGCCAGCCGCCCGCCCACTGGCGCGGGCGCCGCACTCACTGCTAACGCCCCCGCAAGGGCGCGGCACACGGCTTCAGCCGCCCGGCCGGACTTTATCAGACGCTCCTTTTTCAGGAGCGCCTTGGGCTTTATCCACCGGCCCTGGCGGCGCTTCTGGCTTGCCTTGCCCCGCCGGTTCACCGCGCCGCTGGCGCGGATCCTGCCCCGCGTCGATCTGGGCCAGCGCGGCGTCCAGCGCGTTGCGGTCGGGGCTGGCGTCGGGGTACTGGTTGCGCAAGGTGGTGAAGGCTTTGCGCGCGGCGTCGGTGTCGCCCCGGTCCAGCGCGGCCAGGCCGCGCAGCAGCAGCACGCCGGGGTGGTCGGGGTCCAGGCTCATGGCGCGCGCCAGCAGCTCCTGGCTGCGGCGGTCAAAGCGCTGGCCCTGGCTGAGAATGCGCGCCTCGGCCCATTCGGCCAGGCTGTCCACGTCGTTCCAGGCCAGATCCTTGGCGCGCTCCCAGGCTTGGGCGGATTCGGCGTAGCGGCCCAGCACCTTGTACGAGCGCGCCAGCATCAGCCAGCCTTGCAGGTTGTCAGGCTGGCTTTGCAGGCGTTCGGCCAGCTTGCCCACCATGGTTTCGGCGGCTTCGTCGGGCACAGGCTGGCGTTCGCGCGGGTTGATGGCGCGCGGGTGGCCCAGCGCGGCGTACAGCGCCATCACCAGCAGGGGCACGGCCAGCGTGAACAGCCAGGCGCTGCGCGGCGCGGGCCGGGGCGTCTGTGCTGCATTTGCTGCATTTGCTGCATGTGTTGCCGAGGCTGCTTCGCTGCCGCTGGCCCAGACCAGGCTGGCCGTCAGCAGCCCCACCAGCGCCATGCCCAGCAGCACAAAAGGCCAGAGCCAGTCAGCGGCCATGAACATTTGCCAGGCGCTCATCACCTGCCTCCGTCGCTGCAGTCACCGCCGCCGCCATCACCGCCGTGGCAGCCATCGCCAGCGCCATCAGGGCCGCCCGCCGCACCCGCGCCCAGGGTGGCGCCATCGCCGTGGCTGCCGGCCGGGCCGCCATGGGCGAACGGGCGGCGCTGGCTGGCGCGCACGCTGCGCCACACCAGCCAGCCGCCCGCGCCCAGCATGAGCAGCGGGCCGGCCCACAGCAGCAGAGTGCCCGCGCGCAGCGGGGGCTGGTAGTTCACGAAATCGCCATAACGCTGGGTGAGGAAGTCGCGGATTTGCGCATCGCTCTGGCCTTGCGCCATCAGGGTGCGGATTTCGCGCTTCAGGTCCATGGCCAGCGGCGCGTGCGAATCGGCCAGCGATTCGTTCTGGCACACCAGGCAGCGCAAATCCTGCGTGAGCCGGTGCATGCGGTCGGCCAGCGGGTCGGGCGCGCCCGCGGCGGGCGGCGCGGTGTTCTGGGCGCTGGCAATTGCTGCGAAAAATATAGCTATCAAGGCAATACAGGCATGCCTCAAGGCCCAAAAAAGCCTAAGAAACCGTTCAAAGTCTCGGCGCGAGTGGGCAATCAGCGGTTTGGGATGGGATGCCAGGCGCAAAACGCGGCCAATGGCTCGTGCCATTGGCAAGTTTGGCCACGCCGCAGACCGCCCAAAGCCGCTTGAATGCCCGCCGCGCAGGGGCTTTGAACAGGCTCCAAGACCGTGCGCCGTAGCCTGGCGGCCTGCGGCGTGGCGGGTGAAAGCATTCATCGCTGTTGCTCCAGCAAGGGTTGGATCTGGGCGCGCACGATGTCATCGGTGAGCGCGCCCACGTATTTGGCGCGGATGATGCCTTGCGCGTCAATGACGAAGGTTTCGGGCGCGCCGTACACGCCCAGGTCAATGCCCAGCCGGCCATCGGCGTCTTGCAGCGAGGCGAAGAACGGGTTGCCGTGCCGCCCCAGCCAGCCCAGCGCGGCGGCGCGCTGGTCCTTGTAGTTCAGGCCGATGAGCTGGTCGGCATGGCCGGCGGCTTTCAGTTCGGCGGCCAGGCGCATCAGCGCCGGGTGTTCCTGCTGGCAGGTGGCGCACCAGGAGGCCCACAGGTTCACCACGCGCGCCTTGCCGCGCCAGTGTTGCGGGCCCATGCGGCGATCGGGCGTTTCCAGCAGTGGCAGATCGCGCGCCGGCCACGGCTGGCCGATGAGGGCGCTGGGCAGCTGGCGCGGGTCGCGCGTCAACCCCACGGCCAGCAAGGCCAGCAGCGCGGCCACGGCGGCAAAGGCCGCCCACAGGGGCCAGCGGCGGCGGGGGGCGGGGGCGGGCAAACCGGGTGATGGTTCAGTCATGAAAAACCTCGTCACTCATGCGACCGCAGCGACCGCGGGGCGCTGGCGGCCTTCTGTTGCGGCCTGCGGTCATCCGCCGAAGCGGGTATGGACACATCGGACACCAAAAAAGAAAGGGGTACAAGGGCATACGGAACCACTTCTTGCGGCAGCTATTCATGCCGGCACTCACGGCCGCATGACAGGGGCGCCCCCGAGCGCCCGCGCCGCCAGCGCCGCCACCCCCAGCGGCACAGCCCCCACACGGGAAACGCCAGCATCCACGCCAGCCCGCCCAGCACGATGTTGTGGCTGCGCACGTACAAGGGATGGATCTGTCCGTTGACGACCCGGTAGCGCTGGTGGAGCTGGGCCGTGTCCAGATCCACAAACAGCTCCCAGGTGTCCGGACCCACGGCTTTCAGGCGCGCGAAGCCGCTGCCGTGGACGTCGGCGGGCAAGGTCATGGGCTGGGTGACGGGCTGCATGTCCGGGGTCAGCCGGTTCCAGAACACGGCACGCGGGCGAGGGTCGCTGGCGCTGCGGACCAGCACCATGAACGGTGCATCGGGCGTTTGGCCCGGCGCGTAATGCCGGGCCAGCGCATGACTCAGGCCCAGCATCAGGCCCGCCCCCACGGCCAGCAGCGAGACGATGGCCCAGGCCAGCGCCAGCAGCGTGCGCCACAGGCGCCACGCCCCTTCCCTCATCCCCGTCCTGCCTGCGGCGCCCATGCCCTACGCCTGCGCCGCCGGCCGCGGCCGGTAACGCCGCCCGCCGGCGGCCAGCAGCGCGCCCAGCGCCATCAGCACCACGCCGCCCCAGACCCAGCGCATCAGCGGCTTGTGCTGCACGCGCACGCTCCAGGCGCCGTAGGGCGTGGCCTGCAGCGGCTCGCCCAGGGCCACGTAGATATCGTGCGTCAGCCCCCAGCGGATGGCGCTTTCGGTCATGGGCATGCTGCTGCCGGGGTAGTCGCGCTTTTCGGCCACCAGGGCGCGCTCGGGCTCGCCGGGGCAGCGCAGCGTGAAGTGTCCGGCCAGCGCGGCGTAGTTGGGCCCGCGCGCGGGCTGCACTTTGTCGAAGTGCAGCGCACAGCCGCCGATGATGTGCTGGCTTTGCGCCCCGGCCTCCGCGGCATTTGCCGTATCCGCGGCGCTGGCCCCATCCGCCGTGGCGGCGGGCGACAGGCGCACGTCGCGTTCCACGCCGTAGCCGCCCACCATGGCCACGCCGGCGGCGAACACGGCCACGCCAAGATGCGCCACGCTCATGCCCCATTGCGCCGCCGTCATGTGCCGCCAGCGCGGCGCGGCCCAGCGCAGCGTGCCCGCGGCCACGCCCACGGCCAGCGCCAGGCTGAGGGCTACCGCCACGCTGGCGCGGCCCTGCGTGGCGCGCAGCCAGGCCCACAGCAGCGCCGCCAGCACGGCCAGCGCCAGCGCGCCGCCGCCCAGGGCGCGGCGCGTGGCTGCATCCAGCCCCTGCCCCCAGCGCAGGCGGTTCACGGGGATCAGCAAGGCCAGCAGGGCCAGGAACGGCGGGCCGATCACGGCGTTGAAATACGGTGGCCCCACGCTGATCTTGCCCATTTGCAGCGCATCCAGCGCCAGCGGGTACAGCGTGCCCAGCAGCACGCTGGCGCAGGCCACGGTGAGCAGCAGGTTGTTCAGCAAGATGGCCGTTTCGCGCGAGGCCAGCGCTGTGCCCAGCGGCGCGCGCGCGTCTGTCAGGCGCACGGCATGGCGCGCGTACAGGCCCATGGCACCCAGCAGAAAGGCGGCCATCAGCGCCAGCAGGAACACGCCCCGGCGCGGGTCGGTGGCAAACGCATGCACCGAGGTGATGACGCCCGAGCGCACCAGAAACAGCCCCAGCAGCGCCAGCATGAACGCGCCAATGGCGAGCATGGCCGTCCAGTGCGGCAGGGTGCGCCGCCCTTCGCGCGCGGCCAGGGTGTGCGCCAGCGCGGCCAGCGCCAGCCAGGGCATGAAAGAGGCGTTTTCCACCGGGTCCCAGAACCACCAGCCTCCCCAGCCCAGCTCGTAATACGCCCACCACGAACCCAGCGCGATGCCCAGCGACAAAAACGCCCAGGCCCACAGCACGAAGGGCCGCATGGCGCGCACCCAGGCCGCGCCCCCACCCGCCTGCGGCGCGCCCCAGGCCAGCACGGCCAGCGTCATGGCAAAAGGCACGGCGGTGCCCACGTAGCCCACATACAGCAGCGGCGGGTGCAGCGCCAGGCCGGGGTCTTGCAGCAGCGGGTTCAGGCTTTGCCCTTCCTCGGCGGCGGGCAGCAGGCGCATGAAGGGGTTGGAGGTCAGCAGCACGAAGGCCAGCATGGCCAGCGACACCAGCGCCAGCACGCCCAGCACGCGCGTGGCGTAATGCAGGCCGCTGGCCGGATTTGCATCAAAATGCCCGTCAAGGCCGTAGGGACGGGCGCTGTCAGCTACTTTTTCAGTAGCAAACCGCGCCGCGCCCACCGCCTGCGGCAGCCGCCACGCGGCCAGGGCCGACCACAGCGCCAGTATCAGCACCCACAGCAGCAGCGAGCCTTCATGCCCGCCCCAGATGGCCGACAGCTTGTACAGCAGCGGCAGCTGGCTGTGGCCATGCTGCACCACGTAGGTGACGGAGAAGTCGTCCTGCACGAAGGCATGGCCCAGCAGCGCGAATGCCCCGGCAATGCCCGCCACCTGCCAGGCCAGCGCCACCCGCGCCAGCCTGGGCTGCGCCCGCGGCCCCAGCCCGGCCCAGGCCTGGGCGGCAGCGGCGGCAAAGGCCAGGATGAGCAGCAGATGGGCAAGTTCAGGGAGCATGGGGTGAAACGGAAGCGGCCCAGGTGGCGCGTGGCAAGCCGCGCTCAGACCGCTGGGTAGTTGAAGCCCGTGGCGGCCAGTTTTTTCCAGCGGCGCTGCCGGTGCCGGTAAAAGCCCTGGGCAAACAGCCAGACCAGCGGCGTGAGCCACCCGGCCTGAATGTCCACCCGGTCGCCATAGCGCACGCGGCCGTCGGCCAGCGGTTCGATGGTGATGAGATGATCCCACCGGCGGATGAGCGCGCTGTGGCCGTTGTCGCGCAGCGCGAAGCCGCCAGGCATGGGCGCAGGCGGCGTGGAGATCACGATGGCCTGCCGCCCCAGCGGCACGCAGCCAAACAGCCGCAGCCGCACCCAGTGCGTGCCTTCTTGCCAAGTGGCCGGAAAGCGGTGCCCCGGCTCGGGCGCGAAACGCACCCAGGGGCGGGCCACATGGCACAGCAGGCGCGGCGTCATCACGTGCGCCACGGCTTGTTCCAAGCCGCAATCCAGCGTGGTGGCCAGGTTCACGCGCATGTCAGGGCTTGGCGACGGGCGCGCCAGGGTGCGCCGGCATGCCGGGCGCGGTGTAGTTTTCGTCGTGCTTGGCCAGCACCTCGCTGGCGATCAGCACGCCCTGCCCGTCCAGCCGGCCCTGGGCCACGGCGCCCTTGCCTTCGACGAACAGGTCGGGCAGCACGCCCTCGTACACCACGGGCACGCTGTGGCTGTAGTCGGTCAGCGCAAAGCGCACTTGCAGGCTGCCTTCGGCGCGCTGGATGGAACCGGCCTGCACCATGCCGCCCACGCGCAGGCTGTCGCGCCCGGCGGCCTCGCCCGCCGCAATCTGCGTGGGGGTCAGGAAGAAGACCAGGTTGTCATTGAAGGCGCGCAGCACCAGCGCCAGCGCCACCCCGCCCGCCAGCAGGGCGGCGCTGAGTGCAAGCAGGCGGCGGCGGCGCGGCGTCCAGGCCGGGGCGGAAGAAGCGGCGGGCGGGTGTGTGGCGGTGTTCATGGGGCGGTGGTGGCAGCATCCGCCGCCTGCGGCGCGGGGGCGGTGTGAGAGGGGTCGTGACAGGGCGCGCCCGCCGCCACGGGCCGAGTGGCCTGGGCCGCGAGGGACTGCATTTGGCGCAGCCGCGCGGCATGACGGGCCAGCGCCCACCATTCCAGCGCCAGCGCCAGCGCGCACAGCCCGAAGGCGGGCCACACGTAAGCGCCGTGGCGGCCCATGCGCCAGAAGGCGGCCAGGTCAGGCCACCACGGTTGCAGGGCGTGGAGCCAGTCAGGCATGGGCGTTCTCCAGCGGGGCAGGCGGGTTGGGCGGGGCGGCGGGCGCAAGTGTTTGTCCTCCCGCCGTTTGCAGGCTTTGCAGCCAGCGGGCGTGCGCTTCGCGCGCCTCGATCAGCAGGCGCACGCGCTTGAAGGCGGTGGCAAAGCTCCAGGCCCAGGCCGCGCCCGTCATCAGCAGCAGCCCAGCCAGCGTGGCGCCGGGCATGCTCACCCCATCGGGCCGGATGCTGGCGCCCTGGTGCAACGTGTTCCACCAGTGCACGGAAAAATAGATGACTGGCAGATTCAGCGCGCCCAGCAGGCCCAGCACGGCGCACGGCCGGTCGGCGCTGGCCTGGCCCTCATGCGCGCGCAGCAGCGCCAGATAGCCCAGGTAAATGAACAGCAGCAGCAGCGAGGTGGTCAGCCGCGCGTCCCACACCCACCAAGTACCCCACATGGGCTTGCCCCACAGCGCGCCGGTGACCAGCGACAAAAAGGCGAACACCGCCCCCGTGGGCGCCAGCGCATGCGCCATCAGGTGCGAGGCGCGCGTGCGCCACACCAAGCCCACGAAGCTCCAGAACGCAATGACAGCGTAGATCCACATCGACATCCACGCCGCCGGTACATGCACGAACAGCATGCGGTAGCCCTCGCCCTGCACCGCGTCGGCCGGCGTGGCCACCAGCGCCAGCCACAGCCCGGGCAGCAGCAGCGCCAGCGCCAGCCACAGGCAGGGCCGCACCCAGCGCCCGGCCAGCGCGTGCAGGCGGCTGGGCGCGGCGTAACGGAAAAACACGGGAGCCAGTGACATGGCCGCCGACTCTAGCCGCGCCGCGCAGGCGCCGCCTTGATTTAGCTCGTGTTTTTTGACGCGCGTCAATTTCCGTGAACATGCGCCGCCCCCCGCCGCCACGGCCCCAGGCAGCTTTTCATTCATCAACGCAGCAGGCCGCGCCCGTCCGGCGTTCAAAACCTGTTCAAGATCTCGGCGCGAGTGGGCAACAAGCGATTGGGGATAGACCGCAAGGCGCAAAACGCAGCCACGGCTCGCGCTATGACAAGGCTTTGCAACGGAAGCAGACCGCCCCCATCCGCTTGCTTGCTACGCCGCGCAGAGATCTTGAACAGGTTTTCAGTGCTCCGCCGCCGCTTTAAGGCCTGCGGCCGCCAGCAGCGGGCACACCAGCGCCAGCACCGCCAGCATGGCGCCCAGCAAGGCCAGCTCCGCCACGGGCGATGCGCCGCGCATGGCCGCATGCACGGCCATGCTGCCGAACACCAGCGCGGGCGTGACCAGCGGCAGCACGATCAGCATGACCAGCAGGGCCGCGCCGCGCACGCCCCCGGCCAGCGCCGCCGCCACGCCGGTGATGAGCACCAGCGCCGCCGTGCCCAGCGCCAGCGCCGCCAGCAGCACGCCCAGCGCCGCGCCGCCCAGGCCGAACTGCACGGCCACCAGCGGCGCCACGGCCAGCACGGGCAGCGCCGTCAGCGCCCATTGCGCCGCCAGCCGCGCCGCCACCAGCAGCGACAGCGGCAGGCCGGTGCGCGCGCAGGTCAACAGCCATTGGTCCACCCAGCCTTGCGCCAGCTCATCCTGAAACAGCCGGGCGCACGCCAGCAGCACGGCCAGCAAAGCGCCCACCCACAGCACGCCGGGCGCCAGCAGGGCCAGCGTGGCCGGCTCCGGCCGCATCGACAGCGGAAACAGGCTGGCCACCACCACGAAGAACAGCGCATGCCACAGCCCGTCGGCCGGCTGGCGCCACGCGGCCAGCCACGGGCGCAGGAACACGGCGCGCAGCACGCCCCCGGTGCTCATGCGCCCGCCCCATCGGCACGGACGGACGCACCCCGGCCCGGCCAAGCCCCGGCCAAGCCGTGGCCGGGCCGCCGCGCCACGCCTGGCCACGAGGCGCCCGCTTGTCTAGGAACCATAAAAACCATAGCAATAAATCCTGGAACCATCTGCCTTAACGGCATTTTTCATGCATGAAACTCACCGGCACCCGGGCATGCCACCCGCCTTCAGCCCAGCCGCAGCAGGCGGGCCGCCGGAAAGCCGGTTGGCAGCGGCTGGTGGCTGGTGAGCACGATGGCGCCGCCGCGCGCCACATGGCTGGCGGCCTGGGCTGCCAGACGGGTGCAGGCAGCGGTGTCGAGCGCGTCAAACGGTTCGTCCAGCAGCCACAGCGCGCGCGGGGCCAGGGCCAGCGGGGCCAGGGCCAGCTTGCGGCGCTGCCCGGCGGAGAGCTGGCGCACCGGCCGGCCCTGCGGCACGCCCTGGTCGTGCAGGTATGCGTGCAGGCGTGTGTGCAGGTGCGCGGAATCGGTATGGCCGGCAGCGGCTGGCACGGGGGCGGCGGCAGCCTGCAGCCACAGGCGCAGGTTGGCGGCGGCGTCCAGCTCGTCGGCCAGGGGACTGGCGTGGCCGACCCACCAGGCGTCATGGCACAGGGCGGTGTGCGCCGCCAGCGCGGGCGGGCGCAGGCCGGCCAGCGTACGCAGCAGCGTGGTTTTGCCGCTGCCGTTGGGGCCTTGCACATGCACCACGTCGCCCGCGCACACGCGCAGATCCAGCGGCCCCCACAGGAGCACGCCGCCGCGTTCGCCCGCCCAGCCGCGAACGTCGATCAGGGCGGCGGCGTCCGTCATGCCCCTCAGCTCACCGGCAGCAGCACCAGCAGCGAGCGCGGCAGTAGCCGGCGCATGCCCGTGTCGAAGGTGACGCAGGGCTCGCCGCGAGAACGGGCCAGGGCGGCCAGGTACGCATCGGACACCTGGTGGCCGCTGAACAGCCCTTCCAGCACCAACTGGCGCAGCGCGGGCCATTCCGCACTGCCGGGCGCGCCGCTGGCGGCCCACTGGGCGCCCGCGTCTTGCAGCAGCCAGTCCACAAAGGCCACGGCATCAGCCACGGGCGTGGGGGCGGGAAACACGCGGGGGTGGGTGACCAGGCGCAGAAAGTCGGCGGCCACCGGCATCGCCAGCGACAGGGGCGCGCCGCCCATGCCTTGCAGCCAGCGGTGCGCGGCGGCGTGGCAAGGGTGGTCGGCCCGCGAGGCGGCCACGATGACATTGGCGTCAGGCAGCATGGGCTAAGACCTCAGCGCGTTTCGGGCGTGTCATGCACGGGCGCATCGGCGTCCAGCCAGTGGCGCGTGCAGGTGGCGTCCAGCCCCGGCGCCAGGCCGGTGCCGTCACGGAACACGGGCGCGGCACGGCGCGCTGGCGTGGCGGCGGCGGCCTGATCCAGCCGCAGGCGCAGCGCCTGCTCGACCACGCGCGTCAGGCTCAAACCCTGGCGCGCCGCCAGCGCGCGGGCTTCGGCCAACAGGCTGTCTTGAATGTCGAGAGAGGTTTTCATGCGCACCTGGCCCTGGCCGCCGGTCAGCCGAGCGTGACCCGCGCGAACTTGCGCTTGCCCACTTGCACCACGTACGTGCCTGCGGCCAGCTTCAGCCCCTTGTCGCTGATGACGCTGGAGTCCACGCGCACGCCGCCGCCGTCGATCAGGCGGTTGGCCTCGCTGGTAGAAGGCGCCAGGCCCGATTGCTTGAGCACCAGGCCAATGCCCAGGCCGCCCTCGCCCGCCGTCAGTTGCACTTCGGGAATGTCATCGGGCACGCCGCCGCGCGAACGGTTGATGAAGTCCTGCTCGGCCGCTTCTGCCGCCTGCGCGCTGTGAAAGCGCGTGGTGATTTCCTTGGCGAGCATGACCTTGGCCTCTTTGGGGTTGCGGCCTGCGGCCACCTCGGCCTTGAGCGCATCAATCTCGGCCAGGCTCTTGAACGAAAGCAACGTGTACCAGCGCCACATCAGCTCGTCGCTGATGGAAAGCACCTTGGCAAACATGGTGTTGGCGTCTTCGGTGATGCCGATGTAGTTGCCCTTGCTCTTGCTCATCTTTTCCACGCCGTCCAGCCCCTCGAGCAGCGGCATGGTCAGCACACACTGCGGCGCTTGCCCGTATTCGGCCTGCAGGTGGCGGCCCATGAGCAGGTTGAACTTCTGGTCGGTACCGCCCAATTCCAGATCGCTTTTGAGCGCCACCGAGTCGTAGCCCTGCAGCAGCGGATACAAGAATTCGTGCACGCTGATGGAGGTGCCCGCATGGAAGCGGTCGTGAAAGTCGTTGCGCTCCATCATGCGCGCCACGGTGTATTTGGCGGCCAACTCGATCATGCCGCGCGTGCCCAGCTGGTCGCACCATTCACTGTTGTAGCGAATCTCGGTGCGGGCGGGATCCAGCACCAGGCTGGCTTGCTTGTAATAGGTTTCGGCGTTGGCCTTGACCTGCTCGGCCGTGAGCGGCGGGCGCGTGGTGTTGCGCCCGCTGGGGTCGCCAATCAGGCCGGTGAAATCGCCGATCAGGAAGATGACCTGGTGGCCCAGGTCTTGCAACTGGCGCATCTTGTTCAACACCACGGTGTGGCCCAGGTGAATGTCGGGCGCGGTGGGGTCCAGTCCCAGCTTGATGCGCAGCGGCTGGCCCGTGGCCTCGGCCTTGGCGAGCTTTTGCAGCCAGTCTTCTTGCGGCAGCAGTTCGTCGCAGCCGCGCAGGCTGATCTGCATCGCCTCACGCACACGCTCCGTTACCGGATGGCTTGTAACAGGTGCTTGATTCATAAGGATTTTTGGCTTGTAGGCAAATTCAGGCGCCGATATACTTGAACGATTTTGTGGCAGCGGCCTCCAAGGGGGCAATTGTATGGGGCAGGCATTTCAATTCGCCCTTATCCACTTTGCCCAAAGCTTTGACCATGCGCCCCGCCACACCCGCCGGGCGCCCGCCCTGACCTATTGATGCCATCGACGCTCCGCCCCGTGAAACAACACCTGATTTCCTCCGGCCTCGCGCTCGCAGACCTGATTCAGCGCCACCCCAAGCGCATCACCGCTGTCATGGCCGCTTTCCTGCTGGGCGGCGGCGGCGCGGCGTTTGCCGTGGCCTCACTGGCCCCCGCCGTCCCCACGGAAACCGTGCGGCTGGTGGCCGAGCCTGTGGCGCTGCAAGCCCTGCCCGATCAGGGCAGCGCCCTGGACACCCACAGCTTCACCCTCTACCGCAGCGAACTCACGCGCGCCGCCGACACCCCCGAGGCGCTGTTGGCGCGCCTGGGCATTGCCGACCCGGAGGCCGCCAGCTTCCTGCGCCGCCACACCTTGGCCCGCCAGGCATTGTTCAGCCGTTCCGGCCGTACCGTGACCGCCGAGGTCAATGACCGTCAGGCTCTGCTTTCCCTGCGCACGCACTGGGTGGAAAAAGCCGACAGCCAGGATTTCAAGCGCCTGGTCGTCCGCAAAACCGACACCGGCTTTTCAGCCCGTGTGGAAACAGCCCCGCTGGCAGCCAGCCAGCGCCTGGCCAGCGGCGCCATTCACAGCACGCTGTTCGCCGCCACCGACGCGGCCGGCCTGCCCGACAGCGTGACACGCCAGCTCACCGAAATCTTTGGCTCGGAAATCGACTTCCACAAATCCCTGCGCCGTGGCGACCGCTTCTCCATCGTTTACGAAACGCTGGAAGCCGACGGCGAACCCGTGCGGGCCGGCCGCATCCTAAGCGCCGAATTCATCAATCGCGGCAAAACGCATCAGGCCATCTGGTTCCGGGAGGCGGGCGCCGACAAAGGCGCCTACTACAACTTTGAAGGCCAGAGCTTGCGCAAAGCCTACCTGGCCGCGCCGCTGCCCGTGCTGCGCATCACCAGCGATTTCGGCGCACGCCGCCACCCCATTCTGGGCTACACGCACGAACACACCGGCGTGGACTACGCCGCCGCCACGGGCACGCCCGTGCGCACCATTGGTGACGGCGTGGTGACGTTTGCCGGCGTGCAAAACGGCTATGGCAACGTGATCTATATCCAGCATCGCGGCAAGGACTCCACCGTGTATGCCCATCTGTCACGCATTGACGTCAAGGCGGGCGACAACGTGATGCAGGGCGAAACCATCGGCGCGGTCGGCTCCACGGGCCGCTCCACTGGCCCGCACCTGCATTTCGAATTCCGTGTGGACAACCAGCCCATCAACCCCGTGACCGCCCTGGCTGAGCAGCGCGAGTTCATCCCCGTTTCCCCGGATGGCAAGGCGGCCTTCGCCAAACTGGCAGACGAGATGAAGATGCAACTGGCAGCGGCCGACCGGATCGCCAGCGCCACCTTCGAGTAAACGCTTGCATCCCGCGCAACGTCCGGCACGCTGGCCGGGCTGTGGCGCTTTTCCTAGCCCCCGCCAGTTTCTTTTTGGCAGTTAATCGCCCACATGAAAAAAAGCGCCTTCAAAGGCGCTTTTTTTCATGGCGAATGCCAAACAGACCGGCACCGAGAAGGCAGTGAAAAGCCTTGTCTTATTCGGCCACGGAAAACGATGAACCACAGCCACAAGTGGTTTGCGCATTGGGGTTCTTGATCACAAACTGCGCCCCCTGCAAGTCTTCCTTGTAGTCGATCTCAGCGCCCACCAGATACTGGTAGCTCATGGCATCAATCAGCAGCGACACGCCATTTTTGGTCATGGTGGTGTCGTCGTCATTGGTGATTTCATCGAACGTGAAGCCGTACTGAAAACCCGAACACCCGCCACCCTGCACGAAAACACGCAGCTTCAGGTCAGGGTTGCCTTCCTCGGCGATCAGTTCTGCCACCTTGGCAGCCGCACTGTCAGTAAAAACAATGGGATCGGGCATGGCTGCGGGAACAGCTTGGGTTTCAGCGGCGGCATTCATGGAAGCTCCTGTAGACAGATGTGTGGGAGGGGCAAAAGTCTATCAAAACAGTCGGTCTTTGTCTGGCTCCGGGGCGAAATCCAAGGTGGGTTCAACGGGTTCCTGAACGGCGGCGGCTTCCGTGTCCGGCGGCGTGAACCCACTGAATACCTGAGGCTCGGCCGGTGGCGGCGTCAGCTGTGGCTGCAACTGTCCCGCGATCACCGCGCCTTGCTGCATTTCCAGCGTTTTGTACTGCACATCACCCTGCACATGCGCGGTGGCGCGCAGCTCCAGCAAATCATGTGCCTGAACCGGCCCGGTAATGCGGCCTGCAATGACCACATGGTCTGCCCGGATGGCCCCATGCACACACCCCGTTTCACCAATCACCAAGGTACTGGGACGGCCCGGCTCGGCCAGCACGTCGCCCGTGACCTCGCCGTCAATCTGCAGGCCGTCCTCGAATGTGCACGGCCCTTGAACGCGCATGCCGGCACCAATCGTGCTGCGTACGGAAGGTTGTTTCTTGAGGCCCAACATAGACTTGAATCTCCTGCGTGGTTTCTGGTCTGCAACGCCTGCTTTTACCACGCCCCCAACAAAAAACCGCGACCGCCAAAGGGCGGGCGCGGTTTTCGTGGCGGCCATCGGCCACTTGTGACGCCTCTGGCAGCCGCCAGACGCATCCCGCAGGCGGATCAGCGCTTGCTGAACTGCTTGCGGCGGCGTGCGGAGTGCAGGCCGACCTTCTTGCGTTCCACCTCGCGGGCGTCGCGCGTGACATAACCAGCTGCCGACAGGGCGGGCTTCAGGTTAGCGTCGTAGTCGATCAGGGCACGGGTAATGCCATGGCGCACGGCGCCAGCCTGGCCGGATTCACCACCGCCATGCACGTTGACCATGACATCGAACGCTTCCACGTTGTCGGTCAGCACCAGCGGCTGCTTGGCGATCATGATGGAGGTCTGGCGGCCAAAGAACTGCTCAATGGGCTTGCCATTCACGGTGATCTTGCCGCTGCCTTTTTTCAGAAACACGCGGGCCACGCTGGTCTTGCGGCGGCCGGTGCCGTTGTTCCATTCACCAATCATTTCGCCACTCCTGCAATTTCAAGCACCTTGGGCTGCTGCGCGGTGTGCGGGTGCTCTGCACCGCCATACACCTTCAGCTTCTTGATCATGGCGTAGCCCAGCGGACCCTTGGGCAGCATGCCCTTGACAGCCTTTTCCAGCGCGCGGCCGGGGTGCTTGGCCTGCAGGTCGCGGAAGTTGGTCTCGCGAATGCCGCCCGGGTAACCGGTGTGGCGGTAATACTTCTTGTCCAGCTCCTTGGCGCCGGTGACCTTGAGCTTGGAGGCGTTGACCACGACGATGTAATCGCCGGTATCGACGTGAGGCGTGTAAATGGCTTTGTGCTTGCCGCGCAGACGGAGGGCCACTTCGCTGGCGACCCGTCCGAGCACCTTGTCGGTGGCGTCAATCACAAACCACTCGTGCGTCACGTCAGCAGGTTTTGCGCTGAACGTTTTCATACGGTTTCCTTGATGGGAATGAGTTGGTTTGGCTGG
This sequence comes from Comamonadaceae bacterium OH2545_COT-014, assembly GCA_003859965.1. Lineage (GTDB taxonomy): Bacteria > Pseudomonadota > Gammaproteobacteria > Burkholderiales > Burkholderiaceae_C > Ottowia. The sequence continues at coordinate 102,975 of RQYR01000005.1, read as the reverse complement.
CTCTTTTCCACGGTCGGCATTCCTCTTGCGGGAACCTCTTAGGTGGTTTCACCCGCCTTTTGCGGCCGCACAAGGCATGCCGGGGAAAAGGCGGGCGTTTTGCCGCGGAGCCAAGAAGGCGCTGCAAAAAGCTGCGGATTGTAGCAGCCCGGCATGTAACATGCCTGCCATGTTCAGCTATCGTCACGCCTTTCACGCTGGCAACCATGCCGACGTGCTCAAGCACCTTACCCTCATCGCCACATTGCGCCACCTGATGCGCAAAAGCGCCCCGCTCACGCTGGTGGATACGCACGCGGGCGCGGGCCTGTACCGGCTGGACGGCGATGCTGCCCAGACCTCTGGCGAAGCGACGGAAGGCGTGCTGCCCTTGCTGGCGGCCCACGGCTCACGCAGCCCGCGTGCGCCCGCCCGGCCGGATGAGCCCGGCGCCACGGATGCCGCCACCGAAGACGACGCCTTGCAGGATTACCTGTCGATGGTGGCCAGCTTCAACACCGCTGCCGGGCCGGTTCGCATTTACCCCGGCTCGCCCTTTCTCATGCAGCGGCTGATGGCCGAACCCGCGCGCGCCGCCGTGCGCGACCGGCTGCGCCTGTTCGAGCTGCACCCCAGTGACAGCCGGGCGCTGCAAGCCAACGTGGCCCAGCTGGATGCGGGCCGCCAGATCAGCGTGCAGGCGCAAGACGGTTTTGAAGCCCTGCCCGCCCTGCTGCCGCCCCCGGCAGCCCCTGGCGGCTCACGCCGGGCGCTGGTGCTGATCGATCCCAGTTACGAGATCAAGACCGACTACACGCGCACCGCCACGACAGTGCAGACCGCCCTCAAACGTTTCGCCAACGGGGTGTTCCTGGTGTGGTATCCCATCATTGCGCGCCCCGAGGCGCATGGCCTGCCGCGCCGCCTGAAAACCCTGGCCATACAGGCGCAGCGCCCCTGGCTGCACGCCACGCTGTCCATCGGGCAGCCCGCCGCTGATGCCGCTGCGGCTCTCACCCGAGACAAGCCGCGCCGCCCTGGCCTGTCCGCCAGCGGCATGTTCGTCATCAACCCGCCGCACACACTGGCTCCCCGCTTGCGCGCAGCCCTGCCGACCGTGCTGCAAACACTCAAACGCGGGCCAGGCCAGGGCTGGCATGTGGAAGAAGGCGGCGGCGCGCGGTAAGCGCCCTCCTGTTCTGCCCCCCCTTGTCCGGGAGCGCAAGGAAAGCCGCCCCAATCCACAAAACCTTCTGACACGAGCACAGGCGCACAGGCAGCGCGCAGCTTCATTCAAGATGTTGAAGTGTCTGAAGGCAGCCGCGCCGCCAAGGCAAGGTTTTTCGCGCGCCCCAGAGGCTGCCTTGCCTCGTGCCTGTGCAGGCCAAAAGGGCTGCGAAAAACCTTGGGGCAGGTGATTCAGGAATAGGCGTCAGATAGACGGCCCGCCAGCAGCCTCGGCCACATCCACCTCGCTGCCGGCAGGGGCTGCGCGGCGATGGCGGGTGCTGCGGGGCGCCTTGGGCCCGGCTTCGCGCAACACCACCAGGCCGTGGCCGCGTGACTTCAGGCCCACGGCCTTGGCCGCGGCATAGCTCAAGTCAATGATGCGGCCGCGCGCATAAGGGCCGCGGTCATTGATGCGCACCACCACCTGTTTGCCATTGCGCGGGTTGTGCACCAGCACGCGGGTGCCAAAGGGCAGGGTTTTGTGCGCGGCGGTCAGCTCGTGCATGTTGAAGCGCTCGCCGTTGGCCGTGGTGCGGCCATGAAAGCCGGGGCCATACCACGAGGCGCTGCCGCGCCCCAACTCGCGCTCACCCCTGGCCGGTGAAGATACAGCGGGCGCCGCCTGCCTGACCGCGCCGCGCCGCCGCGTTGGCGGCGCGGCGGCGGGCGCATCGGGCAATGCTGGCACAGCCGCGGGCGGCGGGGATGCCGGAGACAGTGGCGTCACCCCGGGCTCAGGCTCGGCCGCGCTTTCGCCCACGCGGGGCGTAAAGCCGGCATAGCCAGGGCAGCGCATATCGCGCGTGCCAGGGGCGCACGAGGCAGAGGAAGTGATGAAGGCGCTGGAGGCGACGGGCGAAGCCGTCTGGGCGAGAACCGCTGGCGTGGCCAGCACGAGCGCGCCAGCCAGCCCGAGAAATGCGCCTTGGCGAGCCAGCCATGCCCCTGACAGGGGACGGCCGGCCGAGGGTTGCCGGGACATGGGGCGCGATTCTAGCCAGCCCGCCATGCGGCCACTACCGCCCGGCACGCGCCAAATTGCAATCGCTTGTGAACGGGCCATGCGCCGCGCCATGGCGAGACTTTGCACCGGGAAGCAGACAGACCGCCCGCATCCGCTGGAATGCCCGCCGCGCCGGGCTTTTGAACCGGTTCTCAGCCCAGCCGCTGCGCCAGTGCCAGCGCGGCGGCGCTCTGGTTCATGGTGTAGAGGTGCAGGCCCGGCGCGCCGCCTTGCAGCAGGCGCTGGCAAAGCGCGCTCACCACGTCCAGGCCAAAGGCGCGGATGCTGGCCGTGTCATCGCCCAGGCTTTCCAGCCGCAAGCGCACCCAGCGCGGCACCTCGGCGCCGCAGGCATCCGAAAAGCGCAGCAACTGCGTGGAATTGGTGATGGGCATGATGCCCGGCACCACCGGCACGTGCAGGCCGCGCGCGGCCAGCTCGTCCCGAAAGCGGAAGTAGGCGTCGGCGTTGAAGAAATACTGGGTGATGGCCGAATCAGCCCCCGCCGCCACCTTGGTGGCAAAGGCATCCAGATCGGCGGCGGGCGAGCGCGCCTGGGGGTGCATTTCCGGGTAGGCCGCCACCTCCAGGTGAAAGTGGCCGCCCGTTTCGGCGCGGATGAAGGCCACCAGGTCGCTGGCGTAACGGAACTCGCCGCCGCCGCCGTAGCCGCTGGGCAAGTCGCCGCGCAGGGCCACGATGCGGCGCACCCCGGCGGCGCGGTAATCGGCCAGGCGCTGGCGGATGCTTTCGCGCGTTTGCCCAATGCACGACAGGTGCGGCGCGGCGGGCACGCCTTCGGCCAGGATTTCGCGCACGGCCGCCAGCGTGCCATCTTGCGTGGAGCCGCCCGCGCCAAAGGTAACGGAGCAGAACTCCGGCTTCAGCGCATAAAGCTGCTGCCGCGTGGCGCGCAGCTTCTGGGCGCCTTCGGGTGTTTTGGGCGGAAAGAATTCAAGGCTGAGTGAAACCGTCATGACAAGCGGGGAAAAGCTCACACCCGGCTGGCGTGAATGAAAAATTCGCGGTTGCCGTCGCCCCCGGCAATGGGGCTGGGCAGCCATTGGCGCACGCGCAGGCCCGCGCCTTCGCAGGCGGCGCGCAGGCGCTGTTCCACCTGGGTGTAAAGCGCCGCATCGCGCACGATGCCGCCCTTGCCGATCTGGTGCGCCTGCAGCTCGAACTGCGGTTTGACCAGCATCAGCGCCTGCCCGCCCGCGTCCAGCAGCGGCGCCAGCGCAGGCAGCACCAGCGTGAGCGAGATAAAGGACAAATCACCCACGATCAGCGCGTAAGGCGGCCCTGCCTCGGCCTGGCATGACGGGTCAAAAATGCCCTTCAGGCCCGCCAGTTGGGCGCAAGAAGCTATCAATAAAGTAGCATCCAGATGCCGTGCGTTGACCCCCTCAATGGCCGTGACGCGCGCATCCTGCGCCAGCCGCGGATGCAACTGGCCGTGGCCCACGTCCACGCCCGTCACGTGCGCCGCGCCGTGCGCCAGCAGGCAGTCGGTAAAGCCGCCAGTGCTCTGGCCCACATCCAGGCAGCGCCAGCCGCGCACGTCCAGCCCGGTGGCGGCCAGCGCGCCTTCCAGCTTCAGGCCGCCGCGCGAGACGTAGCGCGCCTCGGCGGCATCCAGCAACTGAAGCTGCGCCGTGGCGGGCAGCTCATCGCCGTTCTTGCGCACCGTCTGCCAAGTGGCGGCGCCCGGCAAGCGCCACTGCACGCCAGCGGCGATCAGGCGCTGCGCCTGCGAGCGCGTTTGCGCCAGGCCGCTGTGCATCAGCAGTTGATCGGCGCGCATGAGAAGGCCCGTGCCTCCTTCAGCCAGCCACACGCCAGCTGTTCAGCCCCCAGTTGATGAGGCTGTAGAGCAAGGCGCCGAACACGCCCGACCAGAAGCCCGAGACCTGGAAGCCGCGGATGAGGCTGCTGGCCAGCCAGAACAGCAGGCCGTTGAGCACCAGCACGAACAGGCCAAGCGTGAGCACCGTGATGGGGAAGGTCAGCACCAGCAGCACGGGACGCAGCACGGCGTTGATCAGGCCCAGGATCACGGCCGCCAGCAGGGCGTTCTTGAAATTGGTGATCCGCACGCCGGGCAGCATGTAGGCCACGGCCATCAGCGCCAGCGCGCTGAGCAGCCACGTAATCAAAAGGGACAGCATAGGCAAGGCTCCTTTGCAGGTTTTGGAAATGAAAGCCATGTCCGTGGCGCCTGCGGCTCATACCGGCCAACGCCACGCACATGTAAGAAGTTTGTTGCTTGCGCTTAACCCACAACACGCGGTTGCGCATTGAAAAAACGCACCAGATCGCCTGCGGTTTGAACTTTGTCGTACCACGGGTTGTGCTGGGTGCCTTCCAGACTCCGACCAGCGCGACGTGCGACCTCAGTCACGATGTCCAACTCCATGGAGTCGCTGTCGATACACAGCGTTTGTGCCAAGTCGTCTTCCCATCGCACGGGAAAGGAGTGGCCGTTGCCTGCCACTGCACCCGCTTCGGCGGCGAGCGCCTCGTACACCGCACGCACCACCCAAGGATCATTCTGGCGGCAATGGGCCTGGCGGGCAAATTGGCAAATGCCTTGGCCGCTGCGGCTTAGCGCCAGGGCTTGCAGGTTCTGCTGCCGCCGTCGGCCTTCCTTGCGGTCATGGCAATAAAACCTGGTGGTGGCAGCAGCCAGCAGTGCTGTGATGAGCAGCGTTGGTACAGGCATTGCCCACGCCAGACGCAACCCGTTCCACAGCAAAGCCGCCATGGCACCGGCAAGCAGGGCCAAGAAAAACGCGGTCAGCAGCAGCCCGCCCGCCTTGGGGCGGGGGGCGCTGCCTGCACGTGGCGGCATATGACGTGAAACCTGGCGGTGCATGGCCCTTGGGCTTAATAGCGGTAAGTGTCGGGCTTGTACGGCCCTTCTTTCTTCACGCCGATGTAGGCGGCCTGCTCATCCGTCAGTTGCGTAAGCTGCACGCCCAGTTTGGAAAGCTGCAGGCGCGCCACGTGCTCATCCAGCAGCTTGGGCAGCACGTACACCTGGCCCACTTCGTAGTGCTGCGGTTTGGTAAACAGCTCGATCTGCGCCAGCGTCTGGTTGGCGAAGCTGGAGCTCATCACGTAGCTGGGGTGGCCGGTGGCGCAGCCCAGGTTCACCAGGCGGCCCTTGGCCAGCAGGATGATGCGCTTGCCGTCCGGAAAGATCACGTGATCGACCTGCGGCTTGATTTCTTCCCACTGGTATTTTTCGAGTGAGGCCACGTCGATCTCGTTGTCGAAGTGGCCGATGTTGCAGACGATGGCCTCGTCCTTCATCGCGGCCATGTGCTCGTGGCGGATCACGTCCTTGTTGCCGGTGGTGGTCACGAAAATGTCGGCCAGCGGCGCGGCCTGCTCCATCGTCACGACCTTGTAGCCTTCCATCGCGGCTTGCAGGGCGCAGATGGGGTCAATCTCCGTCACCCACACCTGGGCGCGCAGCGCGGCCATGGCCTGCGCGCAGCCCTTGCCCACGTCGCCATAGCCGCAGATCACGGCCACCTTGCCGGCCACCATCACGTCGGTGGCGCGCTTGATGCCATCCACCAGCGATTCGCGGCAACCGTACAGGTTGTCGAACTTGCTCTTGGTCACGCTGTCGTTGACGTTGATGGCGCGGAACTTGAGCGTGCCCTTGGCCGACATTTCTTTCAGGCGCATCACGCCGGTGGTGGTCTCCTCGGTCACGCCAATGATTTCGGCGCTCTTGCGGCTGTACCACGTGGGGTCTTCGGCCAGCTTGGCCTGGATGGCGGCAAACAGCACGCGCTCTTCCTCGCTCTTGGGGTGGGCCAGCACGCTGGCATCTTTTTCCGCCTGCTGGCCCAGGTGCATCAGCAGCGTGGCATCGCCGCCGTCGTCCAGAATCATGTTCGGGCCTTCGCCTTCAACGCCCTTGGCGCCAAAGTCGAAGATGCGGTGGGTGTAGTCCCAATACTGCGCCAGCGTTTCGCCCTTGACGGCAAACACCGGCGTGCCGCCTGCGGCAATGGCGGCGGCGGCGTGGTCTTGCGTGCTGAAGATGTTGCACGAGGCCCAGCGCACATCGGCGCCCAGCGCCTTGAGCGTTTCGATCAGCACGGCGGTCTGGATCGTCATGTGCAGGCTGCCCGCAATGCGCGCGCCCTTGAGCGGCTGGGCCTTGGCGTATTCCTCGCGAATCGCCATCAGGCCGGGCATCTCGGTTTCGGCAATGGCGATTTCCTTGCGGCCCCAGTCGGCAAGCTGGATGTCGGCGATCACCGACTCGGCGGCGGCAGTGGTGGGCAGGGGTGCGTTCATGGTTGGCTCCAGAGGCAGGGCAATTGGCAAAACCACTGGCGGGTGAACACACAGGCTCACCACACGCGATCAGTGGGCGAGCGTCGTTGCGAAAAGAAGGGAGATGTGCCACCGAGCCTCACACCGGCAAGCGGCGCTGCAACGCTCCTCGAAGGCAGGGGCGGATTATAGGCGCGGCGGCGCGCGCGGCCGCCAATCACTCATTTATTAATAGCATCATTTCTTACAAAATAAAGCCTTAACTGGGTTTTTATTCATTGCCCATGCCAGCCCTGGACTACACTTTGGCGCTTTCGGTCACGGCCACGCTTGGCGCTTTTTTCAAATGTGGACATCTTTTCGCCGACACCCCTGGCGCTGGCTGCTGCTGGCGCTGCTGCTGGCAGGCGCCGCCGCCTGGTGGCTGGCCGCCCGCCGCCCGGCCGCGCCCCGCTGGGTCACCGCCCCCGTGCAGCGCATGGACCTGGAAGACACGGTGCTGGCCACCGGCACCATCCGCGCCGCGCGCATGATCAACGTGGGCGCGCAGGCCACGGGGCAGGTCAAGGCGCTGCATGTGAAAGTGGGCGACCAGGTGCGGCAGGGCCAGCTGATTGCCGAGATCGACGCCACCACCCAGCGCAACGCGCTGCGTGACGAGCTGGCCGGCATCGAATCGCTGAAGGCGCAACGCGCCTCGCGCCAGGCGGCGCTGACGCTGGCGCGCCAGAACCTGCAGCGCCAGCAGGACATGCTGGCGCGCGACGCCACCTCGCGCGCCGAATGGCAGGCCGCGCAAAACCAGCTGGCCGCCGCCCAGGCCGATCTGAAAACCAGCGCCGCGCAGCTGGCGCAGGCCACGCTCAAGGCCGAAACCGCGCGCGCCAACCTGGGCTACACGCGCATCGCCGCGCCCATGGACGGCACCGTGGTCGCCATCGTCACCGAGCAGGGGCAGACCGTGAACGCCGCCATTTCCACCCCCACCATCGTCAAGCTGGCGCAGCTGGACACCATGCAGATCGAGGCGCAGATTTCCGAGGCCGACGTGCCCCGCGTCAAGCCCGGCATGCCCGCCTGGTTCACCCTGCTGGGCGAGCCGGAGCAGCGCCACGCCACCACGCTGCACGCCATTGACCTGCTGCCGCCGCCCGGCCAGGCCCAGGCCAGTGACGCCAACGCCACCAGCGCCGCCGCCACGCAAGGCGCCATCTACTACAACGGCGTGCTGCACGCGCCCAACCCCGAGGGGCGGTTGCGCGTGTCCATGACGGCGCAGGTGCACATCGTGGTGGCGCGCGCGCCGCAGGCGCTGGCCGTGCCCGCCGCCGCGCTGGGCGCGCCGGGCGCTGACGGCCGCCCCACCGTGCGCGTGCTCAGCGGCGAAGGCCGCCACGCGCGCGTGGAGTCGCGCCCCGTGCGCACCGGGCTGAACAACCGCGTGCACGTGCAGGTGCTGGAGGGCTTGCAGGAAGGCGAGCGCGTGATCACCGGCCAAGCCGAGGATGCTGCCGCCACCGCCGCCCTGGACGACGCCAGCGCCAGCGAGGACGGCGCCGCGCCGGACACGCCGTGACCAGCGCCCCGCACGGCCCCGGCCCCGCCGCCGCCAGCCCGCCGCCCGCCACGGCCACGGCAGAGGCCGCGCCGCTGATCGCGCTGCGCGGCATCACGCGCGAATTTCCGGCCGGCGACGGCGTGGTGGCCGTGCTGCAGGACGTGAACCTGCGCATCCACGCGGGCGAGATGGTGGCCATCGTCGGCCCCTCCGGCTCCGGCAAGTCCACGCTGATGAACCTGATCGGCTGCCTGGACCAGCCCACGCGCGGCAGCTACCGCTTCGCGGGCCAGGAAACGCAGGCCATGACGCCGGACGAGCTGGCGCGGCTGCGACGCGAGCACTTCGGCTTCGTGTTCCAGCGCTACCAGTTGCTGGGCGGCCTGAGCGCGCAGGAAAACGTGGCAATGCCCGCCATCTACGCCGGCCTGGGCACGGCGGCGCGGCGCGCGCGCTCGGCCGCGCTGCTGGCGCGGCTGGGCATGCAGGCGCGGCTGCACCACAAGCCGGGCCAGCTCTCGGGCGGGCAGCAGCAGCGCGTGTCCATCGCCCGCGCGCTGATGAACGGCGGCAGCGTGGTGCTGGCCGACGAGCCCACCGGCGCGCTCGACAGCGCCACCGGCGAGCAAGTCATGCGCATCCTGCAAGAGCTGAACGCCGCCGGGCACACCGTCATCCTGGTCACGCACGACGCCAAGGTGGCCGCCCATGCGCGGCGCATCATCCAGATCGAGGACGGGCGCATCACGCATGACGGCGCGCAGCCGCCCGCCACCGCGGCCCTTGCCGCCACCGGCCCCGCCCGGCCAACGGCCACGGCAGAAGCCGGCGCGGGCACGGCAGCGGGTACTGAAGCAGGCACAGCAGCGAACACCGAAGCGAGCGCGGAAGCGGGCACGGCCACGGCCGCCCCCGCCCTGCCCCCCGCCGCCCGGCCCGGCCACGGCGGCGGGCTGGCCGGCGGGGCCGCGCGCCTGCGCGAAGCCGCGCGCATGGCCGTGCGCGCCATGGCGGCGCACCGCATGCGCACGCTGCTGACCATGCTGGGCATCATCATCGGCATCGTCTCGGTGGCGCTGGTCAACGCGCTGGGCGAAGGCTCCAAGCGCCAGATCCTGGCCGACATCAGCGCGCTGGGCACCAACACCATCGACATCTTTCCCGGCAGCGACTTTGGCGATTTGCGCGCCAGCGCTGTGCACAGCCTGCAAGCGGCCGACGCCCAGGCGCTGGCCGCGCTGCCCTTCGTGCACAGCGTCACGCCGACGGTGCAGGCCAGCGTCACCGCGCGCCACGGCAACCGCGAGAAAAGCGCCGCCGTGCAAGGCGTGGGCGCGCAGTTCTTCGCCGTGCGCGGCGAGCGCCTGGCCGCCGGCGTGGCCTTTGACGAAGACGGCGTGCGCCGCCTGGCGCTGGAGGCCGTGATCAACCCCCACGCGCGCCGCGCCCTGTTCGCCCCGGGCGAGGACCCGCTGGGCCGCATCATCCTGCTGGGCCAGGTGCCCGCGCGCGTGATCGGCGTGACCGCGCCGCGCCAGAGCACCTTCGGCCCCAGCGAGGGCGTGCAAATCTGGCTGCCCTACACCACCGTGATGGGGCGCCTGACCGGCAGCCAGACGCTGCAAGCCATCACCGTGCGCGTGCGCGACGACGCCGCGATGAAGCAGGCCGAGGCCGACATCACCCGCCTGCTGCGCCAGCGCCACGGCGCCAAGGATTTTTTCACCCACAACAGCGACACCTTCCGCGCCACGGTGGAAAAAACCACGCTGGTGCTGCGCCTGTTCATCTCCTCCATCGCCGTCATCGCGCTGGTGGTGGGCGGCATCGGCGTGATGAACATCATGCTGGTGAGCGTGACCGAGCGCACGCACGAAATCGGCATCCGCATGGCCGTGGGCGCGCGGCGCGGCGACATCCTGCAGCAGTTTCTCATCGAGGCCGTGTTCGTCTGCCTGCTGGGCGGGCTGCTGGGCATTGCCCTGGCGCTGGGGCTGGGCTGGCTCATCCAGCAGGCCGTGGGCCAGCACGTGCGGCTGGTGTTCTCGCCCGGCGCCATCGCCCTGGCCGTGGCCTGCGCCAGCCTGATCGGCCTGTGCTTCGGCTTCTGGCCCGCGCGCAACGCCGCAAGGCTCAACCCCGTGGAGGCCCTGGCCCGGCCATGACTATGTTTTTGATAGCTTCCCACGCCCGCTGCACGGGCGCAAAAGCCTTTTTTGATGCCCATCGCCCGCCCGCTGGCGCAGCGCGCCACCGCCCCTGGGCCGCGCTGATCGCCAGCGCCCTGCTGCTTGGCGCCTGCGCCCACCGCCCCGTGCCCGCCCCCGCGCACCCCGCCGTGCCTGCCGCCTGGATGCACGCGGCGTCCGTCGCGCCGCTGGCCGATGCAGCGGCGGCCGCGCCGCACGCCGATCCGGCCGCCGGGGCGCTGCGCCTGGACGCGGCGGCGGGTGACGCCGCAGATACCGTACACACCGCCCACGGCATCGCCCCCGCTTGGTGGCGCCAGTACCGCGAACCCGCGCTCGACCAGGCCGTGGCCCACGCCCTGGCCCGCCACGGCAGCCTGGCCGCCGCCGCCCTCAAGCTGCGCAACGCCCGCCTGCGCGCCGAGGCCGCGGGCGCCACCTTGCTGCCCAGCGCCAGCGGCAACCTCCACGCCAGCGCCCGCCAGCCGCTGTCGGGCGAAGACACGCGCGCCGCCCGCACCCATGGCTTTGGCGCCAGCCTGGGCGTAGCCTGGGAGCTTGACCTGTGGGGCCGGCTCGCCACCCTGGCCGACATGGCCGCCTTCGAACACCAGGCCAGCGCCTTCGACGCCGACGCCACCGCCGCCCTGCTGGCCGCCAGCGTGGTGCGCCAGTACTGGCAGCTCGCGGCCCAGAACCAGCGCCTGGACGCGGCCCGCCACAGCCTGGAACACGCCCGCCGCACCCTGGCGCTGACCCAGGCCCAGTACGAGGCCGGCGCCGTCAGCGGGCTGGACCTGTCGCAAGCCCGCCAGGCCGTGCAAACCCAGGCCCTGGCCCTGCTCACCCTCACCCAGCAGCGCACCGAAATGCGCCACGCCCTGGCCCTGCTGCTGGACGCCCCGCCCGGCCCGCTGCCCGGCGGCCTGGCCGAACCCGCGCGCCTGCCGCCCGGCGCCGCCGCCCGCGCCATGCCCCGCCCCGGCGTGCCCGCCGAGCTGCTGGCGCGCCGGCCCGACCTGCGCGCCGCCCACTGGCGCCTGCGCGCTGCGCTGGCCAAGGTGCAGGCCGAGCGCCTGGCCTTCTACCCCGCCTTCAGCCTCACCGGCGCGCTGGGCACCAGCAGCCAGGCGCTGCTGCGCATCCTGGCCAACCCCGTGGCCAGCCTGGGCGCGGGCCTGAGCCTGCCCTTTCTCAACCTGGGCGAGCTGCGCCGCAACCCGCAAATCGCCCAGAACGACTACGAACAGGCCGTCACCGCCTACCGCCAAAGCGTGCTCACCGCCTTGCAGGAAGTGGAAAACGCCCTCTCCGCCACCGCCACGCTGCAACAGGCCGCACAGCGCCACGCCGCCCTGACGGCCCAGGCGCGCCACACCGAGGCGCTGACCGAAGTGCGCTACCGCGCCGGCGCCATCGCCCTGCGCCACTGGCTGGACGCCCAGGAAGCGCGCCGCCAGGCCGAGCAGGCCGAGGTGGACGCCCAGCTCCAGCTCCTGCTGGCCCAGGCGCAGCTGTACCAGGCGCTGGGCGTCAGCGCGGGGGGCGCACACTGAAAGCCTGCGCAAAGTCTTGTGTGCCCCGGATACCCAAGCGCCCCGCAAGCCATCCTTCGCCACGCCTGCAAAAGCAGGCATGCCGTGCGCCCCTTGCATCCGGCGTGCCGTTTACCCCATGCCGCGATCACGCTCCCTCACCCGCTGGCGGGAGAGGCTTGGGGTAAGAGCGCTTGGCACTGCGGGACCAAAGCGCTTGAAAAGCATGGTTATGAGAACCTGTTCAGAGTCCCCGCGCCGCCCTGCGCCCATGCCGCGCGTTGGCAAGGCTTGCCAAGCCTGCGACAATCCGCGGCCATGCGAACCGTGACGATGAACATCTCCCTGCCCGACGAGCTGAAGGCGTTTGTCGATGCGCGCGTGAAAGCGCGCGGCTACAGCAGCGTGAGCGAGTACATGCGCGAGCTGGTGCGGCGCGACGAGGAGCGCGCCGCCGAGGAGCGCTTCGTGGCGCTGATCGACGCGGGCCTGAACTCGCCCATCGACCCGCGCCCGCTTGAAGAACATCTGGCCGAGTTGCAAGCGCGCATCGACGCCGCACGCGCCACCAAGCGGCGCGTGGCATGAAGCCCCTGCGCCGGCACTGGCAGGCCACGCACGATGTGCAAGACGCTCTGAGCTGGTATCTGGAACACGCGGGCGATGGCGTGGCCGAGCGTTTTCTGCTGGATTACGAGGCCGCCCTCACCCACATCGCCCGCCAGCCCGGCACCGGCTCGCTGCGCTACGCACAGGCGCCCGCGCATGCGGGACTGCGCTTCTGGCTGCTTGGGCACTTCCCGTTCGCCGTCTTCTACATGGAACGCGACCGGCACATCGACGTGCTGCGCGTGCTGCACCAGTCCAGCCACCTGCCGCGCCATCTGAACCACCCCACCGACCCCTGATAAGTCCTTCCCGTGAGCTTCGAAAAAGAAACCCGCCGCCGCCGCACCTTCGCCATCATCTCCCACCCGGACGCGGGTAAAACCACGCTGACTGAAAAGCTGCTGCTGTTCTCCGGCGCGATTCAGATCGCCGGGGCCGTGAAGGGCCGCAAGGCCAGCCGCCACGCCACGTCCGACTGGATGGAGATCGAAAAGCAGCGTGGCATCTCGGTGGCATCGAGCGTGATGCAGATGAGCTACCGCGAGCACGTCATCAACCTGCTGGACACGCCCGGCCACAAGGACTTTTCCGAGGACACCTACCGCGTGCTCACCGCCGTGGATTCGGCGCTGATGGTGATCGACGCGGCCAACGGCGTGGAGGCGCAGACGCGCCGCCTGATCGAAGTCTGCCGCCAGCGCGACACGCCCATCATCACCTTCGTCAACAAGATGGACCGTGAGGTGCGCGACCCGCTGGACATCCTTGATGAAGTGGAGCGCGAGCTGGGTATGCCCTGCTGCCCCATCACCTGGCCCGTGGGCCAGGGCAAGAGCTTTGGCGGCATCATCAACCTGCGCACGCAGAGCATGACGGTGTTCCAAGCCGGCACCGAAAAGCGCCCGCAGGACTTTGAAGTCATCCCCTTGGCTGAGGCCGACAAGCTGCGCGCGCGTTTTGGCAAAACCTTTGACGATGCGCTGGAGAGCATGGAGCTGGCCCAGGGCGCATCGGCTGAGTGGGACCATGAGGCGTTTCTGGCCGGCAAGCTCACGCCCGTGTTCTTCGGCTCGGGCGTGAACAACTTCGGCGTGATGGAAGTGCTGGACGCCGTGGTGGACATGTCGCCCCCGCCCGGCCCGCGCATCAGCCGCCTGATCGCCAAGAATGGCGAGGCCACGGAAACCACCATCCGCCCCGAGGACAAGGCGTTTTCTGGCGTGGTCTTCAAGGTGCAGGCCAACATGGACGCCAACCACCGCGACCGCATCGCCTTCGTGCGCGTGGCCAGCGGCCAGTACAAGCCCGGCATGAAGATGAAGGTGCAGCGCACCGGCAAAGAGCTGCGCCCCACCAGTGTCGTCACCTTCATGAGTCAGCGCCGCGAGGCGGTGGAAGAGGCCTTTGCGGGCGACATCATCGGCTTCACCACCCACGGCGGCGTGCAATTGGGCGACACCATCACCGATGGCGCGAATTTGCAATTCACCGGCCTGCCGTTTTTTGCGCCAGAGATGTTCGCCACCGTGGTGCTGAAAAACCCGCTGCGCACCAAGCAGTTGCAGCAGGGCTTGTTGCAATTGGGCGAGGAGGGGGCGATCCAGGTCTTCAAGCCCGATGCGGGCGGCAACATGTTGCTGGGCGCCATTGGCCAATTGCAGTTTGAAGTGGTGCAGCACCGTCTGAAAACCGAGTACGACTGCGAGGTGCGGCTGGAAAGTAGCCAATACACAGGCGCGCGCTGGATCACGGCCGATACGCCGCAAGATTTGCGCGAGTTTGAAACCACTTACCCCCTGCGCATGGCGCACGACGCGGCGGGCGCGCTGGCGTACCTGTGCACCAGCCCCTATGACGTGCGCCTGGCGCAAGAGCGTTTTCCGAAGGTGCTGTTTCACCCGCTGCGCGAGCACGCGGGGCTGGAGTTGCTGGGAGCCTGAAAAACCCCGAGGAAATCAGCATGGCGGCCCCGGCACCCGAACAGCACAGCAATAACTTTGATGCCATCCGCATTGCGGCAGCCTTTGCCGTACTTGTGAGTCACCATTTTGCATTGACCGGCCAGCCGGAGCCTTCTTTCCTGGGGCTTCGCAGCTGGGGCTCCACGGCAGTCATTACTTTTTTCATTATCAGCGGCTATTTGGTGACAGCCAGTTGGTACAAAGACCCCCATTTCATCCGCTTCAGCTTGAGGCGCATTTTGCGCATTTGGCCAGCGCTGACCGTGGTGGTCATATTGACAGCTTATGTACTTGGCGCCTGGGTCACGACATTAAGCCTCTCTGACTACTGGCTTCATCCCGCCACATTCGATTATCTGAAGGCACTGCGCATGCAAATTGTTTTCGTGCTGCCAGGCGTCTTTGAAAACAATCCTCACAGCCCGTCCGTCAACGGCTCCTTGTGGACTATTCCCCTGGAAGTCCGCTGTTATGCCGTTCTGGCCCTAGCCGGTTTGCTGGGCCTCATGAAATGGCAGAGAGTATGGCTGCTTTCCATTGCCGTTTACATGGTGTGGTTCTTCGTGAACAACAACCCTGATGTGACAGGGAAAATACATTCAGGCAGAGAGCTCAGCGCATTTTTCCTGATGGGGTCCGCCCTGTCCATTCTTCAACCCCGCTGGCAGCAACACCCCCGAGCCTGGTGGCTTATATTGGGCGCACTGGCCACTTTGGCTTGGCTATTCAACTGGCGCAACACATCACTGTTTCTGATTTTTCCATTTCTGGTGATTTACATTGGAACCCGGTCATGGCCAGTCATTTGCCGTTTCGGCCGTTGGGGCGATCCTTCGTACGGGCTGTATCTTTTTGCCTTTCCCATTCAGCAAACAATTATCCAAAAAATGTGGCCGGAGGCTGGATTTGCAACCACCCTGATTTTGGCCTCAATCACGACCCTGGTGTTTGCCTATATCTCCTGGCATACCGTTGAGAAGCACGCTTTGCGATTGAAGCCTACCAGGCGCGCTGCCAAACGCGAGGCGCGTGCCATTGCACTGCCCAAAGGCGTGCAAAACCTTTTTTTCAATGCAAGCCAGGTGCATTGGCTGCGCTTTCTTTTTTCAGCCGCCTGGCTGGCTTGGATGCTGACAACCGCGTTGCAGCAGGTCATTCACTTCTTCCCAGCCCCTGATGCCGAGCTGAACGGCGACGCCTACTGGACCTATCTTCCCAATGCGCGCAAATTTCTCGCCAATCCCTGGGAATTTCTGACAACGGACATGGCCAGCCTTCATGTGGCGCCATTGAGCTACTTATGGCCCGCGATGTGGGGCGCAGATCCGGTAATGACCCAGATTGCCAATAGCGTGCTTTATCTGCTGTCCATCGTCCTGATGTGGCACTTGGCCACGCGGCTGGGCGGTCTGGTGGCCGGCATGGTCGCCACCGCCTTGCTGACACACTTTCCGGACCTGGCCAGTTACGTCCCGCAAGTACTGACCGAACCGCCTTACATGTTTGGCCTGCTGCTGTTTCTCACTGGCCTGGCGGAATATCTGCTGGCTCCCCGCTGGCGCACGGCGTGGCTGTTTGCCGCCACAGCCGGGCTGGCCATCACGCTGCTGGTGCGCCCCGTGTGGCAGATCTACACCCTGCTTGCCCTGGCTGTGTTGGTCGGCCTGCTCGCCCTGTACCGCTTCAAACCACAGTGGCGCCTGGATCACGGCGCGGTCGTCAACCGGCAGACCGTGTTGGCGCTGGCACTTGCACTGGCCCTGCCTGCCCTGGTGGTGGTCAAGAACGGGGTGAGCTTTTCTTATTGGGGTATCAGCACCGGCGCAGGCTCCGGCCTGTTTTACGGGCTCAGCCCGTTCAAGATGGGGATAGAACCTGTCTACGGCGGTTTCACATACGATGCCGGCGTGGTATCCGACATGGCCGCACCCGCCAGCAAAGGCTCACCCTTGCATATCCAGGCCGATCAGGCGCAATCGCGTGTGGCGTTCGGCATCATTCAGGCCACGACCTGGCAGGATAACCTGGCTTTTTTCTGGTTCAAGCTGAAAGCCTGGCTGTTTTATGGCGCGGAAGACCTGGTCTTTCAAAGCAAGCTGCACCGGTTTCGTCTTTTTGAATGGCTGGCCATTCTGGGCGGCGCCATCTGCCTGGCTCATGGACACTGGGTTCTCAGGAGAAAAGCCGGCTCCCCTGCGGCCGTGGCGCCGGCAGGCAAGCACCTTCAGAACGCACGGCAAACCGGGCTGGCACTGTTCATCTTGCTGATGGCTCTGGGCATGGCGGCGCAGCTGGTGCCGGTGCTTTACAACACGCGCTACAGCACGTTCCTGATGGATTTGCTGCTGATGCCACTTGCCGGTATGGGCGCCGCCCTCATGGCCAGCGCGCTGGCGGACAGGCTGGGCCCGGGCTGGCGTGCGGTCTTGCAGATTCCCGTTGCGCTACTGGTCGTCAGCCTGCTGCTGGCGGCAGCCAAGGCGGCCACGCAATCGGCGGTTCGGCACGCTTCCTGGTCCATGGACCCTGCGCGCCCCGGCCCCACCACGCTGGTGCTGGGCCGCGATCACATGGGCACCGCAAGCATGTCGCATGCCCGGCGTACCGCAGACGGCGCCTGGGTACTTTCCGGCGAAGCGCCCAGCACACTGTCCGTGCCCTTCACGCTGACGGAGGAGCCACAGCAGTTTCAAAATGCCATTTGGCGCTTCAAACTCGCCATGTCCCCGCCCCGTCCAGACCGGCAGTGCAAAAAAATCCACGTTGCCCTGGACGTGCCTTCACCCGAAATCGGGTGGTACATCCCGCGCCCCATTTTTCATGCCCAGCCGGACGGCCAGCCGCACCTCTACGCCATGCGGGGCAACGGCAGCCTGCGGCCTGCCGCATCAGGCCGCCTGCATCTGGTGTTTCACTGCCCTGCGGGCACCATCGTGCATTGGCACGGTGCGCAGCTGCTGCGGTCAACCATGGCCGAAGCGGCACGTTCGCTGGTACTGGAAGGCATCCCCATCCAGCCTTACCGGGCTGACGACATTTGAACCACTCACCTCTTTCCACCCAAGGCTCTGGCATCCGATGGCATGAACGCGCTCCTGACTCTCCTCACCCTCCTCTGCGTCCTCTGCATCTCCCTGGGCCAGCTGCTTTTCAAGAAAGCGGCAGCGGCCCTGCCTGCCCAGCCGGGGCTGTGGGACTGGGCCACCAACGGCTGGCTCATCGTGTCGCTGGCGCTGTACGGCGTTACCACCCTGGGCTGGATCTGGATCCTGCGTCATGCCCCCCTGCACCTGGCCTACCCCTTCATGGGGCTGGCATTCCTGATCGTTCCGGTGCTGGCCTGGCTGCTGCTGAAAGAGCCGCTGCATTGGCAAACGCTGGCTGGCGGCGCCTTGATTCTGGCGGGCGTGACGCTGGCGGCCCGCGCGCCTGGGGCCTGATGCCATGAAGATCGCCGTCGCCATTCCCAGCTACAAGGTGCAAAACCACGTGCTGGACGTGATCGCGCGCATGCCGCCACTGGTGCAGCGCATTTACGTGGTGGATGACCAGTGCCCCAACGGCAGCGGCGCGCTGGTGCAGCAGCGCTGCGCTGACCCGCGCGTGCGTGTACTGTTCCATGACGAGAACCAGGGCGTGGGCGGCGCAGTAGCCACCGCCTACCGGGCCGCGCTGGATGATGGCATGGACGTGGTGGTGAAGGTTGATGGCGACGGGCAGATGGACCCGGCGCTGATTGCCCACTTCGTGCGCCCCATCGCTCGCGGGCTGGCCGACTACACCAAGGGCAACCGCTTCTTCCGCCCCGAGTCGCTACGCGGCATGCCGCCCATCCGCCTGTTCGGCAACGCGGCCCTGTCGTTCATCAACAAGTTCAGCACGGGCTACTGGGCCACCATGGACCCGACCAACGGCTACACCGCCATCCACACCCGCGTGCTGCGCGAGCTGCCCCTGCACAAGCTGGAAAAGCGCTATTTTTTCGAGAGCGACATGCTCTACCACCTGAACCTGGTGCGCGCCGTGGTGCGCGACATTCCCATGGATTCGGTCTATGCCGACGAGGAGTCCAGCCTCAAGGTCTCCAAGGTGCTGCCCGAGTTCCTGGCCAAGCACACCACGCGCTTTTTCAAACGCTACGTCTACCAGTACCTGGTGCGCGACTTCAACATCGGCAGTCTTTACAGCATGGCCGGGGGTCTGCTGCTGGCGCTGGGCACGGTGTTTGGCGTGTCCCAGTGGCTGCACAGCCTGGCCACGGGCGCGCCGGCCACCAGCGGCACCGTGATGCTGGCGGCGCTGCCCATCATCATCGGCATCCAGTTTGTGATTGCTTTTTTGCATCACGATGTAAGTCGTGTACCCAATCAACCTCTTTCCGTGGATTTGGGAGACGGCTGAAAGCCTGGCGTCATATTGGGGTGCCAAATAATGGCGTTTTTCATTTACCAGGAGCCCCGTCATGCCATTGACCCCGCCGCCCCGCCCTGCCACGGGCCATCCGGGCCACTCGGGCCATTCGCGCCATCCGCAACCTTCGCGCCCCATGCTGGCCCTCTCGGCCTCGCTGCTGGCCTTGGCCCAATTGGTGGCCTGCGGCGGCAGCGGCGGCGATGAGGCCGCCCCACCTCCCGCACCCTCGCCCTCGCCCTCGCCCGCGCCCGCGCCGGCCCCATCGCCTTCCCCCGCGCCTTCTCCTTCGCCGGCGCCGTCTCCATCGGGCCATCCGCCGTCCGATTCGGTTGCCAACGTCTGCACGCCCGAGGGCGAGCGCCGCTTCATCCGTTCCTATCTCGACGAGAAATACCTCTGGTACCGCGAGATCAACGACCGCAATGCCACCACCGGCGGCACGGTGGAAGACTATTTCTTCAGCCTGCTGGTCAAAACGCCCGACCGCCACGGCCAGGCCAAGGACCGTTTCAGCTTCATCACCTCGAAAGCGATAGCCGACAGCCTCTCCAGCGGCGCCAGCGTGAGCTACGGCCTGCGCTGGGCCAAGGACGCCAGCGGGCGCCAGCGCATCGCGCTGGTCGCCAAAGGCTCGCCGGCCGACCAGGCCGGACTGGCGCGCGGCGCCCAGCTGGTGGACGTGCTCGACACCAACGTGGACAGCTGGTTCCCCAACCGGCCCGACGCCTATGTCACCTTCACCGTGCGCGACACCCCCACTTCCGCCGCGCGCCAGGTCACGCTGCGCGCGCAGCCGCTGCAGGAAGACCCGGTGCCCTTCGCCGCCGCCGACACGGTGGGCGGCCAGCGCGTGGGCTACCTGGTGTTCAACGACTTTTCCAACGCCGCGCAAGACCGCCTGATCGACACCATGGCCGCGCTGAAAGAGCGCCACGTCAACCACGTCATCCTCGACATGCGCTACAACGGCGGCGGCTACCTGTACGCGGCCGCCTCGCTCAGCGCCATGCTGGCCGGCCCGGCGGCCAACGGCAAGGTGTTCCAGCAGTTCCAGTACAGCGACAAGCGCGCGGCCGAAACACGCCAGAGCGTGCTGCCCTTCTCCACCCAGCTGCTCTACAGCCCGCCGGGCAGCCGTTACGCCCAGGGCATGGCGCTGCCCGCGCTGAACCTGCCGCGCGTGTACGTGCTGGCCACGGGCAACACCTGCTCGGCCAGCGAAGCCACTGTCAACGGGCTGCGCGGCGTGGGGGTCGATGTGGTGCTGGTCGGCGGCGCCACCTGCGGCAAGCCCTACGGCTTCTCGCGGCGCGACAACTGCGACAAGGCCGTCTATCCCATCGAGTTCCAGGGTGTGAACCACCAGGGCTTTGGCGACTACGCGGCCGGCTTCACGCCCACCTGCGCGGCCCATGACGACTTCGATCACCCGCTGGGCCACGTGAACGAAAACATGTTTGCCACCGCCCTACACCACATGCAAACCGGCCAGTGCCGGGCACAGGCCAGCGCGCCCAAGCACGCGCCCGCACCCGCGCCCGGCGGCATTGCCATGCAGGAACGCCCGCCGATACCGGGTAGCATCCTGCTGCCCTGACCGGCTGCCATGAACGCCTGAGCCACGCGCCAGGCGTCCATGGCCCAATGGCTCCAAGGCTCGCCCCCAGGCGGGCCTTTGTTTTGCCTGCCGCACGGCCCCGCTGCTTTTTCACCCCGGATACCCGACGACTTTCCGCATGACCCCCCTGGACCAGCTTGCCCAAGGCGCATGGCGCCACATCACTGGCGTTTTCACCGACATCGACGACACCCTCACCACCGACGGCGCCATCACCGCCGACGCGCTAAACGCCATCGCCCGCCTGCGCGCGGCGGGCCTGCCCGTGATCGCCATCACCGGCCGCCCCGCCGGCTGGAGCGAACCGTTCGCGCTGCGCTGGCCCGTCAACGCCATCGTGGCCGAAAACGGCGCCGTGGCGCTGATTGGCCCCGGCGCCGGGACTTTCAATGGAAAAGCCTCCCAAGGCATACCAGATGGGCCTAAGCAGCTATCAAAACTATATCAACAAGACGCCGCCACCCGTGCCGCCAACCATGCCCGCCTGCAAGCCGTGGCCGCGCGCGTGCTGCGCGAAGTGCCAGGCGCCACGCTGGCGCAGGACTCGGCCGGGCGCGAAACCGACATCGCCATCGACCACAGCGAATTCACGCAGCTGCCGCCCGAGCGCATCGAACAGGCCGCCGCGCTGATGCGCGCCGAGGGGCTGAACGCCACCATCAGCAGCATCCACATCAACGGCTGGATCGGCGCGTACGACAAGCTCAGCGGCGCGCACTGGATCGTGCGCGAACTGCTGGGCCGCGACCTGGCCGCCGAGATGGACCGCTGGGTTTACGTGGGCGACTCCACCAACGACCAGCGCATGTTCCAGCACTTCATCCACAGCGTGGGCGTGGCCAATATCGCCCGCTTCGTGCCCCAGCTGGCGCACCTGCCGCGCTACGTGGCCCGCGGCGAGCGCGGCGCCGGCTTCGCCGAAGTGGCGCAAGCCGTGCTGGCCGCGCGCGCGGCATAAAAACCTGTTCAAAGAGCGCGCCGGCGCCCAGCCCGCTTCGCGGTTTGCCAGCCACCCTTCGCGCCGGGGCGGCATGGCGCGCCACCCGGCCGTTCAGGCTCGAAATCAGCGGTCGAATCCGCTGGGCAGGCCGATGATGTAGTCGTCCGGCGCGCCTTCGCCAAAGTTGCTGGCAAAGATGATGCGGCTCAGGTCGCGTGAGGCGCTGGCCTGCGGCTCGGCGTAGTAGTCCTTGCCATTCGTCTTGCCCGCGCGGATGTGGGCCACGCTGAGCAAGCGCCCGCCCGGCTTGAGCTCCGCCAGGAACACCTTGCGGTACTGCGGCCGCAGGGTGGGCGCGGGCGACACGCTGCCATTGCGCGCGAAGTCGGCATAGGTGGAGATGACCACCCAGCCCGGTTTGTCAAACGCCTGGCCGCTGATGTGGGCGCTGTAGCCTTCGCTGTCGCCCTGGTAGATGGCAGTGATGTCAAAGCTTTGCAGCGTGTCCATGTTGCGCGCGACGATGCGGCCCGTGTCGTAGTCGGTGTAAACGAACATGTCCTCGCGGTTCGGGCCGAAGGCCAGGTCGGAATGCTGGCTGCCGTCCAGCAGCAGCTTGGAGGCGCTGAAGTCGCGCGTGTAAGCGCGCGTGCCGCCCTCGCCCTTGCCCCATGAAGGCACGGCGTACTTGCCGCTGGGCGAGGTGCTGATGTGGTCGGGCCAGGCGTGGGGCTTGGGGAAGTTGGCCGCGTCCAGCATGCCGACAATCTTTTTCCGCTGCACGTCCAACATCAGCAGGCCGTAAATGGTGTTGCGCCCGGTCTGTTCGCTGTAGGAAGAGGCCATCAGCGCCAGATAGCGGCCATCGGCGCTCATCGTGCCCTCGCCCTTGGTCCAGAACGCGCGCGCCTGCGGCCACGGCGTTTGGCCGGTGAAGTCGAACAGCACTTGCCGCTGGTCCGTCTCCACATCCTGCTCCCACCAGACCATTCCGCCGTTGGTGCTGGTCAGGTACACCTTGCGCGGGTCGCTGGGGTGCCAGATGGGTTCGCTATCGCCGGCAAAGCCGGGCAGCACCTTGATCTGCCGGAAGGTCTGCGCGTCATACAGATACCAGTAGCCCCGCCCGTCCTGCGCCAGATAGCGCGTGTGATCGGCGTTGAACGCCTGGCGGCGGCTGTATTCATGCCGCAAATGCCGGCCCTGCCCCTCATTGGCCGCCGTGGCGCGGTACAGGCGCGTGCCGTAGGCCGGGTCAATGAAAGCATCGCTCAGGCTCTGCGCCCGCAGGGGTTTGGCCGCCGGCGCGATAGGGTCAGCCGCCAGCGGCTTGAGACGGAAATGGGGCGCGTACAGACGGTCGAAGGGGTTGATGGTGGCAGGTGCAGGTGCAGGTGCAGGTGCAGGTGCAGGTGCAGGTGCTGGAGCTGGCGCTGGCGCTGGCGCTGGTGCTGGTGCTGGTGCTGGTGCTGGGCTTGGCACCGATGCAGGCGGCGGCACGGGCGCGGGAACGTCACCGCCATCGCCGCCACAGGCCGTCAGGGCAACCGCGGCGGCCAGCGCCGTCAGGATGCAGGGTGAGTCTATTTTGGGCATGGTGTCTCCTGAGCGTTGTGGTTTAGGGGATGTGCATGACCGCTTGCCAAAAGCGGCACGCCACGCCGCAGCATAGCCCGCTGGCCAGCAGGCGCTTGGCTCCGGCAGGAACGCCAGCCCGAGGCGGGCTTCAAAAACGCCTTGCAGGCTTGATGTGCAAGGCTTGTTCGCTATTGTTTTTGAAAAGCAGGTCCGCTGATGTGCCTGGCAGCGGATGCATGGCGCCCCTGGCGCCAACGCCCGGTGTCGCACGCGGCACAGCGCGCCTGGGCAGTGCGGGCCTTGCGGCACCGCGCAGGCGGGAAACGCGCGCCAGCCGCCCCTTAGTCACCCGCGGGCAGGCTCAGCGGCACGCGCAGCCGCCACAGGGGGATGACGGGCGGATAGCGCCCGGCGCCGCGCTGCACGGCGGCAATTTCTTCCAGTGCCACGTCGTCCAGGCGCAGGCGGCCGCGCACTTCGAAGAAGCTGGAGCGCACGTCGCACCACTGGGGCGGGCAGGCCAGCAGCAGGGTGCGCGCAGCGCCCGCGGCGTCAGCAGCGTGGGTGAGGCTTTTGAAGGGCTGGCTGGCGCGGGCGGCCACCAGGCGTTCGGCGCTGGCCAGGTCAATGCCGGTGACGGCGTGGATGACGGGGGCGCTGGCGGTGTTGAGGTTGATGTGCGTGGGCTGCGGCAGCACGGTGATGTAAGGCGCCAGCGCGGCCTGCGTGGCGGGTGACACGCCCAGCCAGCCCAGCTGGCCGGGGTGCAGCGGCATGGGCGCGGCCAGCGCCGCCTGGCCCTGCGGCGCTTCGTGCAGGGCGGCCTGGGCGGCGGCCAGGTGGTCGGCCAGGGCGCGCAGTTCGGTGGCGGGCAGGCCGAGCAGGTCGAACAGGCGCTCGAAGCGCAGGTAGTTTTCCAGCGTCAGGCGCGGGTCGGCGCCGGGCGCGGGCGCCAGGTGGCGCAGGTTCATGCGGGCCTGCAAGTCGGCGATGCCGCCGGAGAGAAAGGCGTCGCGCCCCAGGTCGGTGGTGTCAGCCCCGGCGGTGAGAAAGGTGGACAGGCGCGCTTCGGCCAGCGGCACGGCCCAGGGTTCGCCCAGGTGATCCATTTGCAAATCGCTGTCCACGCGCAGGATGAGGCGGCCCCAGTCCAGCGCGCCGCCCAGCAGCCAGCTGGATTGCACGCGGGTGCGCTCGGCCGCTTCCACCTCCACGCCGCGCCATTGCTGCCACAGCGCGGCGGCGGCCAGCGTGGCCACCAGCGCCACGGTGAGCATGGCGGCCAGCAGCGCCGCGCCACGGTGCGCATGGCGCGCGCGGGCGGCTTGACGCGGGCCGCCGGGCCACGGGCGGGCGGCCCTGCCGCCGCAGCGCGGGCCGTTCATGACTGATCTCCCACGGGGGTGAAGTGGGGCGAAACCCAGTCCAGCACCAGCGGGCCGCTGATGGCCTGGCCGGGCGCGAGCGTGAGGTGCAGGCGCACGGCTTCGGGCAGGCGCTGCATGTCGCGCTGGCTGGCGCCTTGGGCGGTGCTGGACAAGGGGTTGAACCAGGCGTTGCCCAGAAAGTAGTGCAGCTGCCAGTCCAGCACGGCGGCCACGGGCACGGCCTGGCCGCCGCTGGCTGTGGCGGCGCCGGGCGTATCGGCGGTCTGGCCCCAGCGCAGGGCGCTGTCCCAGGCGCTGGCCCAGTCGCCCCAGGTGTGCAAGGGGGGGGATTGCCAGCGCCACCACTGGCCGGCGGGGCTGCGTGTCCACGCCACCACGTGCAGGGCGCTGGCGGGCAGGGGCAAGGCGGCGCCGGGTGGCGCGGCCTCGCCCGCCAGGCGCAGCGGCGCCGCGCGCACGGGCGGCGGGGCGGCGCCAGGCAAGGATGCGGGCACGGGCAGGGGCACGCTGGCGGTGCGTGTCAGCCGCAGCACGCGGCCGTCCCACGCCAGGCTGCGGGCGGCCAGCGTGGCGGCGGCATCGGGCGCCTGCCCTGGCGGCGTGCCGGGGGGCGGCACGCGCTGCTGGGGCGGCGGCAGCGCAGGCGCCTGCCGCCAGATGGCCAGCGCGTCCAGATCGGCCCGCCACTGGGCCAGCCCGGCTTGCAGGGCCAGCACGCCGTCGGCATGTTGGCGGGTGTGCGCCTGCGCGCGGGCCATGCCGTCAATGGCGCGCCAGCTCAGCCCGGCCATGACGGCCATGATGGTCAGGGCCACCAGCACTTCCACCAGAGTAAAGCCGCGCGCGGGACGGGGGAGGCGGGAGGCGCGGGGGGCGCAGGGGCGCACGCGATGACGCGCCAAGTGGCGGCGTAGCAGGCACGGCGGACGGTGCATGGGCGGCCCCGGCTGGCTCAATAACGCCCGATGAGGGTGGTGACTTGCACCACCTGCACGGCGTCTTGCCGCACGATGGCTTCGACGCGGCGGAAGTTGGGGTTGGGCGTGGGGCGCACGCTGCGCGTGACTTCGAATGCGCGCCCGCCCTGCGTGCAGGACAGGGTGCTGTCGCCCACGCCGGGCAGCTGGCGGGTGAGCTTGAGTTCGATGAGCGCGTTTTCCGCGCACACCTGCGCCAGCAGCACGCGGTCTTGCCGCGCGGCGTTGTCGGCCAGCGCAGCGGCGGCTTTCAGCCCGGCTACCAGCGCGATGGCGGTGATGGCCAGCGCCACCATGACTTCGATCAGGGTGAAGCCGCCCTGGCCCGCCCCAGAACGATTGCAGGCAGGGCGATTGAAGGCAGTGCGACTGCAAGCAGGGCATTTGCAAGCAAAAACGGCCTTGCGGCCCACCCATTCTGCCCAAGCAGCTTCTTTTTTGATAGCAAACGGCGGCATGGCGGATGGCACGGCGGCCCTCATGGCGTGACCGCGCCCACACTGAAAGGGCGCAGCCCGTCGGTGGCCACACGCAGTGGCAAGCCGGCGCTGCCGCGCCGGTGCAGCACCACGGCCTGGGGGGCGATGATGGGGTCTGGCCCCAGCAGCACGGGGGCGTTGCCTTGCACGGCGGTGCCGGCATCCAGCCACTGCGTGGGCAGCGGCGTGGCCGTGGGCGGCAGGCCGTCGAACGCAAAGCCTTCGGCCGTGGGCCGCCAGCGCACCGGCACGCCGCTGGCGCGCGAGAGCGCGCGGGCCGACTCGAACAGCGCCGCCAGCCGCGCCGCGTCGCGCTCCAGCGCGGCCTGGCCGCCGTCGCGCAGCGCCAGCCCCGCCAGCGCCGTGCCCAGCGCGATGATGCTGACCACCACCATCAGCTCCAGCAGGGTGAAGCCACGCGGGGGGCGTGCATGAAAAACGGCTTGATGGCCCATGGATGCGGCGCAAGCAGCTACAAAATCAGGAGCAATCTGGCCGCAGGCACGCTGCAAAGGCGCGCGCCGTAGTGCGGCCAAGGCCTCTGTTACTGCCAGCTGCCGATATCGGCATCCTTGCCCTCGCCGCCGCTGGCGCCATCGGCGCCAAAGCTCATCACGTCCACCTCGCCCTTCACGCCGGGGTTGAGGTACTGGTAGGGGCGGCCCCAGGGGTCATTGGGCAGTTTGTCGAGATACGGGCGCCAGTTGGGCGGCGCGGGCGGGGCGCTGGGGCGGGCCGTCAGCGCCTGCAAGCCCTGCTCGGCGGTGGGGTAGCGCAGGTTGTCCAGCTTGTAGAGCTTGAGCGCCTGCATGAGGTTGTTCACGTCGGTGCGGGCGGCGGTGGCGCGGGCATCGTCGGTGCGGTCCAGCACATTGGGCACAATCAGCGCGGCCAGCACGCCGATGATGACCAGCACCACCATCAGCTCAATCAGCGTGAAGCCGGCAGCGCGCCGCCAGCGGGCAGAACGGGAGAGCAAAGGCATGGGAAAAAAAGCGCCCCGAGGGCTTGGCAAAGTGCGGAGAAAAAACCGGCGTCAATGATAATCGGCGCATGCTCGCGCCCTGCCCTGCCCTTTTCCTCCAGCTTGGCCCATGCCGCGCCTGACACCTGAACGCCTGGCCCCCGCCGCGGCCGCCTTCGCGCTGTGGGCGCTGGCGGCGGGCAGCGCCTTGTTCTGGGCGCTGCGCGGCAGCTCCCCCGCGCCCGCGCCTGCCCCCGTGGCGGGCACGGCTGGCTTGCCGCCGGTCGATGTGCAAGCCGTGGCGCGCGCGCTGGGCGCCGTGGCGGCGGCCCCGGTGGCCGCGCCGCCGCCCCCGCCCATTGCCAGCCGCCTGGCCCTGCGCGGCGTGGTCACGCAGGGTGGCCGCGGCGCGGCCCTGCTGGCGCTGGACGGCCAGCCCCCCAAGCCCTACCGCGTGGGCGCCGCCATCCAGGACGGCTGGGTGGTGCACGCCGTGGCCCCGCATGCGGTGGTCATCGCCACCGAAGGCGGCGCGCAGCGCGCCACGCTTGAGATGCCCAAGCCCGGCAAGCAAGCCGCCCAGGGCGATGCCGCCGCCACGGCCGCGCCCCCGCCCGCAACGCCCGAGCCGCTGCCCCCACGCCAAGCCATGCCGGCGGACACGCCGCTGGCGCCCGCTTTCACGCCATTGGCCCGGTAGCCCCGCCTTTCAGGAACCGGCGAAACACTGGGGAATTCACGGGCCAGCCACCGGCCACGGCGCGCCTACACTGCCCCTTTTTCTGCCGCCTTTGCCGAAAGACCGCCATGCCCATGTTCGTTGACACCTCGCCCCCTGGCCAGTGCATCTTCTGCCGGCTGGTGGCGGGGGAAATCCCGGCCGCGCGCGTGTACGAAGATGAAACCACCCTGGCGTTCATGGATCTCGGCCAGGTCACGCCCGGCCATGTGCTGGTGGCCACCAAGCGCCATGCAGCCACCCTGCTGGAGCTGACACCCGGGGAAGCCGCCGCCATGATGCGCACCGCCCACCGCGTTGCCCAGGCCGCGCAGGCCGCCTTTGCCCCGGCGGGCCTGACCCTGCTGCAAGCCAACGGCGCGGCGGGCGGGCAAACGGTGGGCCATGTTCACCTGCACGTGGTGCCGCGCCATGAGGACGATGGCGTGGGCCTGATCTGGCCACGCCAGGAACCGGGCATGGCCGTGCTGCAAGACTATGCGGCCCGGCTGCGCGCGGCACTGCCTGCCGAGCCGGCGGCCCGCGCTTGAGGCCAGTTCCGGCGCGCAGGGCGGGCAAGGCGCGCAAGGGGCGGGCAAGCCATCTGTCATGCCTGCAAGACGGGTGGCGGGGGGGTGTTTGACGGCTGCGATTTCCATGCGCTGCAAGGCGCCGCCTTTTGCATGAGGCACAGCCTGGGCTGATGGCCCGGCAAGGCTTTGCAACGCCGCAGACCGCCCCAATCCGCTGGCGTGCCCGCCGCGCAGGGACTTTGAACAGGTTCTCAGGGCGCCAGCAGCGCGTTGATAGGCTGCAAATCGCGCGGTTGCAGGGTGCCGCTGGCTTGCTTGAGGCGCAGCAGGCCGGTGAGCGCGGCGTAGCGGGCGCGGGCCAGGTCGCGCCGGGTTTGGTAGAGCTGGCTCTGGGCGTTGAGCACGTCGATATTGATGCGCACGCCCACTTCATAGCCCGTGCGGTTGGCTTCCAGCGCCGTCAGGCTGCTTTGTTCCGCCGCTTCCAGCGCCTTGACCTGCGCCAGCGCCGACTGCACGCCATGAAAGGCGGCGCGGGTGGCCTGGGTGACCTGGCGTTCGGCGTTTTCCAGATCCGCGCGGGCCTTGTCTTGCAGCGACAGGGTTTCGCGCACGCGGTTTTGCACGGCAAAGCCGGCAAACAGCGGCACGTTGACCGTCACGCCAAGGGTGGCGTTGCGTGCGCGGTAGCGGGCAAAGGGCGCGGGGCTGATGGCGGGGTTGCCGTCAGGGTAGTGCTGCCAGGCGTAGCTGGCTTGCAGCTCCACCGTGGGCAGGTGGCCGGTTTTGGCCTTGTCGGTTTCCAGGCGGGCCACGTCCAGCGCCAGGCGGGCCTGGTGCAGCGCGGGGTGAACGCTGGCCGCCAGCGCGGCCCAGGCGTCGGCGCTGTCGGGCTGGGGCGCGGGCAGCGCCACCGGGGTGGCCAGCGGGCGGGGCGCCACGCCGCTGCGGCCGGTGAGCTGCTCCAGCGCCAGGCGGGCCACGCGCAGTTCGTTGTCGGCCGCCACTTCCTGGGCATGGGCCAGGTCGTGCCGGGCCTCGGCCTCGCGGCTGTCGGTGATGGTGGCGTTGCCCGCTTCAAAGTGCTGGTGCGCCGCCTCGCGCTGCTGCGCCACGGCGGCCTTGAGGGCGCGCGCCAGGGTCACAGCGTCCTGGGCGGCCAGCACGTCGAAATAGGCTTGCGCCACGCGCACGACCAGGTCTTGCCCGGCGGCGGTCCACTGGGCCTGGGCTGCTTCGGCCAGGTGCTTGCCCTGCTGCCAGGCGATGCGGCTGGCGGGCCGGTACAGCGGCTGCGAGGCCGCCAGCGCGGCCTGGTACTGGCCGAACGCACGGCCATGGTCGGCGCCGCCCAGGTTCACGTCGCTGTGCGTGCGGCTGGCGCCCAAGTTCAGGCCCGCTTGCGGCAGCAACCCGGCGCGGGCCTGGGCGGCGCGGGCCTGGGCGGCGTCCATCTGGGCGCGGGCTGATTGCAAGGCGGCGTCGTGCTGGTGCGCGGCTTCGTACAGCTGCACCAGCGATTGCGCCGCGGCCGGCGCGGCCAGGGCAGTCAAGGCAAGCAGCGCGGCCGCGACGGCAGTAACGGCAAACGGGCGGGCAGAAGCAGGCATGGCGGGGCGTGGAAGCGTGCATGAAAAACAGGGGGCATTCTGTCATGCCGCCTTGCGCCGTGCCGTCAAAATATCAAAAAAGATAGCAAACTTTCTTGATGGGTTGTGCCTGAAGGCAGTATTTCAATGCAAACCTGCCGCCACGACTCTCAGGCAAAAAAGGCGTCAAAGCCTTCTTCGGGCAGAAAGCGCCGGTTCTGGAACACCAGCCGGGTGGGGGTGGGCAGGGCGCGGCCGGTTTCGCTGTGGCAGGGGTCGCCCGGGTAGCTCAGGGCGCGCGCGCCGTGGTGCAGAAAAGGCTCGGGCGCAATGCGGGGCGGCGGGCGCTGGCGGGCGTCTTGCAGCGCCTGGGCCGCGCTGGCGTAGCGAGCCAGATGCGCAAGGCTGATGATTTGCGGCGGCGCCAGGTCAATGAGATGGTCGCGGTAGCGGGCCAGCGCCTCGCGCGGGGTGAGCCAGAGCAGTTCGGTCACTTCGTGATCGTCACCCACCGGGGTTTGCCCGGCGGGGGCGGCCGCGAGGAAAAAGCGGGTATCGAAGCGCCGGGTCATCACGGCGGGCTGGCGCGGGGTGATCCAGCGCGACCAGGGCACGAGCGCGGCCGTGTCCAGCGTCAGCCCCTGGCGCGCCAGCAGGGCGGCAAAGGCCTGTGTGCCGTCCAGCAGGCTGGCGCGGGCGGCGGCGTCCAGGCCCGTGGCGGCCGGGCCGCCGTGGTGCGTGTAGAGCAGGCCCACTTCTTCAAACGCCTCCCGCGCGGCGGCCACGAAGAAGGCGGCTGCTTCGTGCGGGGCCAGCGCGTGCTCGCCCAGGCGGGCGGGCAGCCCGTCGGCGGCCACATCCAGCCGTGCCAGCGCCTCGGGGGCGCTGTCGCCAGCATCCACCTTGCCGCCGGGGAAAACGCAGGCGCCGCCCAGGTCGGTGGCATTGGCATGGCGGCGCACCAGCAGCACTTGCAGGCCGGCCGGGCCGTCACGCAGCATGACGATGCTGGCGGCATCGCGCGCGGGGGTGTCCAGGGTGGCTTGGTTCAGTTCCATCCGCCGCATTGTGAGGGCGACTGGACCGATGCCCGCAAGCCCTGGCTGAAAAACAGGGCTGTGATACCTTCCGTGCCCCTGTTCCGGAGGAAAGCGGTGACTTTATGACCCCACGAAGCAAAGCGCTGCAAGCGCGCCTGGCGGCGCTGCCCGCCGAGGCGTTGCGCGGCATGCGGCGCGGCCTTGAGAAAGAGAGCCTGCGCACGCGGCCTGACGGGACGCTGGCGCTCACGCCCCACCCGGCGGCGCTGGGGTCGCCGCTGACGCACCCGCACATCACCACCGATTTCAGCGAATCGCAGCTGGAGCTGGTGACTGGCGTGCACGCCAGCATCGGCGCCTGCCTGGAAGAGTTGACGCAAATCCACCGCGTGGTGTGCCATGAAATGGCCGCGCTGGGCGACGAATTGCTGTGGGCATCCAGCATGCCTTGCGGCCTGCCGCCCGACGAGATGATTCCGCTGGGTTACTACGGCACCAGCAACGTGGCGCGCGCCAAGAGCGTTTACCGCATGGGGCTGGGGCACCGCTACGGGCGGCGCATGCAAACCATCTCGGGCATTCACTACAACTGGTCGCTGCCGGGGCTGACCAGCGAACAGTACTTCGCCCTCATCCGCAACTTCCGCCGCCATGCCTTTTTGCTGCTGCTGCTGTTTGGCGCCTCGCCCGCCGTGTGCAGCTGCTTTGTGCGGGGCCGCACGCACAGCCTGCAACCGCTGGGAGATGACGGCAAAACCATGTACCTGCCGCACGCCACCTCGCTGCGCATGGGCCGCCTGGGCTACCAGAGCGAAGCGCAAGCCGGCCTGGCCGTGAGCTACAACGGCCTGGAAGGCTACGCCGCCTCGCTGCACGAAGCGCTAACCCAGCCCTACCCGCCCTACGAGGCCATTGGCATCCGCAACCCGGGGGGCGACTACAACCAGCTGGCCACCACGCTGCTGCAAATCGAAAACGAGTTCTACGGCGCCATCCGGCCCAAGCGCGTCATCCAGACTGGCGAACGCCCCTTGCACGCCTTGCGCGCGCGCGGCGTGGAATACGTGGAAGTGCGGCTGATGGACCTCAACCCCTTCCTGGCCGTGGGTATCGACGCGCCCACCATGCGCTTTCTCGACCTGTTCCTGCTGCACTGCCTGCTCAGCGACAGCCCGCCCGACAGCCCCGGCGAAATCGCCGCGCTGGGCCGCAACCAGCACCGCACCGCCGAACGCGGGCGCGAGCTTGGCCTGAAGCTGGAACGCGGGGGCCGCGAAGTGCCGCTGATGGATTGGGCCGCCGAATTGCTGGACGAACTGGCCCCGCTGGCCGACGCCCTGGATGCCGCCATCCCCGCAGCCGACACCGCCGCCCCCATCTGCCCCAGCGCCGCGCCAGACCACGGCACGCACCGCGCCGCGCTGGACGCCGCCCGCGCCGCACTCGCCGAGCCAGCGAGCCTGCCATCGGCCCGGGTGCTGGCCGCCATGCAGGCGCAAGGCCACAGCTTTGCCGCCTTTGCCGGTGAGCGCTCAGCCATCGCGCGCGCCCAGCTATTGGCGTGCCCGCCCGATGCCGCACTGCACGAACGCTTTGCCGCGCTGGCTGCGCAATCGGTCACGCAGCAGCGCGAGATCGAAGCGGCCGACGACATGCCTTTTGAAACCTACCGGCGCGAATACACCTCCGCAGCCCGCCTGAGCCTGGGCGGCGGAGACCAGCGCCCGGCCCTGGACAGCGCCCCTTGAACTGCCTGCGCACTGCCGCCCCCGGCGCCCCCGCTGCGAGTACTCACGCTGCGGGTGTATCCGCTGCCCCGCCCTCCTTGCCGCGCCGCGCCTGGCTGCATGCCCTGCTGACTGCGACCCTGGCCCCTGCGCTGCTCAGCGCCTGCCGCCGCCCGGCCGCCGCGCAGCCCGTGCCCGCTGGCGCCACCGTGCTGGCCCTGGGCGACTCCCTCACCCACGGCACCGGCGCCCCCGCTGGCAGCGACTACCCCAGCGTGCTGGCCAGCCTGACGGGCTGGCGCCTCATCAACGCAGGTATCCCCGGCGACACCTCCACCCAGGCGCTGGAGCGACTGCCCGCGCTCTTGCAAGCACACCGGCCCGCCCTCGTGATCGTCAGCATCGGCGGCAACGACTTTCTGCGGCGCCAGCCCGAGGCAGCCACCCGCGCCAACTTGCGCGCCATCTGCCAGCAAGCCCTGCAAGCCGGCGCACAAGTGCTGATCGTGGCCGTGCCACGCCTGAGCCTGGCCGCCGCATTGGGCCAACTCAGCGATCACCCGCTTTACGCCGAGACAGCGCGCGAACTGAAGCTCCCGCTGCTGCGCGATGGCTGGAGCAATGTGCTGGCCCAGCCCGGCCTGCGCAGCGACGCCGTGCATGCCAATGCCCAGGGCTACGCACAGTTCGCCCGCCACTTGCACGCCACGGCCGTGGCGGTAGGGCTGCTGAAGGGCTGAGCAGCAGGACGCGGCTTCCCCCGCCTACTCATCATGGGTCCGAGGCAAGCGTGAAGGGCGAAATAGTGGCCCCCCGCGTATAGGCCCGGGCTGACGGCAGTGCAGACGAGCCCCATTGGCTGACTAGCAGTTCCCCAAGCTGAATTGGGCCTACACGGCACAGCAAAGGAATTGATTCACCGAAAGAAAAAAGCCGCTCTCAGACTGAGAGCGGCCTGTATGCCTTCCCGGCATCGGGGGGACTGGCGGAGGCGGTGAGATTCGAACTCACGAACGGTTGCCCGTTGCCGGTTTTCAAGACCGGTGCAATCGACCACTCTGCCACACCTCCGGGGTCTATTGCTTTTTTGAATGAAAGAGGCCCACGCTCTGCATGGCGCGGGCCGCTTCAAGCGCTGAAAGCCAGAAAGGCCGAAATCACTTCAGCTTGACTTCCTTGTATTCCACATGCTTGCGAGCTTTGGGGTCGAACTTCATGATCGACATTTTCTCGGGCATGGTTTTCTTGTTCTTGCTGGTGGTGTAGAAGTGACCGGTGCCGGCCGTGGATTCCAGCTTGATTTTTTCGCGTCCGCCTTTGGTGGCCATGATGTGCTCCTTTGGCTAGTGAATCAGGCTTGGCCGCGTGCGCGCATGTCGGCGAGCACGGCGTCAATGCCATTCTTGTCGATCAGTCGCAGCGCGGCGCTGGAGACGCGCAGTCGCACCCAGCGGTTTTCGCTCTCGACCCAGAAACGGCGGTATTGCAGGTTCGGCAGGAACCGGCGCTTGGTTTTGTTGTTGGCGTGGGAAACGTTGTTCCCGACCATGGGCTTTTTGCCCGTGACGTCACAGACGCGTGCCATGTGTGGACACTCCGATGCTTTTAAACGGCGGCCGCTGCGGCGAAAAAGCAACCTGCAAGAAAAGACAAGCTGTGTTTTCGTGAGCGTTCCGCCTCACCTCGCCAGAAAGGGTGGCGGTAACCCGTTTTTGCTGGATGCGTGCGCTGGCGGGCAGCCAGCACGCACCAAGTTTCAGCAAAGCCGCGCATTATAGCCTGGCTGAATGTCAAACCACATCAGCCTTCGTGCTGCTCCAGAAAGCGCTGGGCGTCCAGGGCGGCCATGCAGCCGGTGCCGGCGCTGGTGATGGCCTGGCGGTAGATGAAATCCTGAACATCGCCGGCGGCGAACACGCCGGGCACGCTGGTCTGGGTGGCGAAGCCGTGACGGCCGCCCTGGGTTACCAGATAGTCGTTTTCCATTTCGAGCTGGCCTTTGAAGATGCCGGTATTGGGCGCGTGGCCAATGGCGATAAAGCAGCCATGCACGGCCAGCTCTTGCGTGCTGCCATCTTGCGTGCTCTTGATACGCACGCCATTCACGCCTTGCGCATCGCCCAGCACTTCGTCCAGCGTGGCGTGGAGCTTGAGCTCGATCTTGCCCTCCTGCACTTTTTCGTGCAGCCGGTCCACCATGATGGGTTCGGCGCGGAAGCTGTCGCGGCGGTGAATCAGGTAGACCTTGCGCGCGATGTTGGCCAAGTAGAGCGCCTCTTCCACGGCGGTGTTGCCGCCACCCACCACGCAGACGTCCTGATCGCGGTAGAAAAAGCCGTCGCAAGTGGCGCAGGCGCTGACGCCCCGTCCGGCGAAGGCTTCTTCGGAGGGCAAGCCAAGGTATTTGGCGGTGGCGCCGGTGGCGATGATGAGGGCATCGCAGGTGTAGGCGCCGCTGTCGCCCGTCAGCGTGAAGGGACGCTTGGAAAGGTCTGCCGTGTGGATGTGGTCGAACACGATCTCGGTCTTGAAGCGCTCGGCATGGGCCTGCAGGCGCTGCATCAGCTCCGGCCCTTGCACGCCGTTGGCGTCAGCGGGCCAGTTGTCCACTTCGGTGGTGGTCATCAACTGCCCGCCTTGTGCCATGCCGGTGATGAGCACAGGCTGGAGATTGGCACGGGCCGCATAGACGGCAGCGGTGTAGCCGGCTGGGCCAGAACCAAGAATGAGAACTTTTGAGTGCTTGACGCTCATGGGAATCGTGTGGTGGACTGAAACAGATTGTGTGCAAAAATAGGCAAAAGCACTTTAAAAAAGTGCTCCGCGCGAAAGTGCCTTGTGCGTCAGGCGGCCGCTGGCTCAGACGCTCCCCATTTTAGAGAAGACATTGCTTGAGGTTAGATATGACCATGCTCTCGAGTTTGGAGTTGATCCGTCGGGTACCGCTGTTTTCCATGCTGACGGAACCTCAGGCGGCGGCGGTGGCCGAGGCGGTGGTCAAGCGGCGTTTCAAGCGCGGCGAAGTGATTGTTGAACAGGGCAAGAAAACCAATGCCCTGTTCATTCTGCTCAACGGCCGGGCGCGCGTGCTCACGGCAGACACCCGCGGCCGTGAAGTGATTCTGGCCACGCTGCAGCCAGGCGACCACATTGGCGAGATGAGCCTGATCGACAACGAACCGCACTCGGCCACCGTTCGTGCCGAAGTGCAGACTGACGTGCTGATGCTCAGCCGCACGGAATTCGCCCGCTGCCTGCCGGAAAACACCTCCATGGCCTACGCCATCATGCGCGGCCTGGTGCAGCGCTTGCGGCAGGCCGACCGCAAGATCGAGTCGCTGGCCCTGATGGACGTGTATGGCCGCGTGGCGCGCGCGCTGCTGGAGTTTGCGACCGATGACGGTCAAGGCGAGCTTCTCATCCGCGAAAAAATTTCCCGTCAGGACATCGCCAAGATGGTCGGCGCCTCGCGTGAGATGGTGAGCCGCGTCATGAAGGATCTGGAAGAGCGGGGCTTCATTGAAACGCAGGAAGGCGGCTCGATCGTCATCAAGGAACGACTGAACACGCTGGGCTAAGCCGCACGCTTTACTCCGCGCCCGCCTTACTCCCTCTTGAGTGCCATGCCTCGCGGCCTGCCAGTGGTAGCAGGCCGCTTTTTTCGTCGGCGGCGCGCCTTGCGGCCCGTGACACCGCAAGCCCTTGTGTTTCTGTTTCAGCGTCGAGGGGCCAGCAACCAGGGCGTCGTGCGGTAAGCTCACGAGCTGGTTTTTTATCCATGGCTTACTCACTCAACACCCTCAATTCGCAGGCTGGTGACGCGGCGCCGCGCTCTGGCCTCAGCCGTTTCGCGCAAGAGCTGACGCTGGTCGCCGGCCTGGCTCTGCTGCTTTTTGCCACGCTGGCGCTGGCCACCTATTCACCGCTGGATGCTGCCTGGTCCACCTCTGGCGCAGGCGTCGGCCCAGTGCGCAACTGGGCCGGCCAGCTGGGCGCCTGGCTGGCTGATCTGACTTACGTGCTCTTCGGCTTTTCCGCCTGGTGGATGCTGGCCGCTGGCCTGCGGGCCTGGCTGGCCGGTGTGGCGCGCTGGATGCGCGTGACCGACACGCCCCTTTCGGCCGAAGCAGGCTGGTGGAGCCGCTTTCTGGCCACCCGCACTGCTTTCTGGATCGGCCTGGCGCTGCTGATGGCCGCCAGCTGCGGGTTGGAATGGACGCGCCTTTACCGCTGGGACGCCGCCTTGCCTGGCGCCGCCGGCGGCGTGCTGGGCACGCTGGGCGGCCCGGTAGCCGTGAAGTGGCTGGGCTTTACCGGCTCGGCCCTGTTAGGCATTGCCGCCAGCGTGGCCGGTGTGGCCTTGGTGTTCCGCTTTTCCTGGAGCCGTCTGGCCGAGCGCATTGGCGCCGGGGTTTTTTCCCTGATTGAGCGCGGCCGCGCCCGCCGAGCGCTGGCGCAGGACGTGAAGCTGGGCCAGCAAGCCGCCCGCGAGCGCGAGGAAGTAGTGCACCACGAGCGCGAGGTCAGCGAGGAACATCCGCCCGCGCCTGTGCTGATTGAACCGTCGCTGACCGAAGTACCCAGGAGCGAGCGCGTGGCCAAGGAAAAGCAAAAACCCTTGTTCACCGACATGCCCGACAGCCCGCTGCCCCAGGTGGATCTGCTGGACGCCGCCCCGGGCCGCCAGGAAACGGTGGCCGCCGACACGCTGGAGATGACCAGCCGCCTGATCGAGAAAAAGCTCAAGGACTTCGGCGTGGAAGTGCGCGTGGTGGCCGCCGCGCCCGGCCCGGTGATCACGCGCTACGAGATCGAGCCGGCCACCGGCGTCAAGGGCGCGCAAGTGGTCAACCTGGCGAAAGACCTGGCGCGCTCGCTCTCGCTGGTGTCCATCCGCGTGATCGAGACCATTCCCGGCAAGAACTACATGGCGCTGGAGCTGCCCAACGCCAAGCGGCAGATGATCCGCCTGTCGGAAATCCTGGGCTCACAGGTGTATCACGACGCCAAGAGCCTGCTCACCGTGGGCCTGGGCAAGGACATCGTGGGCAAGCCCGTGGTGGCCGACCTGGCCAAGATGCCGCACGTCATGGTGGCCGGCACCACCGGCTCGGGCAAGTCGGTGGGCATCAACGCCATGATCCTGAGCCTGCTGTACAAGGCCGAGCCCAAGGACGTGCGCCTGCTCATGATCGACCCGAAGATGCTGGAGATGAGCGTCTACGAAGGCATTCCGCACCTGCTGGCGCCCGTGGTCACCGACATGAAGCAGGCCGCCAACGGCCTGAACTGGTGCGTGGCCGAGATGGAGCGCCGCTACAAACTGATGAGCAAGGCCGGCGTGCGCAACCTGGCTGGCTTCAAC
Organism: Comamonadaceae bacterium OH2545_COT-014; assembly: GCA_003859965.1. Taxonomy (GTDB): domain Bacteria; phylum Pseudomonadota; class Gammaproteobacteria; order Burkholderiales; family Burkholderiaceae_C; genus Ottowia. Next base: position 65,283 of record RQYR01000005.1, on the reverse strand, counting down.
CAGAAGATCGACGAGGCCCGGGCGCGCGGCGAGTTCATCTACAACCCCTTCAGCCTCACGCCCGAAGACCCCGAACCGCTGGAGCGCCTGCCCTACATCGTCGTCATCATTGACGAGCTGGCCGACCTGATGATGGTGGTGGGCAAGAAGATCGAAGAGCTGATCGCCCGCCTGGCGCAAAAGGCGCGCGCGGCCGGCATCCACCTGATCCTGGCCACGCAGCGCCCCAGCGTGGACGTGATCACCGGCCTGATCAAGGCCAACATTCCCACGCGCATCGCGTTTCAGGTGTCCAGCAAGATCGACAGCCGCACCATCCTTGACCAAATGGGCGCCGAAGCCCTGCTGGGCATGGGCGACATGCTCTACCAGCCCGCCGGCACCGGCCTGCCCCAGCGCGTTCACGGTGCCTTCGTCGGCGATGACGAAGTGCACCGCGTGGTTGAATACCTCAAAAGCCAGGGCGAGCCCAATTACATCGAAGGCGTGCTGGAAGGCGCCGCCGCCGATGGCGAGGGCGGCTTGCCGGGCGACGGCGGCGAAGGCGGCGAAAAAGACCCCATGTACGACCAGGCCGTGGAAGTGGTGCTCAAAAACCGCAAAGCCAGCATCTCGCTGGTGCAGCGCCACCTCAAGATTGGCTACAACCGGGCCGCCCGGCTGGTGGAAGACATGGAAAACGCCGGCCTCGTCGGCCCCATGAACGAGCGCGGCCAGCGCGACATTCTGGTGCCCGCGCGCGACTGACGCGGGCCGGGCACGCACGGCGCAAACGGTGATGCCCAGCATGGGGAAACAAGACAGAGCAACGTCTCTTAGAACCTGTTCAAAGTCCCTGCACGGCGGGCTCTCTCAGCGGATTTGGGCGGTCTGCGGCGTTGTAAAACTGGCCAATATCCCAGGCTATCATGGGCTATCACGAGCCATTGGCCACGTTTTGCGCCTGGCATCCCATCCCAAACCGCTTGCGGCCACTCGCGCCGAGGCTTTGAACAGGTTCTTACGCCTTTGCGCCCTGCCATACCCGGCTTGGCCCGCACGCGGGCATGGCACCCATCCACCATAGCCATAAAAAGCCTTTTAGGCATGCCCATACTGCCTTAGAAGCTATATTTTGTATAGCAAAATTTCCGGTGACATCATGCGCAGTTGGCCCTGCATGTATCTCTTTGCAGCAGCCATGAACCTCGCCGTCCGGCCTGAATCACAACCCGTCATGAACAACGCCCGCACTTTTTCCTCTGCTTATTCACGCGGTCATTCGCGCATTCACGCGCGTCCCCGCCCTCCCCTTCCTTTTCCCCGGCTGCGCGCGGCCTTCGCCGTGGCGGCGGCGGCATTGGCCGCTGTGGGGCTGCCCACGGCGGCATGGGCCGCTGGCGGCATGGAGGCACTGGCCCAGTTCGTGCAGACCGCGCGCACCGGGCAGGCCCGCTTCACCCAGGTGGTGACAGCCCCGCCCAAGTCGGGGCAGGCCGCGCGCAGCAAAACATCCAGCGGCACTTTCGAATTCCATCGCCCCGGGCAGTTTCGCTTCGACTACGCCAAGCCGTTTGCCCAAACCATCGTGGCTGACGGCAAAACGCTCTGGTTGCATGACGTGGATCTGGAGCAAGTGACTGCCCGCGCGCAAGACGAGGTTCTGGGCGCCACGCCCGCCGCCATCGTGGCGGCCGCATCCAGCCTGAAGGCGCTGGAAAAAGACTTCACCTTGAGCGATGAGCCCGACAGCGATGGCCAGCAGTGGGTCAAGGCCGTGCCCAAGTCGCGCGACGGGCAGTTGCAAAGCATTCGCGTCGGCTTCAAGCCCGCCAGCGGCGGCCCCGTTCTGGGCACGCTGGAAATTCTGGACAGCTTCGGCCAACGCTCGGTGCTGACTTTCAACGACTTTCAGCTCAACCCCAGCCTGCCCGCCAGCCGTTTCCAGTTCACGCCGCCAGCGGGGGCGGATGTGATCCGGCCCTGAAGCCGGTTCCGCGGGCTTTTTCCGGCTTTCACTGGCGCGCCCATCTGCCGGGTGCGCGGCCCGCGCAGACCGCATGGCGGCTCATGCGCCGGGCGGCTCCCAAAGCCTATTCACAACCCAGGCGCGGTTGCGTCGCCTTGAACCTGATCCTTGAGCTTCTGGCTGGCGTGAAACGTCACGACACGGCGTGCCTCAATGGGAATCAGCTCGCCCGTGCGCGGGTTGCGCCCAGGGCGGGGCGCCTTGATTCGCATCTGGAAGTTGCCGAAGCCGGAGAGCTTGACGTCATCGCCCGCGATGAGGCTGGCGCTGATGAGCTCGAAAAACGCATCAACCATGTCCTTGGCTTCGCGCTTGTTCAGACCGATCTGCTCGAACAGCAAGTCGGCCAACTGTGCCTTTGTAAGCGCCGAGGTTTCGAGACTGTCTACGGAGAGTTCGAGCATGTTCTGGACTCTTTCTTCGTGGGATGGGCGGCGGTGCGTGACCGTGGACACCCCGCTCAGGCCCGCAGACGCGCGCCCAGCGCGCGTTCGAGCTGCGTCAGCACGGCCTTGACGGTGGCGTCGATCTGCTCGTCAGTCAGCGTGGCGTCGTCGCTGCCCAGCGTCAGGCGCACGGCCAGGCTCTTTTCACCTTCGGCCACGCCGCCCGCAGCCGCGCCAGCCTTGGGGCGGTACACGTCGAACAGTTGCGCGCCCTTGAGCAAGCCTTGCGTGGGTGCGGCATGCACGGCCTGCATCAGCTCGGCATGGGTCACGCGCTCAGGCACCACCACGGCCAGGTCACGCTCGGAGGCCAGCTGGCGCGGCACGCGCTGCGCTTGCGGCAGGGCGCGGGCGAGCACGGCGTCCAGCGCCAGTTCGAACAGCACGGGCGCCTGTGGCAGTTCCCAGGCCTGGCGCCAGCGCGGGTGCAGCTCGCCCACATGGCCGATCACCTGGCCGTTCAGTGCCACGCTGGCGCAGCGGCCTGGGTGCATGGCCGGATGCTGGGCCGACGCAAAGCTGGCCTGGGCCGGCGACAGCAGGGCTTCCACGTCGCCCTTGACGTCATAGAAATCGACCGGCGCCTGCCGCCCTTGCCAGCCCTGCCGGGCCGTGGGGCCATAGGCCAGTCCGGCCACGCGCATGGGTTGGTGCACGCCTTGCACGCTGGCCTCGCCCGTGGGCACCGAGGCATCGCGCAGGAACACGCGGCCCAACTCGAACACGCGCACGCGCTCGGCCCGGCGGTCCACGTTGAACTTCAAAACCTGTAGCAAAGACCCCAGCAGGGACGAGCGCATGACGCTCATCTGGCTGGCAATGGGGTTGAGCAGGCGCACGGGGTCGGGGTTGCCGGCCAGATCGCGCTCCCAGCCTTCCTCGACAAAGCTGAAGTTGATGGTTTCCAGATAGCCCAGCCCGGCCAGCTGGCGCCGCAGCGCGAAGGGGCCGCGCCGCGTTTCGGTGCGCGCGCGCGCCTGGATGGGGGCCACGGGCGGCGTATCGGGCAGGTGCTTGTAGCCGATGAGGCGGGCCACTTCCTCGATCAGGTCTTCCTCGATGCGCAGGTCAAAACGGTAGGCCGGCGGGGTGACGGTGAGCACGCCCTCGCCTTCGGTCAGGGGCAGGCCCAGGCGGTGCAAGGCATCGGCGCATTGCGCCTGCGTGAGCGGCAGGCCGATGACCTTGGCCGCGCGCGCCACACGCAGGGTGATGGGCGCGGGCTGCGGCATGCGGGGCTGCTGGTCGTCGATGGGGCCTACTTGCGTGTCGGGCGTGCCGCAGATGTCCAGAATGAGCTGGGTGATGCGTTCGATGACGCGCACGGTCTGTGCGGGGTTGACGCCACGCTCGAAGCGGTGGCCCGCGTCGGTGGCGAAGTTGTAGCGGCGCGAGCGGCCGGCCACGGCGTCGGGCCACCAGAAGGCGGCCTCCACGTAAACGTCGCGCGTGTCGTCCGACACGGCCGTGGCGTCGCCGCCCATGATGCCGGCCAGCGATTCGACCGCGCGCGCGTCGGCGATCACGCCCACGTTGTCGTCCAGCGTGACGGTCTGGCCATTGAGCAGCTTGAGCTGCTCGCCCGCGCGCGCCCAGCGCACCTGCAGGCCGCCTTCGATCCGGCCCAGGTCGAAGATGTGGGTGGGCTGGCCGGTTTCGAACATCACGTAGTTGGAGATATCCACCAGCGCGCCCACGCTGCGCTGGCCGCAGCGCGCCAGGCGCTCGACCATCCAGGCCGGCGTGGCGGCGCGGGTGTTCAGGCCACGGATGATGCGGCCCGAAAAGCGCCCGCACAGGTCGGTGGCCTGCACCTGCACGGGCAGGGTATCGGCCAGGGTGGCGGGCACGGGCGCCAGGCCATCGTCCCAGTTTTTGAGCGGCGCGCCAGTCAGCGCAGCCAGCTCGCGCGCCACGCCCTGCACGCTGAGCGCATGGCCCAGATTGGGCGTGAGCTTGAGGGTGAGCAGCGTGTCGTCCAGCCGCAGCAATTCGCGCACGTTCTGGCCCACGGGCGCGTCGGGCGGCAGCTCCAGCAGGCCGCCGTGCTCTTCGCTGATGCCCAGCTCGCGCGCCGAGCACAGCATGCCGTGGCTTTCCACGCCGCGCAGCTTGCCCAGCTTGATCTTGAAGGGCTTGCCGTCTCCTTTGCCTTCATCCGCCGGCGGCAGCTCGGCCCCCACCAGCGCGCACGGCACCTTGATACCTGCGCGCGCGTTGGGCGCGCCGCAGACGATTTGCAGCAGCCCGCCCTGCCCCGCGTCCACCTGGCAGACGCGCAGGCGGTCGGCATTGGGGTGCTGCACGGCCTCTTTGATTTCACCGACGACGATGCCGCTGAAGGGCGGCGCGGCGGGGCGCGCTTCTTCCACCTCAAAGCCGCCCATGGTCAGGGCATCGGCCAGTTGCTCGGTATCAAGCGGCGGGTTGCAGTATTCGCGTAACCAGGATTCGGGCAGTTGCATGGTTCAGTGCTTTGAAACGGTGCAGACCTGTCGGTCTTTAAAAAATCGCCTCTTTGGGCAGATCCAGAAATGGTTAACAGCTATAGAAAAAGGAGCAAGCTAGCGTACGGATGATGACGGCGGCGCCTTGCCCGGCGCCGGCATGGCCGCGCCCTGGGCAGCGGCGGCCAGCGCCTCCAGCGCCTGGGTTTGCCGCTCCAGCAGCTGCACTTGGGATTGCACGATGGCGGCTGTGATTGTGCGATTGCGGCGAACGTGCAGCAGCCCCCACACGCCCCACGGCAGCATGATGAGAAAAAACGGCCACCAGGGCCGAAGCTCGTCCAGCCAGTCGCTGTGCGGTGATGCTGCGCCACTTGCGCAGTCATCGCCGCAGCCGGCTTCTGGCGCGGCCAGGCCAGCGCTCAGCAACCGCAGCTCCACCCGCGCATAACGTTCCGCGGGAAAGCGCGCGGCGCCATCCAGGCGCACCACGGCTTCCTGGCCAGGGGGCAGGGTCACGTCGTAGATGCTGTCGGTCAGCGCATCAATCAACTTGCCTTGGGCATCGTAGAAACGCGCCTCCACCACGGGTGATTCCAGCGTCTGGCCACCCGTATTGCGCAGTGTGCCCATGGCGTGCAGCACGCCAGCGCCAGCGTGGCGGCCATCGGCCGCATCGTGATTGAACTCAGCGCCAGCCACCTCAATGGCCGCCAAACCCGCATGGGCTTGAGGCTGTGCCTGCACGGCAAGCGCCGCCAGGGCACACCAGCACAGCGCCAGGCACGAGAGGGCTTTTTTCAGTCGCATTTCTCAGTACGCCTTTTCGCAGCAACAGCCCATGTCGGCTTCAGGCAAATTGCTGCAAAAAGCGCACATCGCCATCAAAGAACTGGCGCAAATCGCTCACGCCGTAGCGCAGCATGGCCAGGCGGTCGATGCCGGAGCCGAAGGCAAAGCCGATGAAGCGCTCCGGGTCCAGCCCCATGTTGCGCACCACCTGCGGGTGCACCTGGCCGGAGCCGGACACTTCCAGCCACTTGCCAGCCAGCGGGCCGCTTTGGAACTGTATGTCGATCTCGGCGCTGGGTTCGGTGAAGGGGAAGTAGCTGGGGCGAAAGCGCAGCGCCAGGTCGTCGGTTTCGAAGAAGGTTTTGCAGAAGTCGAGATAGACCGCCTTGAGGTCCTTGAAGCTGACGTTCTCGCCCAGCCACAGCCCCTCGACCTGGTGGAACATGGGCGAGTGCGTGGCGTCGTTGTCCACGCGGTAGGTGCGGCCGGGGGCAATGACGCGGATTTCGCGCATGCGCCCCGCGGTCAGCTCGGCCGCGTGGCGCTTGGCGTGCGCCGTGGCATAGCGGATTTGCATGGGGCTGGTGTGCGTGCGCAGGCAGTAGGGCTGGCCGTCGGCATCCTGCATGTCCACGTAGAAGGTGTCTTGCATGGAGCGCGCGGGGTGGTTGGGCGGGTTGCCCAGCGCGGTGAAGTTGAACCAGTCGCTCTCGATCTCGGGGCCGTCGGCCACGTCGAAGCCCATGGAGCCGAAGATCTGCTCGATGCGCTCCCACGCCAGGCTGACGGGGTGCAGCCCCCCCGCGCCGCGCTGGCGGCCGGGCAGGGTCACGTCCAGCGCCTCGGCCTGGAGCTGGCGCGCCAGCTCGGCGTCGGCCAGCGCCTGGCGGCGCGCGTTGAGCGCGGCCTCCACCGCTTGCTTGGCTTGGTTGATGGCCGCGCCGCGCGCTTTTTTCTCCTCCACGGACAGGGCCGCCAAGCCCTTCATCAACGTGGTCAGATGCCCGGTCTTGCCCAGGTACTGGGCCTTGGCGTTTTCCAGGTCAGCCGGCGTGCCCGCCTGCGCGAAGGCGGCGGCGGCACGGGCAACCAGGGTGTCCAGTTCACTGGCAGAAGGAGCTTCGGAGGCGCTCATGATGACATTCGGCAAGGTGAAAATGAAAAAGGGATTGAAGCCCAACTGGCCTCAACCCCTGGTACCACCAGCGCAAGAAGCTACTGAATCAATAGCAATACAGTGCGCGGCGTGGATGCATGCGGGCCTCAGGCAGCCAGCTTGGCCTTGACCTGCTCCACGATGCGGGCAAACGCCGCCTGGTCATGCACGGCGATGTCAGCCAGCACCTTGCGGTCCAGGCCAATACCGGCCTTGTTCAGGCCGTTAATGAACTGGCTGTAGGTCAGGCCCAGGGCGCGCGTGGCGGCGTTGATACGCGCGATCCACAGGCGGCGGAACACGCGCTTCTTGTTGCGGCGGTCACGGTAGGCGTACTGACCGGCCTTCATCACGGCCTGCTTGGCAACGCGATAGACGTTGCCGCGGCGGCCACGGAAGCCCTTGGCCAGGGCGAGAACTTTCTTGTGGCGGGCGCGAGCGGTAACACCACGTTTGACGCGAGGCATGTGTTTTCTCCTTGTTCGTCAGTTAAATGGCCAACCCGCGATCACAGGCCGGCGAAAGGCAGCATCTGCACCATGTGACCCATGTTGGTCTCATGCACATTCACCGCGCCGCGCAGTTGACGCTTGTTCTTGGTGCTCTTCTTGGTCAGGATGTGACGCTTGAAGGCTTGGCCGCGCTTGACGGTGCCGCCGGGACGAACGCGAAAACGCTTCTTCGCGCTGCTCTTGGTTTTCATTTTGGGCATTTGCAATGCTCCTTTTCATTTGTGCTCGTGAGGCGTGCGCAAAACACTTGCGCCCTTGATGGCCCCGAGCCACTTTTCAGGCCAGCCGCAAAACGCAGCGGCCATTCTTTCCCCAGCCACAGGCCGGGAAAACTTGCAATTATGACACGACGCGCCCGCATCAGCTGCCGCCAGCACAGAACCTTTGACCCCAAGCCTGCGCGCATCTTCCGACGTGCGCAGCCTGGATACAAGGGATTATGAACTGTGAGGCAGCGGAGCGTGAACCGCAGAGCGCGTGTGTGAGGCGCCGCAGCAGGGGACGGCGCGCGCTCAGGCCGCCGGCGCTGCTTGTGGCGCATCTGCCGCCGCCGCAGCCTGCTTGCCACCACCGCCCGCCTTTTTGCGCGCGGGCGCCAGCATCATGATCATTTGGCGGCCTTCGAGCTTGGGAAACTGCTCAACCTGAATGGTGTCGGCCAGCTCGTCACGGATGCGGTTGAGCAGCGCCAGACCCAGTTCCTGGTGCGTAATTTCACGGCCCCGGAAACGCAGCGTGACTTTCACCTTGTCGCCATCGCCCAGAAAGCGGCGGATGTTGCGCATTTTGATGTTGTAGTCACCCTCGTCCGTGCCGGGGCGGAACTTCACTTCCTTGATTTCGATGACCGTCTGCTTGGCCTTGGCTTCTGCCGCGCGCTTTTGCTCCTGGTATTTGAACTTGCCATAGTCCATCAGGCGGCAGACGGGCGGATGGGCCGTGGCGGCGATTTCAACCAGATCCACATCGAGATCGCCCGCCATGCGCAGCGCTTCCTGCAGGGGCACGATGCCCAGCGGCTCGTTGTCCGGGCCGTTGAGGCGCACTTCGGGGGCAGTGATTTCACGGTTCAGCCGGTGAGCGCGCTCTTCGCGCTGACGGCGGTCACGAAAGTTGGTAGCGATGGTCGTTCCTCTTTCAGGTGATTGCTATTTTATTTGCAGCTTATTAGGCCGTATTGACGGCCCAAAGCCCGCTTTCCTTGCATAAACCCTCAAGCCTTGGCGGCCAGGTCGGCCGCCGCGCGGCGTGCAAACTCCGCCAGCGGCATGACGCCCAGGTCCACATTGCCACGGGCACGCACCGCCACGGCGCCAGCTTCTTTTTCCTTGTCACCCACGACAAGGATGTAGGGGATTTTTTGCAACGAATGCTCGCGTATTTTATAAGTGATCTTTTCGTTGCGAAGATCGGTTTCCACCCGCAGCCCCTGGTTGCGCAGCGTTTGCGCCACGCTCTGCACGTAGCCGGCCTGAGCGTCGGTGATGCCGGTTACAACCACCTGCACCGGCGCCAGCCAGGTGGGCATGGCGCCGGCGTGCTGTTCGATCAGGATGCCGATGAAGCGCTCCATGCTGCCCACAATGGCGCGGTGCAGCATCACAGGGCGATGGCGTGCGCCGTCCTCGCCCACGTATTCGGCGTTTAATCGCTCAGCCATGGAAAAGTCCACCTGGATGGTGCCGCACTGCCACTGGCGGCCAATGGCGTCTTTGAGTGTGTATTCGATCTTGGGGCCGTAGAAAGCGCCGTCGCCGGGAGAGACGATGAATTCGCTGCCAGCGGCGCGCAGGCTTTCCATCAGGGCGCGTTCGGCCTTGTCCCAGATGGCGTCAGAACCGATGCGCTGTTCGGGCCGCGTGGCCACCTTGTAGATGATGTCGGTAAAGCCAAAGTCGGCATACACCTTTTGCAGCAGCGCGCTGAAAGCGGTCACTTCAGCCTGGATCTGGTCTTCGGTACAGAAGATGTGGCCGTCGTCTTGCGTGAAGGCGCGCACGCGCATGATGCCGTGCAAGCCGCCCGTAGGCTCGTTGCGGTGGCAGGCGCCAAATTCGCCATAGCGCAGCGGCAGGTCGCGGTAGCTTTTCACACCCTGCTTGAAGATGAGGATGTGGCCCGGGCAGTTCATGGGTTTCAAGGCGTAGTCGCGCTTTTCACTCTCGGTGGTGAACATGTTGTCGCGGTACTTGTCCCAGTGGCCGGTTTTTTCCCACAGGGCTTTGTCCAGAATCTGCGGGCCTTTGACTTCCTGATAACCGTTGTCGCGGTACACGCGGCGCATGTACTGCTCCACCTCTTGCCACAGCGTCCAGCCTTTGGGGTGCCAAAACACGGTGCCGGGCGAGTGCTCGTCGATATGGAACAGATCCAGCTCGCGACCGAGCTTGCGGTGGTCGCGTTTTTCGGCTTCCTCCATGCGGGTGATGTAGGCGTCCAGCGCCTTCTTGTCAGCCCAGGCCGTGCCATAAACGCGCTGGAGCTGCTCGTTCTTCGCATCGCCTCGCCAGTAGGCGCCAGCCAGCTTGGTCAGCTTGAAAGCTTTGAGAAAGCGCGTATTGGGCACGTGCGGGCCGCGGCACATGTCCACATATTCCTGGTGGTAATACAGGCCCATGGCTTTTTCATCGGGCATGTCGTCCACCAGGCGCAGCTTGTAGTCTTCGCCCCGCTGCTTGAACACCTCGATCACCTCGGCGCGCGGCGTCATCTTCTTGATCACGTCGTAGTCCTGCGCGATCAGCTCTTTCATGCGCTTTTCGATGGCGGCCATGTCTTCGGGCGTGAAGGGACGCTCGAAGGAGATGTCGTAATAAAAGCCCTCTTCAATCACCGGGCCGATCACCATCTTGGCCGTGGGATAGAGCTGCTTGACCGCGTGGCCTACCAGGTGCGCGCACGAGTGGCGGATGATTTCCACGCCCTCTTCGTCTTTGGGCGTGATGATTTGCAGCGCCGCATCGTGCGTGATGAGGTCGCAGGCATCCACCAGGCGCCCATCCACCTTGCCGGCCACGGTGTTTTTGGCCAGGCCGGGGCCAATGGCGGCGGCTACCTCGGCCACCGTCACCGGGCCTGGAAATTCGCGCTGCGAACCGTCGGGAAGGGTGATGTGAACTGCGTTGCTCATGATGCGGAAAACCTCGGAAGCCAGAAACGAAAAAGCGCGGGCCGCGCCGCGCTTTGCTTTATTTTCAATAGCAACCCCGTCTTAGAGACGCACGCGGCAGCGCCTCACCGGGCTTGAAGCCTGGGGCAAGGAGCTAGTTCGCGGTGTCATAACCGGATATGCCTTTCTCGCTCTTGTTGTCTGAAACGGAAAAAGCGCCGCCAGGGCGCACAGCAAGCCACGCATTTTATCCACAGCCTCCCGCCAGTGCCCGGCGGCAGCGAACGGGGCGCGCCGTTCAAGGCACAGGCGTATTTGCCATGCGGCGGGCAATGGTGCGGGCGCGGTGGGCCAGCCAGGCCGATTGCGGCCGCTTTTCAAAATAACGCGGGCGCGGCAGCATGACCGCCAGGCGCGCGGCCTCCAGCGCGCCCAGTTGCGCCGCGCTTTTGCCAAAGTAGTGCTGCGCGGCGGCCTCGGCGCCGAACACGCCCTCGCCCCACTCCACGTGGTTGAGGTAAATCTCCAGAATGCGGCGCTTGGTCAGCAACCGCTCCAGCACGAAAGCCAGCACCAGCTCCTGCCCCTTGCGCAGCAGCGTGCGCTCGCCAGAGAGCAGCAGGTTCTTGGCCAGCTGCTGCGTGATGGTGGAGCCGCCGCGAATCCTGACGGCCGGGGCCGGTCGGCTCTCCGGGCGGTTTTGCCCGGCACGCCGGGCGGCGACCTCTTCAGCCTGGGCATTGCGCTGCCAGGCCTTTTCGATGGCGTCCCAATCCACGCCTTCATGGTCGAGAAAGCTGTCGTCCTCGGCCGTGACGACGGCGCGCTTCAGATGAACCGAGATGTCGTCGTAATCACGCCACTGCTGGCGCCAGCGCAGCCCCTCGGCGCTGCCCAGCAGGCGCCACGCTTCGGAGCGCTGCAAGGCGGTGGACTGCGGATTCATCCACGCCGCCAGCGCGATGCGGCCCATGAAAAAGCCTTGCAGCAGCAGCGCTGCCAGCAGGCACAGTGCCAGCCAGCGCTTGAACGCCCGCATCGCGTAGCCTCTGGCGCCCTGGCCCTAGTTGCCCAGCAACTGGGTTTGCAGGGTTTCGTCGCGCGTGAAGCGAAAGCGCGAGACGATGACGATCTGGTCCGCCCGGCGGCGCATGGCGGCGCTGAATTTCTCGAACGGCCCGGCCGCCTGGGCGATGGCTTCGGCGCGGCGGTCCAGGTGGCGGCTGCTGGAGCCTTCAACGACTTCGGTATCCAGCACACGCCCGTCGTGGTTGACGGTGACCATCATGGTCAGCTCGCCATAGAGCTTGCGCCCGTTCATTTCGGGGAAGTTGCTGGTGCCGCGCGCCTCGATCTTGCGGCGCAGCGCGTCGTAGTACAGAGCGTAGACCTCCTCACGCGTGGCGGGGCTGATGAAGCGCTTCTTGGGCCGGGCGTTTTCCTCCTGCACCGCGCGTTCGATCTCGGCCAGCATCTGCGTGAGGTGGCGGCGGCGCTCTTCGCGCGCGCGCGCTTCGGGGTCGGCATTGGGCTGGCGCACATCCAGCGGCGGCAGGGCGGCGATTTGCTGGCGCAGCTGGGTCAGCAGGTGGTTTTGCTGCTCGCGCATGGCCTCGATCTGGCGCTGGCTTTCCTCCGTGGCGGCGTCGCCCAGCGAGGCTTGCAGCGAGGGCGGCAGCGGGCTGGTGGCGCGCACGTCAGGCCGCGGGCTGTCGCCGCCGCCGGCCAGGTTGGCCTGGGCAATGGCCTGGGCCTTGGCTGGCGCTTCGTCCGTGCGGGCGTTGACGAGGATGACCTCCAGCGGCAGGTCTTCAAAAACGCGGTTGAAGCCTTCCGGGTCAACAAACCGCACGGTCAGCAGGCCCGCATGCAGCAGCGCGGACAGGCCCAGCGCCCATTGCAGCGTGGTAAGGGATTTGAGAAAGCGAACCATGGCGTGACAGTAGCGGGGTGACAGGTTGGCGGAGCGTTTTGTTTTTTATCCGGGCCGGGCCGCAAGCGGCGCGGCGGCCAAGCCTGATTATGGGCGCTCGCCCGCCTTCGCCCCGTCTGCCTGGGGGTCGGCGCCGTCGGCTTCGCTCACATCCACCGCAATGGCCAGGGGGCCGGCATCCACGGCGTCATCGGCGTCGTCCTCGCCACTGGCTTCGTCCGCGCCGCCGGGCGCGCTGTCCGCCAGCACCGCCAGCACGGTGCCGCCCACGTCCAGCGCAATGTCGTCCACCGCGCCCAGCTTCACGCGCACGCGCGCGCCGCGCGCCATGCCGGCTGCGCCCAGCACGGTAAAGGTCAGCGGCAGCGTGTCGGCACGCACCAGCCAGGCGCCGCCCGCCTGTTCCTTGAGCACGCTGGCGGTGAGTTCGGTGATGCCTTGCTGGCGCAGGTATTGCAGCGTCCAGAAGCGCTCCATGGCGGCCTGGTGCGCGTTGTAGGCGGTGTAGGCGGCGTCGAAGGCGCTGATGATGGCGAGCAGCTGCGCGTCCTTGGGCTTGAAGGGCGCGGCCAGCGCGGCGGTCTGGCCATGGCGCGCGGCGGCGATGATTTGCCACTGGTTGACCAGATCGACGTAACGGCGCAGCGGCGAGGTGCTCCACGCATAGCTGGGCACGCCAATGCCCGCGTGCGGCAGCGCCTTGGTGCCCATGCGCACCTTGATGCCGGGCGCCAGGCTGGCCTGGCTGCGGTAGATGGCGGGCACGCCCAGGCTCTTGAGCCATTCTCCCCAGGTGCTGTTGGCCAGGATCATGGCTTCGGCCACGATCAGATCCAGCGGCGCGCCGCGCTGGCGCGTGTCGATGCGCACGGTTTCCCCGCCGGTGGGCACGCTGCCGGGGGCGTTGTCCAGGCGAAAGGTGTAGTCGGGCCGGGTGAAGGTTTCCGGCTTGCCGCGCACCTGCTCTCGCCGCGCTTTCAGGTGCAGGGCCAGCCGGTATAAAAATGATAGCTGCTCTCGCCCGATGGGTGTGCCTGCAAGGGCATTTTGGCCATCATCCGCAGGGGCCAGCAGCCAGCTTTCGGTGACCACGCCATCAAGCTGGTCGTGGCGCAGGTTGGCGGCAATGGGCACGCGCTCCAGCCGGGTTTCGCTGGCGCGCACGTCCAGCGTGGTTTCGTCCAGCGTGATGTAGAGCGAGACAGCGGGCACGGCGCGGCCTTCGCTCAGGGTGTAGGCGTCCACCACGTCGTCGGGCAGCATGGTGATCTTGTGGCCCGGCATGTAGACGGTGGACAGGCGCGCGCGGCTCACGGCGTCCAGCGCGTCGCCGGGCTGGATGGCCAGCCCCGGCGCGGCGATGTGGATGCCCAGCACCACGGCGCCGGTGCCCAGGCCTTGCAGCGACAACGCGTCGTCGATCTCGGTGGTGTGCGAGTCGTCGATGGAATAGGCCTGCACGCTGGCCAGCGGCAGCTCGTCGGCCACGGCGGGCGCGGCCAGTTCGGCAAAGCCCGTGCCTTTGGGAAAGTGCTCGAACAGAAAGCGCTGCCAGTGGAACTGGCAGGCCGAGGCAATGGCGCCAGCGTTTTTCAGCAGCGTCAGCGGCGCGGTTTGCGTGGCGCGGGCGGCCTCGACCACGGCTTTGTATTCGGGCGCATTCTTGTCGGGCTTGAACAGAATCTTGTAGAGCTGATCGCCAATGGGCGCGGGGCAGCGGCCTTCGGCCAGCTCTTGCGCCCAGGCGCTGATTTGCGCGGCGATCTGCTTCTTTTTCTCGATGGCGGCCAGCGCCTGCGCCACCACGTCGGCGGGCGCTTTCTTGAAGCGGCCCTTGCCGGCGCGGCGGAAATAGTGCGGCGCCTGGTACAGCGCCATCAGCATCGCGGCCTGCGGCACGGCGCCCGGTTCGCCGCCAAAGTAGTCGGCGGCCAGCTCGGCAAAGCCGAATTCGCCCTCGGGGGCGAACTCCCAGGCCAGCGGCAACTCCACCTGCGCGGCCTGTTCGGCCGCGTCAGCCAGCAACGCGGCGGGCGCGGGCTTGTCAAAACGCAAAAGCTGGTTGGCAGCCTTGACCTTGACGCGCTTGCCAGAGTCCAGCTCCACCTGGGCCGAAGCCTCGGCCTCCGAAAGAATGCGGCCGGCCAGAAACTTGCCCGCCTCGTCGAATAGAACATGCATGGGGCGGCGATTGTCCATGACCGGCCGCCCAGCCAGCCTGGCCCTGCCTGAAAATCAGGCTCGCGCGCCCAGGCTCAGGTCACGGCTTCGGGCCGGTGCGCGGCGGCCGTGCGCTTTCGGCCCGACAATCGGGGGCTGATTTCTTTTTTCTTCCTTCCACCTTCTCTCTCACGCAGGATTGCAACCACCATGTGCGGCATCGTCGGCGTTGTCAGCAACGCGCCCGTGAACCAACTTCTTTATGACGCGCTGCTGCTGCTGCAGCACCGCGGGCAGGATGCGGCAGGCATCGCCACGCAGCATGAACGCAAGTTCTTCATGCACAAGGCCAAGGGCATGGTGCGCGACGTGTTCCGCACGCGCAACATGCGCGCGCTGCCCGGCCACATGGGCGTGGGCCAGGCGCGCTACCCCACGGCCGGCAACGCCTACAGCGAGGAAGAAGCCCAGCCCTTTTACGTGAACGCGCCGTTCGGCATCGTGATGGTGCACAACGGCAACCTGACCAACGCGCAGGCGCTGAAGGCCGAGCTGTTTTCCACCGACCACCGCCATACCAACACCGAGAGCGATTCGGAAGTGCTGCTGAACGTGCTGGCGCACGAGCTGGAGCGCGTCTCGCGCGGCCTCACGCTCACGCCGGCCGAGGTGTTTGCCGCCGTGCACGGCGTGCACCAGCGCGTGCGCGGCTCGTACGCGGTGATTGCCATGATCGCCGGCCACGGCATGCTGGCCTTTCGCGACCCGCACGGCATCCGCCCGCTGTGCATGGGCACGGGCCCGGACGGCGTGTCCATGTTCGCCAGCGAATCGGTCACGCTGGAAGGCACGGGCCACCAGTTCGAGCGCGACCTGGCCCCCGGCGAAGCCGTGTTCATCGACACGCAGGGCCGCCGCCACGCCCAGGCCTGCGCCGAAGAGACCCGGCACACGCCCTGCATCTTCGAATACATCTACCTGGCCCGGCCCGATTCGGTGCTGGACGGCATCTCCGTCTACCAGGCGCGGCTGAACCTGGGCGCGGCGCTGGCCAAGCGCGTCATCTCCACCGTACCGCCCAGCGAGATCGACGTGGTCATCCCCATCCCCGAATCCAGCCGCCCCAGCGCCACCGAGCTGGCGCGCCTTTTGGGCAAGCCCTACCGCGAGGGCTTCGTGAAAAACCGCTACGTGGGCCGCACTTTCATCATGCCGGGCCAGGCGGTGCGCAAGAAGTCGGTGCGCCAGAAGCTCAATGCCATCGCCAGCGAGTTCGCGGGCCGCAACGTGCTGCTGGTGGACGACTCCATCGTGCGCGGCACCACCAGCCGCGAGATCGTGCAAATGGCGCGCGAGGCTGGCGCCCGCAAGGTTTACCTGGCCAGCGCCGCGCCGCCCGTGCGCTACCCAAACGTGTATGGCATCGACATGCCCACCCGCGAAGAACTGGTGGCGCACGGCCGCACGGTGGAAGAAATCCGCCAGCTCATCGGCTGCGACGCCCTCATCTACCAGGATGTTGACGCCATGAAACGCGCCGTGGGCGCGCTCAACCCCGCGCTGGGCGCGTTCGACGCCTCATGCTTCGACGGCATCTACGTCACCGGCGACGTGACCGAGGACGGCATCGCCCGCATGCAGCAGGCGCGCCCCCAGGCCGGCCCCGCCGATGAAGAAGACGCCCCCGCGCTCCCCACCGCCTGATTTGCCCCCCATCCACCCCCTGTGACTCACTCATCCGCCCCCCATCGCCCCCTGCCTGACGGCCTGCACCCCGACACGCTGGCCCTGCGCGTGTCCACGCCCGCCAGTCACTACGGCGAGCACTCCGAGGCGCTGTACCTCACCAGCAGCTTCACCCAGCCCGACAGCGAAACCTCCGCCCACCGCTTCGCCCACCCCGACGCTGGCTACACCTACACCCGCACCGGCAACCCCGGCGTGACCGCGTTCGAGCAGCGCCTGGCCGCGCTGGAAGGGGCCGAAGCCGCCATCGCCACCGCCAGCGGCATGTCCGCCATCTTGCTGCTGGGGCTGGGCCTGCTCAAAAGCGGCGACCACGTGGTTTGCTCGCAGTCCATGTTCGGCTCCACCATCCGGCTGCTGGGCACCGACTTCGCGCGCTTTGGCGTGCAAACCAGCTTCGTGCCGCAGACCGACTTGGACGCCTGGCAGGCCGCCGTGCAACCCAACACGCGCCTGCTGTTCGCTGAAACGCCCACCAACCCGCTGACCGAGGTGTGCGACATCGCCGCGCTGGCCGGCATCGCCCACGGCGCCGGTGCGCTGCTGGCCGTGGACAACTGCTTTGCCACCCCGGTGCTGCAACGTCCCATCGCCCTGGGGGCCGATCTGGTCGTCCACTCTGGCACCAAGTTTCTGGACGGCCAGGGCCGCGTCATGGCGGGCGCCGTGTGCGGCCCGCGCGCCATCGTTGATGACCAGCTCGCGCCGGTCAACCGCGCCGCCGGCATGGTGCTCTCGCCCTTCAACGCCTGGGTCGTGCACAAGGGGCTGGAAACCCTGGCGCTGCGCGTGCGCGCCCAAAGCGCCGCCGCCCTGCAACTGGCGCAGTGGCTCCAGCAGCAGCCTGCCGTCGAGCGCGTGTACTACCCCGGCCTGCCCTCGCACCCGCAGCACGCCCTGGCCATGCGCCAGATGAGCGGGCAAGGCGGCGCCGTCATCGCCTTCCGCCTGCGCGCCGACTCGCCCGGGCAAGGCCGCGCGCGCGCCTTCCATCTGATCGACAACACGCGCGTGTGCAGCCTGGCCACCAACCTGGGCGACGTGCGCAGCATCATCAGCCACCCGGCCAGCACCTCGCACGGCCGCCTTTCCGAAGAACAACGCCAAGCCGCCGGCATCACCCAGTCGCTGGTGCGCCTGGCTGTGGGCCTGGAACACCTGGGCGACCTGCAAGACGACCTGCGGCGCGGGCTGGACACGCTGGCCGCCCCATAAGCATTCAACTATTGTTTTGATAGCTGCTTGCGCTTGACAGAAAAGCGCCGGCAGCCCAAAAGCCTTGAAACCATGACCAACACCCCCCGCGTTCGCACCCGTTTCGCCCCCTCGCCCACCGGCTTCATCCACCTGGGCAATATCCGCTCCGCCCTCTACCCCTGGGCCTTTGCCAAAGCCAATGGCGGCGACTTCATCCTGCGCATTGAAGACACCGATCAGGAGCGCTCCACCCAGGCTGCCGTCGATGTGATCCTCGAAAGCATGGCCTGGCTGGGCATGACGCCCGACGAAGGCCCGTTCTATCAAATGCAGCGCATGGCGCGCTACAAAGAGGTGCTGGCGCAGATGCAGGCCCAGGGTTTGGTCTACCCCTGCTACATGAGCGTGGCCGAGCTCGATGCGCTGCGCGAGCGCCAGATGGCCGCCAAGCAAAAGCCCCGCTACGACGGCACCTGGCGGCCTGAGCCGGGCAAACAACTGCCGCCCGTGCCCGAAGGCGTGCAGCCTGTGCTGCGCTTCAAGAACCCGCAAGGCGGCGTGGTCGCGTGGGACGACAAGGTCAAAGGCCGCATCGAGATCAGCAATGACGAGCTGGACGATTTGGTCATCGCCCGCCCTGATGGCACGCCCACCTACAACTTCTGCGTGGTGGTGGACGACATCGACATGGGCATCACCCACGTCATCCGCGGCGACGACCACGTCAACAACACCCCGCGCCAGATCAACATCTTCCGCGCATTGGGCAAAGAGCCGCCCGTCTATGCCCACCTGCCCACCGTGCTTAACGAACAGGGCGAGAAGATGAGCAAGCGCAACGGCGCCAAGGCCGTCACGCAATACCGCGACGAAGGCTACCTGGCCGACGCCATGATCAACTACCTGGCCCGCCTGGGCTGGAGCCACGGCGACGATGAAATCTTCAGCCGCGAACAATTCCTGCAATGGTTCGACCTGGATCACCTCGGCCGCAGCGCCGCCCAGTTCGATGAAGCCAAGCTGCGCTGGGTCAACGCCCAGCACATGAAAACAACGGACGACGCCACGCTCGCCGCGCTGGTCGCACCGCAATTGCAGCAACGCGGCCTCACGCCTGATGAGCGCCTGCCCGCCATCTGCGGCCTGTACAAGGACCGCTGCGACACCACCGCGGCCCTGGCCGGGCACGCCGCCGCCTTCTACAGTGACGTAGCCGCCAGCGCCGAAGACCTGGCCACCCACGTCACCGAGGCCGTCCGCCCCGCCGTGCATGCACTGGCCGCCAAGCTCGCCGCCCTGCCCGCGTGGGACAAGGCATCGATCGCCGCCGCCCTCAAAGAAACGCTTGCGGCTCACGGCCTGAAAATGCCGCAACTGGCTATGCCCGTGCGCGTGCTCGTGATGGGCACCCCGCAAACGCCATCCCTTGATGCCGTGCTTTCACTGCACCCGAAAGAAAAAATTTTGAAATGCTTGCGCAACGCTTGAAAGTTGCTATACAATGCGTGCTTCGACGCCGAGAGGCAGACAGCAAAAAATGCTGAATGCAGCTTAGGGGGTATAGCTCAGCTGGGAGAGCGCTTGCATGGCATGCAAGAGGTCAGCGGTTCGATCCCGCTTACCTCCACCAAGGTTTCGAAAAAGTCCAAAGGTTTTGACCCTATCGTCTAGAGGCCTAGGACACAACCCTTTCACGGTTGGTACCGGGGTTCGAATCCCCGTAGGGTCGCCAAGTTTGGCTGCACTTGACTCGCAAGAGTGCAACGCAGCTGCCGACGCGGAGTGGTAGTTCAGTCGGTTAGAATACCGGCCTGTCACGCCGGGGGTCGCGGGTTCGAGTCCCGTCCACTCCGCCAAAAAACAAAACGGGTTGCAGCTTCGGCTGCAGCCCGTTTTTCTTTGGTAATGCCTAGCTTTCCGAGCCAGAACAAGTCTGATTCCCTGGATCGAAATGTGCCTAAGAACCTGTTCAAAGTCTCGGCGAGAGTGGGCAGCAAGCGGTTTGGGATGGGATGCAAGGTGCAAAACGCGGCCAATAAGCTCGTGATAGCCCGTGCTATTGGCAAGTTTTGCAACGACGCAGACCCCGCGCCCAAAGCCGCTTGAGTGCCCGCCGCTTAGGGACTTGGAAAAGGTTCCAAGAGGCTTGTGCAGCCAAGGCTTTGAGGTCTTGCCCACGGTGGTTAAAGCGATCGCAAACTTCAGCCAGGTCAAGGTGAAAGTATTGGCGTGCTACGCCACGGCAAGGGTATCGGTCATGAAAACCGGGCCTGTACCAGGCTACAGGCTCGCCAAGCATGGGCAATGATGCGGCACAATGCCCGCTGGCGCCAAACCATTGCGCTGCCGCCTTTTCACGGAGAGACATCCCACTATGTTGTACAAGTTCAAATCCCAGGCCGCCGCTGATGTGATCATGCTGCAGGCCAATGCCGAGGAGCTGTTGAAGATCATTGGCAAAACACCCGGCGCGACCGGCATCATCACCGTGGCGCAAATTCCGGCCGCCATTGCCGCATTGCAGGCTGCCGTGGCGGCGCGTGAATCCGGTGACGCCGAGCCGCCCGCCGATGCCCAGGACGAAGCCGCTTCCGCCAGCGGCGACGGTGAAGAGCCCATTTCCCTGCGCCGCCGCGCCGCGCCGTTCATTGACTTGCTGCAGCAAAGCGCCAGCGAGGGCAAAGACGTGGTCTGGGGCGTCTGAACACCCAGCGCGCCGCAAAACGCTGACTTCGCCACCCCAGAAGAAAAACGCATTTCAGGCAATAACTGTCTTGGTTTTTAGCTATCTTTTTCATACTTGTTGATGATTTTCCCCAGGCAAGGCCGCGTCTTGGGCGCGGCACGGACGCTTTTCCGTACACTTGCCACATGACAGGCGCCGCTGGGCGCCTTTTTTCCATCTATGGGCCGTTGACTGCAGGAGCCGCGCCACCATGAAATTCCGCTTCCCCATCGTCATCATCGACGAGGACTACCGCGCCGAAAACACCTCGGGCCTGGGCATCCGCGCGCTGGCGCAGGCCATTGAGGCCGAAGGCTTCGAGGTGGTGGGCGCCACCAGCTATGGCGACCTGGCACAGTTCGCGCAGCAGCAAAGCCGCGCCAGTGCGTTCATCCTGTCGATTGACGACGAGGAGTTTTCTCCCTCCCCGGACCTGGCCCCTGCCGTGCTCAACCTGCGCCACTTCATCCAGGAAGTGCGGCGCAAGAACCCTGAAGTGCCCATCTACATCCACGGCGAGACCAAGACCAGCCAGCACCTGCCCAACGACGTGCTGCGCGAGCTGCACGGCTTCATCCACATGTTCGAGGACACGCCGGAGTTCGTGGCCAAGCACATCATCCGCGAGGCCCGAAGCTATCTGGAAGGCATCCAGCCGCCCTTTTTCAAGGCGCTGCTCGACTACGCCGAGGACGGCTCCTACTCCTGGCACTGCCCCGGCCACTCCGGCGGCGTGGCGTTCCTGAAAAGCCCCATCGGCCAGATGTACCACCAGTTCTATGGCGAGAACATGCTGCGCGCCGACGTGTGCAACGCGGTGGAAGAGCTGGGCCAATTGCTGGACCACAACGGCGCCATTGGCGAGAGCGAGCGCAACGCCGCGCGCATCTTCAACGCCGATCACTGCTTCTTCGTCACCAACGGCACCTCCACTTCCAACAAGATGGTGTGGCACCACGCCGTGGCGCCGGGTGACGTGGTGGTGGTGGACCGCAACTGCCACAAGTCCATCCTGCACAGCATCATCATGACCGGCGCCGTGCCGGTGTTTCTCAAGCCCACGCGCAACCACTTCGGCATCATCGGCCCCATTCCCAAGAGCGAGTTCTCGCCTGCCAGCATCCAGGCCAAGATCCGCGCCAACCCGCTGCTCAAGGGCGTGGACGCGGCCAAGGTCAAGCCGCGCATCCTCACGCTCACGCAATCGACCTACGACGGCGTGCTCTACGACACCGAGGCCATCAAGCAAAGCGTGGACGGCTACGTGGAAAACCTGCACTTTGACGAGGCCTGGCTGCCGCACGCGGCCTTCCACCCCTTCTACGGCACCTACCACGCCATGGGCCGCAAGCGTCCCCGCCCCGGCAAAACCATGGTCTATGCCACGCAGTCCATCCACAAGCTGCTGGCCGGCATCAGCCAGGCCAGCCACGTGCTGGTGCAAGACAGCCAGGAGCGCAAGCTGGACACCTACCTGTTCAACGAGGCGTACCTGATGCACACCTCCACCAGCCCGCAATACAGCATCATCGCCAGCTGTGACGTGGCCGCCGCCATGATGGAGCCGCCCGGCGGCACGGCACTGGTGGAAGAAAGCCTGGTGGAAGCGCTGGACTTTCGCCGCGCCATGCGCAAGGTGGAGCAAGACTTCGGCAAGGACGACTGGTGGTTCCAGGTCTGGGGGCCGGAGCGGATCGCCGAAGAAGGCATTGGCCGCGCCGACGACTGGATTATCCGCAGCCACAGCAGCAACGACAGCGGAGCCGGCGCTGGCGAGCCCTGGCACGGCTTTGGCGACTTGGCCGACGGCTTCAACATGCTGGACCCGATCAAGTCCACCATCGTCACCCCCGGCCTGCGCATGGACGGCAGCTTTGACGAAACCGGCATTCCCGCCAGCATCGTCACCAAATACCTGGCCGAGCACGGCGTGGTCGTCGAGAAGACGGGCCTGTACAGCTTCTTCATCATGTTCACCATCGGCATCACCAAGGGCCGCTGGAACACGCTGCTCACCGCCCTGCAGCAGTTCAAGGACGACTACGAGAAGAACCAGCCCATGTGGCGCATCCTGCCGGAGTTCTGTCAGCAGCACCGCCGCTACGAGCGCATGGGCCTACGCGACCTGTGCCAGCACGTGCACCGGCTCTACGCCAAGTACGACATCGCCCGCCTGACCACCGAGATGTACCTGAGCGAGCTGACCCCCGCCATGAAACCCGCCGATGCCTACGCCTGCATCGCCCAGCGCCGCACCGAGCGGGTGGAAATCGACCACCTGGAAGGCCGCATCACCGTGGGCCTGGTCACGCCCTACCCGCCCGGCATTCCGCTGCTGATCCCGGGCGAGGTGTTCAACCGCAAGATCGTCGATTACCTCAAGTTCGCGCGTGAATTCGCGCTGGAATGCCCCGGCTTCGAGACCGACATTCACGGCCTGGTGGAAATCCACGACGACCGCGGCAACGTGCGCTACTTTGCCGACTGCGTGGCCGAAAGCGCCGCTGGCGCCACGGTGGAGCCGCGCGCCGACGCCGAAGACATGCTGCGCCAGCCCTTCCAGTCGGGCCTGTAAAGCCCTTGCCAGCCGCCCAGCGCCTTAGAATCGAAACATTCCATTACCCTCAGTTTTTGCAAGGAGAGCCCATGTTTCCCGAATACCGCGACCTGATCCATACGCTCAAAATCGAAGACGCTCACTTTTCCCGCCTTTTTGAAAAGCACAACGAGCTGGATCACCAGATCAAGCGCATGGAAAGCGGCGAAGAGCCCGCATCGCACGAAACCATTGAAACGCTGAAAAAGCAGAAGCTGCACCTGAAAGACGAGATCTACCTCATGCTGAAAAAGGCCGAGGCCGAGAAGTCGGCCTGACGGTTCGGCCCTTCACCCCATGAAAAAACCGCCCAGCTTCAGGGGCGGTTTTTTTATGCGCCAACCCTCACGTTGCCGGCCACAAAGCCGGAAAGGCAAAGGCGGCAGCGGGGTCTTAGCCTCGTCAGACGTCTTCCGCCTGTGGGGGCGTCACCAGCAACACGGGCACCGGCGCTTCTTGCACCAGCCGGCGTGAAGTCGAACCCTCCAGGGCGCTGCGGATCAGGCCCAGCGCGCGCGAGCCCATCACCACCATGTCACACGCGCGCGTTTCAATCAGCGCCAGCATGGCCTGCACCGGGTCGCCCGAAACCACGGCTGTCTCGAAAGGCACGCCCGCCTGCGCCAGCAGCGCGGCCGAAGGCGCCATCATGTCCTCGCCCGCAGCCTGCGCCGCGCCGGCAATCAGCGCCGGGTCTTGCGCCGTGACCATCTCGTAAAACGAGGCCGGCTCTTGCACATTGACCAGCACAAAGTGGGCCTGCAAGCCTTCGCGCACCAGGCGCAGCGCGAAGCGGGTTTCGTGTAGGGAGAGGGGGGAGCCGTCAACAGGAAGCAGGATTTTCATGCGGCCCATTGTCGCACCGCGCCACCCGCCGCATCACGAAACTGACCAACGGGGCCGCAAAAGCCGCGGGAGCCAATGCACTCACTTCCTTCGGCAAATTATTCAAAAAAGATAGCAAACTTTCGCGTAAATACAGCCCAAATGGCTTTTTTGATGGATGCCCTTGCGCCATGCCGCACCCGCCGCGCCCACCCCTGCATGCCACATGCGCCGCATGCGGCATGCTCAGCCAGACACACGCTGCGTCGCAGCCAGCGGCTTTTGGCTTGCCGCCGGGCCGCCAGAGCCGCCCGCCATCAGGCCGGCAAAAGCAGCCCGGCCACATGCACCCCGCTCAGTCCAGCCGGATGCCGCGCGAGCGGATGATGCCGCCCAGCAGCTTCGTTTCTTGCGCCACGCGCTGCTCCAAGCCTTCGGGCGATGTGCCCACCGGCTGCCAGCCCTGGGCCAGCAGGCGCTGCCGCACCTCCGGGGTGCGCATCACCGTGCCCAGCACCTTGACGATGGTCTGCCGCGCTGGCGCCGACAGGCTGGCCGGGCCAACAAGCGCGTTCCACACCTCGAAGCTGAAGTCCTTCACTCCCAGATCGGCCAGCGGCGGCACGCCGGGCACCAGCGCGCTGCGGCCCGTGCTGCTCAGGCCAATGGCTTGCAGCTTGCCCGCCTGTACCTGCGGCATGGCCACGCCGGGCGCAATCAGCGCCATCTGCACCTGCCCGCCAATCAGCCCCGTCACCACTGCGGGCATGCCGTTGTAAGGCACATGCACGGCTTGCAGGCCGAGCACGCGGGCCTTGAGCAGCTCCATGCCCAGGTGCGCAATGGAGCCTGCGCCCACCGAGCCGTAATTCCACTGGTCGCCCATCTTGGCGGCTTTTTCGAAGAAGGCCGCGCCGCCTGGCTCCGAAGCCGGCGCCGCCAGCACCACGGGCGCCGTGGTCAGCAGGCTGAGGTAAGTGAAATCGCGCGACGGCTTGTAAGGCAGCTTGGCATACAGCATGGGGGCTGACGTCAGGTTGCCGTTGATGACGATGCCCAGCGTGTGGTCATCGGTGGCCTTGGCCACCTGGTCGGCCGCGATGTTGCCGCCCGCCCCTGGCTTGTTTTCCACGATGACCGGCTGGCCCAGCGCGCGGGACAGCGGCTCGGCCAGCGTGCGCGCGGTCAGGTCGGGCGACGAGCCGCCCGGAAAGCCGACCACCAGCTTCACCGGCCGCGTGGGCCAGGCAGCGGCTGGCGCGGGCCCCTGCGCGTGCAGTGCCGGCGCTGCTCCGGCGGCGGCGGCCAGGGCGGCCAGCAAAAAGGGACGGCGTTGCATCATGATTGAAAAGCTCCTTGAACGGTGAAATCAGCATCCGGGCCGGCAAGGGCTTCAGGCCAGCCCGGCGGGGGGTTCCGGGCGGCTCCGACGAGTCACCTTTTTTTTGCCCTTTTTCCGGCAGCCCGGCATCCTAACTGCGTGCGGCCTGCACCTGCACATTGCCTGCACCGTGCACGCTGGCGGCCCCAACGTACGGGCGTTCCGGCGCCTTTGAGAACCTGTTCAATATCCCGGCGCGAGTGGGCAACCAGCGGTTTGGGATAGGGATACCAGGCACCACCTCTTGCACACATCCCGCCGCCATGGCGTTCGAGCCATGGCGAGGCTTGGCAACGGAAGCAGACCGCCCCAATCCGCTTCATGGCCTGCCGCGCAGAAATTTTGAACAGGCTCTGAAGGCGTTGCAGCCAGCAACGGCCGCTTTGTCAATAGCGGTCGAACAGCGCCTGCAAGGCAGCGCCCTGCTGCGTCTGCGTCAGCCCCAGCGCAAGCAGCAGGCGGGCCTGTGAGGGGCTTTGGTCATCCGCACAAAGCCAGCCGGGGCTGCGCTCGCGCGGCAGCGGGCCGCTGCCAGTGCGTGAAGTGCGTACCAGCCATATCCCCGCCGCCTGCAAGCGGGCCCACGCGGGCGCCAGCGCGGCAGGCGCCGTGCCGGTGCCCCAGCCCGCATGCACGATGGCGCGCACGCCACGGGCGGCCAGCGCCTCATGGGCCGTGGCGTCCATGCCGCCATACGCGGCCACCACCGCCACGGGTGGCAGGGCTTGAATGGCCGTGGCGTCAAACGCGCTGGCCAGCGTGTGGGGGCGGCATGGCGCACGGTAAAAGCGCGGCCCGCCATCCGCCACCCAGCCCAGCGGGCCGTAGGGCGATTGCACGGCGTGCACTTGCGCCGCGTCACGCTTGATCACATCGCGCCCAGACCAGATGGCGCCGTTCATCACCACCAGCGCCCCCAGCCCCGCCGCACGCGGGCAGGCCGCCACGCACACGGCCTCGTAAAGATTGCGCGGCCCATCGGCGCCCAGCGCGGTGGCCGGGCGCATGGCCGCCGTGAACACCACGGGCTTAGCCGTTTTCAGCGTCAGGTGCAGAAAATACGCGCTGTCTTCCAGCGTGTCCGTGCCGTGGGTGATGACAATGCCGTCCACATCCGCCCGCTGCGCCAGCGCCGCCACCCGCCGCGCCAGTTGCAGCAAATGCACGTCCGTGAAGTCGGCCGAATCCATGGCAAACAGCGGTTCGGCCTGAACCCGCGCCACCTGCGACAGCTCGGGCACGGCCGCCAGCAGCGCATCCGCCCCCAACACCCCCGCCGTGTACGCGCCACCCGTGCTCGATGACGACGCCCCGGCGATGGTGCCTCCAGTGGTCACAACAACAACACGCGGCAAAGAAGCAGAGCGGGCACTCATGGTCATGGCAACAAGAAAACGCAATCCGCCGCAGCGAACGCGGCACACACCAAAGCCAAAGCGCGCCATCCTACGCGGGCGGCGTGGCGTCACCGCCACAGCGGCCCTGCCCTTGCCGCCAAGCATGGATACACTTGGTGACGCTTGGCGCGGCTGCATGCCGCGCCTCCAGAGAGGAGCACCCATCATGAACGCCAAACCCCTGCTGCTTGCCTGCGCCCTGGCCTTGACCAGCGCCGCGGCCTGGGCCGAGCCGGACGCCATCAACAGCGATGCCGTGCTGCCCAACTCCCCCTACAAGGCCCAGGGCATGCCCGATGCGGGCGAGTTCAACCCCACCATGCTGCCCCCGCCCAAGCCGCGCGTGCGCCGCACCGCGCCCCCCAGGGACCGGACAGCCCCCGGCACTGCACGGCGCGGCCCCAAACCCTACGCCTTGGTGCCCGCCCCCACCCTGCCCTGCGCGCCCGGCTATTGCCCGGTGCGGGCTGCGCGTGTCGACCGCAACTGAGCAACCCTTTGAGGAGCGGCCACTGACCGCTCCCGTGCGTCCGCCCCGTCACCCGTTGAGCGAATGCCGCGCACTGGCTGCCCACCCTCACCCTGTATACCCGGCCAATACTTTCTCTTGGCGGTTGCTTGGCGGCGGCGACCCTGGCATCGGTCTGAACTTGCCTGAAACGCTGCCGGCATGCGCGACAAGGCTTACTTATCCTGCCGCGCGCTGACTCTCCACACCCACTCTTTGCAATGACGTGCGTCAAAGCTGCCATCAGGTTGGCGCACCCGCCATGCGGCCGCCTGACGCGGCCGCATGGCTCGCAGGTTGGGCGGGCATTCGTCCCATGCAACCACGGCTCTTGGCTACGGCTCTCCGGTCAACCCGCGTCAAGCCCGCGCATCTCGGCCAGGCAACCAAGCGGCCCGGCTAGCGCCGCTTTCACTGCTACCATGCGTGCCTTCATGAAGCCCCAAGCCCCTTCCCCCTCTTTGACCGCTGCCGACGACGAAGGCACGCCCGTTTCCGTCAAGATCCGCGAGCGCCTGCAGGCGGCGCGCCGCCGCTATCACGCCAACGACAACATCGCCGATTTCATGAAGCCCGGCGAGCTGGAGCAGTTGCTGGACGAGGTGGAAGCCAAGATGCAAGGCGTGCTGGAAAGCCTGGTCATCGACACGGAGGGCGACCACAACACCGCCGACACCGCGCGCCGCGTGGCCAAGATGTACGTGAACGAGGTGTTTCGCGGCCGCTACGTCAAAGGCCCGACGATCACCGAATTTCCCAACGCCGAACGGCTTAACGAGCTGATGATCGTCGGCCCCATCACGGTGCGCAGCGCATGCAGCCACCATTTCTGCCCGGTCATGGGCAAGCTGTGGATTGGCGTGATGCCCAACGAGCGCACCAACGTCATCGGCCTGTCCAAATACGCGCGCCTGGCCGAATGGGTGATGGGCCGCCCGCAGATTCAGGAAGAAGCCGTGGTGCAGCTGGCCGACCTGATTCAGGAAAAAACCAAGCCCGACGGGCTGGCCCTGGTGATGGAAGCCACGCACTTTTGCATGGCCTGGCGCGGCGTGAAAGACGTGGACAGCAAGATGATCAACTCCGTCATGCGCGGCGTGTTTCTGAAAGACGCTACCTTGCGGCGCGAGTTTCTCTCGCTCATTCCGCGCCGGCCCTGAAGACACACGCTGAAAGAATTGCCCCCATGCTCGTCCGACTGCTTTTCGCCAGCCGCGCCGTGGACGCCTCCGCCCCGGCCCTTGAAGCCCTGTGCGCCAGCGCGCGCCAGCACAACGCCGCGCAAGGCGTGACCGGCGTGCTGGTCTATGGCGACGGCATCTTCATGCAGGCGCTGGAGGGTGGCCGCCAGACCATCAGCGACCTCTACGGCCTGATCCAGCGCGACCCGCGCCACCAGGACGTGGTGCTGCTGCACTACGAGGAAATCACCGAGCGCCGCTTCGGCGGCTGGACGATGGGGCTGGTCAACACCAATCGCATCAACCCCGCCACGCTGCTCAAGTACAACACGCGCGCCGAGCTGGATCCCTACTCCGTCTCCGGTCGCGCCTCGCTGGCGCTGCTGGAAGAGCTGATGGCCACCGCCTCCATCGCCGCCCACGCCTGAGGCGGCCGCACTGCGGCAGGATCGCTGCCAGCCGGCTTGCGACAGAGACGCCCTGAATCACCCAAGCCTGCTGCGGGTGTTTCGCTTTTAGAACCCGTTCAAAATCTTCGGAGCAGCAGCGCCAAGAATGCGAGATGAATGAACTGCAAGCTGGTATTGAGCAGGCGCTCGCAGTTCGTCCACAGCCTTCTGCTCTTCTCCAGCCAGCCAAAGCTGCGTTCAGTCACCCGGCGCCTTGGCCCTTTTTCGCTTCGCGCAGCTTCACAAGATCCAAGGCAATGCCGTTTTGCGCCGCGGCGTCCTGGGCCTTTTGCCCCGTGCAACCTTGATCGGCCAAAGCCTTGCGCACGTTCGATCCTGTCACCTGCTGCGCCGCCTGGCACAGCGCATCGACTTGATCGCGCTCTTGCTCGCAAGGGGCGACAAAGCTCCATTTTTCGTCGCTTACATCACTGGGGTAAGGCTTGTGAGACATGCTGGCACTGTACTCAAGACCAGCACCGTCACTCGGCAAAGTTCATGACACGCTCTATGCTCTGCACGAGATTGCCTGCGCTGCCGGCTACAACATCTGCTGGCTGATGTGTTGGATCGCTTTTTTGTGGGTCTTTATCCAGCAGCGCCTGACAGGATGGGGGAGGGGATTTCTCAGGGGGCTATGTCCTCTGTTGCTGCGCCGTGCCAACGCGCCAGTCCTGCGCCACCTGCTGCCGTGACCACAGACGCGCATACAGGCCGCCCAGCGCCAGCAGTTCGTCATGCCGCCCCTGCTCCACCACGCGTCCGTGATCCATCACCAGAATGCAGTCGGCGTGGCGCACACTTTTGAGCCGGTGTGCAATCACGACCACTGTCCGGCCTTGCGCCAGTTCGGCAATGGCGCGCTGGAGCTGCGCTTCGGCCGATGGATCGACGCTGGCCGTGGCCTCGTCCAGCAGCAGCACCGGCGCGTCCTTGAGCAGGGCGCGGGCGATGGAGATGCGCTGGCGTTCGCCGCCAGACAGCGATGCGCCGCCTTCGTCGAGCACCGTGTCGTACCCATCGGGCAATGCACTGATGAAGTCATGCGCCTGAGCGCGCCGCGCGGCGGCGATGACTTCTTCCCGGCTGGCGTCGGGCCGACCGATGCGCAGGTTGTCGAGCACCGAGCCGGAGAACAGCAGGACGTCCTGGAAAACCATCGCCACGTGGCGGTGCAGCGCGTCGGTGCCGATCTCGCGCAGATCAGCGCCGCCGAGCCGAATCGCGCCCGCATCCACGTCCCACAGCCGGGCGATCAGATGCACCAGCGTGCTCTTGCCAGCGCCGCTCGGGCCAACGATTGCCGTCAGGCGGTTGGCCGCAATCTCGCATGACACATTGTCAAGAACGGCCGCGCCGCCTTGGCGATGTTCATACGCGAAGCGCACCTTGTCGAACACGATGTCATGGCCTTGCGGGACGGCCGCCTGTGCCGGTTCGGCCAAAGCCTGCTCGGCCAGCACGTTTTCGATACGCGCCAGAGCGCGCCGCGCAAAGCGCAGCAGCATGGCGGACAGCCCCACCTCGAACAATTGGCGGTACACCGGCAGCGCCAGCACCAGAAAGGCAATCAGCACCTCGGGCGAGAGCGTGCCGCCCGCAAGCCACCACGCGCCAGCCAGCGCCAGACTGACATACCCCGTTTCCAGCAGAAAGCCGTAGGCCACCAGCCACGGCGCGGGTTTGGTCTCAGCCGCCAGCAGGGCGGCGTGGTGTTCGTCCAGCGCGGCTTCAAGGCGTTGCCATGCATCGCCGAAGCGGCCGTAACCACGCACGACGGCGATACCTTGCACATACTCCAGCAAGGCCGACTGCGCTGCGGCGTTGGCCGCCATCAGACGCTGGCCGGTGTGCGCCGCAACGTGCTGCGTCCAGGCCAGCGCCAACAGCGCCAACGGTATGCCAGCCAGCGCGATCAGGGTCAGCCGCCAGTCCAGCCACAGCAGAAACAGCATCAAAAAAGCGGGCATCGCCAGGCCCGAAACGAACACGCCGAGAAAGTGCGACCACAGGTTCTCGACCAGCGCCAGATCGGAAGTCAGTCGCGCACTCAGGTCGCCGCCCCGCTGCTTGCCGAACCAGCCCATGGGCAGGCGGCGCAGGTGATCGGCAACACGCAGCCGCGCCTCGCCCATCATCGCGTAGGCGCCGCTGAACACCAGCGGCATGCCGACTGCGCCAGCGGCAATGCGCGCCAGCAGGCAGGCAGCCATCGCCGCCCCGTACCCCAGCGCAGTCGCCGGTGTGATGCGGCCGGTAAACACCGCGTGCAGCAGCAGATAGAGCAATGGATATGGCGCGGCGGCGAACAGTCCTTCCACGACCGACCAGCGCAGGCCGCGCATCAGGCGCGGATCACGCGTGCCCGAGAGGCGAAAGCCCGACTGAACCAGTTCCCGGATCATGCCCCGGCCTCCCGCTGCGCCGCATCCGTGGGCATTGCCAGCGACCATTCCCTGACCTGTTCATGGTCGCGCCACAGGCGCTGGTAAGCGCTGCATTCGCGCAGCAAGGTTTCGTGCCTGCCCTGTCCTGCCACGCGGCCGGCCTCCATCACGACGATGTGGTCGGCATGCATGATCGTGTGCAGTCGATGGCCGATCATCAGCACCGTGCGATTGGCGCACAGCGCATCCAGCGCTTGCTGGATCAAGGCTTCGTTCTCGGCATCGACGCTGGCGGTTGCTTCGTCCAGCAAAAGAACGGGCGCGTCCTTGAGCAAGGCGCGGGCAATCGACAGCCGCTGGCGCTCGCCCCCCGAAAGGTGCGCGCCACGCTCGCCCAGCGGCGTGTCATAGCCCTGTGGCAAGGCCATGATGAAGTCGTGCGCGCAGGCGGCACGGGCGGCGGCCTCGATGGCCGCATCGCTGGCTTCGGGCCGTGCGATCTTCAGGTTGTCGCGCACCGTGCCGTGAAACAAAAACACGTCCTGGAACACGATGGCCAGCTTCGCCAGCAGCGCATCGAGCGGCCATTCGCGCACATCCGCGCCGCCCACACGCAGGCTGCCGGAGTCGAACTCATACAGCCGCGCCACCAACCGCACCAGTGTGCTCTTGCCGGAGCCGCTTGCCCCCACCAGCGCGGTCAATTGCCCGGCCTTGGCCTCGAAGCTCACCTCATCGAGCGCCAGCCGCTGGCCGTAACGGTGGCACAGCTTCTCGAAGCGGATGTCCAGTGCGCCATCGGGCGCTTTCGCCGCACGGGACTGGTCCAGCGGCGGCGCAGCCAGCACGTCGCTGATACGGCGCATCGCTTCGGCGCGCTGCATCTGCTCGCCTATGGCGAAGGTCAAACGCAGCAATGGCGCGAGGACAGCCGGGGCCACCAGCAGAAACAGCACATAGGTGGGAGCGTCGAGGCTGCCGCGCGCATGCAGCCACGCGCCGAAAGGCGCCACCACCACCAGATTGGCGGACAGCAATCCGGTGAACCACACCCATCCGCGCGCGCTCCCCCGGGCATAGTCTTCCACCCAGCGCACCGCGCCACGCACGGCATCGGACAGCTCGCCGAACGAGCGCGCCGCAAGCCCGAAGCTCTTGACCACATGCACGCCGCGCACGTACTCCCCCACCTGGTTGGCAATGCGTTCTTGCAAGGCGCTCCACTCGCGCATGCGCTCGCCCATGCCACGCATCGACCCCCACTGCACCAGCAGAACCACCGGCAGCGGGCTGAGCGCGGCCAGCGCCATGCGCCAGTCGGCCACGAACAGCAGCACGGCCGCCGCCAGTGGCACGGCAGCGGCGGCTACCGCGTCGGGCACCATATGGGCGAAAAAGCCCTCCATGCTGTTCACATCATCGGTCAGCGTGCGGCGCATGCTGCCCGAGCCGCGCGCGGCAAAGAACGACAGCGGCACTTCTCCAAGACGCCGCGCCATCGCCATGCGCAGCCGGTGCTGGATGGCGAAAGCGCCGGTGTGCGCGAACACATGGCTGACCGCCATCAGCGCCCAGCGCAACAGCAACAACCCCATGGCCCACCAGGCCAGCCGCCGCACCGTGGCGATGTCGGGTTGCGCGCCGAACAATTCGACGCTGATGCGGTAGATGAACCAGAACGGCGCGATGCTCAGTGCCGCCGAAGCGACGGCAGTGATGACCGCCGACCCGAGCAGCCACGGCGCCACGCGCATCAGGCTGCCAAAGCGCACCGGCGTCGGAATGGATGTTGGCCGTGGCGATGCCGCGTTCGATGGCTTCATGCCCGCCCCTCGGTCTGGAGAACCAGACGCGGCAGACACAGGGCGATCAGGATCAGCACAAGGCCCGCTGCGCCCCACACCAGTGCAAAAGCGTTGGCGTAGCCCAGCATCTGGCCCAGCCCGCCAATGGTGCCGACCGCCATGGCGTTGGCGATGTTTTCACCACATTGCATGGCCGTGAAATCCGTTCCTGGCGAGTGTGGCGAAGACCAGTTCATGAACACTGCCCAGACCGACACGAACAGCGCGCCCTCGAAGACCCCCTGCGTGCAAAAAGCCAGGTAGTAAGCCCATTGGGCATGAACGCCGCACCACTCCAGCCCCCAGGCCATCCCGAGCATCAGCGCCGCCATGGCAAAGCTCGCCAGCACCGCACGCCGATTGCCCAGCCGCCGCACCAGCGGAATGCCCAGAACGACGCCCCCGCATGCGGTTGCCAGCATCACGGCCATCTGGATATACCCGATGGCATCCAGACCCAGCCCCCGATCCACCAGCCAGGGCTGGATCAGGGTGCTGACGGCCGTACTGGGAAACTTGAACAGCAGAACCAGCGCCAGCGCCCACCCAAGATCACGATGGCGCAGCAGATCGCGCAGCCGAACCTTGGCGACTGCACCGGCGCTTGAATCGACACATGAGCGGCCACTTGATTCGGCGCTGGCCAGCGGCGCCTGCCAGCGTTTGTCCAGCCAAAGCAGCACGCCGATCAAGGCAATCAGACCGGCCAGAATCGCCATCGTGGCGCTCCAGCCCCAATGATCGTGAACGATCAACAATCCGCCGCCACCCAGCAGCATGCCGACGATGAAGCCTGCGATCTGGATCGCATTGGCCACGCCAGCGGCCTTGCCTTGCAGGCGCGATACGGCATAGGCATTGGTGGCGATATCCTGCGTGGCGCTGATGAAGTTGAGCGCAACCAGGCCAGCCAGCGCCAAGCCAAGGTGCGCGCCGATCGACAGCGGCATCAATGCCAGGCAAGTCAGCGCCGCAGCCGTCTGGCCGATGAAGATCACCCGCGGATAACGCCAACGGATGCAGGCATTGTCAATGCAACTCGCCCACAGGAACTTGAGCGCCCAGGGCAGAATGGTCAGGCCGACCAGGCCCACATGCGCCACGCTGTAGCCGCCAGCGCGGATGAGCGTTCCCAGTGCATAAAAAGCCAGTCCCGCTGGCAGGCCCTGGGTGATGTACATCAGCGCCAGCGCCCGGTACTCGCTGGCGCGCACGGCCGCCAGCGCCGCTGGCCCGCGTTCTTCCTCAGAAGTCATAGGCCAAGCGAACCCCCACGGTACGCGGCGCACCGGCAGTCACCAAAGTGCCGCCCCGGCCATCGCCAATCGCCCGGGTGAGGTATTTCGCGTCGGTCAGGTTCTTGCCGTACAGGCCCATCGTCCAGTTGCCGTGATACCAGGACAGGTGCGCATCCACCAGCGTGTAGGCCTTGTCCACCTGATCGTTGGCTTGCAGATAGACCTTGCCGATCCGGCGGGCGGCAACGCCCAGTTCCCAGTTTTCGGCAGGCCGCCAAACGGCGGACGCGCCAAAGCTGGTGCGCGGCGTTGCCGAGAACTGCCGACCCGCGTAGTCAGTGCCGCCACGCACATAGTCGTCATAAACCGCCTTGACGTAACCCAAGTGGCCGCGCAGTTCCAGCGCGCGTGCTGGCCGCCAGGCGGCATCCAGTTCAATGCCCTGAATGTGCGAGCGTCCTGCGTTATCCGTCATCGTGGCGCCCCCCAGCCCCTCGATCACGACTTGCTGATTGCGCAGGCGGGAGTAGAAAGCCGCCGCGCCGACTTCCCAGCGATGCTTGGCATCCTTGACCCGATAACCGATCTCGGCGTGATGGGCGTACTCGGGTTCGTAGGGGTTGCCGGCCGCTGCGGATTGGGTCGCATAGACGTTGAAACCTGCGGCCTTGTAGCCGCGCGACATCTTGAACCACGCAAACTGTTGCTCGTCGGGGCGGTATTCCAGCGCGAGCTGCGGCAACCACACCGTGTTGTTGACCTTGCGTTCCAGACTTTCGACCGAGCCGTTCTGGTTGCTGCTCCAGTCCATTTCACGGCGGTCTCGCGTCAGGCGCAGCCCAGCGCCCAGGCGCCAGCTCGGCGCGAAATGCCAGCCAGCTTCGCCAAACAGCGCCACCGTCGTGCCGTCCACCTGTGAGGCGGTGGCGCTGCGGAAGAACGGCGCGTAGTCGTACAAGTAGGGGCGATTCATGTCGGTACGCGAGGCATGAAAGCCAGCCATCCAGTCGAACGGGCTTTGTGCCGTGGCCTTGCGCTGGATGCGGGCTTCGGCGTTGTAACCCTTCAGCTTGAGATCGAAGCCGTTGGTGGCTCCGAGCAAGGAAACCGGCGTCCAGTAGCTCCACCGGGCATCGCTGGCGCCAACAGCCACGGTCAGGCGCGTATCGGCATCCAGCGGGCGGGTGTACTCGCCGCTGAACAAGGTGTAGCTGATGTCGTTGGTTCCGCTATCGCCTTCGACCGACTCCCGCTGTCCGGCGCCCGCCTGCCTGAGGAAAAAGTCGCTGCCGCCGTCGCGGTCCAAATGATGCAGACCCAATCGAAGCTCGCCGCCCGCATCGTCATGGTGCAACAGCTTCAGGCGCGCGAAATTGCTGCCCCAGCCGCTTGTGTCCTTGCGGTTCAGCGTCACGTTTCTGACATGGCCATCACTTTCATCGCGCCCGGCCGTGATGCGTACCGCAGTCCGCTCCCCGAGCGGCACATCCAGCCCCAGACCGGCGCGCCGCCGGTTGGCAGTCCCGAAGTTGAGCTGTGCAGAACCGGCGAACGTCACGCCGGGATCCCGGCTGCGAATCGCGATCAGGCCGCCGATATTGCCCTGACCGTGCAGCAGGCTCTGCGGGCCGCGGAGGATTTCAACCTGCTCCAGATCGAACAGGTTTCCGATCACGCCGGTCAGCGGCAGCGGTACGCCGTCGATTTGCACCCCGATGCTGGCGACATCCGACTCTTCGTCGCCATTGCCCATGCCCCGGATGATGATGGTGCCAAGCCCGCCAACGAAATCGGTGAAATAGACGTTGGGCAGTTGCTGCGCAGCGTCATTCAGGTGTTGCAGGTCTTCGCGCTCGACCGCATCGCCATCGATCACACTCACGCTGGCAGGCGTGTCGAACGCGGCGGTTCCCCGCTTGGTGGCCGTGACGGTGACAGCCGGTAGCGTGGTGGCCTCCGACTCCCCATTGGCATGGCCGGTTTGCGCCCAGGTGCTCTGCGAAGCAAGAAGGGATAGCGACAGCGATAGGGCGAGCGGCGTGCGCTTGTTGGATGTCATGATGAAAACCGAGAAGAGTTGATCTATACCTCTTCAAATTTAGTGATTCTCATCCGCATCTGCGTACCCTCAAAGGCAGCCTTCATACCCGCAGCGGGAGTTTTTTATGTCGCGCAACTCATTCATCGACGTGGCGAGCTACCTGCCTTCCGCCAGCAAGCCATCGGTGGACACTTGGCCGGCTGGGCCACAACAAAGCGGCGCCCATGTCACCCGGTACGGCTTGTCTGCATTCGCCAGTCGCAGCGAATACCGGGAGCCCGTGCGCCTCACGGTGACGGACTCCGAGAGCCGCCTGCATCTGTCGGTGTGGCTGCGCGATGGGCCGGACATCAACCTTGATGGCCGCCAATTCAGCGTATCTGGCCGCCAAACCGTGGTCGGCTATTTGCCGGATGTGCCCTGGAAAACCCAGTGGCGCGGCCGTGCGCATCAGGTTGGGCTGCTGTTGCCCCTGGACGCGCTGCCGGAGCTGGCGGGCGAACAGGGTTTTCTGTTCGCCGAGCGATTGCGCCGCTCCAGCAATCTGCGTGTCGAGGCCGCGCATGCCAAGGTGTTGCGCGCCGCCCATGAGCTGGACGGCATCCTGATTTCCACGGCAAGCAGCGCCCTGCTGCGCGAAGCCAAGAGTCTTGAATTGCTGGCCTTGCTGATCGACAGCGCCATCGATGACAGGCGCAACGTCTTTACCCGCGCCCAGCGCGCGCGCCTGGAACTGGCGCGCGCCCTGCTATTGGCGCGTATCGACTGCGCCCCCACCATTGCCGAGCTGGCCCGCGCCTGCGGCATGAACACATTCCAGCTCAAGCAGGACTTCAAGCGCATGTTCGGCGTGTCTGTACATGCGCTTTATCAACAAGAACGCATGCATCATGCATGGCAACTCATCGAGTCCGGCAAAACCAGTGCGGCGGAGGCGGGCCGGCAAGTCGGATACACCAACCTGAGCCATTTTGGCGCAGCGTTCCAGAAACAGTTCGGGGTACTTCCCGGCGAACTCAAGCGTCGGCCCATGGCGTAGATGAAGCGCTATCGGGTTTGAATCCAAGCCAATTATTGGGAAACGACACCT
The DNA here is from genome assembly GCA_003859965.1 of Comamonadaceae bacterium OH2545_COT-014. Classification (GTDB taxonomy): domain Bacteria; phylum Pseudomonadota; class Gammaproteobacteria; order Burkholderiales; family Burkholderiaceae_C; genus Ottowia. The sequence goes on along the minus strand of RQYR01000005.1, from coordinate 28,115 downwards.
AGATGACACAAGCCCCGCCGCGCCTGCCCAGTCTTGGCACAGGTGGCGCGGGGCGGGGCAGGCGGTTTTGTCAGGCCTTGAGCAGCCGCGCGGGCAAGCCTTGGCGCACGGCGGCGCCGGAGATGGCGTCCACCCAGGTGGTTTCGCTGCCGCGCGTGGGGTCGGCCAAGCCCAAATCATTGATGTTCACGCCAGCGCTCAGCCCATGTACCTCAGGCTGGCGCTCGCCGCCGATGTGGTGGGCGCGCGCGCCCAGCTCGCGGTGGCCATAGCCGTGCTCGATGGCGATGACGCCCGGCATCACGCCCTCATGCACGATGACGGTGCAGGGCGCGCTGCCGCCCGGGGTTTGCAAGCGCGCGGCGTCGCCTGTTTTCAGGCCTGCCCGGGCCGCATCGCTGGGGTGCACGATGACCGGGTTGTCCGGATGAATGCCGGTGATGCGCGTGGCAATGCTGTAGGAGTTTTGCAGCGCCGACTTGAAGCTGATGAGCAGGATGGGCCACTCGCTGGCCGGATACAGCTGACGCATGGGCGTGCCATCGGCAAAGGCGGGGGGCTGCCATGAGGCGCAGCCGCTGAACTTCTTGCCGGTAAGGCTGTTCTTGGCCGTGCCGACGTTCTCGTTCCACAGCCACAAGGGCTTGGTGAAGCGGTTGGTCTGCCACTCGGGGTGCTCCGGGTCCTGTGCTTGCTTGGCCGGCTGGTAGCGGCCGCCCCGGGTGTAGAGGAAGGCCACTTTGCGCCATTCGTCCTCCTTGAGCGTGGCCTTGAGCTGGGGCAGCAGCCGTTCGACGCCGGACAGGGCAATGTCCTCGTCGGTGGCATCGCCCACGGGCTGCTTGCCCAGCCAGGCAATGTTGGCGCCGCCGCGCAGATACCAGTGCTCGGGCCGCTCCAGCGGCAGCGGGTTGCCTTCGGCATCGCTCATGCCCTGTGGGCCGAAGCCGGGCAGCTGCATGGCCTTGGCCAGCGCGAAGAAGAAGGTTTCCATGCCCACGGGCTGCCCGTCGGCGGCCTTGGCGGCGCGCGGCTCCACCACGGGCCAGCGCGCCGTCATGGTCTTGGTGGGCACGCCGTTCCAGGGCGCCACCCAGCCCCAGCTCTCGTACATGATGGAGTCGGGCACGATGTAGTCGGCGAAGGCATTGCTCTCGTTGATAAGCGGGTCCACCGAAATGATCAGCGGCAGCTTCTTCGGATCGGCCAGGTCTTTTTCAATCAGCTCGCGCAGGCCCGGAATGCCGTAGATGGGGTTGGCCATCCACAGCACCAGCGCCTTGAGCGTGTAGGGGTAGCCGCGCAGCGCGCCGGTGAACCATTCGGTGCCCAGGCCCGGCGCGTTGGGGAACCACTGGTCGCGCGCCGGGTAAGCCTTGCCCTCGGCCTTGCGCCGCTTGAATTCGCTGGTGCGCTCGTAGGCGGTGTTGCGGCCCAGCGGCACACCCTTGGGCTTGATGGCGCCTTCAAACGTGGCCAAGTTGTAGCGTGGGCCTTCACCGGCGTCCTTGAAGCCGCCGCCGCCCATGACGAAACCGCCCTTGTAGTTCAGGTTGCCCAGCAGCGCGTTGATGGTGATGAGCGAGAAGGCGTTATAGAAGCCGTTGCCGCCCATCATGCCGCCATGCGCCACCACGCAGGCCTTGCGGCCGTGGCTGGTGAGTTCGCGCGCCAGCCCTTCAATCACGTCTTGCGGAATGCCGCAAATCTCCGATGCCTCGGCCGCCGTCATGCGCATGGCCGATTCGCGCAGCAGCTGCAACGAGGTTTTCACGGCCACCGGCTGGCCATTGAGCATGACCGGCGCTTGCGCCTCCAGCGGCGCGGGGCCGCTGGCGTGCGCCGCATCCGTTGGCATGCCATCCGGGCCCAGCACGAAGTAAGGATCCTTGGCCTTGTAACGCTCCTCCTCAGGCAGCTCCAGACCCAGATCGGTGCCGCGCAGGAAGCGCCCTTGGCGCGGGTGCCCGGGCTCGGTAATGACCAGCCAGCTGGCATTGGTGAACGAAGGCTCGCCCGCCGCCTCGGCTGCGGCCAGGTTGGGCCAGGACAGGTAGGCCGTGTTGACCTTGTCGTGGTCAAACATCCAGCGAATGATGGCCATGGCCAGCGCGCCGTCGGTGCTGGGGCGGATGGGGATCCAGCGCCCGCGCTTGTCCACGGCGCGGTTGTCGGCGTTGCTGAGCACCGGATCCACCACCACGTAGTCCAGCCGCCCTTCGGTGCGCCCCTTGGCCAGCATGGCGCCAGTGCGTTTGAAGGGGTTGCCGGCGTTGCCGGGCGCGGTGCCCACGAACATGACGAATTCGGCATGCGCCAGGTCGGGCTTGCCGTGCGGCATGGCGCGCATGTCGCCAAACAGCGCGCCCGAGCCAGAGCGGTACGAGCCCCCGCAGTACGAGCCATGGCGCACGAAATTCAGCGTGCCGTAGGCCTGGTTCCAGAAGCGGCGCGCGAAGGCTTCGCGCCCCTCGTTCACGCTGGTAAGCACGGCCACCTGGTTGACCTTGGCGCCAAACTCGGGCGCTTGCGGGTCAATGGGGGTTTTCAGCTCGCGCAGCGCGGCCAGCCCGTCCACGTGCCCTTCGCCAAAGAGGTTGCCGCCCTCAGTCACTTCCTTGACGAGCTGCTCCAGCGAAATGGGCTCCCAGCGTCCGCTGTTGCGTGGCCCCACGCGCTTGAGCGGTGTCAGCACGCGAAACGGGGAATGCATCTGATCCAGCGCTGCGTTGCCGCGCCCGCACGCGGTAGAGCGGCCCGCCAGCCCTTTGTCCTGATAGCGCGAGAGGCTGACCAGGCTTTCCTTGAAGGAGGCGCTCATGGGCAGGTGCGGCTCGGTGGATAGCGGGTTGTAGGGGTTGCCCGTGACACGCAGCACGCGACCCGTGGCCTTGTCGGTTCGCACGCGCACGCCGCAGATGGTGGTGCAGCCCAGGCAGGCGGTGTAGCTCACCTGCTGGTTCGGGTTCATGCGCAGCGCGCCAGTTTCCGGATTAACGGTGAACTCTGGCTCCGGGGAACGGCCATGCACATGGTGACGCTCTGGCTTCGTCCCCACCACGGTGTCGGCCATGCGGCCCAGCGTCTGGGAAAAGCCGGCGGCAAAGGCGGCCAGGCCGCCTGCGGCCACGAGGTCTCGGCGTTCAATTTTTTTCATCGCAGGTTCTCCGCTTGCATGTCAGGGGCAAGTTGTGTGCCCCGCATCGGGGCCGCGCTAGGCGCGACGGATGCGGGCGGGCAGACCATGCCGCACGGCCGTGCCCGAGATGGAGTCGAGCCAGACCGCGCTCAAGCCCCGTGTCGGGTCGGCCATGCCCAGGTCATTCAGGCTCACGCCCAAACCCAGCGCCGGGTTGGACGCCATGGGTTTGCCATCCACATACTGGGTACGGGCGCCGAATTCACGGTGGCCATAGCCATGTTCAATGGCCACCGTGCCTTGCACCACGCCTTCATGCACGATGACCTGGCACCGGATGGCGCCACCCGGTGTTTGCAGCGAGGCCATGTCGCCGCTGCGCAGCCCGGCCCGGCGTGCGTCTTCCGGATGCACGATGACAGGGTTTTCGTTGCGCACGCGGCTGATGGTGGTGCCAATGCTGTACGGGTTGTGCAGGGCGGACTTGTAGCTCACCACGGTCAGCGGCCATTCCTGCACGGTGTACACCTCGCGCATGGGCTGGCCGTTGCTGAAGGCGGGCGGCTGCCAGCCGGCGCAGCCTTTGCGGCGCTGTCCGCTCAGGCTGTTGCGGCTGGTGGCCAGCTGCTCGTTCCAGATCCACAGCGGTTTGTTGAAACGCCAGGTCTGCCACTCCGGGTGGTCCTTGTCCTGCGACTCGTCAATCGGCTGGTAGCGTCCGCCGCGGGCATAGATGCTGGCCACCTTGCGCCATTCGTCTTCTTTCAGACGCGACTGGAGCATGGGCGCGATGCGCTCCACGCCGGAAAAACGCAGATCGTCATCGGTCGCGTCATCCACCGGCTGCCCGCCGGCAAAGGCGATGTTGGCGCCACCGCGCAGATACCAGTCCTCTGGCCGCTCCAGCGGCACCGGGTTGCCGTCCATGTCGCGCAGCCCTTCGGGGCCAAAACCCGGCAGGCTCATCTTCTTGGCCAGCGCCAGCATGAAAGTTTCCATGCAGATGCTCTGGCCGTCGGCTGCCTTGGCCGTTTTGGCTTCCACCAGCGGCCACCAGGCCGTCAGGCACTTGGTGGGCACGCCCCAGTGGCCCACCCAGCCCCAGCACTCGTACATGACGTGGTCAGGCACGATGTAGTCGGCAAACGCATTGCTCTCGTTGATGAACGGATCCACCGAGATGATCAGGGGCAGCTTCTTCGGGTCGGTCAGCTCCTTCTCCAGCGTGCGCAGGCCAGGAATGCCATACACCGGGTTGGTGGCCCAGATGATCAGTGCCTTGAGCGGGTACGGATAGCCTTTGAACGAGCTGCTCATCCATTCGGTGGCCAGGCCCGGGGCATTGGGATACCACTGATCCGTGGCCGGATAGACGGCTTGCCCGGCTTGCTGCCGCCGCTTGAATTCGCTGGATTTCTCGTAGGACAGGTTGACCCGGTCAATACGCACGCCACGCGACTTGACCTGGCCGTCGAACGTATCCAGGTTGTAGCGCGGCCCAGGGGCCGCGTCCTTGAAGCCACCGGCGCTGATGGCATAGCCGCCCTTGCAGTTGAGACTGCCGATCAGGGCGTTCAGCGTCATCAGCGCATAGGCGTTGTAAAAGCCGTTGCCGCCCATCATGCCGCCGTGGCTGATGACGCTGGCCTTGCGGCCGTGGCTGGTGAATTCGCGCGCCAGGCCCACGATCACGTCTTGCGGGATGCCGGTGATCTCGCTGGCCTGCGTCAGCGTCAGCTCCTCGGCCGAAGCGCGCAGCAACTGCAGCGAGGTCTTTACCTCCACCGGCTGGCCGTCCAGCACCACGGGCTCCGTGGCTTCCAGCCGGGCCGGGCCGCCCAGAGTAGCCGCCTCGGCCAGCTGGCCGCTGGCATCAAGCACGTAATAGGGATCCTTGTCCTTGTAGCGGTCTTCCGCCGCCACGGGCATCCCCAGATCGCTGCCGCGCAGAAAGCTGCCCTGGCGCGGATGGCCTTCTTGCGTGATCACCAGCCAGCTGGCATTGGTGAACGAAGGCTCTCCCGCCGCATTGGCTGCTTTCAGGTTGGGATAGCTCAAGTAAGCCCGGTTGACCCGGTCGTTCTCGAACATCCAGCGCATCATGGCTATGGCCAGCGCGCCATCGGTGCTGGGGCGAATAGGCACCCAGTGGTTGCGCGACGGCACGGCCCGGTTGTCCGCGTTGGTCAGCACCGGGTCAATCACCACATAGTCCAGCCGGCCTTCCGTGCGCCCCTTGGCCACCAGCGCCCCGCTGCGCTTGAACGGGTTGCCGGCGTTGCCCGGCGCCGTGCCGACGAACATGGCGAATTCAGCGTTCGAGAAGTCGGTCTTGGCATGCGGCATGCCCTTGAAGTCGCCAAACAGCGCGGCCGAGCCGGAGCGGTAGGCGCCGCCACAGTAAGAGCCGTGGCCGACGTAGTTGATGGTGCCGTAAGCCTTGCGCCAGAAGCGCTGCGCCAGGCTGTCGCGCGCATAGGTCAGCCCCATCATCACACCCACCTGGTTGACGCGCGGCCCCAGTTCAGGCGCATTGGGATCGATCGGGGTTTGCACGTCGCGAATGCTGGCCAGCCCTTCCACGTGGCCTTCGCCGAACAGGTCGCCTCCTTCCGTCACCTCCTGGATCAGCTGCTCGAAGCTGATCGCCTGCCAGCGCCCCGAATTGCGCGGCCCCACGCGCTTGAGCGGCGTGAGCACCCGGTAAGGCGAGGTCATCTGGTCCAGCGCCGCGTTGCCGCGCCCGCAGGCCGTGGCGCGGCCGCCCAGCCCCTTGTCCTGGTAAAGCGAAAGGCCCACCAGACTGTCCTTGACGGGCGTGCCCATCGGCAAATACGGATCAGTGGACAGCGGGCTGTAAGGGTTGCCGCTCACGCGCAGGATGCGTCCGGACGCCTTGTCCACCCGCACACGCACACCGCACTGGGTCGTGCAGCCCAAGCAGCCGGTGTAGCTCACCTGCTGCTTGGGGTTGAGCTGGATGGCGCCCGTCTTGCGGTCCACCGTGAATTCCGGCTCCAGGGCACGGCCATAGACGTTATGACGCTCGGGCTTTTCACCCACGACGGCATCCGCCATGCGGCCCAGCGTTTGCGAGAAACCGGCGGCAAAGGCAGCCAGCCCACCTGCGGCCACGAGATCACGACGTTCGATTTTTTTCATGGGAGAACTCTTTCCTTGTTCTTGTTATGCACTGCTTGCTATTTCTGGCACTGGGTTCGGGTGCAGGCGCCGGGCCTGCCCCCCCTGTTGTTTCACGCTTGCGAGTGGCTGGTCCGGCCCAGGCGATCCAGCGGCAGCACGTAAGTCAGCACGATGAACAGGAAAATCCACAGGCCCGCCGTGCCCACGATGCCCAGCAAGCCTTCCGGCCCCAGGGGCAGCTGGTAGCTGTAATAGCCAGCGCCGGTCTTGGGCACTTCCTGCCCGCCAATGAAGATGGACCAGCGCACCATCCAGGTGGAGTGCAAGGCCAGCAGGCCCAGCAGCAGGCCGGATTGGGGCCGTTTCCATGCCAGCCACAAGGTCAGCGCCGTGGTGGCCGTGGCCCAGGCAGCCGCCAGGCGCCAGTTGGGTGCGGCGGCCACTTGGGCCAGGGCTTCGGCATGCACCGGCGCCATGCCGCTGAGGGCCAGCGCCAGCCAGAGGCCGCCAATGGCCAGCGCCAGCGTCTGGCACAGCGCCACGGTGTAGGCCAGGCGGCGCTGCACGCCCAGCTCGTTGCGGGAAGGGCCAAAGCGGTTGAGCAGCATCACCAGCCCGGCCGCGCCACCCACGGCCGTGATGAAAAACTGCACCGGCAGCAGCGGCGTGTGCCACAGCGGACGGGCGCGTACCACCATGACCTCGACGCCGGTGTACAGCGCCACCAGCGCCGCGCCAACGAAGGTCAGCGCGGCGGCGGCCCACAGCGGCCCGCGGCTGTCATGCCCGCCCAGGGCCACCCAGCGCGCCACGGTGGCAAAGCGCCCGCCCTCTTCCGCGTGCTGCGCCAGCAGCGGGCGGAAGGCCAGCCAGCCGTACAGCAGCAGGCCAGTGACGTAGATGGGAATAAAGAAAGCGCCCCATGACATCCAAGAGGTGGACGTGAAGTAGGCATAGAAGTGCCAGAAGCGGCCAGGCTGGTGCAAGTCCGCCAGCAGGGCGACCGGCGCCGACAGGCCGCACACCAGCGCCGCCAGAAGCGCCAGCCGCGAAATGACCACCCAGCCCGGTTTGCGCCACAGCACGCCTGGCAGCGACAGCAGCCATGCCCCGTAAGACAGGCCAATCAGGAAGAAATACTGCACGGCCCAAGGCAGCCAGGCCACCTCGCGCGTGACGTTGACAGTTTCAACAATGTTCATCTTGGCATCTCCTTCGATGTAACGGCCTCGTGCAAGTCAACCGTGGGCACGCGGCTTCCACAGCGTGCCTTGGCCTTCCACCTTGCCTTCGAACGACTCATCCAGACCGATATAGAAAACCTGCGGCTTGGTTTCCAGCCCCGGCTTGAGCACCTTGAGTTCGGGCTTGGCTTCATTCAGGCGCTGGCGCAGCTCGCCATCGGGATCGTTGAGGTCGCCGAAGATGCGCGCGCCGCCCACGCAGGTTTCCACACAGGCAGGCAGCAGGCCCGCTTCCACGCGGTGCGCGCAGAACGTGCATTTGTCGGCCTTGCCCGTGTCGTGGTTGATGAAACGCGCGTCATAAGGGCAGGCCTGCACGCAGTAGGCGCAACCCACGCAGCGGTCGCTGTCCACCAGCACAATGCCGTCGGCGCGCTTGAATGTGGCGCTCACCGGGCACACGGGCACGCAGGGCGGCTCGTCGCAGTGGTTGCACAGGCGCGGCAGCACATAGGTGCCGGCGGGCTGGCCGCTGCCTTCCACCTGGATGCTGTAGGTGGAAACGATGGTGCGGAAACTCCCCTCGGGCACCACGTTTTCCTGAATGCAGGCCACCGTGCATGCCTGGCAGCCGATGCATTTGCGCACGTCCACCAGCATGCCCCAGTGGTGCGGGCTGCCTTCGGCGCGGGCTGTTTGCGGGGCCAGCGCCGCCACGGCCGTCAGGGCCGGCAGGCTGCGCAAAAAACCACGACGCGAAGCCACTTTGGCATCTTCTGCCGAAAGCGGGCCGGGTGAAGAACAGGGCGTTTGAGGGGCGGATGTGGGATGTGTCATGTGTTTTTGTCCTGAAAGAAAGATCCCTGAGCGGTTTTTGTTCTTCAAAAAATCCCTGAACAGTTTTTTTCCGTCTTCTTGTCTTCTTTTTGCGCCCGCACAGGCAGCTGAGCGAGCGTTTTGAACTCTAAAGACGCCCGCGCGGCAGCGCCATGCGTGAATGTCTGGTCGGAATAGATGCTTTTCCCTATCGCCCGCATGGCTAATATCGGCACGCCGCCTGCTCTGCTGCCGGTGTGGCTTGGCCGTTGACCATGAAACTGCGCTTTTTCTTCTGCTGGCTGCTGGCCCTGCTGGGCGGCATCGGCGCCCTGCCCGTCGTGCACGCAGGCGGCACGGCCGTGGCCCACGCTTCCGCCAGCTCGCCGCCGCTGGTACGCATTGGCGTTCTGGATTTCGAACGTGGCGACGTGCTCGCCCACCATTGGTCTGCGCTGGCCACATACCTGCATGCGCGCCTGCCGCAATGGCGCTTTGCCGTGCAGGCCATGGACCACGACGCCTTGGGCCAAGCCGTGGCCGAAGGGCGCGTGGACTTTGTGGCCACCAACCCCGGGCATTACGTCGAGCTGGAAGCCCGCTACGGCATCGCACGCCTGCTCACGCTGGAAGACCGCACCTGGCCTTCCGCCCCATCGCTGGCCATGGGGTCGGTCGTGGTCGCGCCGGCCGCGCGCGCCAGCATTCAAACCTTGCAAGACTTGCGCGGCTTGCGTCTGGCCGTGGTGGGGCCGCAGGCTTTTGCGGGCTATCAGGTGCTGGCGGGCGAGCTGCTGCAACAAGGCGGCGACCTGGCTGCCGACCATCAGCTGCTGGCCATCGGCCTGCCCATGGAGCGGGTGGTGGAAGCCGTGCTGCACGGCCAGGCCGACGCCGGCGTGATCCGCACCTGCCTGCTGGAAGCGCACCCCGAATGGGCGGCGCGCCTGCGCGTGGTGGCCCCGCGTCAGGTGCCCGGCTTTGGCTGCGCCACATCCACCCGGCTCTATCCCAACTGGCCGCTGGCCAGCCTGCGGCAAACCTCGCCGCATCTGGCACGGCAAGTCACGGCGGCGCTGCTGTCGGAAACGCCTGGCGCGGACGACAGCGGCGTCGCCTGGACGATTCCGGCCGACTACCAGTCCGTGCATGAGCTGTTTCGCCGCCTTCACATCGGCCCCTACGCCTATCTGCGCGAACCCACGCTGGTCACGCTGGCGCGGCGTTACTGGCCCTGGCTGGCAGGCCTGGTGGCCCTGATCGTTGGCTGGATTGCCTACACCGTGCGCGTGGAGCAACTGGTGCAAAAACGCACCGCCGCGCTGCACCAGGCCATGCAGGCGCGCGACGCCATGGCCGAGCGCGCCCGCGCCAGTCAGGAACGGGCCGAGCACATGGCGCGCCTGTCGGTGCTGGGCGAACTGTCGGGCACGCTGGCGCACGAGCTGAACCAGCCGCTGGCCGCCATCGAGAACTATGGCCGCAGCCTGCTGCTGCGCGCCGATCGCGGCCGGCTGCAAGCCGACGCCGTGCGCGAGGCCGCCACCGAGATGACTGGACAGGCGCGCCGCGCCGCCGACATTCTGGCGCGCATCCGCGGCTTTGCCCGCAAGCGCCCGCACCAGAGCATGGCCCTGTCCCCGGCCAGCGTGGTTCGTGACGCCGTGACGCTTTTCCGGGGCATGATGGTCAACCCGCCCCCGGTGGCCGTGCACAATGCCGCGCCCGCCAGCGCCCAAGTGCAGGCCGATGCGCTGCAAATCCAGCAAGTGCTGCTGAACCTGCTGAAAAACGGCTATGACGCCACGCGCCACCTGCCGGCGGAAAGGCAGGCGCTGGACGTGTTCATCGACGCCGACGAGCACGCCATCCACATGGCCGTGCAGGACGCGGGCGACCCGCCCAGCGACGAAACCATTGCCCACTTTTTCGAACCTTTTTTCACCACCAAAACCGATGGCCTGGGCCTGGGCCTGAGCATCTGCCACGGCATTGCCGAAGCGCACCGCGGCCGCCTGGATGCCGCGCGCGGCGCCACGGGCCGCGGCATGCGTTTCACGCTGACCCTGCCGCGCCACGACAGCCCTTCTGCCCCGCCGCCTCCCGCATGAGCCTCACCGACACCGCCCCCTTGCCCGAGACCGTCCACGTCGTGGACGACGACGACGCCTTCCGCCGTTCGCTGCTCTTTCTGCTCGACTCCATGGGCTGGGCCGCTCAAGGGCACGCCAGCGCGGCCGAATTCCTGCAAACTTGCACGGGCAGCGACGCGGCCGAAGCCATTGGCTGCCTGCTGCTGGACATCCGCATGCCCGGCATGAGCGGGCTGGAATTGCAGGCCACCCTGGCTGCGCGCGGCTGCACCGCGCCCATCATCTTCATCACCGGCCACGGCGATGTGGAGCTGGCCGTACAGGCCATGAAGCAAGGCGCGTTCGACTTTCTCGAAAAGCCCTTCCGCGACCAGCGCCTGCTGGACGCCGTTTCCGCCGCCCTGCGCGAGCGCGCCGCGCGCCGCCAGAGCCAGGCGCGCCAGGCCGAGGCCGCGGACGCCCTGGCCCGGCTTTCACCGCGCGAGGCCGAGGTCGCCCGCCTGCTGGCCCTGGGCCAGCCCAACAAGCGCGTGGCGCAGGCCTTGGGCATCAGTGAGAAAACCGTGCACATTCACCGCCAGCATGTGATGGAAAAAATGGACATCGCCAGCGCCGCCGAACTGGTGCGCGTGATGCTGCGCGCCGACCCCAGCGCGCTGGACGAATAAAGTCCCATTCAGCCCCGCGCCCCGCCGCCCTCTCCCCATGGCCCGCGCTCGCCACCCCCGCCATGCCGCGCGTGGCCCAGCCAGGCCTGCCGCAGGACCGTGGCGTACATCCCGATACGCCGCGCAACGCTGCCACCGGCCTACAGACGCGGCGCAGCGGCTGTGGTAGGTTCAGCGCGCTTTGTTTCTTCAACCCTTCGTTTTCCTGCAAGGAAAGGCTTTCTTCATGAAATGGCTCGCCCAAATGACCGTCGCCCTGGCGGCGCTGCTCTCACTCACCGGCTGCGGCTACAACGACTATCAACGGCTGGATGAAGCCACCAAATCCGCCTGGAGCGAGGTGGTCAACCAGTACCAGCGCCGCGCCGACCTGATTGACAACCTGGTCAACACCGTCAAGGGCGAGGCCAGCTTCGAGCAGGAAACGCTCACCAAGGTCATTGAGGCCCGTGCCAAGGCCACCAGCATGCAGGTCACGCCTGAAACGCTGAACGATCCCGAAGCCTTCCGCAAATTCCAGTCGGCCCAGGGCGAACTCTCCAGCGCCCTCAGCCGCCTGATGGTGGTGGCCGAGCAATATCCCCAGCTGCGCGCCAACCAGGCCTTCGCCGACTTGCGCGTGGCTCTGGAAGGCACGGAAAACCGCATCGCCGTGGCACGCAACCGCTACATTCAGGCCGTGCAGGAATACAACGTGCTCGCCCGCAGCTTCCCCACCAACCTCACGGGCATGATCTTCGGCTACAAGGCCAAGGAAAACTTCACCGTGACCAATGAGGCTGAAATCTCCACCGCGCCCAAGGTCAACTTCGGCCCCGCGCCCGCGGCCAGCCGGTAAGTCGCCCCTGGTGACGGCGCAAGGCTGCGCCGTCCATACCGGAGCATCCACGCAAAAAAAGACGCGTCCCTTGGGAGGACGCGTCTTTTTTTGACCTTGCCAGTAAGAGCAGGTGCGCCGGCCGCCCCTCAAGACGGCACGGCGCTGAAGGCTTACTGCTGCGGCGGAATGCGCAGCTTCTGGCCCGGATAAATCTTGTCCGGGTGGCTCAGCATCGGCTTGTTGGCTTCGAAAATCAGCATGTACTTGTTGGCATCGCCGTAGTACTGCTTGGCAATCTTCGACAGCGTTTCGCCGCTGGCCACATCGTGGTATTGCGAGGCCGCGCCAGCCGGGAACTGGAGGTTGTTTTCCACGTCCTTCACGCTGGAGACGTTGCCCGCCGCCAGCGCCGCCTTTTCAGCCGCGTCCTGGCTGGGGGCGCTGCCAGTCAGCGTGACCTTGCCGCTGGCGCCGTCAAACGCCACGCCCAGGCCGCTCAGGCCCAGGTTCTGCTGTTCGATATAGGCCTTGATGGCCTCGCCCGCCTTGGCGTTGAGCTCGGTCAGCGAAGCGGTGTTGTTGGCCACCTTGGCCTCTTCAACCTCTTTGGTGCCAAACAGCTTTTCACCGGCATCCTTGATGAAACTGAACAATCCCATGATTGCACTCCTTTGCTTGATGGAAACAGGACAAGCGCGCACTGTAGCCGGGCCCGCGCGCCCTGCGGCATGCCAAGGTGTAGGACAAACTCGCTACTATTGCCGCCCATGACTTTTCTGGCCATTGATGTCGGCAACACGCGCCTGAAATGGACGCTGTACGACCGCCCCGCCCCCGGCGCCCGCACCCTGGCGCACGGCGCCGAATTTCTGGAACAAATCGACCGCCTGGCCGAAGGGCCCTGGGCGGCGCTACCCGAGCCGGACTGCATGCTCGGCTGCATCGTGGCGGGCCAAGCCGTCAAGCACCGCGTGCAAGAGCAGATGGAGCTGTGGAACGTGGAGCCGCGCTGGGTGGTGGCCAGCAACGCCGAGGCGGGCCTGGTCAACGGCTACGACTACCCCGCCCGCCTGGGCGCCGACCGCTGGGTGGCCATGATCGGCGCACGCCACCACATGCTGGCGCGCGGGCCTGCGCGGCCCATGGTGGTGGTCATGGTCGGCACCGCCGTCACCGTGGAAGCGGTGGATACCGAGGGCCGCTTTCTGGGCGGGCTGATCCTGCCCGGCCACGGCATCATGCTGCGCGCGCTGGAATCAGGCACCGCCGGCCTGCATGTGCCCACGGGCGAAGTCTGCGAATTTCCCACCAACACCAGCGACGGCCTGACCAGCGGCGGCACCTACGCCATTGCCGGCGCCTGCGAGCGCATGGCCCAGCACCTGCGCGCACGCTGCGGGCAGGAACCCCTGTGCATCATGACCGGCGGCGCCGGCTGGAAAATGCTGCCCAGCATGACGCGCCCCTTCGAGCTGGTGGAAAGCCTGATCTTCGACGGCCTGCTCGTCATTGCCCAGCAGCGGGCCGCGCAGCGGCTGTTCTAGCGCCATAACTCCTGAAAACATAGCAAACTTTCCTTAACCCTTCTGCCCAGAAGCGGTTTTCAGATCCCTATCCCTGCCACCTGCGCCGTGGCCCGCCCCATGAACCTGCCCGTCTACACCCGCGCCCGCGAACTGCCCGCCACCCTGAAGCAACGCCTGGTCATCCTGGACGGCGCCATGGGCACCATGATCCAGCGCTTCAAGCTGGACGAGGCCCAGTACCGCGGCGAGCGCTTCAAAGATTTTCCGCGCGACGTCAAAGGCAACAACGAACTGCTTTCGCTCACCCGCCCGGACGTGATCGCCGACATTCACGACAAATACCTGGCCGCCGGCGCCGACCTGATCGAGACCAACACCTTCGGCGCCACCACCATCGCGCAAGACGACTACGGCATGGCCGAGCTGGCGCGCGAGATGAACCTGGCCAGCGCCCGCCTGGCGCGCGCCGCCTGCGACCGCCACAGCACCCCCGGCCACCCGCGCTACGTGGCCGGCGCGCTCGGCCCCACGCCGCGCACGGCCAGCATCAGCCCCGACGTGAACGACCCCGGCGCGCGCAACATCAGCTTCGAGCAGCTGCGCGCCGCCTACCACGAGCAGGCCGTGGCCCTGATCGAAGGCGGCGCCGACGTGCTGCTGGTGGAAACCATCTTCGACACCCTCAACGCCAAGGCCGCGCTGTTCGCCATCGACCAGGCCTTTGCCGACACCGGCGAATGCCTGCCGCTCATCATCAGCGGCACCGTCACCGATGCCTCGGGCCGCGTGCTCTCGGGCCAGACCGTCACCGCCTTCTGGTACAGCGTGCGCCACGCCCGGCCGCTGGCCGTTGGCCTGAACTGCGCGCTGGGCGCCGCCCTCATGCGCCCCTACGTGCAGGAGCTGAACAAGGTGGCCGGAGACACCTTCATCAGTTGCTACCCCAACGCCGGCCTGCCCAACCCCATGAGCGAAACCGGCTTCGACGAAACGCCGGAAGTCACCAGCCGCCTGGTGCATGAATTCGCCGCCGAAGGGCTGGTCAACATCGTGGGCGGCTGCTGCGGCACCACGCCCGATCACATTGGCGCCATCGCCCGCGCCGTAGGGCCGCTGGCGCCGCGCGGCGTGCAGGCGGCAGGCTTTTACCGCGAGGCGGCCTGAGAACCTGTTTCACGTCCCGGCGCGAGCCGGCGGCTACACACGGGCGGGCGGGCGGGTGCCGCGCCCGGGCCGGCCCCCTACAGCAGCTCGCCCTTGGGGTCGCGCCCCATCAGCGCGGCCACGGCTTCCACGGGTTTGAGGGCGCCATCCAGCAGGGCCACCACGTTTTCGGTCACGGGCATGTCCACCCTCAGGTGGCGGGCGCGCTGCAGCACGGTGCGGGCGCTGTACACGCCCTCGGCCACATGGCCGAGTGATTGCACCGCCTCGTCCAGCGTCTTGCCGCCGGCCAGCAGCAGGCCCACCTGGCGGTTGCGGCTCAAATCGCCGGTGGCCGTCAGCACCAGATCGCCCAGGCCGGACAGCCCCATGAAGGTTTCGGCCCGCGCGCCCAGCGCCAGGCCCAGGCGCGTCATCTCGGCCAGGCCACGGGTAATGAGGGCGGCGCGCGCATTCAGCCCCAGGTTCAGGCCATCGGCCAGGCCGGTGGCAATGGCCAGCACGTTCTTGACCGCGCCGCCCACTTCCACGCCGGCCAGATCGTCGTTGGCGTACACGCGCAGCGTGGGGCCGTGAAAGGCGGCCACCAGCGCCTCGCGCACGCTGGCATGCGGGCTGGCCGCCACCAGCGCCGTGGGCTGGCCATGCGCCACCTCTTGCGCGAAGCTGGGGCCGCTGAGCGCGCCCGCACGCAGCGCGGGGGCCACTTGGCGCTGCACTTCATGCGGCATCAGACCCAGTGCGGGCGCCGCCCCGTCTGTCCCTTCCGCCCTTTCTGCCTTTTCGGGCGGGCGCTCGAAGCCTTTGCACAGCCAGGCCACGGGGATGTCGGTGTCCTGCAAGGCGGCCAGCGTGGCGCGCAGGCCCGCGGTGGGGGTGGCAATGATGATCAGGTCGGCCCAGCCGCCTTCGGCCACCAGGGCATGGGCCGGGCCGTCGCGCAGCGCCAGCGTGCGCGGCAGTGGAATGCGGGGCAGGTAGCGGGCGTTTTCATGTGCGGCGCGCATGGCAGCGGCCTGCGCCGGGTCGCGCACCCACAGCTCGACCTGGTGGCCTGCCGGGTTGCGGCAGGCATTGACGGCCAGCGCCGTGCCCCAGGCGCCTGCGCCGATGACTATGATTTTCATAGCTACCCAGGCCGTCAGTACGGCCCAGAACGCCTTTTTGATACTTAGCGTTCCGAGGCCACGGCAGGCGCGTGCTTACTGCACGGCCGGCGGGTTGGCGGCCGCGTCCGGCGCGTCGCCACCGGCCTGGGCCTGTTGCTGCTGCTCGTACATGGCCTGGAAGTTGATTTCGGCCAGGTGCACGGGCGGGAAGCCCGCGCGGGTGATCAGGTCGGCCAGGTTGCCGCGCAGGTAGGGATAGACGATTTGCGGGCAGGCGATGCCGATGATGGGGCCCATCTGCTCGTCGGGCAGGTTGCGGATCTCGAAAATGCCGGCCTGGCGGCACTCTGCCAGGAACACGGTTTTTTCCTTGATCTTGGTCTGCACGGTGGCGGTGACGGTGATCTCGAACATGCCGTCGGCCACGTTCTCGGCGTTGACGTTGAGCTGGATGTCCACGCCCGGCTGTTCCTGCTCCAGCAGGATGGCGGGGGAGTTGGGCTGCTCCAGCGATGCTTCTTTCAGATACACGCGCTGGATGTTGAAAACGGGGTCCTGGTCGGCCATGAGGGTCTCGCTTGAAAGCTGGTGAAACGGTGAAAAAGCGCCCGCGCGTTGTGGCGGGCGTGGAAGGGATTATCTCAGGCGCGCGCAGCCCAATCAGGCCTTGCCCGCCAGCATGGGAGCCAGGGCGCCGCGCTGATCCAGCGCCACCAGGTCGTCGCAGCCGCCCACGTGGGCGCCGCCAATGAAAATTTGCGGCACTGTGCGGCGGCCGGTGATCTCGGCCATCTTCACGCGCTCTTCCGGGTGCAGGTCAACGCGGATTTCCTCGATGGCCTCCACCCCCCGCTCCTTGAGCAGCTGCTTGGCGCGGATGCAGTAGGGGCAAGTGGCGGTGGCATACATCTTCACGGGTTGCATGACGGTTCTCTCTGAGTGGGAAACACGGGGAAAAACAGAAAAGGCAAAGGGCCGGGCACTGCCTGCGCGCCCGATCGCCGGGGCCGGCGCACCCGGGCCGCCAGGGCGGCGTCAGCCCTTTTCAACCGGCAGGCCCGCCTCGCTCCAGGCTTTCAGGCCGCCAGACAGCGTGCGGGCGTTTTCATAGCCCAGCTTGCGCGCCACGGCCACGGCGCGGGCCGAACGCTGGCCGCTGGCGCAGCACAGCACCACCGGCAACGCCTTGTTTTTGACGGCGGCGGGCAATTTGGCTTCCAGCTCGCCCAGCGGCACATGCCGGGCGCCGGCAATGTGGCCCGCGGCGTATTCGCCGCTCTCGCGCACGTCCACCACCACGGCTTTTTCACGGTTCATCAGGCGCACGGCCTCGGCGGCGGGCACGGCGGCCGCGCCACCGGCGCCGCCCGCCAGCGCCGGCACAAACAGCATGGCGCCCGACACCAGGGCCACCAGAATCAGCATCCAGTTCGCCAGAACAAAATCCACGTTGCGCTTCCTTCGTTGTCTGCTGCCGGGCGCGGAGCGCGCGGCCAAAAGGCGGCGATTCTAGAATGGCGGCTTCGCACCGGGCGCTGCGCCGCCCATTTCCCATTGCCCTTCACACGGCTTTTCTTTTTGCTGTTGCCATCGCTGCCATGCACAAGCTCGTTCTGATCCGCCACGGCGAATCCACCTGGAACCTCGAAAACCGCTTCACCGGCTGGACCGACGTGGACCTCACCCCCACCGGCGTCACCCAGGCCCGCCAGGCGGGCGCGCTGCTCAAGGCCGAGGGCTACGAGTTCGACGTGGCTTACACCAGCGTGCTGCAACGCGCCATTCACACCCTGTGGCACTGCCTGGACGCCATGGAGCGCCCTTGGCTGCCCGTGGTGAAAAGCTGGCGCCTGAACGAACGCCACTACGGCGCGCTACAAGGACTGAACAAGGCCGACATGGCCCGCCAGTACGGCGACGAGCAGGTGCTCATCTGGCGCCGCAGCTACGACACGCCGCCGCCCGCCCTGCAAGCCGATGACCCCCGCAGCGAACGCGCCGACCCGCGCTACGCCAGCCTGGCCCCCGGCCAGGTGCCGCTGACCGAGTGCCTGAAAGACACCGTGGCGCGCGTGCTGCCGTACTGGAACGACACGCTGGCCCCGGCCATCCGCGCCGGCCAGCGCCTGGTCATCGCCGCGCACGGCAACTCCATCCGCGCGCTGGTCAAGCACCTGGACGGCATCTCCGACAGCGACATCGTGGGCCTGAACATTCCCAACGGCATCCCGCTCGTGTACGAGCTGGATGCCAGCCTGAAGCCGCTGCGCCACTACTACCTGGGCGATGCCGAAGCCGCCGCCAAGGCCGCCGCCGCCGTGGCCAGCCAGGGCAAGGCCTGACACGGGCTGCCGCCAGCGCACCGCCTTCCCAGAACACCCCCACCAACACACCGAACAAGCCCCCATGAGCCAGAAACTCAAGATTGCCGGCTGGATTTCCGTTGGCGCGCTGGCTGGCGCGCTCACCACCGTATCGCTGCAAACCATGGCGCGCGGCGCGCTGGCGCCGCTGCCGCTGGAAGAGCTGCAGCAACTGGCCGCCGTTTTCGGCATGGTCAAAAGCGACTACGTGGAGCCGGTGGACGAGAAAAAGCTCATCACCGATGCCATTGCAGGCATGGTGTCCAGCCTGGATCCGCACTCGCAGTATTTCGACAAGAAGGCCTACCAGGAATTCCGGGAAGGCGCCAGCGGCCGCTTCGTGGGCGTGGGCATCGAGATCACGCAAGAGGACGGACTGATCCGCATCGTCTCGCCCATTGAAGGCTCGCCCGCCGACCGCGCCGGCCTGCTGCCGGGCGACCTCATCACCAAGATCGACGACACCGCCGTGCGCGGGCTGGCGCTCAACGAAGCCGTCAAGCGCATGCGCGGCGAGCCCGACACCAAGGTCACCCTCACCATCTTCCGCAAGGACGAAAGCCGCACCTTCCCCGTCACCATCACGCGCGCCGAAATCCGCACCCAGTCGGTCAAGGCCAAAGTCGTCGAACCGGGCTACGCCTGGGTGCGCCTGTCGCAGTTCCAGGAGCGCACGGTGGACGACTTCGTGCGCAAGGTCGGCGAGATCTACCAGCAAGAACCCCAGCTCAAAGGGCTGGTGCTCGACCTGCGCAACGACCCCGGCGGCCTGCTGGACGCGGCCGTGGCCATCTCCGCCGCCTTCCTGCCGGAAAACGTGGTGGTGGTCAGCACCAACGGCCAGATCGAGGAAAGCAAGGCCACCTACAAGGCCCGCCCGCAGGACTACATGAGCCGCCGCGGCCCCGACCCGCTGCAGGCCTTGCCCGCCGCGCTCAAGAAAGTGCCGGTGGTGGTGCTGGTCAACGAAGGCTCGGCCTCGGCCAGCGAAATCGTGGCCGGCGCGCTGCAAGACCACAAGCGCGCCACCATCATGGGCAGCCAGACCTTCGGCAAAGGCTCGGTGCAAACCGTGCGCCGGCTTGGCCCTGACACCGCGCTGAAGATCACCACCGCGCGCTACTACACGCCCAACGGCACCTCCATCCAGGCGCGCGGCATCGTGCCCGACATCATGGTGGACGACACCGCTGAAGGCAGCCCCTACGCCGTGCTGCGCATGCGCGAGGCCGACCTGGAGAAACACCTCGTGGGCGGCAGCGAAGAAAAGGCCGACCCCGCCCGCCAGCAGGCGCTGGAAAAAGAACGTGAAGCCGCCATGAAACGGCTGGAAGACGAAGCCCGCAAACCCGCCAGCGAACGCCGTCTGCCCGAATACGGCAGCGCCAAGGACTTCCCGCTGCAGCAAGCGCTGGCCAAGCTCAAGGGCCAGCCCGTCAAGGTCAGCCAGACCCTGACCGAGCGCAAGCCCGAAAGCAAGGAAAAAGACTAAGCGCCTGTTCAAAGGTCAGGCGCGCGCAGGCGAAAGACGGTTGTTGGTGATTGGGGGAACAAGGCGCAAAACGTCGCCATCGCACCCAAGCCATGATGCGCTCCTTTCCGTGCAGGCCGTTGGCCCCGCGCCGTTTCGGGATTCGTGGCGCCACGTCCTTCACGACCGCGGTGGCTCAGGCCAGCCTGGCGGGGTCAGGCCATCCACCGCCTGCCAATCCGCTGCCGCCCCTGGCCGCCCCCTGAAAAACCCGCCCGCATGAACGACCAACAACTGCTGCGCTATGCCCGCCATCTGCTGCTGGACGACGTGGGCGTGCAAGGCCAGGAAAAGCTGCTGGCCGCGCACGCCCTCGTTCTGGGCGCGGGCGGCCTGGGCTCGCCCGTGGCGCTGTACCTGGCCAGCGCCGGCGTGGGCCGCATCACCATCGTGGACGACGACACGGTGGACCTCACCAACCTGCAGCGCCAGATCATGCACACCCAGGCCCGCCTGGGGCAGCCCAAAGTCGCCTCGGCGCAAACCGCCCTCGCCCAGATCAACCCCGAAGTGCGCGTCACCGCCCTCGCCCGCCGCGCCGACGCCGACCTGCTGCACACCCTCATGACCGGCGCCGATGTGGCCCTGGACTGCAGCGATAACTTCACCACCCGGCACGCGCTCAACCGCGCCTGCATCGCGGCCCGCAAGCCGCTGGTGGCCGGCGCCGCCATCGGCTTTGACGGGCAGGTCAGCGTCTACGACACGCGCCAGAGCCATTCCCCCTGCTACGCCTGCCTGTTCCCCGAAAGCCAGGCCGTGGCCGAAGTGCGCTGCGCCACCATGGGCGTCTTCGCGCCGCTGGTGGGCATCGTCGGCAGCATCCAGGCCGCCGAGGCGCTGAAGCTGCTCACCGGCGCGGGCCGCCCGCTCACCGGCCGGCTGCTCATGGTCGATGCACGCCACATGGCTTTTACCGAGCTGCAACTGCCGCGCGACGCCGCCTGTGCCGCCTGTGCCCGCCGCGACCCTAGTGCGCATTGACGTTGCACACAGACGCGTCCATTCGACGCCTCGCGTCGCAGCATCAATGACAAGGCGGAATGGGGCTAGCCATGCCTGCCAGCCGCCGCCATGAATCCCCCATCGGTTGCAGTGAATCCGCGCACAGCCGGTCAAACCCAATAAAAAAAGCCGCTGGCTTTCTTCAGCCAGCGGCTTGCTGCCATGTGCGGCGGGGGAACCGGGTGGAGAGCCGGGCGCCAGGCCCGGCCTGCGGCTCCGCCCCACGGGGCCACACGGGGCGGGCGGCGATTTACATCATGCCGTCCATGCCGCCCATGCCCCCCATGCCGCCCGGGGCGGCGGGAGCTTCGTCCTTCGGCGCCTCGGCGATCATGCACTCGGTGGTCAGCATCAGGCCGGCCACGCTGGCGGCGTTTTGCAGGGCGGTGCGGGTGACTTTCGTCGGGTCCAGAATGCCCATTTCGATCATGTCGCCGTACTCGCCGTTGGCGGCGTTGTAGCCAAAGTTGGCCTTGCCTTCCAGCACCTTGTTGACGACCACGCTGGGCTCGTCACCGGCGTTGGCCACGATTTCGCGCAGGGGCGCTTCGATGGCCTTGAGCACCAGCTTGATGCCGGCGTCCTGGTCAGCGTTGCTGCCCTTGATGTCGCCAGCAGCCTGGCGGGCGCGCAGCAGGGCCACGCCGCCGCCAGCGACGATGCCTTCTTCCACGGCAGCGCGGGTGGCGTGCAGGGCGTCTTCGACGCGGGCCTTCTTCTCTTTCATTTCCACTTCGGTGGCGGCGCCGACGCGGATCACGGCCACGCCGCCAGCCAGCTTGGCCACGCGCTCTTGCAGCTTCTCGCGGTCGTAGTCGCTGGTGGCTTCCTCGATCTGCACGCGGATTTGCTTGACGCGGGCCTCAATGTCCTCGGCCTTGCCGGCGCCGTCGATGATGGTGGTGTTTTCCTTGCCCACTTCGATGGTCTTGGCTTGGCCCAGATCGGCCAGCGTCACTTTCTCCAGGCTCAGGCCCACTTCTTCAGCGATGACCTTGCCGCCGGTGAGGATGGCGATGTCTTCCAGCATGGCCTTGCGGCGGTCGCCGAAGCCAGGGGCCTTGACGGCCACCACTTTCAGGATGCCGCGGATGGTGTTGACCACCAGCGTGGCCAGGGCTTCGCCCTCGACTTCTTCGGCAATGATCAGCAGCGGACGGCCGGCCTTGGCCACGGCTTCCAGCGTGGGCAGCAGCTCGCGGATGTTGCTGATCTTCTTGTCGAACAGCAGGACGTAGGGGTTGTCCAGCACGGCGGCCTGCTTGTCGGGGTTGTTGATGAAGTAGGGGCTGAGGTAGCCACGGTCGAACTGCATGCCCTCGACCACGTCCAGCTCGTTGTCCAGGCTCTTGCCGTCCTCGACGGTGATCACGCCTTCCTTGCCCACCTTGTCCATGGCGTCGGCAATGATCTTGCCGATGGACTCGTCGCTGTTGGCGGAGATGGAGCCGACCTGGGCGATTTCCTTGCTGGTGGTGGTGGCCTTGCTGGCGTTCTTGAGCTGCTCGACCAGGGCGGCGACGGCCTTGTCGATGCCGCGCTTCAGGTCCATGGGGTTCATGCCGGCGGCCACGTACTTCATGCCTTCGCGCACGATGGCCTGGGCCAGCACGGTGGCGGTGGTGGTGCCGTCACCGGCGTTGTCGCTGGTCTTGGAAGCCACTTCCTTGACCATTTGCGCGCCCATGTTCTGGAGCTTGTCCTTCAGCTCCACTTCCTTGGCCACGGACACGCCGTCCTTGGTCACGGTGGGGGCGCCAAAGCTGCGCTCCAGCACCACGTTGCGGCCCTTGGGGCCCAGGGTGGTCTTGACGGCGTTGGCGAGGATGTTCACGCCTTCGACCATGCGGGCGCGTGCGTCCGCGCCGAAAACTACGTCTTTTGCTGCCATTTGTGTTGGCTCCTGAGAATGTGATTGAAAAATGGCCCTAGCGCCCGTCTATCAAGCGCCGAAAGCTATCAAAAAGTGAGTAGCCGGGTGAATGGGGAAGAGGCGGGAATTACTTCTCGACCACGGCGAAGAGGTCGTCTTCCTTCATCACCAGCAGCTCTTCGCCATCGACCTTGACGGTCTGGCCGCTGTATTTGCCGAACAGCACGCGGTCGCCCACTTTCACGTTCATGGGCAGGCGGTCGCCGTCGTCGTCCAGCTTGCCGGGGCCCACGGCCAGCACTTCGCCCTGGTCGGGCTTTTCAGCGGCGTTGTCGGGGATGACGATGCCGGAGGCCGTCTTGGTTTCGTTTTCCAGACGCTTGACGATCACGCGATCGGCGAGGGGACGCAGTTTCATGAAAACTTCCTTTGTTCCTTGAAATGAAGGGAAAGCGGCAAAAAGCCGGCAAGCGCCTTTGCTTTGACAAGCAGAGGGCGCCCGCCTGGGTGGCGCATGGGCAGCGGGCGCTTTTGTTAGCACTCGATGCCAGCGAGTGCTAATGATAAGGGTGAATACCGGGCTTTCAAGAGTCACCGTCGGGCTGTTCGTGTTTCAGCGCCTGCTCACGGCCTCGCTCCCGGCCAGCGCCGAAAGCCGGCACGCCCTAACCCCGGCGCTGCCAGACGGCGGCAAAAAAGCCGTCGGTGCCGTGCCGGTGGGGCCACAGGCGCAGGTGGCCGGCCGGTGTAGCCAGCGTGTCGGCGCCGGGCACTTTGAGGGCGGCCAGGCGTTCGCCCGCGTGCAGGGGCACAAAGTCGCGCAGCACGGGCGCCAGCGCTTCGGCCACGGCTTCGTTTTCTTCTTGCAGCAGGCTGCAGGTGGCGTAAATCAGGCGGCCGCCGGGTTTGACCAGCGCCGCCGCGCTTTGCACGATGGCCCGTTGGCGTTGGGCCAGGGCCGCGATGTCACCGGGCGCGGTGCGCCACTTCAGGTCGGGCGCGCGGCGCAGCGTGCCCAGGCCGGAACAGGGGGCATCGACCAGCACGCGGTCGGCCTTGCCGGTCAGCGCCTTGATGCGGGCATCGCGCTCGTGGGCAATGGCAGCGGTGTGCACGTTGCCCAGGCCGCTGCGGGACAGGCGGGGTTTGAGGCCTTCCAGCCGGTGGGCCGAGGTGTCGAAGGCATAAAGCCGCCCGGTGTTGCGCATCATAGCGCCCAGTGCCAGCGTTTTGCCGCCAGCGCCCGCGCAGAAGTCCACCACCAATTCGCCGCGCCGCGCTTCCAGCAGCAGGGCCAGCAGTTGGGAGCCTTCGTCCTGCACTTCCACCACGCCTTGTTGCCAGGCAGACAGCCGTGCCAGTGAGGGCTTGCCTGTGACACGCAGCCCCCAGGGCGAGTAAGGGGTTTCTATGGTTTCAATCGCATCCTTGGCAATACTGGCTTGCGCTGAAGGTCTTTTTTGCTTGAGAAGATTGACGCGCAAATCCAGCGGCGCGCTCTCCAGCAGGGCGTGCGCCAGGGGCCAGAAGTCAGACCCCGCCTGCGCTTGCAAGGCCGTGGCCAGCCAGTCGGGCAGGTTGTGGCGGCAGGCGGGCGGCAAAGTGGCGGGATCGGCTTGGCGGCAGGCGGCCAGCCATGCGGCCTCGGCATCGCTCAAGCCTGTAAAAACTTTGGCCGTGGCGTCTGTGTCTGGCCGGTCTGCCTGGCTGGGCCGGCTCGTATCCGCCCCAGCCAGGCCGAGCGCCAGCATGGCCAGGCGGCGGTGCAGGGGCAGATGGACGGGCGCCGCCGCACCGGGCAAGCCATGCGTGGCCAGGTGCTCGTAAAAGGGCTTGCGGCGCAGCACGGCATAAGCGGCATTGGCCATGCGGGCGCGTTCACGCGGGCCTGCGGCGCGCTGTTCGCGAAAGTAGCTGGCGGCAACGGCATCCGCCGGGTGATCAAAGACAAGCAGGCGGCGCAGCAGTTCGGCGGCGGCGTCCAGCAGGGCGTGTGGGTGCATGGGCCGGCATTGTCCCACCGCCCGGCCCGCGCGCCGGGCGGACATCGGGTCACAATGGCGGCCATCCCTTCAACCACGCCCCTGGAGCATTCCATGATCGACCTTTATTCCTGGGCCACGCCCAACGGCCAGAAGATCCACATCATGCTGGAAGAGTGCGGCTTGCCCTACCGCGTGCATGCCGTGGACATCCACAAGGGCGAGCAGCACGCGCCGGACTTTCTGCGCATCAGCCCCAACAACAAAATTCCGGCCATCGTCGATCATGAAGGGCCGGGCGGCCAGCCGCTGTCGCTGTTCGAATCTGGCGCCATCCTCATTTACCTGGCCGAGAAAGCGGGCCGCTTTCTGCCTGCCGACGCCGCCGGGCGCTACACCACGCTGCAGTGGCTGATGTTCCAGATGGGCGGCGTGGGCCCCATGCTGGGGCAGGCCCATCACTTCCGCATATACGCCCCCGAAAAAGTGGCCTACGGCATCGAGCGCTACACCACCGAAGCCCGGCGCCTGTACGGCGTGATGAACCGGCAGGTGGAGCGCACGGGCGCCTTCATTGCCGGCGCGGACTACAGCATTGCCGACATGGCCATCTACCCCTGGCTGCGCAGCTGGGACAAACAGGGCATTGACTGGGCCGACTACCCCGCGCTGAAAGCCTGGTTCGACCGCATTGGCGAGCGCCCCGCCGTGCAGCGCGGCCTGCAAGTGCTGGCCAAGCCCTGACGCAAAGCGGTTAGAATCACCAATTCGTCGGAGCGTAGCGCAGCCTGGTAGCGCATCTGCTTTGGGAGCAGAGGGTCGCGAGTTCGAATCCCGCCGCTCCGACCAGTTTTTCATTGCAAAGAAAGCAACAGGAAGGGCCCGCCAACAACGGGCCTTTTTTGTCGGCGCCACACATCTGCCCGTAGCTCAGCTGGATAGAGCAACGGCCTTCTAAGCCGTGGGTCGGGGGTTCGAGCCCCTCCGGGCAGGCCACAGCGTACGCTGTGCCGCGTCCCGCGCACATGTCCCTGGCTTGCGCGGCTGGCCCCTTGGCTCCGTCCGCGCTTTGCGCATCGCTCACCACCTTTTGTTTCCGTGATTTCCGCCGATGACCGCCTCATGGCGCGCGCCTTGGCCCAAGCGCTGCAAGCCGGGTACGACGCCGCCCCCAACCCGCGCGTGGGCTGCGTGCTGGCCACGCCTGACGGCCATGTGATCGGCGAAGGCCACACCCAGCGTGTGGGCGGCCCGCACGCCGAGATCATGGCCCTGCGCGCCGCACAGGCCGCCGGCCATGCCACCGCCGGCGCCACCGCCTACGTCACCCTGGAACCCTGCGCACACCACGGCCGCACCGGCCCCTGCTGCGATGCACTGGCGGTCGCCGGCATCGCCCGCGTGGTAGCCGCCCTGCCCGACCCGAACCCGCGCGTGGCCGGCCAAGGCCTGGCGCGCCTGGCCGCCGCTGGCGTGCAAGTGCATGTGGGGCCTGGCGCGCAAGAGGCGTTCGAAATCAACATTGGCTTTTTCAGCCGCATGGTGCGCGGCCTGCCCTGGCTGCGCCTGAAGGTAGCCGCATCGCTTGACGGCACGACCGCGCTGGCCAATGGCGCCAGCCAGTGGATCACCGGCGAAGCGGCCCGCGCCGACGGCCATGCCTGGCGCGCCCGCTCCAACGCCGTGCTCACCGGCGTGGGCACCGTGTTGCAAGACGATCCCCGGCTCGACGTGCGTCTGGCCGACACCGCGCGCCAGCCCGCGTTGGTGATTGTGGACAGCCGCTTGCAAACCCCGCTCAGCGCCCGCCTCTGGCAAGTGCCGCACCGCGCCGTGCATCTTTACACCGCCGACACCGACACTCGCCGCCATGCGCCCTATCTGGCGCGCGGCGCCAGCGTCACCGCCCTGCCGTCGCCCGCGGGCAAGGTGGATCTGCCCGCGCTGCTGCGTGATCTGGCCGCGCGGCATGAAGTCAATGAACTGCACGCCGAAGCAGGCCACAAGCTCAACGGTTCACTGCTGCGCGAAGGGCTGGTGGACGAATGCCTTCTTTACCTGGCGCCACGGCTGCTGGGCCCAGGCGCCGGCTTAGCCGCCATTGGCCCCTTTGAATCACTGGAGCAGGCCCTTCCACTGGCTTTCCACACCATCGACCGTGTTGGCGATGACCTGCGCCTCATCGCCCGCCCGCCAGGGCGCGCGGCGTTCATGCCCTGACAAGACCGGCCACAAACGAAGCGCCTCACCCCGCCAAGCGGCTTGGCACAGCGCCCTGGCTGGGCGCGTGCATTGCGCCCGCTGTCCACCATCCTTTGCTGGCATGAGGCGGTCTGGCGCAGACCCGGCCTCCTGGCCCCCCCGAAAATCGTAAAAATTTGCAATCTTGTTATTGATAACAATTCCTATTTCATGTACATTCACACCTATCGATTCGTTGAACGCGCCAACCCAGCGTTTCAACCAGTCGGCCAGTCATCGTGGGAGACATTGGGGCCAGCCAGCCTTAATGTCATTTAGCCAGCCAGCGGATTCATTTCCGGTTAGCCAGGCTTCTTTTTGGGGCGTCATCGGGCGCCCCTTCTGTTTTTTGGAGCGCCCCTTGGGGTCAACAAGGCCTGCCCTGCCAAGCCAGCTTATCCAGCGGCGGCGGCATCCAGCACTTGCAGCCAAAAGCACCTTTCATCCGCCAAGCGCATCAAGCACATGGCAAGCTCCTTTTTTTCCATTCCTTCACCTTTGAAAGTCATCTCCACCATGAAGCCCGCTTTCTCCCGCACTGCCACCGCCGTTTTGCTGGCGTTGTCCGCCACGGCTGCACAGGCCCACAGCCTTTGGCTGGAAACCAACGCCCAAGGCGGCGCCGAGTTGTTCTTTGGCGACTTCGACCACAACTTGCGTGAAATCTCCCCCGGCGTGCTGGACAAAATTCCCAGCCCCGTGGCCCGCAAGACAGGCCCGCAAGGCGAAGCCGCCGTGTCGCTGACGAAGGGGCCAAAAAGCTTCGCGGCCGAGAAAGTCAGCATCGGCCCTGGTGAAGCCCTGCTGGCCGAAGAGCGCGCCTACCCCATTGGCGAACGCAAGGTGGGCGACAAAACCGTGCGCAGCCTCTACATGCCCGCGGCGCGCCTGGTGGGCGACCTGTCCGCGCAAAAACCCGTATTCACGCTGGACATCGTGCCCAGCGGCGTCAAGCGCGGCGACAACCCCGAGTTCTACGTTTACTACAAGGGCGAGCCGCTGCGCCGCGTGAAGGTGGACATCAACACGCCTTCCGGCTGGAGCCAGTCGCGCAACACCGACTCCGAAGGCAAGTTCAACGTGCCGCTGCCCTGGAGCGGCACCTATGTGCTGCAACTGTTCCACCGTGACGAGCAGCCCGGCGAACGAGGCAACGAGAAATACGACCGCGCCACTTATGTGACCACGCTCACCGTCCACCAGCCCACCGGCCTGCCCCCGCTGCCCGCAGCCCCGGCCGCCAGGCCCAACAGCGCCGACTGATCTCGCTTCCCCCGCCCGGGCGCGGCAGCTTGGCCGGTAGCGCGGCTGCCCGCACGCCGGCATCCAATGCCCACCCTTGCACCTTTCTCTTTACCGCTCCCGTCCTAAGAACCTGTTCAAAATCTTTTTGCCAATTTGTCTATGCTCGTTGCATGAGAGCGAAATACCCAAGCGATATCAGCCCAGAGCAATTT
>RQYR01000040.1 GCA_003859965.1 Comamonadaceae bacterium OH2545_COT-014 | reverse complement strand
CTGTCTCTGGAAGTTTTGGGTGTTTGGCAACTTCCAGTCTCCCAGACTCAGCCCGGGTGGACGCCAGAAACAACCTATTGAGACATCACAACTAGACGGGGTGCCTTGCCCCCGGCCGCTGGCGCCTTTGGCGCCAGCCATGGCAGGCATGACGTGGCAATGCTCCTGAAAAGATAGTGGCGCAGACCGTGAATACGGCCTTGATGGCCTGAAAGGCCTTGAAAGCCTGTGGGGGCCGCTGCCGCCTGAAGCGGCCATTCAAAGCCCCTGGCTCCCACCGCAGGCGGTACTGGCCCGTGCGCGAAGTGGTCCGGTCGGTCATGGCAGGGCCAGCGGGGCGGGCCTGCGCGTCAGCCAGCGGCTATGTGGCGCGGAGTGGGCGCTCAGCCCAGCCGCCGGATGAGGCTGGAGGTGTCCCAGCGGCCGCCGCCCATGCGCTGCACATCGGCGTAGAACTGGTCCACCAGCGCCGTGACGGGCAGGCGCGCGCCGTTGCGCTTGGCCTCGTCCAGCACCAGGCCCAGGTCCTTGCGCATCCAGTCCACGGCAAAGCCGAAGTCGAAGCGGTCCTCGGCCATGGTCTTGCCGCGGTTGTCCATTTGCCAGCTCTGGGCCGCGCCCTTGCCGATCACGTCCAGCACCTGGGGCATGTCCAGTCCTGCGCGCTGGCCGAAGGCCACGGCTTCGGACAGCGCCTGCACCAGCCCGGCGATGCAGATCTGGTTGACCATTTTGGTGAGCTGGCCCGCGCCGCTGGGGCCCATGAGGGTGAAGGCGCGTGAAAAGGCCATGGCCACAGGCTTGGCCGTATCAAACGCGGCCTGCTCGCCGCCGCACATCACCGTCAGCGCGCCGTTTTGCGCGCCGGCCTGGCCGCCGGAGACGGGCGCGTCGATGAAGTGCAGGCCGCGCGCGCGGGCCAGCGCGTCCAGCTCGCGCGCCACGCCGGCCGAGGCGGTGGTGTGGTCCACGAAGATGGCGCCGGGCGTCATGCCGGCAAACGCGCCTGTTTCGCCCAGCGCCACGGCGCGCAGGTCGTCGTCGTTGCCCACGCAGCAGAACACCATGCGCGCGCCGGCCGCGGCTTCGCGCGGGGTGGGGGCGCGGCGCACGCGGCCCGTGTCTGCCAGTTGGGCGCAAAAGGCTTCGGCCTTGGCCGGCGTGCGGTTGTAAACGGTGACGCTGTGCCCGGCCAGCGCCAGATGGGCCGCCATGGGGTAGCCCATGACGCCCAGGCCGAGGAAGGCGACGGGCGTGGCGGGCGCGGGTTCGTAGGTTTTGGGGGTGATGGGGGTGGTGTGCATGGGGCGCGGCTCCATGAGGGGATGACGGAAATGACGCGGCGGCCCTTGGCCGCCTGCATGACGGGCGCCTGCATGACGGGCGCCCCATGACCCGGCGCCGGGCCGGGTGAGGGTTCATTCTGTCATAGCCGCCTGCCCGTCAGGGCTAGGCGGCCGGTCATGCGCGCGGATAGCGCGCAGTCATCACCCAACGGTCACACGATGGTCAGATGCTCTGTGCCCGCAGCCAGGTCGGTGGACTTGGCGCGCTGGCTGGTGAGCTTGATTTGCAGGCGCAGGTCGTTGGCCGAGTCGGCGTTGCGCAGCGCGTCTTCGTAGCTGATGAGGTGGTTCTCGAAGGCGTCGAACAGGGCCTGGTCGAAGGTTTGCATGCCTAGCTCGCGGCTTTTCTTCATGATCTCCTTGATCTCGGTGACTTCGCCCTTGAAGATCAGGTCGGAAATCAGCGGGGAGTTGAGCATGATCTCCACCACGGCTGTGCGGCCCTTGCCGCCTTCCTTGGCAATCAGGCGCTGCGAGATGAGGGCGCGCAGGTTCAGCGACAAGTCCATCAGCAGCTGCTGGCGCCGCTCTTCGGGGAAGAAGTTGATGATGCGGTCCAGCGCCTGGTTGGCGCTGTTGGCGTGCAGCGTGGCCAGGCACAGGTGGCCGGTTTCGGCAAAGGCCACGGCGTGTTCCATGGTTTCGCGGTCGCGGATTTCGCCCATCAGGATCACGTCGGGCGCCTGGCGCAGCGTGTTTTTCAGCGCGGCTTCCCAGCCCTCGGTGTCGATGCCGACCTCGCGCTGGGTCACGATGCAGTTCTTGTGCGGGTGCACGAATTCCACCGGGTCTTCCACGGTGATGATGTGGCCGTAGCTGTGGAGGTTGCGCCAGTCCACCATGGCCGCCAGCGTGGTGGATTTGCCGGAGCCGGTGGCGCCCACCAGGATGGTCAGGCCGCGCTTGCTCATGGCCACGTCTTTCAGGATCTGCGGCATGCCCAGGCCGTCGATGGTGGGCAGCTCCTGCGGAATCACGCGCAGCACCATGCCCACCTTGCCCGCCTGCACGAAGGCGTTGCAGCGGAAGCGCCCGATGCCGGCCGGGGCGATGGCGAAGTTGCATTCCTTGGTGCGCTCGAACTCGGCGGCCTGCTTGTCGTTCATCACGCTGCGCACCAGCGCCAGCGTGTGGGCGGCCGTGAGCGGCTGTGCCGACACCTTGGTGACTTTGCCGTCCACCTTGATGGCGGGCGGGAAGTCGGCGGTGATGAACAGGTCGCTGCCCTTGCGCGTGAGCATCAGCTTGAGCAGGTCGTGAATGAATTTGCTGGCCTGATCGCGTTCCATGTGCCGGTGGTCCCTGAAAGTCTGGTTACTATGAAAAATATAGTTTCGGGCCTTTGATGGGTGTGCCTGAAAGGCTTTTTTCTCTCAAAAGCCTGGGGCGCCCCGCCGTTAGCCGGGGAAGTTTTCCGGAATCTTGGCCTTGGCGCGCGCCTCGGCCGAGCTGATGACGTTGCGGCGCACCAGCTCGGTGAGGTTCTGGTCCAGCGTCTGCATGCCCTGGCTGTGTCCGGTCTGGATGGCTGAATACATCTGCGCCACCTTGGCCTCGCGGATCAGGTTGCGGATGGCGGGGGTGCCCAGCATGATTTCGTGCGCGGCCACGCGGCCCTGGCCGTCCTTGGTTTTGCACAGTGTCTGCGAGATCACGGCCACCAGCGATTCGGACAGCATGGCGCGCACCATTTCCTTTTCCTCGGCGGGGAACACGTCGATGATGCGGTCAATCGTCTTGGCCGCGCTGCTGGTGTGCAGCGTGCCGAACACCAAGTGGCCCGTTTCGGCGGCGGTCATGGCCAGGCGGATGGTTTCCAGGTCGCGCATCTCGCCCACCAGAATCGCGTCCGGGTCTTCGCGCAAGGCCGAACGCAGGGCGTTGGCAAAGCTCAAGGTGTGCGGGCCCACCTCGCGCTGGTTGATCAGGCACTTCTTGCTTTCGTGCACGAATTCGATCGGGTCTTCCACCGTGAGCACGTGGCCGTATTCCTGCTCGTTCAGGTGGTTGATCATGGCCGCCAGCGTGGTGGACTTGCCCGAGCCCGTGGGGCCGGTGACCAGCACCAGCCCGCGCGGCTTGAGCGCCAGATCGCCAAAAATGCGCGGGGCGTTGAGCTGCTCCAGCGTCAGGATCTTGCTGGGAATGGTGCGCAGCACCCCGGCCGCGCCCCGGTTCTGGTTGAAGGCGTTGACGCGAAAGCGCGCCAGCCCCTCGATTTCGAACGAAAAGTCCACCTCCAGGTTTTCTTCGTAAACCTTGCGCTGGCTGTCGTTCATGATGTCGTACAGCATGGCGAACACCTGCTTGTGATCCAGCGGCTCCACGTTCAGGCGGCGCACGTCGCCATGCACGCGGATCATGGGCGGCAGCCCGGCGGAGAGGTGAAGGTCGGAAGCCTTGTTTTTGACGCTGAAGGCCAGGAGCTGGGTGATGTCCACGCGGAAATCCTCGGGTTGGGGCAACGCTTGCAGAGGTTGCAGTTTGATACGCTGCGGGCATTATGACGACGATCGCCCACAACCTCCACCATGTGCGTGAACGGATTGCAACGGCCTGCGCCGCCGCCGGCCGCCGTGTGGATGAAGTCACGCTGCTGGCTGTCTCCAAGACGCACCCGGCCGAGGCCGTGCGCGCCGCCCACGCCGCCGGCCAGCGGGCCTTTGGCGAAAACTACATCCAGGAAGCCGTGGCCAAGATGGCGGCGCTGGCCGACCTGCCCCTGCAGTGGCACTGCATCGGCCCCATCCAGAGCAACAAGACGCGGCTGGTGGCTGAACACTTTGACTGGGCGCACACCATCGACCGGCTCAAGATCGCCGAACGGCTCTCGGCCCAGCGCCCGGCGCACCTGGCCCCGCTGAACGTGTGCATCCAGGTCAACATCGACGGCGGCGCCACCAAGTCCGGCGTGCCGCCGCACGAGGCCGCCGCGCTGGCCCAGGCCGTGGCCGCCCTGCCGGGCCTGCGCCTGCGGGGGGTGATGACCATTCCGGAAATTGCTACAGATTCAGTAGCTTCCCAGGCCGTACATACGGCCACCAGGGCGCTTTTTGACCAGATTCGTCAAACCTTGCCGTGCATGGACACCTTGTCCATGGGCATGAGCGCCGACCTGGCCCCGGCCATTGCCGCCGGCAGCACCCTGGTGCGCGTGGGCGCCGCCATCTTCGGCCCGCGGCCCCGGCCTGCGGCCGGGGGGTGAGTCGCCAGCCTATTGCTTTGCACGGGGCGTGAGTGGACGAGACCCCTCCGATAAAAGCCGGAGAAAGCCCGACCAGACGGAGGGGGGTGAAAAGCTGAACGTGAATGCCAGCCAAATGTTTACAAGTCTCGCGGCGCATGCGGGCAAGCAGCGGCTCAGGATAGCCGCAAGATACGCCTCCATAGCGGCGCATACACGGGGGCCCCGCGCATCGGGGCCGCATGGCTTTGCGGGCGCTGCAGATTGCCCCGAACCGCCCTGATTCGCTGGATAGCCCGCCGGAAAAAGAATTGGAACGGGGCTCTTGGGGGTGAATCTGCTGCTTTGTGGCTAGGGGCGCGTGGTGCGAGATTACCTGCACAACGAAAAAACCCGGCATGTGAGCCGGGTTTTTCATGGCAGGGCACTCAGGGTGCCCGGGGCTTGAGCCCTCTGCCTTGGGTCAACCCTGCATGCCGGGCGGCATACGGGTCAGCGCAGCCAAGGATTTTTAGCGCCGCTGGCGGCGGGCCATGCCACCAGCCAGGCCAGCCACCAGGGCCATCAGGCTCAACAGCATCCAGGGCGAGTTGACAGGCACGGCCGTCACATTGCCTGCAGGCGGCGGGGGCGGCGTGCGTACCGTCGCCTCTGCGCTGCAAGCGGTTGCGCTTGCCGAAGCTGGTTCGCAGGTGCCGCCGGCGGGCGGCGTAATGGAGGCCGTGTTGGTGATGTCACGGTTGGCTGCCAGACCGGCTTTGGCCTTGGCTGTCACGGTATAGGTCAGCTTGCCGCCAGCGGGGAAGGTGGCAATGGTTTCGTCGATATTGCCGTTGCCATTGGCATTGGGGCACACCGCACCGCCGGTGGCGGTGCAGGTCCACTCCTGGCTTTCGAAGTCGGCGGCCATGGGGTCGGCCAGCTTGGCGCCGTTGGCGGCATGGGCGCCCACGGCTGTGGCCTCCACGGTGAAGGTGGCCGTGCCATCCGCTGCTACGGTGGCTGCGCCTGCTTTCTTGGCGATCGTGACGTGCGGGGCATTGGCGCCTGCGCCAGCAGCCGCAGTGGACGTGCAGTTGGGCGCGGCCGCAGCGTTGGGGTCGGTGCTGCAGCGGCGGAAACCACCCAGCCCCGCGCGCGGCGTGGCTTGCGCCGTGTTCACGATGCTGATGGCCGCGGCATCTACCGTGCCTTTCACGGTGTAGGTCAGGCTGCCGCCCACCGGGAAGGTGGCAATGGTTTCATTGAGGTTGGCGGCGCCGTTGGCATTGGGGCATGCGGCGCCGCCTGCGGCCACGCACTCCCAGCTCGGGTTTTGCAGCTCGGGCGGGAAGGTGTCGCTGATCACCGTGCCATCGGCGGGTTCCGTGGCGCTGATGTTGGTGGCCGTGATCACGTAGGTGATGGGGCCGCCCGGGGTGAAGGGCGTGGCGCCGTCGATGACCTTGGTCAGGTTCACTTCCGGCCCCACGATGGGGTAGTTCTGCTTGGCCTCGTTGTCGGTCAGCACTGTCTCTGCCAGGGCGGTGTTGCTGGCTGGCAGGTCAATCCGGGTGATGTTGGCGTAAGAGCCCGGTGCGTTGACCTTGCCGCGGATGGTGCAGCGCACCACGGCACCGCTGTCCATGCTGGGGATGGTGGCCTTGAAGGTGTTGTTGGGCCCCGTGATGTCAGCCAGGCTCACGGTTGGCGCCGTGGCTGGGTGCTTGGTGGGGTCGGAGGTTACTTTGCAGCTCACGGCCTCGGGCTCGAAGTGGCTGCCCAGCTCGTCGGTGACTACCAGATCCTTCAGCGGGTTGATTTCCGCCACGGAAGCCGCGTTGTGCGGGCTGGCGGCCGGGATGGTGACCCGTGTGCTGTCAGACGTGTTGTTGGTGTAGTCCAGATGGAACTCAAAGGGCTCGCCGGCCTTGGGCGTGGTGTTGCTCAGGGTTTTGGCGGCCGTCAGGTTCACGCAGCGCGGCGTGTTGTCGGTCAGCAGCTCCAGCGGAGTTTTGGTGGTGTCGGCGCGCAGATAGGCGCCGCCTTCATAGATTTGCCCCTGCTCCAGCACTGCGTCTTGCGAGACGATGAATTCGAGGTAGTTCGCGATGTTGTCCAGGTTGGCGCGGCACAGCTTCAGGCCGCTGGCCGGATCGGGATGGCTGACGTTGTACTTGAGGCTGAGCTTGAGCGTGATGGTTTCGGCTGCACCCAGCGTCATGGTCACGTCGCCCTTGCTGCCGTAGTTTTCGCTGGCCGAACGGTCCGTGACCAGCACTTTGGGCGCGCCGCCGGTCTGCTGCCACTCACCGCCCGGGCAGGTGCTCTTCTGGGCGCCGGGCGTGCCGCCGGCGATCTGGCAGCTGTCCACGCTGAGTGTGTAGCGCACGCTGGGTTTGTCCACGCCGCCCACATTGGCTTGCTTGGGATAGAAGGTGGGCTGGTTGCTGCCTGCGGTGAGGTTGCGCAGGCCGTCAGCGATCCGCACCGGCAGGGTGTGGGTCGCATCGCCCTTGAGCGTGATGGTGAAGTGGGCCGTGTCGCCATCTTCACTGATGAGGAAGTTGCCTTTTTTGGAGAGGGGCGCATCGCTGCCATCGGCGCGGGTGACTTTGTCCAGGGTTTTGGTCACTTCCGGCTTGATCGTGATGCCCACGCAGGGCTTGGCTTGCGGGAAAGTGGTTTCCACGGCCGAGTAGCCGCCGTTGCGCAGCGTCACGTCCAGCGCATTGTTGCGGGTATTGACCTGCCACTGCGTGCCATTGCGCAGCTTCACTTCGCCGCAAGTGGCTGGCTCGTAGGTGCGGGTGTAATAGATGTCGATGCTGGAGTTGGCCTTCAGCACGGCTTTGCTGGCGACCAGGTTCATCGCCAGCGGCGTGGCGCTGCCGGCCGAATAGTTGGGCGCGTTGATGGGGGTCAGGGTCGGGCAGACTGAATCAGGGTTGGACTTCTCGCATCCCTGCTTGCCCAGGCCGCCCAGCACGGTGGTTGCGCTCTTGAGGCGGTTCAGCGTCTGGTGCGACTCGCCATCCGTCCACTGGTCTTGCAGCACGCTCAGTGGCAGGTCCAGGTCGGGGGAATGGTTGGTGTAGGTCAGCTTGTAAACAATCTCATGGCCCGTGGCCCTCCACTGCGGCAGGTTGTTGGTGCCTGTGCCGGTGCGCGTTGCACCGCTGACAATGGTTTTTTCCACGCTCACCTCGGCCTTGGGCTTGGTGATGGTGACGTTGGTCTGGGAGTTGTTGGTGGCGGGCGCGGCTTCCGTGTCACCTGCGCCAGGCTGGATCTGCGCGCGGAAGGTGTAGGTGTTGGCGGTCAGGGCCGTGACGTTGAACGTGATCTCGCAAGTGCCGCCGCCAGGCAGGCTGGCGATGGTGGCAGTCATCGGCGTGGTGGCGTTCGTGGTCAGGGCAGTTGGCACATCCTGAATGTCTCCCACGCCCGGGCAGACTGCACCGCCCGTGGCATTGACGCTGGCCACGCTCACGTCATACAGGTTGGCGGGCAGCGGAATGGCTACCTGCGCATTGGTGGCTGCGCCCCCCGGGCCATTGCCGTAACGAACTGTCAGCTGGAACGGCTTCAGGGTGTTGAGGCTGGACGGCGCCGTGACGGTGGAGGTGAGGTCCACATTGGCGGCCAGCGCCGGGGCCGCGTACAGCGTGGCCAGCAGGGCGCTGGCCAGCGGCAGGCGGTGAAAGGTTCGGGAAACGATGGACATATCGCTGTTCCTCTGTAAACAAAAAATGAAGCAATTTGCATCATACTGAGCGGCGTATCAAACGGAAACAGGTGTACGGCGTGGTGTCGTAACACTT
This sequence comes from Comamonadaceae bacterium OH2545_COT-014, assembly GCA_003859965.1. GTDB lineage: Bacteria > Pseudomonadota > Gammaproteobacteria > Burkholderiales > Burkholderiaceae_C > Ottowia. The sequence goes on along the minus strand of RQYR01000040.1, from coordinate 7,634 downwards.
TCCCTCTCGCCGTGCAGCATGCACGAAGCGTTTTTTTATTGCATTTGCTTGCAACTTTGCGTTGAGCCGTCGGGCGCGGAAGGCAGGCGGCTTTCGCCGGCCTGTTGGGGGCGTCTTGGCTGCCAGCAGCCCGCCTAGGCTCAGGTGGTGTATTCGCCGCTGGCCTCGGGCTGGTATTCCACGGCCACGATCCGGGCGCGGGTGGCCTGGCCGCCGGCGCCGTGCCATTCGACCACGTCGCCCGTGCGCAGCCCCAGCAGGGCCATGCCGATGGGCGAGAGCACCGAGATGCTGCCTTGGGCGGCGTCGGCGGCGTCGGGGTAGCTCAGGGTCAGCGTGCGTTCGGCGCCGGTGGCAGTGTCGCGCAGGCGCACGCGGCTGCGCATGGTCACGATGTCGGCGTCAATGCTGGCCGAAGGCACGAGATCGGCGTTGTCGATCACGTCCGCCACTTGCGCGGCCAGCGGGCCGCTGATGTCGCGGCGCAGCAGGTTGGAAAGGCGCACGTGGTCCAGCTCGGTCAATGTGCGCAGCAGGGGGGAAGATGGGCAATGGATGGGGCTTGTCATGGCCAGCTCCTGAAACGGAAAAAGCAGCGCCTGGGGCAAGGCGGGCGGCCCGGTGGTCAGAAGGCGTGGCTGCGGACAAGGGAAAAGGGGGTGACCACCGGGCTCAGGCGAGTGCGGCCGTGCGGCGCCCCGCCACAGCCTGCCATGCCGTGGCGCGCCGTGCGCGTGCCTGGAAAAGATTGCCCGATGGGTACATAGGGTGGGCATGATAGCCGCTGGATGCGGCGCGGGCGCGCAAGGCCCGCCGCCGGAAGGCGCGGGGCATGGCGGGGCGCTTTGCGGTGGCGTCTTTTGTGTCTTGGGCCTGACGCGCTTCGGGGCGGCCGCCAGGGGCGCTCTTTTCCGCCTGTTTCCGGTGGGCGGCGGGGCGGCGGCCCATGTGCCGGCAAACCTTGAAAAGAAGCCGTGAACGGGACCGTGGCGCGGGCGTGGCGTGACGCTGTGGCGGCCCTTGCATAATCGACGCCTCTTCTCATGGGCGGCTTGCCGGGCCGCCTGCCTTGCCGCAGGGCTGCCTCACGGGCAGCCGCAGCCGGCTCAACCAAAGGGCTTGCGCCCGTCCCCTGGCCGGGGCGCGACGTGCGGGCCTGACAACTTCAAAGGAGGCTTTGGATGGAAATGATGGTTTCCGCCGGCATCATTGCCGCCATCGTGCTGTGGGGGCTGCTGTCTCCCGCCACGCTGGGGGCGGTGTTTGACCAGGCGCTGGCGCTGATTACGCGCAACTTCGGCTGGCTGTACCTATGGGTGGTGCTGGCGCTGGTGGTGCTGGCCGTGGTGTTGGCCTTCAGCCGCTATGGCGACCTGAAGCTGGGCGCTGAGGACGATGAGCCGGAGTTTTCCGGCCCGGCCTGGTTCGCCATGCTGTTTGCCGCTGGCATGGGCATTGGTCTGGTGTACTGGGGCGTGGCCGAGCCGCTGTCGCATTACGGCGCGCCGCCGCCGGGTATTGCGGCCAAGACGCCGGAGGCGGCCAATGCCGCCATGCGCTATTCCTTCTTCCACTGGGGGCTGCACCCCTGGGCCATTTATGGCGTGGTGGCGCTGGCTATTGCGTTCTTCCAGTTCCGGCGCGGCAGCCCGTCGCTGGTGAGTTCGGCCACGGAAACGCTGCCCTGGCGCTGGGCGCGCAGCCTGTCGCCGGTGTTCAACATCATGGCGGTGGTGGCCACGGCGTTTGGCGTGGCGGCTTCGCTGGGCATGGGCGCGGCGCAGATCAACAGCGGCCTGCACACGGTGTTTGGCCTGCCGATGGGCAAGGCTTCGCAGGCGGGCATCATCATCGTGGTGACGCTGCTGTTCGTCGGCTCGGCGGTCACGGGCGTGGAGCGCGGGGTGAAGTGGCTGTCGCAGGCCAACCTGCTGGCCGCTGCCGGGCTGGCGCTGGCGGTGTTTGCCTTCGGGCCGACGGTGGCCATTTTGGAGACGTTTTCCAATACCCTGGGCAACTATCTCACCGAGTTCGTGCGCATGAGCCTGCGCCTGACGCCGTTCCGTGATTCGGGCTGGGTGGGCGGCTGGACCATCTTCTACTGGGCCTGGTGGATTGCATGGTCGCCCTTCGTGGGCCTGTTCATCGCGCGCGTGTCGCGCGGGCGCACCATCCGCGAGTTCCTGCTGGGCGTGGTGATCGCGCCGACGCTGGTGGGCTTTGTCTGGTTCGCGGTGTTTGGCGGCGCTGCGCTGAACATGGAAATCTTCCAGGGCGTGCCGCTGGCTGAAGTGGCGGCCAAGGATTCGTCGCTGGCGCTGTTCGAGCTGCTGGGCCAGCTGCCGCTGGCAGGCCTCACGACGGTGGTGGCCACGCTGCTGGTGGTGATCTTCTTCATCACCTCGGGCGATTCGGCCACGCTGGTGCTGGCCACCATGAGCCAGAAGGGCAACCCGGCCCCGCCCAACCGCAGCAAGATCGTGTGGGGCGTGCTGGTGTCCGGCATTGCGCTGGCGCTGCTGATGGCGGGCGGGCTGAAGGCCGTGCAGACGGCCACCATCGTCTTTGCCCTGCCGTTCATGCTGGTGCTGGTGCTGATGGCCGTGGCGCTGCTGCGCGCCATCTTGCATGACTGGGACGAAGAACAACGCCGCCAGCGCGCCCTGCGCCGCAAGGTGGAGCAAATGGTCAAATGACCGTTATTTGCTCTGTTTTTAATAGCTGCTTGGGCCGTATCTACGGCCTGAAAAGCCGTTTTGGCTTGGCATGCGGGGGCGCCCGGTGAACGCCATGCGCGTGCTGGCGCCGCTGGGCCTGCTGGCGCTGCTGGCGGGCGCCTGGCAGGCGGGCGGCTGGCCCGGTGTGGCGCTGGCCGCCAGCGCGCTGGTGCTGTGGGCGCTGCTGCATTACACGCGGCTCATCACCGTGATGAAGCGCGCGGCCAACCGCCCCATGGGCTATGTGGGCAGCGCCGTCATGCTCAATGCCAAGCTGCGCCCGCGCCTGCCGCTGCTGCATGTGGTGGCGCTGACACAATCGCTGGGCGAGCGCCTGTCGCCAGACGAGGCCATGCCCGAGGTGTACCGCTGGCGCGACCCCGGCGGCTCCAGCGTCACCGCTGAGTTCAGCGGCGGCCGGCTGGTGCGCTGGACGCTGGCGCGGCCCGGCGCCCGGGATGCAGATGACGGCATGACGGCTTGATGCGTTCACGCAGCGCCGAGCGGCGCGCTGGCGGCCGCTCTGGAAGGGCCGCGCTTTTCGCAAGGAAGGCGCGGCTTTTTCTTTGCGTGAAAGGGCGGCGGGTGCGTGGCCGGGGCCAATGGCTGGGGCCGCCGCTGCGCTTTTGCCCGACTTGCCCGCAGGCGCTTTGCCCACGTGCTGTCGGCTGAGGCCGGCAAAGGCGCATGGGCGGCAGCGCAGGGCAAGGAAGGGTTTTGGGTTGGGGGCAAGTAGCTATTTTTTTCAGGAGCAGGCAGGGCGCTGCCCAGGCGATAGGGCGGCGCTGTCACGCTCGGCCGCCCCGTGCGGGGGCGCTGGGGCCGCCTGGCACGGGCTGCAGCCCCGGCGTGCCTGTCGCTCCAGCCGTTCCGGGCGCTTCGGGTGACGCGGCGTCGGCCTGAAAGTGAACCGTGAAGCGCGCGCCGGGCGGCTGCTGGCCGGGGTGGGTGTCTTCCACGCGCACGCTGGCGCCGTGTTGCTGGGCAATTTCGCGCACGATGGGCAGGCCCAGGCCGGAGCCATCGACATTGGTGCCCAGTGCGCGATAGAAGGGCTGGAAGATCAGCTCGCGCTCGGCCTCGGCAATGCCGGGGCCGTTGTCTTCCACTTGCAGCCGCGGCGCATGGCGGTGCGCGCTGGCCAGCACGCGCGCGGTGACGATGGCGGGCTGCCCGCCGTCGGTGGGGGCGTAGTTGATGGCGTTGTCCACCAGGTTGCGCACCAGTTCCCTGAGCAGGGTGGCGTTGCCGGTGACCTGGCAGCCGGGCGTGCCGGGTTCGGCGCCGTCGTAACCCAGGTCCACACGGCGCGCCAGTGCGCGCGGCACGGCTTCGCGCACCACGTCCACCGTGAGCTGGGCCAGGTCGCACGGCTGGCGGGTGAGCGCGGCGGCGCCGCTTTCGGCGCGGGCCAGCGCCAGCAGCTGGTTGACGGTGTGGGTGGCGCGCACGCTGGCGCGGCCGATTTGTTCGAGCGAGTGTTTCAGGTCGTCGGCGCTGGCGCCTTCGCGCCGGGCCAGGTCGGCCTGCATGCGCAGGCCGGCCAGCGGGGTTTTGAGCTGGTGGGCGGCGTCGGCCAGAAAGCGCTTTTGGGTGGCGATGGAGTCTTTCAGGCGGGTGAGCAACCCGTTGACGGAGGCCACCAGGGGCGCCACTTCCATGGGCACGGCGCCTTCGTCCAGCGGTGAAAGGTCGTCGCTGCGGCGGGCTTGGATGCGTGCTTCCAGCGCCGACAGGGGCTTGATGCCGCGCACCAGCGCCATCCACACCAGCAGCACGGCCAGGGGCAGGATGGCGAACTGCGGCAGCATCACGCCTTTGATGATTTCGGTGGCCAGCACGCTGCGCTTTTCGCGCGTTTCGGCCACTTGCACCAGCGCCAGGGGCTGGGCGGCGTCCACGGGCTGCACCCACAGGGCGGCGATGCGCACGGGCAGGCCGCGCATTTCGCCGTCGCGCAGTTGCACGCCGTCTTCAAGGGTCGGCAGGGGCGGGGCAGGGGGGGCGGGCAATTCGCGTTCGCCGCTGAGAAAGCGGCCCTGACCGTCCAGCACCTGGTAATAGACCATGTCGGCGTCGTCGGCGCGCAGCAGTTCGCTGGCGGGTTGCGACAGTGAAAAGCGCACCTGTCCGCCCGCGCCGGTTTCCACGAAGCGGGCCAGCGTTTGCACGTTGTAGACGAGGGCGCGGTCAAACGGTTTGTCGGCCAGGCTCTGCGCCACCAGCCAGGTCAGCGCCAGGCTGACGGGCCAGAGCAGCAGCAAAGGGGTGAGCATCCAGTCCAGGATTTCGCCGAACAGCGAACGCTGGGTGCGCTGAAATATCTTCATGGCGCGGGCGGCTCGGGCGTTTCAGTTGGCGGCCGGGCCGGGCGGCGGCGTGCTTTCGTCGATTTTTTCCAGGCAGTAGCCCAGCCCGCGCACCGTGGCGATGCGGATCGGCCCTTTCTCGATCTTCTTGCGCAGGCGGTGAACGTACACCTCGATGGCGTTGTAGGTCACTTCGTCGCCCCATTCGCACAGGCGCTCCACCAGCTGGTCTTTGCTGACCAGGCGGCCGCTGCGTTGCAGCAGCACTTCAAGCAGGCTCAGCTCGCGCGCGGACAGCTCGATCATCCGCCCCTCGATGGTGGCCACGCGGCCGGTCTGGTCGTATTCCAGCGGGCCATGCCGGATGACCGAGGTGGCCGCGCCCATGCCGCGCCGCGCCAGCGCCCGCACGCGCGCTTCCAGCTCGCTCAGGGCAAAGGGCTTGGCCATGTAGTCGTCGGCGCCGTGGTCCAGCCCTTTCACGCGCTCTTCCACGCTGTCGGCCGCGGTGAGGATGAGCACCGGCAGCGTTTGCCCGCGCGCGCGCAGGCGCCGCAGCACCTCCAGCCCGTGCATGCGGGGCAAGCCCAGGTCGAGAATGAGCAGGTCGAACTGGTCATTGGCCAGCAACACGGCGTCCGCATCGGCGCCGCTGGCCACGTGGTCCACCACGGCGCCGGCCGCGCGCAGGCTGCGCATCAGGCCATCGGCCAGAACCTGGTCGTCTTCGGCAATCAGAATGCGCATGGCGATACCTTTGAAAAATGGCGCTACGGCACTATTTTAGGGCCTAGAAAGCTATTGTTTTGGTAGCGTTTGCCCTGCCATGCCGCGCAGCCTCAAGCGCCGGCGCCATAGGCCTCCAGCCCCAGCGCCACCACGGTGGCCACGTCGTCGCCCACGGCGGCGCGGAACTCGTGTTCGGCCTGCGCCACCGCGGCCTTGAAGGCCGCCAGCCAGGCCAGGCCGGCGGCGGTGAACACGATGCGGCGGGCGCGGGCGTCCAGCGGGTCGGCCTCGCGCGCCACCAGGCCCCAGGCCTCGCACTGGTCCACCAAATCGCCCATGGCCTGCTTGCTCATGCCGGCGGCCTGGGCCAGCTCCGTCAGGCGGGAGCCTTGCAGCGACAGGTGCCGGGTGATGTGAACGTGCGCCGCCCCCACCTTGTCGCGCGCGGCCAGGTTGGACAGCGCCAGCGGCGCTTCTTCGCTGTGGGCCATGAGTTGCAGCACGCGCGCGTCAAAGCGGCGCATGGCGTGGCCCAGCAGGCGGCCCAGATGGGTTTGGCGCCAGCGGTCGTCAGGCGGGGAGATGGCAGACAAGGCGTTCACGGTGCAATGGTAAGGAAAACTGACTTTAATTTCCGTTGTCTTGAATCAATGTATTGATATACAGTCCTGTTCATGCATCCAGCTTGATGCTGACATAAACAACCGTTGACAGGAAAAGGAAAAAAAACCGTGGACATCGCCAAACACCCCGACGCCGCCGAAAAAGCCAAGGCGTTGCAAGCCGCGCTGGCACAGATTGAAAAGCAGTTCGGCAAAGGCACCATCATGCGTCTGGGCGAGGGGGAGCAGGTGGAGGACATTCAGGTGGTTTCCACCGGCTCGCTGGGGCTGGACGTGGCACTGGGCGTGGGCGGCCTGCCGCGCGGCCGGGTGATCGAGATCTACGGCCCTGAAAGCTCGGGCAAGACCACGCTCACGCTGCAAGTGATTGCCGAGATGCAAAAGCTGGGCGGCACCTGCGCCTTCATCGATGCCGAGCATGCGCTGGACACGGCCTACGCCGAAAAACTGGGCGTCAAGCTCTCGGACATGCTCATCAGCCAGCCCGATACCGGCGAGCAGGCGCTGGAAATCGTCGATTCGCTGGTGCGCTCCGGCGCGATTGACCTGGTGGTGGTGGACTCGGTGGCTGCGCTCGTGCCCAAGGCCGAGATCGAGGGCGAAATGGGCGACCAGCTCCCCGGCCTGCAAGCGCGCCTGATGAGCCAGGCGCTGCGCAAGCTCACCGCCACCATCAAAAAGACCAACTGCACGGTCATCTTCATCAACCAGATCCGCATGAAGATCGGCGTGATGTTCGGCAGCCCCGAAACCACCACCGGCGGCAACGCGCTGAAGTTCTACGCCAGCGTGCGCCTGGACATCCGCCGCGTTGGCCAGATCAAGAAAGGCGACGAGGCCATTGGCAACGAAACGCGCGTGAAAGTGGTGAAGAACAAGGTCAGCCCGCCTTTCAAGCAGGCCGAGTTCGACATTCTTTTCGGCCAGGGCATCAGCCGTGAGGGCGAGATCATCGACATGGGCGTGACAGCCAAGGTCATCGACAAAAGCGGCGCCTGGTATGCCTACAACGGCGAAAAAATCGGCCAGGGCCGCGACAACGCCCGCGAGTTCCTGCGAGAAAACCCCGAACTGGCCCGCGAGATTGAAAACCGCGTCCGCGAGTCGCTCGGCATTGCCGGGCGACCGGCAGCGGCGGATGCCGGTGCCGCCGAGGCGTGAGCCTCGGGCGCGGAGGCGGTTTCGGCGCAGGCTCATATCGGCGCAGGCTCATATCGGCGCAGGCTCATATCGGCGCAGGCTCATATCGGCGCAGG
>RQYR01000039.1 GCA_003859965.1 Comamonadaceae bacterium OH2545_COT-014 | reverse complement strand
TCAAATTGCTCTGGGCTGATATCGCTTGGGTATTTCGCTCTCATGCAACGAGCATAGACAAATTGGCAAAAAGATTTTGAACAGGTTCTAGGAATCTGTCCAAAGTCTCTGCGCGAGTGGGCAACAGGCGGTTTGGGGTGGGATGCAGGGCGCCATCTCTGGTACACATCAGGCGGCCAATAGCGCGTGCTAGCGCGTAGATAGCGCGCGCTATTGGCAAGTTTTACTTGCGCCACAGACACCGCCCCAATCCGCTTGATTGACTGGGGCGCAGGGATTTTGAACAGGTTCTACACCTGCCCGGACAGCCCCACGCCGCCATGCGCGCGCGCCCACTGGACGATGTGCGCGGGATGGGTCATGGCCCCCGCCTGGCGCGCCACCTCGCGCCCGTTCATGAACAGGGCCAGCGTGGGAATGCTTCGGATTTGATAGCGCGCTGCCAGCGCCTGTGCGGCCTCGGTATTGACCTTGGCCACGCGCACATGGGGCTCCAGCTGCGCCGCCGCCTGCTCGAACGCCGGAGCCATCATGCGGCAAGGGCCGCACCAGGGCGCCCAAAAATCCACCAGCACGGGGATGTGGCTGCGCGCCACGTGCTTGTCGAAAGCGGCCGCGTCATCCAGCGCCAGGGGCTGCCCCGTGAACAGCGGGCGGTGGCACTGCCCGCAATCGGGCCCATTGCCCAGGTGCTGCGGACGCACCCGGTTGGTGGTGTGGCAATGCGGGCAAACAATGTGCAGGGCTTCGTTCATGTCAAGACTTTCAAGTTCACAGCCTGGGCGCAAGCGGGCAAGAAGCGATTTGGAGCAGGGAGCAAGCGAACCCCAGACGGCCCGGCAAGGGGCTTGCGAGCGCCGCAACCGATCAAGTGCCCAGAGCGGCATCTGGCGGTGTGGCCGCTGGTTTGCGGCGGGCGGCGTCAATGGCGGCACGCGCTGCGGCTTCGGCGCGCATGGCAGCCTCCAGCGGCGAACGGCACAAGCCAGCGGTGGCGTAGTGCAGATTTTCATACAGCTCGGCGGCTGGCCGGCAGGCTTGCAGCAGCAAGCCCGCGTCCGCTTGCGCATCGGCCAGCGCCTCGGCCAGACGGCTTGCCACATGGCGGTACTGGTGCGCATCCACGGGCTGGCGGCTGGATTCCAGGCGCTCCAGCAACTGCGCCAGCACTACAGTGCTGCGGGGAAGAGCGTTCAAGGTAGTCATGGCTGCCAGTTGCGGCTGCCATCGCGGCTTTTCAAGTCATGCGGGCCGCGCCTGGCGGGCTTTTACACTGGCTGGGCGCCACGATGAGGGGTGCTTCAAGAAAAACTGCAAAGGGTTCGGGCATGACAACAGGCTTTCCGCAAATGGCACTGCACGGCTCGGTATGGATGACCATGGATGGCGCCAGCTTTGGCGGGGCGGGCCGCGTGGCCTTGCTGGCGCTGGTGGCCGAGTGCGGCTCCATCACGCAGGCGGCCAAGGCCATGAAGATGAGCTACAAGGCCGCCTGGAATGCCATTGACGCCATGAACACGATGGCGGGCGAGCCGCTGGTGGAACGCCTGGTGGGCGGCAAGGGCGGCGGCGGGACACGGCTGACGCCACGCGGGCAGAAGCTGGTGCGCAACTTCCGCCACATTGAGCAAGCGCACCGCCGCTTCATTGAGCAGCTTAACCGCCAGGCCGTGGACGGGCTGCTGGACGACTTCTCCCTCCTGCAGCGCATGAGCATGCAAACCAGCGCGCGCAACCAGTTCTTCGGCACCGTTCAGAAAGTCACGCCCGGCGCCGCCAACGACATGGTGAGCTTGCAAGTGCCCGGCCTGCCCGCCCCCATCGTGGCCGCCGTCACCTGCGGCAGCACGCGCCACCTGGGGCTGGCGCCCGGCATGCAGGCTTTCGCGCTGGTCAAGGCTTCCTCCGTGATCGTGGCCACGGCGGTTCCGGCGGCGGCGCGCTTTTCCGCACGCAACCAGCTGCACGGCGTGGTCTCGCGCGTGCGGCCAGGCGCGGTGAATGCCGAAGTCACACTGGCCCTGGCGGACGGCGCCACCATCACGGCCACCGTCACCCGCGCCAGCAGCGAAGCCCTGGCCCTGACGCCCGGCACACCCGCTCTGGCCATGTTCAAGGCTTCCAGCGTCATCGTCGGACTGCCGTTTTGAACGGTCTGACTGAACGGTTTGACGAGTAGGCCAAACGCCTTCGCTTTGGACGATTTTTCAATATGGGTACGAGGAAGAGGCGTACCACCTGCTTGAACCCTGGCCCCGGCAGACCCCGGATCGCGCCATCATGACCTTGGCGCGCCCAAGCCAAGGCACGTTGTCTTGCACCATGCTTCGTGGCATCAACCGCTCTATCCGCTCGTATATTCCGCGCCAGTGTCACGCAACGCAGCGGCATTTGCCAATGCCTGTTCAGCCTTGATCCGTGAACCGGCGCTGACCACCATTCATGCAGAAGAAAAAACATTCACATGGCGAGCAGGTAGCGCACCCGCCGCAGGGCGTTTCGCCGGAACGCATGGCCGCACTTGCGCGCGCGGCGGCTGGCTGGGCGGGCCTGGCTCCCACGGCGGGCTGGCTGCTGGCGCTGGCATTGCTGGCGGCCGTGGTTCTGGCCGCGCTGGCGGCGGGGCAGTTTGCCTTGGCGCCTGGCGACCTCTGGCGTGCCGTCAGCGCCCGCTTGGGCGGCTCTCCTTCCGGACTGGCGCCTGCGGCTGAAATCGTGTTGTGGAACATCCGCCTGCCGCGCGTGGCCGCGGGCCTGCTGGTGGGCGCGGTGCTGGCCGCCGCAGGCGCGGCTTATCAGGGCATGTTTCGCAACCCGCTGGTGTCGCCAGACATTCTGGGCGTGTCCGCCGGCGCCGGGCTGGGGGCCGTGCTGGGCATTTACATGGGCTGGCCGCTGGCGGGCGTGCAGGCGCTGGCTTTTGCTGGCGGATTGGCTGCCGTGGGCACGGTGCTGGGCATTGCCGCGCTGGTGCGCCGGCATGACCCGGTGCTGGTGCTGGTGCTGGCGGGGGTGGCCGTGGGTGCACTGCTGGGCGCGGGCATTGCCCTGATCAAAACCCTGGCCGACCCCACCACGCAGCTGCCTTCCATCACCTTCTGGCTCATGGGTGGGTTGAACACCATCACCCGTGGTGACTTGGCCGCCACACTGCCCGCGCTGCTGATCGGACTGTTGCCCATGGCCCTGCTGCGCTGGCGCATCAACCTGCTGAGCCTGTCTGACGAAGAAGCGCAGGCGCTGGGCGTGCCCGTGGCGCGGCTGCGCCTGCTGCTGGTGGCCGCCGCCACGCTGGCCACGGCAGCCGCAGTCTCCCTGGCGGGCATCATCGGCTGGGTGGGGCTGGTGGTGCCGCATGTGGCGCGCCTGCTCGTGGGGCCAGACTTTTCGCGGCTGCTGCCTACTTCGCTGCTGCTGGGCGGCGGCTTTCTGGTGGCGGCCGACACGCTGGCGCGCACGGTGGCCAGCATTGAGCTGCCGCTGGGCATTCTGACCGCGCTGGTGGGGGCGCCTTTTTTCCTGTTTCTGCTGGCACGCACCGGGAGGCGCGCATGAACGCGGGCGGCCAAACGGACCCAGGCCGCATGGCCAGCACAGCCTCCACGGCCACCTCGGCAGCCCCAGCCGACGCGGCGGTGCTGTCTGCGCAGGCTCTGGCCATTGGCCACGGCCGCCGCACCGTGGCACAGGGGCTGGACTTCACGCTGGCCGCGGGCGAGGTGCTTTGCCTGCTGGGCGCCAACGGCTGCGGCAAAACCACGCTGTTGCGCACCTTGCTCGGCTTGACGCCACCGCTGTCAGGCCAGGCGCTGGTGTGTGGCCGCCCCGTGAACGCCTGGCCCCGCAATGCCCTGGCCCGCCGCGTTGGCTACGTGCCGCAGGCGCATACGGGCCTGTTCCCTTTCACGGTGGAAGAGGTGGTGCTGATGGGCCGGGCCGCGCACATAGGCCGTTTCTCCGCCCCAGGCCCGCGCGACCGCCAACTGGCCCGCGCGTGCCTGGACGCCCTGGGCATCGCCCACCTGGCCGGCAGCATCTACACCGCCATCAGCGGCGGCGAACGCCAACTGGCGCTGATTGCCCGGGCGCTGGCGCAAGAGCCTGCCCTGTTGGTCATGGATGAACCCACCGCCAGCCTCGACTTCGGCAACCAGATTCGCGTGCTTGGACACATCCAGCGCCTGCGCGCCCAGGGCATGGCCGTGCTGCTGACCACCCACCAGCCCGAACACGCCTTGCGGGTGGCCGACCGCATCGCCTTGCTGGGGCAGGGCCGCCTGCTGGCCCTGGGCGCACCGCATGCCACAGCCACCCCGGCGGCGCTGGCCGCGCTGTATGGCGTGGAAGAAAGCGCAGTGGCGGCAAGCCTGGCCGCCGCCCTGCCGGCCTTTGGCCCATGCGCGGCCTGTGGATGCCCTGTTGGCGCCCCCGACCGGATGAACCCAAAACCACCCGCACAGGTACCCGTGCAAACCGTGAATAGCCGCTGAACAGGCGGCCCCACGTTGCGCCAGCGCTCTGGGGCGTTCGATAGAATGCCCCTTCTCTAGTGCGCTGCCGCGAACAGGCCGGGCCTTTTCCGCAGGCGAAAAAAGTGTGACCAGATATTTTTGTTGCAGCTTTGCAATGGGCAGATGATTTTTGTTTCAAGCCAATGAGCGGGAACCTTTTTGCCTACAATCCGTTTCCCAACCATCGCAGTTGCCCTAGATCGTTGGTTAAGGGCGCGTCACTTCACTCTGGCGCGCCCTTTTTTCATGCGTGGCGCACGGACGCCCAACCCATTCAAACCATGGCCTTTTGATGGATCACATCCGAAATTTTTCGATCATTGCCCACATTGACCACGGCAAGTCGACGCTGGCCGACCGGCTCATCTCGCGCTGCGGCGGCCTGTCCGAGCGCGAGATGAGCGAGCAGGTGCTCGACTCGATGGACATCGAGAAAGAACGCGGCATCACCATCAAGGCGCAAACGGCCGCCTTGCAATACAAAGCGCAAGACGGCAAGGTCTACAACCTGAACCTGATCGACACGCCCGGCCACGTGGACTTCAGCTACGAGGTGAGCCGCTCGCTCTCGGCCTGCGAAGGCGCGCTGCTGGTGGTGGACGCCAGCCAGGGCGTGGAAGCGCAGACCGTGGCCAACTGCTACACCGCGCTCGACCTGGGCGTGGAAGTGCTGCCCGTGCTCAACAAGATGGACTTGCCCCAGGCCGACCCCGACAACGCCAAGGCCGAGATCGAGGACGTGATCGGCATCGACGCGAGCGAGGCCGTGGCCATCTCGGCCAAGACCGGCATGGGCATTGACGAGGTGCTGGAGCAAATCGTTGCCAAAGTGCCGCCGCCGCGCGGCAAGCCCGATGCCCCGCTGCGCGCCATGATCATCGACAGCTGGTTTGACGCCTACGTGGGCGTGGTCATGCTGGTGCGCGTGGTCGATGGCCGCTTGCAAAAAGGCGAGCGCATCAAGCTCATGGCCACGGGCGCGGCCTACGAGGCCAACAACGTGGGTGTGTTCACCCCCGCGCAGCAGCCGCGCGAGGCACTGGAAGCGGGCGAGGTGGGCTACATCATCGCCGGCATCAAGGAGCTGAAGGCCGCCAAGGTGGGCGACACCATCACGCTGGAGAAAAAGCTGCCCAACAACCTGGGCCCGGCCGAAGAGGCTCTGCCCGGCTTCAAGGAAATCCAGCCGCAGGTGTTTGCCGGCTTGTACCCGACCGAGGCCAACCAGTACGACGCCTTGCGCGACAGCCTGGAAAAACTGCAACTCAACGACGCTTCGCTGCACTTTGAACCTGAGGTGAGCCAGGCGCTGGGCTTTGGTTTCCGCTGCGGTTTTCTGGGCCTGCTGCACATGGAAATCGTGCAGGAGCGCCTGGAGCGCGAGTTCGACATGGACCTCATCACCACCGCGCCCAGCGTGGTGTACGAGGTGCAGAAGGCCGACGGCGAAGTCATTCAGGTCGAAAACCCCTCGAAAATGCCCGACCAGGGCCGCATTCAGGAAGTGCGCGAGCCCATCGTGACCGTGCACCTGTACATGCCGCAGGACTACGTGGGCCCGGTGATGACGCTGGCCAACCAGAAGCGCGGTGTGCAGATCAACATGCAGTACCACGGCCGCCAGGTGATGCTGACCTACGAAATGCCGCTGGGCGAAATCGTGCTGGACTTTTTTGACAAGCTCAAGAGCGTGAGCCGCGGCTATGCGTCCATGGACTACGAGTTCAAGGAATACCGCCCGTCTGACGTGGTGAAGGTGGACATGCTGCTCAACGGCGAAAAGGTCGATGCCTTGTCCATCATCGTGCACCGCAGCCAGGCGCAGTTTCGCGGGCGCGCCGTGGCGGCCAAGATGCGCGAGATCATCAGCCGCCAGCAGTTCGACGTGGCGATCCAGGCCGCCATTGGCGCCAACATCATCGCGCGCGAGAACATCAAGGCCCTGCGCAAGAACGTGCTGGCCAAGTGTTACGGCGGCGACATCACGCGCAAGCGCAAGCTGCTCGAAAAACAGAAGGCGGGCAAGAAGCGCATGAAACAGATCGGTTCGGTCGAGGTGCCGCAAGAGGCGTTCCTGGCCATTTTGCAGGTGGAAGACTGATGCCCATCCTTACCGCTTTCATTCTGGCGGCCTTTGTCAGCTACGGCGTGGCCTGGTACATGGGCTCGATCGAAGGCAACTTTGCCCTGCTGCTGTTTCTGGCCACCGCCGTCACCGGCGCGTACTGGCTGGCCGAGCGCCTGTTCTTCCTGCCGCGCCGCCGCCGCGCCGTAGCCACGCTGGAAGCCCAGCACGCCGAACGCCGCGCCACCCTGGCCGCCCAAGGCATCACCCAGGTTGACAACGACGACCTGAGCGACGCACGCGCCCGCCTGCTGGCGCAGCCCTGGTGGCTGGACTGGACCGCCGGCCTCTTCCCCGTGATCCTGGGCGTGTTTCTGCTGCGCTCTTTCGTGTTCGAGCCGTTCAAGATCCCCTCCGGCTCCATGGTGCCCACACTGCTCATTGGCGACCTCATCCTGGTCAACAAATACACCTACGGCCTGAAACTGCCCGTGCTCAACACCCGCCTTACCGAGGGCCGGCCGGTTGGACGCGGCGACGTAGTGGTGTTCCGCTACCCGCCCAAGCCCAGCCTGGACTACATCAAGCGCGTGGTGGGCGTGCCCGGCGATGAAGTGGCTTACCTGAACAAGCAGCTCACCATCAACGGCCAGCCTGTGCCGCAGGCGCCGGCGGGCGAATTCCTTGATGAATCGGTGATGGCCTATTTCAAGCAGTTCGAGGAAACGCTGGGCCAGCAGGCGCATCGCATCATCGTGGACGAACGCCGCCCTGCCTTCATCCCCGGCGCCAGCCAGTTCCCCCACCGCGAGCTGTGCCAGTACAGTGTGGAAGGCGTGCGCTGCAAGGTTCCGGCCGGGCATTATTTCGTCATGGGTGACAATCGTGACAATTCGCTCGATTCCCGCTTCTGGGGTTTCGTGCCGGATGGCAATATCGCTGGCAAGGCGTTCTTTGTCTGGATGAATTTCAGCAACTTCAAGCGTATCGGCTCGTTCCACTGACCATCATGATGAAACAGCACATGCCTTCCCCCCGTTCCGCCCAGCGCGGCATTTCCTTCCTCGGCCTGCTTTTTCTGGGGGGCATTCTGGCCTTTTTGGGCGTAGTCGGCGCGCAGGTGGTGCCCACCGTTACCGAGTACATGTCCATCCAGAAGGCCGCCAAGAAGGCCGCCGCCGACGGCTCCACCGTGCCCGAGGTGCGCGCCTCCTTCGACCGCGCCGCCGCCGTGGACTACTTCTCCGCCATTGCCGGCAAGGATCTGGAAGTCACCAAGGTCAACGACCGGATCGTCGTCAACTTCGCGTACGACAAGGAAATCCACCTGTTCGGCCCCGCTTACCTGGTGCTCAAGTACCGCGGCAGCTCCGCTTCTGGCCGCGCAACGCATTGAGCGCCCGCTCTGTGCGCCCGCCCGCCATGGCGGCAGCGCTGGAAGAACTGCAAACCCGCCTGGGTCACCGCTTTGCCCGGCCCGAGTTGCTGGCGCGCGCCCTCACCCACCGCAGCTATGGCGCCGACCACAACGAGCGCCTGGAGTACTTGGGCGACGCCGTGCTCAACCTGGCTGTGGCGCACCTGCTCTACGAAGCGCTGGCCGCCCAGCCCGAAGGCGATCTTTCGCGCGTGCGCGCCAACCTGGTCAAGCAAGACACCCTGCACCGCCTGGCCACCGGGCTGGGTCTTCCCCACGCCATTCGCCTGGGCGCAGGCGAGCTGCGCTCCGGCGGGCGCCAGCGGCCTTCCATCCTGGCTGACACGCTGGAAGCCGTAATCGGCGCCGTCTATCTTGACGCGGGCCATGCCGCCGCCGACGCGCTGGTGCGCCGCCTGTTCGCCCGCATTGAAATCACCCCGCAAATGCAGGCGGCCGCCAAAGACGCCAAGACCGCCCTGCAAGAATGGCTGCAAGGCCAGCGTCTGCCCTTGCCGCGCTACAGCGTCGCCGGCGTGCAAGGCGCCGACCACCAGCAGACTTTCCAGGTTGATTGCCAGGTGAGCGATCTGAACCTGGTTCAGCGCGGCGCCGGCCCCTCACGCCGCGCCGCCGAGCAGGCCGCCGCCGCCGCCATGCTGCAAACCTTGCAACAACGCCAGAAAACCACAAAATCAATAGCGTAAAACCATTGAGCACATTGCCCCAAGACCTGAAAACGCCGCAATGACCGAAGCCCACTCCCTGCCCTCCGCCAGCACGGCTCCCGCACCGCAGCGCTGCGGCCTGATCGCCATCGTCGGCCGGCCCAACGTGGGCAAGTCCACCCTGCTGAACGCATTGGTGGGACAGAAAATCAGCATCACCAGCCGCAAGGCTCAGACCACACGCCACCGCATCACCGGCATACGCACCGTGGCGGACGAAGCGGGCGGCGGCACGCAATACGTGTTCGTGGACACGCCCGGCTTTCAGACGCGCCACACCGCCGCGCTCAACAAGTCGCTCAACAAGACCGTGCTGGGCGCCATCGACGGCGTGGACTTGGTGCTGTTCGTGGTCGAGGCTGGCAGCTTCACGCTGGCCGACGCCAAGGTGCTGGCCTTGCTGCCGCCGGACACGCCCGTCATCCTGGTGGCCAACAAGCTCGACACCGTGCACCGCCGCGCCGAGGTCGCGCCCTGGTTGCGCGACATGCAGGAGCGCCACCCCTTCGCCGAATACGTGCCCATGTCGGCCAAGAACCCTAGGGACGTGCAGCGCCTGCTGGCCATCTGCGCCCCTTACCTGCCCGAGCAGCCCTGGTGGTACGGCGAGGACGAGCTGACCGACCGCAGCGAGAAGTTCCTGGCCAGCGAGATCGTGCGCGAGAAGCTGTTTCGCCTCACCGGCGACGAGCTGCCCTACACCTCCACCGTTGTCGTCGAGAAGTTCGACGAGGAGAAAAGCCGCGCCCATGGCCGCCTGGTGCGCATCGCCGCCACCATCGTCGTCGAGCGCGAGGGCCACAAGGCCATGGTCATCGGCGAAAAGGGCGAGCGCCTCAAGCGCATCGGCACCGAAGCGCGGCAGGAGCTGGAAACGCTGATGGACTGCAAGGTGTTTCTCGAACTCTGGGTCAAGGTGCGCAGCGGCTGGGCCGACGACGAGGCGCGCGTGCGCAGCTTCGGCTACGAATAGCTTGTTCTTTCCCCGAGCCGGCTCGAGTTCTTGACGTGAGCGGGCAAAAAACGGCTTGAGCCGGGATGCAGGGCCGCCGCCATGCCCCCCTTCTCGCAGCCGAGGACTCGCAGCCGGGGCTTGCGCGCCATGACCAGGCGTTGCAACACAAACAGAGCGCCCCATCCGTTGGATGATCCGCCGTGCAGAGGCGTTGGACCGGCCCGCTGCAGGGCGGGAACGGCTCCGGCTTTACGTCACCACTGACGGCAAATGCCGCCCCCTTGCTCGCGCCGCGCATTGGCTGCGGGTCTTTCCCCATCCGCCACCTTTGCCGTGCCCTATGCGGCTGGCGCCGCTCCATGCCTGGCCTTCTTTCAAAACACCTTTCCGGGCACGGGCACGGGCAGGCACAGCGCGGCGCCAAAGGGCGCGGCTTCGCGCGGCCAATCGGCGGCCTGCGCGGGGCAACGCATGCCCGCGTGCAACAGGCGTGCCGCCCGCAGCACGCCGGCATGGGTGATCCAAACCACATCCCCGTTGTGGCCCGCCGGGCCAAGGGGCATGTGCATGGCGTCATCCCAGGCCGCTCCCACGCGCCGCATGAAAGCGCGCACGCTCTCCCCCCCGCCAGGGCAGGCATCGGCAAAGTTGGCAAGCCAGCCATCAAACGCCGGGCGTGCAATGGCCGCCCAGGGGCGCATTTCCCACGCGCCAAAATCCATTTCGGCCAGCCGCTCGTCCGTTTCACCCTGCAAGTCCGGGCGCAGCGCCTGCAGGGCGTGGGCCAGTTGCTGGCAGCGCCCCAGGGGCGACACGCGCAACGCCGCTGCATGTGGCAACTGTGCGGCCAGCGTGGCTGCGGCTGCGTCCGTGGCCGCCGCATCCGCGGGCACATCGCTGCGGCCATAGCAAAGGCCTGGCGGCGCCAGCACGGCGGCATGGCGCACCAGCCAGAGCGTGCGCTTTGCCACAGCCTGCGTCAACGCAGCCCCCAGGGCCACAGGGCCAGCGCCAGGTAGCACGCCAGCTCGCTCACCTGCTGGGTGGCGCCCAGCACATCCCCTGTGAAACCGCCCAGGCGGCGGCGCCAAAGCGCCCGCGCGCGCCACAAGGCCAGCGCCATTGCCAGCAAGACAGCCAGCAGATGCGCGGCCGAATAACCGGCCGCCAGCAACGCCAGCGCTGGCGCGGCCCATAGCGCACCGGCCGCCAGCGCGCCCACGGTCACGGCATCGGCCAGCGGTTTGGCCTTGGTGTGCGTGGCATCGCCCACGTAGGGCAACGTGCGCATCACCGCCAGCGGCGCCAGGCGCGACAGCACATGCGCGCCGACCAGCGCCAGCGCCGCCTGCGCCGCGCCATGGTGCAGCGCCAGCAATGCCAGCAACGCCACTTTCAGGCCCAGCGCCAGCATCAGCGCAATGGCGCCAAAACTGCCCAGGCGCGAATCCTTCATGATCTCCAGCGCCCGCTCCCGCGAGGCGCTGCCGCCCAGCCCATCGCACGTATCGGCCAGACCATCTTCGTGGAACGCACCCGTCAACCACACAGTTGCCAGTGTGGCCAGCAGCGCCGCCACGGCGGCGCCGGGCGCACCGGGCGGCAACGCGGCCAGCGCCGCCCACAGCGTGAGCGCCCCCGCCGCGCCCACCACCCAGCCCACGCCCGGAAAGTGCCCGGCCGCTGCGCGCAGCATGGCCGGACTGAAGCCCACCCAGGCTGCCAGGCGGCCGGTCACGGGAATGCGGGTGAAAAACTGCAATGCAATGAGAAAGTGGCGAACGACACGCATGCCGCGAATTGTCTCCCGCCGTTTCCCGCGTGCCACCAAGACCTTGGCAGCGCACCTGGCTTGAAACGCCCCAAAGCCAGGCGGCATCTCGCCCTGTTATTCGTCCCGGCCCTACCCAAGCAGGGTGTGTAACTTGGCAGGCTGGGACGCGCGATGCATATGCCGCCCATTACAGCCCGCAAGCGCCGACACCAAAGCCCTGCTCCCACCCCGCACTGTTACTGGCCGGACGCCAATCAGCGCTGCTCTGCCGCGCGCAGCACTTGCATCACACGGTTTTGAGAGACAGGCAAAAGACCCGCGTCAACCGCACAGCACAGGCGGCGTGCCTGTGCGGCACCAACCAAGCCTTGCCAGATTCATCCCAGTGCATGGCCGCGGGCCTGTCTGCGTGGCGGGGCATGCAGCCACCCCACCCACGCTTTTCCGGTTCAATGCCAAGCTTTTGAACAGGCGCTTACTTGCAATCAGCCTGAATGATCTCGTCAATGCGCTTGGCCTCGGCGGCGCGTTGGGCGTCATCCAGAATCTCGCGCTCGCCCTTTTCATTGGTGCGGGCAATGCGTATGCCAGAGTCCAGCGATGCCTTGGCGGCGCGGGCGCGCTTGCAGTTGTCCGCGCGCTGGGCGGCCAGCTTGGCTTCTTCGGCCTTTTTCTTGGCGGCCTCTGCCGCCTCGGCCTTTTTCTTGCGCTCCTCCAGCGCCTTGTCTTGCCCGCCTGCGGCAGAAGCGCCCTGGGCAGCCGCCTGCGTGGCCATGGGCGCCGCAACCGTTTGTGCTGGCGCTGGTGCGGGCGCGGCCGGCGCCACACGCATGCCGGGCTGCTTGAGGATGTTGCGTGCGGGAATGTCCGCTGGAGGCGGCTGGTCGCTGAACACGCGGCGGCCGCTGTGGTCCACCCACTGATACTGGGCCTGCGCCGCCAGGCTGGCGGCGAGCGTCATTGCAAACAGAAAGGCGCGGGCGGTGTATTTCATCGGGCATCCTGCTATGAGAGAAGGCTCTATTGTGCGCAACACACGGCCATGCCGGGCGTGGTTTTTTGCACGCCTGCGGGGTGAACGCACGCTGGGTACAATTCGTTTTTTGGAGCTTTCACCATGCGCCTTCTCGGCAACGCGCTGACTTTCGACGACGTTCTGCTCGTCCCCGCCTTCTCCCAGGTCCTGCCCAAGGACGTCAATCTCTCCACCCAGTTCACCCGGCGCATTCGCCTGAACCTGCCGCTGGTGTCGGCCGCGATGGACACCGTGACCGAGGCCCGCCTGGCCATTGCCATGGCGCAGGAAGGCGGCATCGGCATCGTGCACAAGAATCTCTCTGCGCAGGAGCAGGCCGCGCAGGTGGCCAAGGTCAAGCGCCATGAAAGTGGCGTGCTGCGCGATCCGGTGGTCATCACGCCCGAGCACACTGTGCTGCAAGTGATGCAGCTGTCCGACGAGCTGGGCGTGAGCGGCTTTCCCGTGATCGACCAGGGCAAGGTGGCCGGCATCGTCACCGGCCGCGATCTGCGTTTTGAAACCCGCTACGACGTGCCCGTGCGCGAGATCATGACGCCGCGCAGCAAGCTCATCACCGTGAAGGAAGGCACCACGCTGGATGAGGCCAAGGCCCTGCTGAACAAACACCGGCTGGAGCGCCTGCTGGTGGTCAACGACGCCTTCGAGCTCAAGGGCCTGATCACGGTCAAGGACATTACCAAGCAGACCACCTTTCCGAACGCCGCACGCGACGAAAACGGCCGCCTGCGCGTGGGCGCCGCCGTGGGCGTGGGCGCCGGCACCGAGGAGCGCGTGGAGGCGCTGGTCAAGGCCGGCGTGGACGCCATCGTGGTGGACACCGCCCACGGCCACAGCCAGGGCGTGATCGAACGCGTGCGCTGGGTCAAGCAGAACTACCCGCAGGTGGACGTGATCGGCGGCAACATCGCCACCGCCGCCGCCGCGCGTGCGCTGGCCGACGCCGGCGCTGACGGCGTGAAGGTCGGCATCGGCCCCGGCAGCATCTGCACCACCCGCATCGTGGCCGGCGTGGGCGTGCCGCAGATCACCGCCATCGACAACGTGGCCAGCGCGCTGGCCGGCAGCGGCGTGCCGCTGATCGCCGATGGCGGCGTGCGCTACAGCGGCGACATCGCCAAGGCCATCGCCGCTGGCGCCAGCGCCGTGATGATGGGCGGCATGTTCGCCGGCACCGAGGAGGCGCCGGGCGAGATCGTGCTGTTCCAGGGCCGCAGCTACAAGAGCTATCGCGGCATGGGCAGCATCGGCGCCATGCAGCAAGGCAGCGCCGACCGCTACTTCCAGGAAAGCAGCACCGGCAACCCCAACGCCGACAAGCTGGTGCCCGAAGGCATCGAGGGCCGCGTGCCCTACAAGGGCAGCGTGGTTGCCATCATCTACCAGATGGCCGGCGGCCTGCGCGCCAGCATGGGCTACTGCGGCTGCGCCAGCATCGAGGAGATGGGCGCCAAGGCCGAGTTCGTGCAGATCACCGCCGCCGGCATGCGCGAATCGCACGTGCACGACGTGCAGATCACCAAAGAAGCGCCGAACTACCGGGCTGATTGAGCCCCCCGCAGCCGGGCGGCAAGCCCGGCTGCCCATGCGGCCCCAGGCCCGCGCCTGGCCCGCCGCCGCCTTCGCGGCCCATCCGTCAAAGACACACCGACAAGACACAGTGAACCGCCCCACCCCCATGACCCGTATCGCCATCTTCTACGATGGCGCTTTCTTCTGGCGCGTTAGCAACTACTACCGTCACCGCCACCCGCGCGCCAGCTTCATCTCCATCGACGGCCTGCACGAATACATCCGCGCCCGCGTGGCCGAGCGCGAAACCGGCGGCAACCTCGACTTGTGCCAGATCGTGGAGGCGCACTTCTTCCGCGGGCGCTTCTCGCTCAAATCGGTGCAGGCCATGAAAGATCCGGCCAAGCAGATGGAGGTGGACCGCTTCCAGGACCAGCTGCTCATGCACGCCGGCGTGGACGCGCATTACTTCCCCATGAACGAAACCGTCGATCCGCCCGAGGAAAAAGGCATCGACGTGTGGCTGGCCCTGCACGCCTACGAGCTGGCCGTGCACAAGCCTTTTGACGTGATGGTGCTGGTCTCCGGCAACTCCGACTTCGTGCCGCTGGTGCGCAAAGTCAGCGCCCTGGGCACGCGCGTGATGGTGCTGGGTGTGGACATGGAAGGCGCGGTCAAAACCTCGCAGCGGCTGATGGACGAGGCCTCCTACCTCACCATGCTCTCCGACGAAGTGGACAACCGCGCGGATGATCCGAGGATCGAAGGGCTGTTTCGCTAGAGCATGTTCTGCTCGAACGTTGACACATCCAAGACCGGGCCGCTGACTGGCATCGCCATCTCGCAGGTCGCGCTCGTCATGCCCGCGAAAGCGGGCATCCAGCGCCACCCTTGCGCACGAGAGGGGATTGGCAAACGGCCGCGCCTGCTGTCAGCCGCCGCCACTGGACACCCGCCTTCGCGGGTGTGACGAGAACGAGAGAAGGCGGCGCTTACAGGAAATGTCTTCATCAGAATCGAAACCGCTTTAAGTTGGACATACGGTTGCCAAAGCGGCGCCCGCATCGCCGCCCCGGCAACCGTTTCGTTTGTGTCCGCGGCCATGGCAGCCGCTTCGACATCAAGCGCCTACACGATGACCCGGCAGTCGCCAACCGGCGCTTGATGCTGAACTTTTCGTCGCGTTTTTTGTGCAGGCCGGCAAGAGGTAACGCCTTGCAGCCCATCCCCAACCGCTGGCTGCCCACTCGCGCCGAGACTTTGAACAGGTTCTGAGCAGGTTCTTATCGCCCTGCTCTCTTTCTCGGGCGCCTTCGGCGCCTCGCCTGGCGGCAAGCCACGGTTTGCCAGCAAATACCTTCAGCCCTCAGGCAAATGCAGCGGCCTTTCAGCGCCACACGCTGACCGCGCCTGGCCTGCGGCGTCCGCCGTGCCCGTCCCCGCCGCACCTTGGGCGCCATCCGCCGCCCGTGATGCCTTGGTCGCCGCCACCATGGCGGCGGCGCGGGCGGGCGCCTGGGCCGCCAGCGCGCCGATCTCGGCGGCTTCGGGCAGGTTGGCCCAGTATTTGCGGGGCATGTGATGGCGCATCAGCGGCAGGTTGAGCCGCGCGGGGTTGAAGCTGTGGCGGTAATAGGTCAGCCACAGGCCCTCGCCCGCGTCGGGCGTGGGCGCGTGCTCGCGCCGGGCGCCGGGGCCGTGGTGCAGGCATTGCGCGTGCGGGTCCCAATGCACGCTGCGCCAGGGGGTGAGAATGGCCCAGTGCATGTTGGCGAAGCGCCGCGCGAACCAGGGCGCCACGGCTTCGAGCACGTCGTGCTCGGGCTCGAACCAGGCCATGTGCAGCGTGGCGCCGCCCGCCCCGCATGCCGGGCCGGGCGCCGGCGTACAGGGGGCGGCGCTGGCTGCGCCTGACGCGGGGGCCGGCGAGCCGGTTTCGGCAGTCGCCCGGCTTGTTTGTGCCGCTTGTGCCGCTTGTACGGCTGGCCCCGCCTGCCTGTCTTGCTTGGGCGCATCCTTTTGCGCTGGCTGCTCCGCCGCCTGATTTGCCGCCTGGGCCTGTCCCGCCCCGCCTTCGCCCGCGCCATCCGGCCCGGCCGCCAGGGGCACGGGGCGAAAGCGCACAAAGGCGCGCATCTTGCTGGCATCGCGCTGCACGGCGCGGGCCATGTGGCGCAGGCGCAGCCAGTCGGGGTCGAGCAGGTCGCGGCGCAGCCCGGGCTCGTGCGTCAGGCGCCAGAGCAGGCCGTACAGGTGCTCAAAGCGGGCCGGGTCGCGGTGCAGCGCCACGCGCCGGGCCAGCAAGACGAAGCGGCGCGGCGCCACGATGGGCGCAGGCGGCGTGGCCCGTGCGGAAGGCGCAGGCGCAAGAGCGGCGTGCACAAGAGCGGCAGGTTCAAGAGCGGCAGCCCCGGAGGCTGCGGGTCCGGCGGCGGCCAGCGGGGCCGGGGCGGGCGGCGCGAACAGATCACCCGCCGCCGCACCGCCGCACAAATCCGCCCAGGCCCCGCAGGCGGCCTGCGGGGGCACGCCCGCGGCCAGCAACGCACGCGCCCGGGCGCGGAAGCGTTCGAAGATTTCGGCGGCGGGCGGCGGCATGCCGGGCGCTGCCGTCATTTGGGGGGGCGTCATGCGGGGGCTGTCATACGAAGGGCTTGAGGCCTGGCCTAGTGTGTTGTCTCACAAGTCCGCATCAAATTATCCTGCTAGCAGCTCGCGCCACTGATGCGAGGATTGTGTCGGCGCTCTTGTGCCAA
>RQYR01000038.1 GCA_003859965.1 Comamonadaceae bacterium OH2545_COT-014 | reverse complement strand
AACTGCGAGCGCCTGCTCAATACCAGCTTGCAGTTCATCCACTTGGCTTTCCTGGCGCTCATCCTCAAAAGATTTTGAACAGGTTCTTAGCCTTTTCTGGCGTCACATTGGCTTCCGTCAGTGCTTCGTAGATTTCCAGTTCCATGTTCATGGCGGCTCCTTGAGGTTGAGTATGCCGGACTTCCCGGTTGGGTATGGCCGCCTGCGGTACGTATGGGGGCCATGCCCAGGAGGGACAACCTGCACAGCGCCTGGGCAAAGCAGTCAAGGCGCCGCAGCCCGGAGCGAAGCGGAGAGACGGGCGAGCACGGCGGCGAAGCCCGAAGCGCTTGCGTGATTTCGCCAGGAGCGGTAGCGGCCACGAAAGCCGTGAAGAGCGCAGGCTTTCATGGACTGATCTCGGCAGACGCTTCGGCGTCTCTCGGAACCTGTTCAAAGTTTCGGCACGAGTAGGCAAAAAGCGGTTTGGGATGGATGCAAGGCGCAAAGCGCCGCCAATAGTCTGTGCCATTGGCAAGTTTGGCTTGCGATGCAGACCGCCCCAATCCGCTGGAGTGCCCGCCTTGCAGGGACTTTGAATAGGTTCTGAGAGAGCTTGGGCGCCACCGGCGCGGATGACGCATGGGCGCTTGGCGCGCCTGTTGCTCAGCCTAGCCGCGCCAGCTTCTCCAACTGCTCGCGCCAGCGCGCCAGCGTGGCGCCGAAGTCGGCCACGCGCTGCTTTTCCTGCTCGATGACGGCGGGCGGGGCCTTGGCGACGAAGGCTTCGTTGGCGAGCTTGCCTTGGGCCTTTTTCACTTCGCCTTCAAGGCGGGCGATTTCCTTGTTCAGGCGGGCTTGTTCGGCGGCCACGTCGATTTCGACGAACAGGCACAGGCGCGCATCGCCCACCACGGCCACGGGCGCGGCGGCAGCGGCTTGCGCCCATTCGGCCTCGCTGGCGAAGACCTTGACTTCGCTGAGCTTGGCCAGGGCCTGCAGCACGGGCGCCACGGCTTGCAGTTGCTGGCTGGCGGCAGCCGAATCGGCCACGGCATACAGCGGCAGGCGCTGCGCGGGGGAGATGTTCATCTCGCCGCGCAGGGTGCGGCAGGCGTCCACCAGGGCTTTGAGCTGGGCGACTTCGGCCTCGGCGGCTTCGTCGATGTTTTCGGCTTGCGCCTGCGGGTAGGGCGCGGTGGCGATGCTGCCGCCGGGCGGCACGGCTTTGCCTGCCAGCGGGGCGACGACTTGCCACAGCGCCTCGGTCACGAACGGGATGACGGGATGCGCCAAGCGCAGCACGGCTTCGAGCACGCGCAGCAGGGTGCGGCGGGTGGCGCGTTGCTGCTCGGGCGTGCCAGTCTGGATTTGCACTTTGGCGATTTCCAGATACCAGTCGCAGTACTCGTTCCAGACGAAGTCGTAAATGGCGGTGGCCACGTTGTCCAGCCGGTAGTCGGCAAAGCCTTGCGCCACGGCGGCTTCCACTTTTTGCAGGCGGCTGACGATCCAGCGGTCGGCGGCGCTGCGGTGCTGAGAAACGCCTTCATCGGAACAGTCGTAACCCTCGCAGTTCATCAGCACGAAGCGGCTGGCGTTCCAGAGCTTGTTGCAGAAGTTGCGGTAGCCCTCGCAGCGCTTGCTGTCGAAGTTGATGCTGCGCCCCAGGCTGGCCAGCGCCGCGAAGGTAAAGCGCAGCGCGTCGGCGCCGTAGGCGGGAATGCCGTCGGGAAACTCCTTGCGCGTGGCCTTTTCCACCTGCGGCGCGGTTTCGGGCTTGCGCAGGCCGGTGGTGCGTTTTTTCAGCAAGGGTTCGAGTGCGATGCCGTCGATCAAGTCCACGGGGTCGAGCACGTTGCCTTCCGATTTGCTCATCTTCTTGCCCTGCGCGTCGCGTACCAGGCCGTGGATGTACACGTCTTTGAAGGGCACGCGGCCGGTGAAGTGGGTCGTCATCATGATCATGCGCGCGACCCAGAAGAAGATGATGTCGTAGCCGGTGACCAGCACGCTGCTGGGCAAATACAAGTTGTAGTCGGCGGTGGCTTCGTTGCTGCCGTCCGTGCTCTGGGCCTCGGGCCAGCCCATGGTCGAGAAGGGCACGAGGGCTGACGAATACCAGGTGTCCAGCACGTCGGGGTCACGCTCCAGCGCGCCGGTGTAGCCCGCAGCGGCGGCCTTGTCGCGGGCCTCCTGCTCGTTGCGGGCCACGTACACGCTGCCGTCCTCGCCGTACCAGGCGGGGATTTGGTGGCCCCACCAGAGCTGGCGGCTGATGGTCCAGTCCTGGATGTTGTTCATCCACTGGTTGTAGGTGTTGACCCAGTTCTCGGGCACAAAGCGCACCTGGCCGCTGTGCACGGCGTCAATGGCTTTTTGCGCGATGGATTTGGTCTCGCCCGCGCCCACCTTGGTCATGGCGATGAACCATTGGTCGGTGAGCATGGGCTCCACCACCGAGCCAGTGCGCGCGCAAATGGGCAGCATGTATTTGTGCGGCTTGATGTCGATCACGTAGCCGCCGGCCTGCAAATCGGCCAGGAACTGCTTGCGCGCTTCGTAGCGGTCCAGCCCGCGATAGGGCGCAGGGCCGTTGTCGTTGACGTGCGCATCCAGCGTGAAGATGGTGATGAGTGGCAGATCGTGCCGCAGCGCGCAGGCATAGTCGTTGAAGTCGTGCGCGCCGGTGATCTTGACGCAGCCCGAGCCGAACTCGCGATCGACGAAATCATCGGCAATGATGGGGATGTTGCGGTTGTTCAGCGGCAGCTCCACCCACTTGCCCACCAGGTGCTTGTAGCGCTCGTCCTCGGGGTGCACGGCCAGCGCGCCGTCGGCCATCATGGTCTCGGGGCGCGTGGTGGCAATGGTCATGCCGCGTTCGAGCTTGCCGCCCACCATCTGCGGGCCATCGACGAAGGGGTAGCAGATGTAGTGCATCTTGCCGTCGGATTCGACGCTTTCCACCTCCAGATCGCTCACCGCGCTTTTGAGCACCGGATCCCAGTTCACCAGGCGCTTGCCACGGTAGATCAGGCCCTGCTCGTACAGGCGCACAAAGGTTTCGGTCACCACCTTTGAGAGCTTCTCGTCCATCGTGAAGTACTCGCGGCTCCAGTCCACCGTGTCGCCCATGCGGCGCATTTGCTGGGTGATGGTGTTGCCGCTTTGCTCCTTCCACTCCCACACCTTGGCGACGAAGTTCTTGCGCGCCTCAGGCGGCGTCGCCCCCATGTCGTAGCGGCTGATGCCTTGCGCCTGCAACTGGCGCTCGACCACGATTTGCGTGGCAATGCCGGCGTGGTCGGTGCCCGGAATCCAGGCCGTGTTGAAGCCCCGCATGCGGTGGTAGCGCGTGAGGCTGTCCATGATGGTCTGGTTGAAGGCATGGCCCATGTGCAGCGTGCCCGTCACGTTGGGCGGCGGCAATTGGATGGCGAAGTTCTCGCCCTTGGCCGCCGCCTCGGCGCTGGGCGCGCCCGTGCCGCGAAAGCCCGCCGCGCCTAAGCCTGCGGCCTCCCACGCGGGGCCCCATTGGGCCTCGATGGCGGCGGGTTCAAAGGATTTGGACAGGCTGGCGAGGCCGGGTTGGGCGGAGGTGGCGGCAGAGGTGGCGGCGGGAGCGGGCGTGGAAGACATGGGCAACAAAAGCGGATCAGGGAACGCAGGGTACGGCCAGCGGCCGCAAGAAAAAACTGGCGCGCGCCCTGTGTGGGCGCGGCCAGTGGCATGGTGCATGCAGTGGCGCCATTTTATCCGCGCCGCCGCCCTCTGGGTGATGACTGTTTCAGGGGATTTGGGCAGATGGTTGTAAGTGTCATTGCTATTTTATTTGTAGCTTTCGTGGGCGTTTGTTTGCGGATGTTCATTCGCGGGCGGCATTCAGTCCGTGCGCCACGGCATGAGCGCCTGCCATTCCGGCCCGGGCGCGGCTTGCAGGCAGAGCGGCGCGCCGGTGGCCGGGTGCGCCAGCGCCAGCTGCCAGGCGTGCAGCCACAGGCGTGATGTGCCCAGCAAAGGCGCCAGCGCGCGGTTGAGCGGCCCTTTGCCGTGCGTGGCGTCGCCAATGATGGGGTGGGCCATGTGTTTGCAGTGGCGGCGCAGCTGGTGGCGGCGGCCGGTTTCGGGCATCAGCGCCAGTTGCGCGCAGCGCGTGGCGGCAAAAGCGCCGTGCGGCACGGGCAGGGTGTAGCGCGCCAGCGTGGTGTAGCGGGTGAGGGCGGGCAGGGCGGTATCGGCAGGGGCCGCGTCCGTGGCGGCGGCGGGCCGCCGGGCGCGTGGGCGGGCGTCGTCTTTCATGCGGCGCAGCGGGTGGTCGATGCAGCCGCTGCTGGCGGGCCAGCCGCGCACCAGGGCCAGGTAGGTTTTGTGCACCGTGCCGGCCTCGAACTGCCGGCCCAGGGCGCTGGCGGCGGCGGCGTCCAGCGCGAACAGCAGCACGCCGCTGGTGCCTTTGTCGAGCCGGTGCACGGGCCAGACGGGGCGGCCCAGCTGCGCGCGCAGCATTTGCAGGGCAAAGCGGGTTTCGCCCGCGTCCAGCCCGGTGCGGTGCACCAGTAAACCGGGGGGCTTGGCAACGGCGGCCATGTGGGCGTCCTGGTACAAAATCGGCAGCATGCTTTTTCTATTGTCGCCAGCCAAGGCGCTGGATTACGAAACGCCCCTGCCCGAAGGGCTGTCGCACACCCAGCCGCTGTTTGTGGCGCAGGCTTCGGCGCTGATCGACGCGCTGCGCGAGCTGGCGCCGCATGAGCTGGCGCAGCTGATGGGCCTGTCGGACAAGCTGGCGGCGCTGAACGTGGCGCGCTATGCCGCGTGGTCGCCCCGCTTCACGTCGCAGAACGCGCGCCAGGCCGTGATGGCTTTCGATGGCGATGTGTACGGCGGCCTGGACGCACGCACGCTCGCGCCCGCCGAGCTGCAATGGCTGCAAGCGCACGTGTGCATCCTGAGCGGCCTGTACGGCGTGCTGCGCCCGCTGGACTGGATGCAGCCTTACCGGCTGGAGATGGGCACGCGCCTGGCCACGGCGCAGGGGGCCAACCTCTACCAGTTCTGGGGTACGCGCATTGCCGATTACCTGAACGAGCGGCTGGCCGGCGAGGCCGCGCCCGTGGTGGTCAACCTGGCTTCGCAGGAGTACTTCAAATCGGTGGATTTGAAGGCGCTGAAAGCGCGTGTGGTGGAGTGCGTGTTTCAGGACTACAAGGGCGGCCAGTACAAGGTCATCAGCTTTCTGGCCAAGCGCGCGCGCGGCCTCATGGCGCGCTGGGCGGCGCAGCACGGGGCGGCCACGCCGCAGGCGCTGCAGGGCTTTGACGCCGAGGGCTATGCCTACGATGCCGCCGCCTCCGGCCCCGACCGCCTGGTTTTCCGCCGCAAGCAGTGAGACATACATGACGACCCAGCAAATCACCCCTGAACTGCGCCAGTGGATCGTGACGCAGGCCCAGGCCGGGCACAGCGCCGAGTCGGTGCTGCAATCCATGAAAGCCTCCGGCTGGAACGAGGACGTGGCCATCGAAGCCATGGAAACCACGCTGCGCGGCCACCTGGAGCAGCAGGCCGCCGCGCAGGGCTTGCCGCCCGCCGTGCCCGTGCCTGAGCCGGACGTGGCCGATTCCCCCCTGTACCTGGACGCGGGCGACCGCCGCGTGGCCGTGCTGGGCACGATGGCGCTGCCGCGCGTGGTCATCTTCGGCGGCCTGCTGTCCGACGAGGAGTGCGACGCGCTGATCGAAGCCGCCCGTCCGCGCCTGAGCCGCTCGCTCACCGTGGCCACCAAGACCGGCGGCGAGGAGGTCAACCCCGACCGCACAAGCCAGGGCATGTTCTTCCAGCGCGGTGAAAACGATCTGGTCGCCCGCATCGAGGCGCGCATTGCCCGGCTCGTCAACTGGCCCGTGCAAAACGGCGAAGGCATCCAGGTGCTGCACTATGGCCCCGGCGCCGAATACAAGCCGCATTACGACTACTTCGACCCGGCCGAGCCGGGCACCGCCACCATCACCCGGCGCGGCGGCCAGCGCGTGGGCACCGTCGTCATGTACCTGAACGAGCCTGAAAAAGGCGGCGGCACCACCTTCCCCAACGCCCACTTCGAAGTGGCGCCCAAGCGCGGCAACGCCGTCTTCTTCAGCTACGAACGGCCCCACCCCAGCACCAAAACCCTGCACGGCGGCGCCCCCGTCATCGCGGGCGAGAAGTGGATCGCCACCAAGTGGATGCGCGAAGGCGAGTTCAAATAAGCGCCGGCATAAGCGTCCGCCTGTGTACCTGAACTCGTACCTGAACTCGCACCTGCACTCTCTGACCGTGCGCCGCCGGCCGTGACCGCCGGCCGGGCCGGCAATGCCTCCCGTCAATCCTCCCCCTCCATGCGCAGGCGGCGCCGGCCGCCGCGCCACCGCCATGAGCACACCCCCCTTACTGCCCGCCAACGTGCCGCTGGGCCAGCCCAGCGCCTACATCGACCAGTACGACGCCAGCCTGCTCGTGCCGCTGCCGCGCGCGCCCAAGCGCACCGAGATCGGCATCGCCGGCCAGCCGCCGTTTCTGGGGGCCGACCTGTGGACGGCCTACGAGCTGTCCTGGCTCAACCCGCGCGGCAAGCCCCAGGTGGCGCTGGCCCACGTGATGGTGCCCTGCGAAAGCACGCACATCGTGGAGAGCAAGTCCTTCAAGCTCTACCTGAACAGCTACAACGGCACCCGCTTTGGCAGCGAAGCTGACGTGCAGGCCCGCCTGACGCAAGACCTGAGCGCCGCCATCTGGGCCGGCGGCCCCGTGCGCGCCGCTGCCAGCGTGCACCTGGTACTGCCCGAACAGTTCGACGCCGAACCCGTGCACGAGCTGGACGGCCTGAACCTCGACCGGCTCGACATCAACTGCGACCGCTACACCCCCGCGCCCGAGCTGCTGACCGCCGCCTTCGACGAACAGCCCGTCGAAGAAACCCTCACCAGCCGCCTGCTCAAGAGCAACTGCCTGGTCACCCACCAGCCCGACTGGGGCAGCGTGCAAATCCGCTACACCGGCCCGCAAATCGACCAGGCCGGGCTGCTGCGCTACATCGTCAGCTTCCGCAACCACAACGAATTCCATGAGCAATGCGTCGAACGCATTTTCATGGACATCTGGCGCCAGTGCCGCCCCACGCGCCTGATGGTCTATGCCCGCTACACCCGGCGTGGCGGGCTGGACATCAACCCCTGGCGCGCCAGCCACCCCCAGCCTGCGCCCAGCCACGCGCGCACCGCGCGGCAATAGCGCACCGGTAGGCGGGCGGCAGCATGAGGCGCCGAAATTGCTATTAAAAAAGGAGCTTTTCAGGCCGTATTGACGGCCTGAAAGCCATTTTTGACCAGTGCTCGCCTAGCCCCGCACAAACAGCGTGCGCAGCGGCACTGGCCCCGCCTGGCGGCTGCGGTGGCCGTGCAGGGCCGCATCAAAAGCCGCGCCGGGCGGCAGCGTGTCGTTGGAATAAAAGCCTTCGCCCGGGCCGAAGCGGCGCCACGAACCATCGCGCAGGCCGATCTCCATCACCCCCTGCAACACCAGCAGCCACTGCGGCGCGCCGGTGCAATGGAAATCGCTGGCAAAGCCCACCGGGCTTTCGCGCCACTGCATGCCGCCAGAAACCGCCAGCGCGGAAAGCCGCGCTGCCGGCGTGCCTTCCGTCAGCGCCACCACGCGCTCGCGCCAGCGCGCGCGGCCATCGGCGTCGGTGAACAGTTCAGGCAAATGCAGGTAAGGGGCGGTCATGGGGCAGCGGCTTTCTAGTGGCAAGCAGGCCAATCTTCAAACTCTAAAAGCCTGCGCCATTTGGGGCAGGTACGGCATGCCTGAGATGGCGCAGCGTGTGTGTGAAAAGACCATGAAGAAGGCTGCGCCGTGAGGCGCGGCGCGGAGCTGGCTGCTTATTCCACCGTCACGCTCTTGGCCAGGTTGCGTGGTTTGTCCACGTCGGTGCCGCGCGCCAGCGCGGTGTGGTAGGCCAGCAGTTGCAGCGGCACGGCGTGCAGGATGGGCGAGAGCAGACCGTAGTTTTCGGGCATGCGGATCACGTGCAGCCCCTCGGCGCTGTCGATGCGGGTGCCGGCGTCGGCCAGCACGTAGAGCACGCCGCCGCGCGCGCGCACTTCCTGCAGGTTGCTCTTGAGCTTTTCCAGCAGCGCGTCGTTGGGCGCCACGGTGACGACGGGCATGGCGCTGGTGACGAGCGCCAGCGGGCCGTGCTTGAGCTCGCCCGCCGCATAGGCCTCGGCGTGGATGTAGCTGATTTCCTTGAGCTTGAGCGCGCCTTCCTGCGCAATGGGGTAGTGCAGGCCGCGGCCCAGAAAAAGCGCGTTTTCCTTGCTGGCGAACTGCTCGGCCCAGTTGATGAGCTGTGGCTCCAGCGCCAGCACGGCTTGCAGGGCCACGGGCAGGTGGCGCATGGCTTTCAGGTGCTGGGCTTCCTGTTCGTCGCTCAGGCGTCCGCGCGCCTGCGCCAGCGCCAGGGTCAGCAAGAACAGCCCGGCCAGCTGGGTGGTGAAGGCCTTGGTGCTGGCCACGCCGATTTCCACGCCGGCGCGGGTCAGGTAGGCCAGCTTGCATTCGCGCACCATGGCGCTGGTGGCCACGTTGCACACGGTGAGCGTGTGCCGCATGCCCAGGCTTTGCGCGTGGCGCAGCGCGGCCAGAGTGTCGGCGGTTTCGCCGCTTTGGCTGATGGTGACGACCAGCGTGGCCGGGTGCGGCACGCTGGTGCGGTAGCGGTATTCGCTGGCGATTTCCACACTGCACGGCAGGCCGGCCAGCGCCTCGATCCAGTCGCGCGCCACGCAGCCGGCGTAGTAGCTGGTGCCGCAGGCGAGGATGAGCACGCGGTCCACCGCGCGGAAAGTGGCCCAGGCGCCTTCGCCGGGCGCGGGCGGGGCGCCGGCCTCGAACAGCTCGGGCGCGACGGCTTGCACGCCTTCCAGCGTGTCGGCAATGGCGCGCGGCTGCTCGAAGATTTCCTTTTGCATGTAGTGCCGGTACGGCCCCAGCTCGGCCGCGCCGCCGATGGCATGCACGGTTTTCACCGCGCGTTCCACGCGCTGGCCCGCGCGGTCATGGATCCAGTGCTTGCCCAGCTGCACGTCGGCCACGTCGCCTTCTTCCAGGTAGATGATCTGGTCGGTCACGCCGGCCAGTGCCATGGCATCGCTGGCCAGGTAGCGGTGGCCGTCTTCGCCCAGGCCCAGCACCAGGGGCGAGCCCTCACGCGCGCCCACCAGGCGCTGCGGTTCGTCGCGGTGCAGCACGGCCAGCGAGTAGCTGCCGCGCAGGCGCTGCACGGCGGCGCGCACGGCTTCGAACAGGTCGCCTTCGTACAGGCTGTCGATCAGGTGGACGATGACCTCGGTGTCGGTCTGGCTGGCGAAGTGGTAGCCGCGCGCTTGCAACTCGGCGCGCAGCTCCTCGTGGTTTTCGATGATGCCGTTGTGCACCAGCGTCACGCGCCCGCGCGCGTCGTCCATGGCCTGGTGCTGGTCTTGGCCCGGCCCCATGCTGAAGTGCGGGTGCGCATTGCTCACCGCGGGCGCGCCGTGCGTGGCCCAGCGCGTGTGGGCAATGCCGGTGTGGCCGGCGAGCTGCTGCGCGCGGGCCTGCTCGGCCAGGTCGGCCACGCGCGCGATGCCGCGCACGCGCGCCAGTGCGCCCGGCGTGGCGCCGCCCGCGCTGCCGGCGCCAACGGCGCCGGTGTGCACGGCCACGCCGCAGGAGTCATAGCCCCGGTATTCCAGCCTTTGCAGCCCCTGCACCAACAGGGGAACGATGTTGCCCGTGGCAACGGCGCCAACAATGCCGCACATGGGTGTGTCCTTTCATTCATGCGTGTCAGCGCGCATGCTAAAAGGGCTTTGAAGAAATAGGCATACAAAAAATGACTGAAAAAGAACGAAAATTGCATTGGTACCATTGATTGAAATCAAATTTCTGTTTGTTTGTTTTTATGGAAGAAAATGATCTGGATGAAACTGACTGGGCCTTGCTGGCCCAGCTCCAGCAAGACGCCTCGCTCAGCAACCAGGCGCTGGCCGAGCGCGTGCATGTCTCCCCGCCCACGGCGCTGCGCCGCGTGCGCCGCCTGCACGCGCTGGGGTTGATTGAGCGGCAGGTGGCCGTGCTGGCCGAGGACGCGGTGGCCGCGCGCCTGGGCCACGGCCTCTCGGCCATTGCCGAGGTATCGCTCGACCGCCAGGGCGAAGAGCATCTGGCCGCGTTCGAACAGCGCGCCGTGCAAGACGCCGCCGTGCAGCAGTGCTGGCGTGTTTCGCCCGGGCCCGACTTCGTGCTCGTGCTGCGCGTGCGCGACATGCCCGCCTACCAGGAGCTGGCGCAGCGCTTGTTCACGCAAGATGCCAACGTGCGCAACGTCAGAACCTTCTTCGCCGTGCGGCGCGCCAAGTTCGGCACGCAAGTGCCGCTGGCGCCGAAGGGCATGCCGCCTCGGGCATGATGCGCGCCATGCCTTGCTGGATCGACACCCACTGCCATCTGGACGCGCCCGAGTTCGCCGCCGACGTGGCGGCCGTGCGGGCCGAGGCCGCGGCGCGCGGCGTGGGCGTCTGCGTCATCCCGGCCGTGCAGGTGTCTGCGTTCGATGCCGTCCGCCAGCTGGCGCACCGGCTGGGCGATGCCTATGCGCTGGGCATTCATCCGCTGTACGTGCCGCAGGCGCAAGACGACGCGGCGGCCCGGCTGGCCCAGGCGCTGGCCGCGCATGCCGGCGACGCGCGGCTGGTGGCCGTGGGCGAAATTGGCCTGGACTTTTTCGTGCCCGCGCTCGCGCAAGCGCCGTGGCGCGAGCGGCAAACCCAGCTGCTGCGCGCGCAGCTCAAGCTGGCGCGCCAGCACGGCCTGCCCGTCATCCTGCACACGCGCCACGCGGTGGACGCCGTGCTCAAGCAACTGCGCGAGATCGGCGTGACAGGCGGCATCGCCCACGCCTTCAGCGGCAGCGCGCAGCAGGCGCGGGCTTTCATGGACCTGGGC
This sequence comes from Comamonadaceae bacterium OH2545_COT-014, assembly GCA_003859965.1. GTDB lineage: Bacteria > Pseudomonadota > Gammaproteobacteria > Burkholderiales > Burkholderiaceae_C > Ottowia. Next base: position 6,294 of record RQYR01000038.1, on the reverse strand, counting down.
TTCAAACTCGGCTTTGGCGGCGCCCTCACTTACGAGCGCGCCACCCGCCTGCGCCAGCTCGCCGCCACGCTGCCGCTGCACGCCATCGTGCTGGAAACCGACGCGCCCGACATGCCGCCCCACTGGCTTTACGCCACCGCCGCCCAGCGCGCCGCCGGCCAGCCCCAGGGCCGCAACACGCCTGGCGAGCTGCCGCGCATCGCCCAGGTCATCGCCAGCCTGCGCGGCCTGCCGCTGCCCGCGCTGGCAGAAGCCACCCAGGCCAACGCCCTGGCGGCATTGCCGCGCCTGGCGGCATGGCTGGCGCCGCCGGGCTGATGAGCAGAATCACAATGAAAACGGGCTTTTGGGCCGTATTTACCGCCTGAATAGCTCACTTTTTAAGAGCAAATGAGCTTGCCGCCCCTGCCTCATGCCCCGGGTTCGCCGCGTTCAGGCGGCGGGCCGCGCCACACCGGCCTGCCGCCGGTGGCCGATGGCCGCACCGTGCTGCTGGTGCTGGGCAGCTTTCCCGGCGCGGCCTCGCTGGCCGCGCAGCAGTACTACGCGCACCCGCGCAACCATTTCTGGCCCCTGCTGGCCGCGCTGTGGCCGGCGCACCCGCAGCCCGCCGACTATGCCGGGCGGCTGCAATGGCTGCTGGCGCGCGGGCTGGGCCTGTGGGACGTGTACGCCGCCTGCGAGCGCGAAGGCAGCCTGGACGCGGCCATCCGCCACGCGCAGCTCAACGACTTTGCCCGCCTGCGCCAGCGCTGCCCCGGCCTGCGCGCCGTGGCCCACAACGGCGGCGAGAGCTTTCGCCATGCCCGCGCCGTGCAGGCGGCGCTGGGCCTGCCGGCGCACCGCCTGCCATCCACCAGCCCGGCCAATGCGTCGTGGAGCTTCGCGCGCAAGCTGCAAGGCTGGCGCGACGTGGTGCAGGCGGTGGGCTTGGCGTGAAAGGGCGGCGGGGCCGGGAGCGATCGCGGCATAGGGCGCAGACCATGCCGCCAAAAAAAGAGAGCGCCACCGGCCCGGTGAATGGGCGATGGCGCTCTGTCTGCCGTGTGAAAGCGCGGCCCCGGCAGGGGGCCTGCTTGCCGGGCGGGCCGGTCAGCGGGCGGCGGCCGCGTCCACCAGCTTGGCCAGGCCAGCCAGATTGGCTTTCAGCTCCGGTTTGAAGCCATGGCGCTGCTGGAGCCAGTCGGCATCGTTGTAGCTGAGCCAGGTTCGGCCCTGGGCATCCTCCCAGGCCAGCACTTTCAGCGGCAGGTCAATGGCCGTGGTCTGGCGCGACTGCATCAGCGGCGTGCCCGCCTTGGGCGCGCCCAGAATCAGCACCTGCGTGGGGCGCAGCGGCAGGTTGACCTTTTGCGCTTCGCCGCTGTGGTCCACGCGCGCGAACACCATCAAGCCACGCGCCTGGGCCATTTGCGTGAGCCGGTCCAGGCTCGCTTTCACGCTGTGCTGGCTGGGCACCGACACCAGGCCGGGCGCGCTTTCCGGCGCGGCGGATGCGGTGGCCGCTGGCTCTGCGGCGGGCGAAGCCTTGGGCTGCACGGCGGCGCAGCCGCCCAGCAACAGCGCCGCCAGGGCGGCCGGCAGCGCCGCGTGGCGGCCTGGCTTGTGAAGGGATGAAAAGCGCATGAATCGGGTCTCCTCGTGCAAACGATGAAAGCGCTGGCGGCGGCCGCAGGCCGCAAGGCGCATGAAAAAGCGCCGCGGCTCCAGGAGAAACCGGCGGCGCCGATGAAAAAAATGGTAGGGCGTGCAGGACTTGAACCTGCGACCAAGGGATTATGAGTCCCCTGCTCTGACCAACTGAGCTAACGCCCCACGGACGCCCGCTACGGGCAGGCCGGCGATTTTAGAGCCTGTGGCCTGCGCCGGGCGCGTGGCGCCAAGGCACGGACTCAAAACCTGTTCCAAACTCCTGCGTGGCGGGCCGGCAAGCGGATGGGGGGCGGTCTGCTTCCGTTGCAACGCCTCTCGCTATGGCCCGCGCCATGGCTGCGTCATGTATGCAAGAGGTGGCGGTTGGCGTCCCCTCCCAAAACGCTTGTTGCCCACGCGCGCCGAGGTCTTGAACAGGCGCTCAGAGCTTTTTGACCAGCACCTGGCTTTTGCGGTCCCAGTTGTATTTCTTCTGGCGCGCCTCGGGCAGCCAGTCTGGCTCCACGGGCTGGAAGCCCCGCTTGAGAAACCAGTGCATGGTGCGTGTGGTGAGCACGAAGATGCTTTGCAGCCCCATGCTGCGGGCGCGCTGCTCGATGCGCTTGAGGATTTTTTCGCCGTCGCCTTGGCCCTGGCTTTGCGGCGAGACGGTGACGGCGGCCATTTCGCCGGTGCGCGCCTCGGGGTAGGGGTAGAGCGCGGCGCAGGCGAAGATCACGCCGTCGTGCTCGACGATGGTGTAGTTGCCGATGTCGCGCTCGATCTCCGTGCGGCTGCGCTTGACGAGCGTGCCGTCTTTCTCGAACGGCTCGATCAGTTGCAGGATGCCCGTCACGTCATCGGCGGTGGCTTCGCGCAGGCTCTCCAGCTTTTCATCAACCACCATGGTGCCGATGCCGTCGTGCACGTAGATTTCGAGCAGCAGCGCGCCATCGACCGCGAAGGGCAGGATGTGGCTGCGTTCCACGCCCTGTTCGCAGGCGCTGATGCAGTGGCGCAGGTAAAAGCCGGTGTCGGTGGGCTTTTCGGGCGCGGGCAGGCGGGCCAGCAGCGCGCGCGCGTCGGCCAGCGGAATTTCGGTGTCGATGGGGTTGTCTTCGCCCTCCGGCGCCTCGGGGCGGGTGCGGATGCCGGGCGTTTCGGTCAGAAAGAGCAGCTTGTCGGCCTTCAGCGCCGTGGCCACGGAGGTGGCTACTTCTTCCATGCCCAGGTTGAAGGCCTCGCCCGTGGGCGAGAAACCGAAGGGCGAGAGCAGCACCAGCGCGCCCGCGTCCAGCGAGCGGGCGATGCCCGCCGCGTCCACCTTGCGCACCACGCCGGTGTGCTTGAAGTCCACGCCGTCGATGATGCCCACCGGCCGCGCGGTGAGGAAGTTGCCCGAGATCACGCGCACCGTGGCGCCGGCCATGGGGGTGTTGGGCAGCCCCTGGCTGAAGGCGGCCTCGATCTCAAAGCGCAGCTGTCCGGCGGCCTCTTGCGCGCAGTCCAGCGCCACCGAGTCGGTGATGCGCATGCTGTGCGAATAGCGCGCCGCGTGCCCCTTGGCCGCGAGCTGCTCGTTGACCTGCGGGCGAAAGCCGTGCACCAGCACGATCTTCACGCCCATGCTCTGGATCAGCGCCAGGTCGGTGGCAATGCTGCCCAGCTTGCCGGCGGCGATGGCTTCGCCCGTGACGCCCACGACGAAGGTCTTGCCCCGGTGCATGTGGATGTAGGGCGCCACGGCGCGAAACCAGGGCACGAAGGTGAAGTTGAAAACGGCGGACATAGAGAGGCGGGAATCCAGAACTCGGTGCGTCAGGGTCAGGGAAAAGGGCAGGCGATGGCCTGCGGCGGCTAAGGCGCGCGCATTATGGTGGCTATGGTGGCCGCCTCACACGGGGGCTGCCTTGCGGCGATGGCCGGGCGGCGGGTGGGGCGGCGGGCAGCCGCCATCAGGCCAGGTGCAAAAAGGCCAGCACGTCGTCCACATGCGTTTCGAAATCGCTCAGCGCGTGGTCGCCGCCTTCCAGCAGGCGCAGCCGGGCGCCGGCGTAGCGCGCGTGCATTTCGCGCCAGTCCAGCACTTCGTCGCCCTTGGCAATCACGGCCAGGTAGCGGTGCAGGTGCGTGAGCGCGCCGGGGGTCAGCTCGCGCAGCGCCTGCACGTATTCCGGGCGGAAGAAAAAGCGCTCGACCGGGTTGTGCCAGGCGGTTTGTTCGCCAATGTGGGCGGCCAGGTCGCGCGCCGGGTTCACGGCGGGGTTGAGCACGGCGGCCCGGCAGCCCGTTCGCTCGGCCACCACGGTGGCATAAAAGCCGCCCAGCGAAGAACCACAGACGGCCATGCGCGTGCGCGGCCAGCGGGCTATGCCGTGCTCGATCAGCACCAGCGCCTCGGTGGGCGAGGGGGGCAGCTGCGGGCACCACCAGGTCACGCCCGGATGGCGTGCCGCCACGCGGGCGCCCATGAGCTGCGCCTTGGCCGAGCGGGGAGAGGAGCGGAAACCGTGCAGATACAGCAGGTGCGTGGCGGTGGGCGTGAGGGGCGGGGCGGTCATGGCGGGCGATGGTAGTGCCTCTGCCGCGCAGTGGCGTGGTGGGGTGCGGTGCGGTGGCGGCCCGGGCCGCGCGGGATAATGCCGCGCGGTTTTCACGCCTTCACCATGCGCGGTCATTCGTTCGACACCCCTTCCCTCTGGCAGCGCGCGCTGCCGCTTGTGCGCGGCTTTGACGGGCTGCTGTTGCTGGCCGTGCTGATCCTGGCGGGCATGGGACTGGTGGCCATGTATTCGTCCGGTTTTGACCACGGTTCGCGCTTTGCCGACCACGGGCGCAACATGCTGATTGCTGCGGGCATCCTGTTCGTGGTGGCGCAGGTGCCGCCGCATCGGCTGATGGCGCTGGCGCCGCCGCTGTATGCGCTGGGCGTGGCGCTGCTGGTGGCGGTGGCGCTGTTCGGCATCACGAAAAAAGGGGCGCAACGCTGGATCAACGTGGGCGTGGTGATTCAGCCCAGTGAGATCATGAAGATTGCCGTGCCGCTCATGCTGGCCTGGTGGTTCCAGCGCCGCGATGCGCAGGCGCGCGGCAGCCGCTGGGTGGACTTTGCCGGCGCCTTTGCGCTGCTGGCCGTGCCGGTGGGCCTGATCATGAAGCAGCCTGACCTGGGCACCTCGCTGCTGGTGATGGCGGCCGGGCTGGCGGTGATCTTTTTCGCGGGCCTGCCCTGGAAGCTGGTGCTGCCCCCGGTGGCGGCGGCGGCGGTAGGCATCGTTGGCATCGTGGCGTTCGAGCCGCAGCTGTGCGCCGACGGCGTGAACTGGCATGTGCTGCATGAATACCAGCGCCAGCGGGTGTGCACGCTGCTTGACCCCACGCGCGATCCGCTGGGGCGGGGCTTTCACATTCTGCAGGGCATGATCGCCATCGGCTCCGGCGGGCTGTACGGCAAGGGCTTCATGCAGGGCACGCAGACGCACCTGGAGTTCATCCCCGAGCGCACGACCGACTTCATCTTCGCGGCGTTTTCAGAAGAGTTCGGCCTGGCGGGCAACCTGGCGCTGATGGCCGCCTTCATCTTTCTCATTCTGCGCGGACTGATGATTGCCGCCAGCGCCCCCACGCTGTTCACCCGGCTGCTGGCCGCGGCGATCAGCACCATCTTCTTCACCTACGCCTTCGTCAACATCGGCATGGTCAGCGGCATCTTGCCGGTGGTGGGCGTGCCGCTGCCGTTCATCAGCTACGGGGGCACGGCCATGGTCACGCTGGGGCTGGCGCTGGGCATCCTGATGTCGGTGGCCAAGGCGTCCCGGCGGCAGGCCGCAGGCCGTTACTGATCCCGGCCTGTCCGGCTGGCGGGAGCGGGCTGCTTGCACCCCTGCCCAAGTGCTTGAGCCAGCCCGCGCCACGGGCGTACCATGCGCGGCGGCAGCCCGGGCGTAGCGCATGTGGCGCGCGTTGGCAGCGGCGGCCGGACACCCTGGAGCACACACCCATGGCAGGCAAGTTCGAACTCAAGAAATCCCAAAACGGCCAGTTTCATTTTTCGCTGCTGGCCAGTAATGGCCAGGTGATTTTGAGCAGCGAGATGTACGAGGCCAAGGCCAGCGCGGTCAACGGCATCGAATCGGTGAAGAAAAACGCCGGCGACGCGGCCCGCTACGACAAGCGCACAGCCAAGGACGGCTCGCCCTATTTCGTGCTCAAGGCGGCTAATGGCCAGGTCATCGGCCAAAGCCAGATGTACAGCAGCGAGGCGGCCCGCGACGGTGGCGTGGCTTCCTGCATGAACCATGCGCCCGGCGCCCGCGTGGACGATCAGACCGCCACGGCCTGATGCAGCCTGCCACGGGCGCCTGCGGCGCCTAGAGCCAGCGCGCGATCAGGCTGGCCAGGCCGCTCAGCAGCAGCGTGGAGGTAAGGGGGATGAACCATTCGCGCCCGAAAAGCCTGAAGCGCCAGTCCCCCGGCAAGCGGCCAATACCGAGCTTGCCCAGCAGCGGCGACACCCAGCTGATGAGCACCAGCGCCAGAAAGATGACGAGAACCCAGCGAATCATGACGGGCGCTAGTGTGTTGTCTCACAAGTCCGCATCAAATTATCCTGCTAGCAGCTCGCGCCACTGATGCGAGGATTGTGTCGGCGCTCTTGTGCCA
>RQYR01000037.1 GCA_003859965.1 Comamonadaceae bacterium OH2545_COT-014 | reverse complement strand
ACGTGCCATCGGCGTAGTCTCCTATGCGGGAAATACGTTGATGGCCGCATAACCATATAGTTCAATTCATTTTTGAGACAACACACTAGCCGCAAGAAAAAAGCTTTTTGCTATATAAATAATAGCTTTTAAGGCCCTGTGGATGTGCCCTGGAGCCTTGTTTGGCTGAATGCGCAGGGCGGTGACGGCAGGGCGTGGCCGCAGGCAGGCAGGTGGCGGGGCTGGCGATGGGCCATTGATCCGCGCGCGGACTCGCGGGGACTCGGACTGTGTGCGTGCGGGCTGAGCATTGAACAGGCGCGCGGTGGTTCGGTCACTCAGTAGCTCAGCCGCTCGGGCCGCAGCTCCTGCAAGATGGTGGTGGCGATTTCCTCGATGCTCTTGGTCGTGGTGGACAGCCAGCGGATGCCGCTGCGGCGCATCATGGCTTCGGCCTCGGCCACTTCCATGCGGCAGTTGTCCAGCGCGGCGTAGCGCGAGCCGGGGCGGCGTTCGCTGCGGATTTGCGACAGCCGCTCCGGGTTGATGGTCAGGCCAAAGATTTTCTTGCGGTGCGGCACCAGCGCGGGCGGGAGCTGGCGGCGCTCGAAATCCTCCGGAATCAGCGGGTAGTTGGCCGCTTTCAGGCCGTGCTGCATGGCCAGATACAGGCTGGTGGGGGTTTTGCCGCTGCGGCTCACGCCCACCAGGATCACGTCGGCGCCTTCCAGGTCGCGGTTGCTCTGGCCGTCGTCATGCGCCAGGCTGAAGTTGATGGCCTCGATGCGGTCGTGGTAGGCCTGACTCTGGCTCACGTCGGAAAAGCGGCCCACGCGATGGTGGCTCTTGATGCCCAGCTCCTGCTCCAGCGGCTGCACGAAGGTGCCGAACATGTCCAGCAGCATGCCTTTGCAGCCCTGGCGGATGATGGTCAGCACTTCCAGATCGACCACGGTGGTGAACACCAGCGGCGGCTTGCCTTCCAGCTCGAAGGCATGGTTGATCTGGCGCACGGTCTGGTGGGCCTTGTCCGGTGTGTCGATGAAGGGCAGCCGCACATGGCGCGGCGCAATGTCGAACTGCGCCAGGATGGCTTTTCCAAACGTTTCGGCGGTGATGCCAGTGCCGTCGGAGACGAAGAACACGGTGCGGTTGGGCATGGCGAAGCAAGCAGAAGAAGAGACAAGCCGGCCAGTGTATCGGGGCGGCTGTGGGGCGCGGCGCCAGTGGCGCCATCGGCAGGCCGTGTGCCCGCAATGAGTGCGAGGCTGCGGCGACCGGATTACGGCCACGGGCTTCATGGCGAAAATAAGCAAAAAATAACAAGAATGATTTTCATCAATAGAATCTGCGCCTCGTTCCGCCATGTCATCCGCTGCTTCTGTTTCCCCCACACCGTCTTCCGCGCCGCCGGGTGACGCGCGCCGCCGTGCGCGCTGGCTCAAGACCTTGCACGAATGGCACTGGGTCAGCGCCGCGCTGTGCCTGCTGGGCATGGTGCTGTTCTCGGTGACGGGCATCACGCTCAACCATGCATCACAGATCGAGGCCAAGCCCCAGGTGGTGACCCGCAAGGCCACGGTGCCGGCCCCGCTGCTGGCGCCCGCACAAGCGCTGGGGCAGGCGGGCGGGCAGGGCGCCAAGGGGGGCGATACGCCGCCGCCCTTGCCCGCGGCGCTGCAAGACTGGGTGCGGGCCGAACTGGGCGTGAGCGTGGCCGGCCGCGCCGTGGAATGGTCCGAGGACGAGGCTTACGTTTCCTTGCCCCGCCCCGGGGGCGATGCCTGGCTGCGCATTGACCTGGCCAGCGGCGCGCTGGAGTACGAACACACCGACCGGGGCTGGATTTCCTACCTGAACGATTTGCACAAGGGCCGCCACACCGGCGCGGCCTGGCGCTGGTTCATCGACATTTTTGCCGTGGCAGCGCTGGTGTTTTCCATCACCGGCCTGCTCATCATGAAGATGCACGCGGCCAACCGGCCCATGACCTGGCCGGTGACCGGCCTGGGCGTGCTGATCCCGCTATTGCTGGCGCTGCTGCTGATGCATTAGCGCGGCCATGGTTTTTCAACCCCAGAAAAAAAGGCTTGTCCATGAAAAAAGTTCTTTCCGTTTTCGCGCTGACCAGCGCGCTTGGCGCCCCGGCGCTGGCCGCCGGGCTGGACGTGCAGGTCGAAATCCCGCGCCTGAACGTGGCCGAATACCACCGCCCCTATGTGGCAGTGTGGATCGAATCCGCCGACCCGGCCGCCGTGCCGCCCGCCACCCTGGCCGTGTGGTACGAGGTGAAAACCCGCAACGGCGAAGGCACGGGAACCAAGTGGCTCAAGGACATGCGCCAGTGGTGGCGCCGCACCGGGCGCGATCTGACCATGCCCATCGACGGCGTCAGCGGCGCCACCCGCCCAGCCGGCGTGCACGCGCTGAGCTTCACCGAAGGCAGCGGCCCGATGCCCAAACTGCCAGCCGGCAGCTACAAGCTGATGGTGGAGGCCGCGCGCGAGGTGGGCGGCCGCGAACTGCTGACTGTGCCCTTCACCTGGCCGCCGGCCGCTGGCGCCACGCAAGCGCAAGCCCAAGGCAGCCACGAACTGGGCGCCGTGCGCCTGACGCTCAAGCCCTGATCCATTTTTTTCCACCCGTTTTTAAGAAAGTTTTTCCATGAAATTCACCACACGCATGGCGGCCGCTCTTGTTGCCCTGGGGGGGCTGACCGCAGCGCAGGCGCACAACCTCTGGCTGCTGCCCTCCAGCACCGTGCTCTCCAAATCGGAATGGGTGACGGTGGACGCCGCCGTGGCCAATGACCTGTTTTATTTCAACCACCGCCCGCTGCGGCTGGACGCGCTGGCCGTTACCGCGCCTGACGGCAGCGCGCTGCCCGTGGAAAAAGCCTTTACCGGCAACCTGCGCAGCGTGTTCGACATCAAGCCCAGCGCGCCGGGCACCTACCGCGTGGCCATTGCCAACAGTGGCCTGACCGCGATTTACAAGGACGCCAACGGCCAGCCCAAGCGTTGGCGCGGCACGCCCGAGAAATTTGAGGCGGAAGTGCCCAAAGACGCGCAAGACCTGCAGGTTTCCCAGTCGCTCACGCGCATCGAAACCTTCATCACCGTGGGCAAGCCCAGCACGCCGGCGCCCATTGGCCAGGGACTGGAACTGGTGCCCGTGACGCACCCGAACGACCTGGCCAAAGGCGAAGCCGCCACCTTTGCCATGCACATCGACGGGCAGCCCGCCGCCGGCCTGGAAGTGACCCTGGTGCGCGGCGGCACGCGCTACCGCGACAACCCCGAGCCCCTCAAGCTGCGCACCGATGCGCAAGGGCGCTTCACCGTCACCTGGCCGGAAGCCGGCATGTACTGGCTGGATGTGGACGCCGACGACGAAAAAACCACTTTCGCCGCCGCCAAGAAGCGCCGCATGGCCTACGTCGGCACGCTGGAAGTGCTGCCCTGAAGATCTTCTGACGCCTTTCCCGCAGGCGTTTTGACCTCCCAACAGTCGAGCAGCCGGCGCCTTTTCACGCACCTGCTTCTGCGGCGCCTGCCCGCCCCAGCGCGGGCAGCGTAGCCGCGCCGTGCGGCTGGCCTGGTGCCGCCGGGCGCGGAGCAACGGTCTGGCACGCGCCCTCAAAGGCCGCAACAGGGCAAGGGGGCGTGGTTGCTATCAAAAAAGATGCAATCATGCCTACAACCACCTGCCTAAAAGCCGTTTTTTGTTCTCAATGAAACCGCTTCGCCAGTGGCTTTGCCCAACTAGGGCTATCCATGGCCTTCTCCCTGGCGAACCTTTCTACTGAATGAGCACCGACCCCCACACCCTGCGCCTGCTGCTGGCAGCCGCCTTGGTATTGGCCTACCTGGGCATGTGCGCCGCCATCTGGCACGGCCAGCGCCGCAAGGCCCGCGCGGCCCAAGCGCAGGCGCGCGCGCTGGCGCTGGCGCCGCAGGGCGCGCGGCCGCTTTTGCTGGCCTGGGCCAGCCAGACCGGGCAAGCCGAGGCACTGGCTAAACACACCGCAGAGCTGCTGCACACCGCGGGCGAGGCGGTGCACCTGCTGCCGTTGGGCAGCGTGACCGTGCAGACGCTGGCGCAGGCCACGCGCGCGCTGTTCATCGTCAGCACCTACGGCGAGGGCGACGCGCCTGACATGGCAGCCCCTTTCGTCAACGGCCCCATGACCGGCACGCCCGCCTTGCCGCAGCTTGAATACGCCGTGCTGGCCCTGGGCGACGCCAGCTACGCCCACTTCTGCGGCTTTGGCCGCACGCTGGATGCCTGGCTGGCCGCCACCGGTGCGCGCCCCTTGTTCGAACGCATCGATGCGGACCAGGCCAGCGCCCGTGCCAGCGCCGACGCCCTGGCGCACTGGCAGCGCCAGCTGGGCCATGTAGCCCGCATTGAACACCTGCCCGCCTGGCAAGAACCGGCCTGGCAGCGCTGGACGCTGGCGCGCCGCGTGCACCTCAACCCCGGCAGCGCGGGCCAGCCCGTCTATCACCTGGAACTGGCTCCCGCTGGAGACAACGCCTCCGCCGGGCCTGTGCCCCTGCCCGAGTGGCAGGCCGGCGATCTGGTGCAAATCCGCCCCCCGGCCGACCCCGATCACCCGCGCGACTATTCCATCGCCTCCCTGCCATCCGACGGCCGCGTGCACCTGCTCGTGCGCCGCCAGCAGCGCGCCGACGGCACGCCCGGCATGGCCTCCGGCTGGCTCACCAGCACCCTGGCCGAAGGCGAACCGGTGGATTTGCGCCTGCGCGCCCACACCGCCTTCCGCCTGGGCGACAACGCCACGCGCCCGCTCATCCTCATTGGCAACGGCACCGGCCTGGCGGGCCTGCGCAGCCACCTCAAGGCGCGCGCGGCAGCGGGGCAGGGCGAAAACTGGCTCATCTTCGGCGAACGCCAAGCCGCGCACGACTGGCTCTACCGTGACGATATCGCCCGATGGCAGGCCGCCGGCCTGCTGGCGCGCGTGGACACGGCCTTTTCACGCGACGGCCCACGCAAGCGATACGTGCAGGACGTGCTGGCGGCCGAGGCCGGACAGCTGCGCCAGTGGCTGGCGCGCGGCGCGGCCGTTTACGTGTGCGGCAGCCTGCAAGGCATGGCCACGGGCGTCGATACCGCACTGCGCCACGCCGTGGGCCACGAGACGGTGGACGCGCTGATTGCCCAGGGCCGCTACCGGCGAGACGTGTACTGACCGCTGGCCCCGTGGCGTTCGGCCCGGCCCGGATGTCGCTGGCAGGCCGTGTGCCGGGCAAGCGTGCCAGGCAAGCACGAGCCTGGAACAAAGTTAAGCACGAAAAAGCCGTTGCAGGCCGATTTGGCGGCCTGAGGTGCTATCTTTTTTGAATGAATTCTCAAGTCGGCAGAGCTGCCTTGGTGTTTGCGCTGGTGGCGTGTGCACGGGGTTTTTCGGCGGTTGGTTGTTGAGTACACGCATGGTTCGGCGCTCAGCCACTCAGCAGCGTCCACACGGGCGTCAGACCGGGCGGCAGCGGAGCCAGGCGGCCCAGGTCGATGTGGCTTTCAGCGGGGCTGTGAAAGTCACTGCCGCGCGAAGCGGCCAGGCCGAATTCGTGGGCCATGCCGGCGTAGCGCAGAGCCTCGGCCGGGGTGTGGCTGCCGGTCACCACCTCAACGGCCTGCCCGCCGTGGGCCTTGAACTCGGTGAACAGGGCGTATTCCTCGGTTGCGTTGAATTTGTAGCGGGCCGGATGGGCAATGACCGCCACGCCGCCAGCCTGCGTGATCCAGTGCACTGCGTCGCCCAGCCGGGCCCAGCGGTGCGGCACGTAACCGGGCTTGCCTTCGGTGAGGTATTTGCGAAAGACCTCTGGCGTGTCGCGGCAGACGCCGGTTTCTACCAGAAAGCGCGCGAAGTGCGTGCGTGAAATCAGCGCCGGGTTGCCAGCATGCCTGAGCGCGCCTTCATACGCGCCTTCGATGCCAGCCTGGGCCAAGGCGGCGGCCATTTCGCGCGCGCGCGGGCCGCGGCCGTCGCGCGTGTCATTCAGCCCTTGCACTAGGCGCGGATTGGTTTCATCAAACCCCAGGCCCACGATGTGCACCGTGGTGTCGGCAAAGGTGACGGAAATCTCCACCCCGGTCAGGTAATGCATGCCGTGCGCCTGGGCGGCGGCGCGGGCGCGCTGCTGGCCGCCGATTTCGTCATGATCGGTCAGTGCCCACAGCTGCACGCCGTTGGCAGCCGCCCGCGCCGCCAACGCTTCGGGCTCCAGCGTGCCGTCAGACACCGTGGAGTGGCAATGCAGATCGGCGTTGAGCGAGGGGCTGAGGCAGGGACGGGGGCGGTTGGGGGCGGTGTTCACGCCGGGCATTCTAGGGCCGTGCCATCCCGCCAGCGGCCCCGGCGCCAGTCTTTTGTGGCGCCGCCAAGACCCACCCACCGCAAGTTAAGGCGGCTTTACCTTGCAAGGATTAGCGGCGATGCGGGGATGGCAACGCGCCTTGGGGGCTTATGCCCCGCCTCTTGTCAGCGTGCGTCAGGCGTGGTGGAAAAACCAGACATGAAAAAGCCGGTCTGGGCGGCAAACCTGGACCGGCTGGGTGGGGTAAGGGGCTTGTCAGGCAAGGGACCGGCTGGGCCAGCCGCGCCACGCGGCCCCTGCGGCTTCAGGACAGATGCGCGCTGATGAGCTTGGTCATCTCGAACATCGTCACCTGGGGCTTCTTGAAGATTTCCTTCAGCTTGGCGTCGGCGTTGATGTTGCGCTTGTTCTGGGCGTCCTGCAGGTTGTTGGCCTTGATGTACTCCCACACCTTCTTCGTGACTTCCGTGCGCGGCATGGGCGTGCTGCCAATGATGGCGGCCAGCTGGGCGCTGGGCGTCATGGGCTTCATGAAAGCGGCGCTGGGTTCGCGCTTCTTGGCCGGAGCGGCGGCTTTTTTTGCAGTTGCCATGGTGATTTGGTCCTGTACGGTTCAGATGAATGCTGGAACCGCCCCGTCATCCAAGACGAAGCGGCTGGCCGCGATGCTACTGGATAAGGAGCACGCTTCCAAGCGGAAAAACGGAGTTTTACGCCTGCGGCTGTTGTTTTTCAGACGGGGCCGGGCGGCGGCGTGCCAGCAAAATGAGCAGCACTCCTGCCAGCACCACGCCGCTGGCCACCCATTCGCCGGTCGTCACGCTTTCGCCGCCCAGCGCCACGCCCAGCAGCAGGGCAATGACCGGGTTGACAAAAGCGTAGCTCGTAGCCAAAGCCGGCGAAGCATGCGCCAGCAGGTACAGGTAGGCGCTGAAAGCCACCAGGGAGCCAAACAGCGTCAGGTAAACCCAGGCGGCCAGCGCCCGCGGCGTGGGCGGCCATGCCGGCTGCTCGCCCAATGCCAGCGAAATGGCCAGCAGCACGGCGCCGCCACACAGCATTTCGCTGGCGAAGCCAGCCGCCCCTGGCGCCAGTGGCAGGCGCGTGGTGGCTAGCACCGACCCCAGCGACCACGCAGACACGGCAGTGGCCATGGCCGCCAGCCCGGCCGGCGCCGCGGCAAAACTGCCGCCGCGCGCCAGCAGCAGCACGCCCCCCAGGCCCACGGCCATGCCCAGTAGTTCGGTGCGCGAAGGGCGCCGTCCGAACAGCAGCCCCCAGGCGCACACCACCAGCGGCACCACGGCAATGAAGGTCGCAATCAGGCCCGAGCCCACATGCTGGCTGGCAACCGCCACCAGGCCCATGCCCAGGGCCAGCATGAGCGTGCCAATCACGGCCGCATGCCCCCATTGCCGCGCCGTGGGCAGTGCGTCGCACCGCCAATGCACCCAGCCCATCAGCAGGCCCCCCGCCAGCAGAAAGCGCGTGCCCATCTGCCAAAACGGCGGAAAGCTCTCCAGCGCGAAGCGGATGGCCAGATAGGTGGAGCCCCAAACGAAATAGCACGCCAACAGCGCCAGCAGGGTCCATGTGGCGGCATCCGTTGAGGCGGCGGGCAGCGAAACAGCGGTTTTTTTCATGGCCGCGATGGTAAGAACGCGTGCATTGAATGAACAGGATCAATCAAAAGAAAATGGCGCATTCATCTTTTGAATCTGATGGTGATTTCGGGGCATGACCATGGGATTCGACAAGCATGGCGCCCAAATTCTGATGGCGCTTAAAAACGACGCCCGCCTGTCCATGGCCGAGCTGGGCTGCCGCGTTCATCTGGGCGCTCCTGCCGTGGCGCAGCGGGTTCGCAAACTGGAAGAAGCGGGCGTGATCGCCGGCTACCGCGCAGTGGTTGACATGGGACGGCTGGGCTACGCCATCCGGGCCATGGCCCGCGTGGCATGCGCCGAATACGCGCGCATGGTCAGGCTGATCGAGCAAACGCCGGAGGTCATCCAGGCCTAAAACGTCACGGGAGATGACTCATGGATCCTGGAGATCGCGGTCATGGACTTGCCCCATCTGGACGCCGTCATCACCCGGTTCTGTATGCTCGCGCCCACCTCCACTTGCATCGTGCTAAACGTGCCGCGCGAACACGCCGTGGCGCTGCCCGCGCGGCGTGAAAATGTCAAACCCGTCATCCAGAAAGTCACCGGACGATGAATACTTCCGAACAACCCGCCTTCGCCACCTGTGACCTGTGCGATGCGCATGAAGCCGATACCAGCGGCGCTTTCCGCGTGCTGCCGCCCGTGCTGCGCGACTTCGGGGCCGTGCGCCCCTTTTGCGGCCCCGTACACACCGTGCGCTGCCTGGAAGACAACTCGCGCGTGCGTGAAGCCGTCAACAGCCCGGGGCAAGGCCGCGTGCTGGTGGTCGATGGCGGCGGCTCGCTGCGCCGCGCGCTGGTGGGCGGCAACCTGGCCCTGGCGGCGGCGCGCAACGGCTGGGCCGGCATCGTGGTGGACGGCTGTGTGCGCGACGTGGCCGAGCTGCGCGCCTCAGGCCTTCCCATCCGCGCGCTGGCGCTCATGCCGCTGCGCACTGAAAAACGTGGCGAAGGCCAGGCCGGTGAGCCGGTTCAGGTGCAAGGCGTGTGGGTGCGCCCCGGCGACTGGCTTTATGCTGACGAGGACGGCGTGGTCGTCGCCGACCGGGCACTGCATCAGGCGAGCTGAAGCCGCTTGACGGGGCAAGCGGTCAGTTGATTCCTGGATGCTGGAAAGTGGGGTGTCGGGCTCGTGGGATGCCTGATGCCAAGGCAGAAGCGGCCGGGCGGTGATGACGTTCAGACAGGTAGCGCCATGGCTGGCGCCAATGCGCGCCCGATCAATCAGGCCGCGTGTTGACGGAGCCTTGCCTTAGAAAGCCCAAGCCGTTCAACCGTGCCGGACCGCCACGGTTTTCAGGGTGGTGAAGCCGTACAGCGCTTCAAAGCCTTTCTCGCGCCCGTAGCCGCTGGATTTGACGCCGCCAAAGGGCAGCTCCACGCCGCCGCCAGCGCCGTAGTTGTTGATGAACACCTGCCCGCTGTGCAGCCGCCGCGCCATGCGCAGCTGGCGCGCGCCGTCGCGCGTCCACACGCCCGCCACCAGGCCGAAGCGGGTGGCGTTGGCCAGTTGCACGACGTGGTCTTCATCGGCAAAGCGCATGGCGGCCAGCACGGGGCCAAACACTTCCTGCTGTGCGACGCGGTGATCAACGGGCACATCGGCCAGCAGGGTGGGGGCCTGGTAGAAGCCGGTTTCGGGGGCTTCGTCCACGATCGTGCCTTGGGCGACGACGGCAATGCCATCGGCCTGCGCGTCGGAGAGAAAGTCCCACACGCGCTGCTGCTGGCTCTGGCGGATCAGCGGGCCCAGGTCCAGATCCATCGCGGCAGGGCCAACGCGCAGCTGCTCGAATGCCTGGGCCAGGCGGCCCAGCAGAGGCTCGTAAATGGCTTCTTCAATCAGCACGCGCGAGCCGGCGCTGCAGGTCTGCCCGGCGTTTTGCACGATGGCGTTGACGAGCACGGGCAGGGCCGCGTCCAGATCGGCGTCGGCAAAGACGATTTGCGGGCTTTTGCCGCCCAGCTCCAGCGTGACGGGGCAATGCCGCTCGGCCGCCACTTGCTGGATGATGGTGCCCACCGACGGGCTGCCGGTGAAGCTGATGTGGTCGATGCCGGGGTGGCGCGCCAGCGCGTCGCCCACCTCGTGCCCATAGCCGGTGACGATGTTGATGGCGCCAGGCGGAAAGCCGCATTCAGCGGCCAGTTCGGCCACGCGCAGTAGTGAGAGGCAGGCATCTTCAGAAGGCTTGACCACGCAGCAGTTGCCAGCGGCCAGCGCGCCGCCCACGCTGCGGCCAAAGATTTGCATGGGGTAGTTCCAGGGCACGATGTGGCCGGTCACGCCGTGTGGCTCGCGCCAGGTGAAGACGCTGTAGCCCTCTTGGTAGGGAATGGTCTCGCCGTGCAGCTTGTCGCAAGCGCCGGCATAGAACTCGAAGTAGCGCGCCAGCGCGGCGGCATCGGCACGGGCCTGGCGGGTGGGTTTGCCGCAATCGCGCTGCTCCAGGGCGGCCAGCTCGTGGGCGTGTTCGGTCACTTTGCGCGACAGGGCCATGAGCAAGCGGCCGCGGTCGGCGGCCGACAGGCGCTGCCAGGGACCGTTGAAGCATGCGCGCGCGGCTTGCACGGCGGCGTCTATGTCTTGCGCGTCACTGCGCTGGAGGTGATCGAAGGCTTGACCGTCGGAGGGGTCCAGAACGGGCAGGGTGCGGCCGCTGGCGGAGGCCACGGCCTGGTTGGCGATGAAGTTGAGCTGCATGGCAGCCATTATGGGGCGAGGCTGGGCGTGCGACGGCATTTTTGATGCTGTTCATGTTTGGACAGCGGCCGGGCTGCTTTTGTCACGGGCCGCGACAGGCGGCGTGCGAAGGGCGTGATAGGCTCAGGCTGCGTCTTCGAGAGGAGGGAGGCAAAGCCTGAATGACCACCCAGCTTTATGCCAAGAACGGCCACGAGTGCCTGATGTTTCATGACCTGGTGGAGGAGGGGCACGAAGTGGTCCAGTCCAACCAGTTCATCATCTGCCACGATGAGCACATGGCCGTGATCGACCCCGGCGGCGTGATCACCTACAACACCATTTTCATGCGGCGGATGAAGCATTTTCCGCAGTCGAAGGTGGAGTACATCATGGCCTCGCATGCCGATCCGGACGTGGTGGCCTCGCTCAACAAGTGGCTGGTGCAGACCTCTTGCCGGCTGGTCATCCCGGCGCTGTGGTCGCGCTTCGTGCCGCACTTTTGCACCCAGAGCATTGAAGACCGCCTGATCGCCGTGCCCGACCGCGGCGGGCTGCTGCCGCTGGGCTCGTCATGGATCATCGTTTTGCCCGCGCACTTCCTGCACTCGGAGGGCAATTTCCAGTTCTACGACCCGGTGTCCCGCATCCTGTTCTCGGGCGATCTGGGCGCCTCGCTCGTCAGCAACCGGCAGGCCGGCCGCCCGGTGAGCAATTTCGACGAACATGTGCCGCGCATGATCGGCTTTCACCGCCGCTACATGAGTTCGCGCAAGGTGTGCCAATACTGGGCGCACATGGTGCGTGAGCTGGATATTGACATGATCGTGCCCCAGCATGGCTCTTTTTTCGTGGGCAAACCCATGGTCAACCGCTTGATCGACTGGATTGAGCGGCAGGACTGCGGTCTGGATCTGCTGACCCAGGCCCACTACAGCCTGCCCCGGACGAAGCTGCTTTAGCGCCTGCCAGGCCTTGCCACGGCGCCACGCCCAGAAATCGCGCCCACAGCCGCAACCAGGGCGCCCACTGGTGGCCGCCCGGCGTGGTGAACACCTGTGCCGCGGGCAGCGCGGCTGCCAGCAGGCGGCTGCTGGCGGCGAAACGGTCTGCCTCGCCATAGCCCAGCCAGATCGGGGGGACGTGCCGTGGCGCGCAAGGCGCTGCTGCACGGCCGCGCAGCCAGCGCCACAACGCCAGATCCTGCTGATCCGCGGTTTCCAGTGTCCCCGTCCAGGCATGCAGGCCGCCGGCACGGGCAATGGCCGCAGGCAAGTCACGCCGCCCCATGAACGGCGCCATCAGAAAAAGCCCGTTCACCATGCCGGGGTGCGCCTGCGCATACAGCAGGCTGCCATAGCCACCCAGGGAAATGCCCGCCAGCCATACCTGCGCATACCCCGCGTCGCGGGCTGGCGTCAGCACCTCGGTGTGCAGGCTTGGCACGATTTGCTGCCCGGTGTAGTAGTCCGTATGGGCATCGGCCAGTAGCACATCGGCCGCCAGGCCCGCCGCCTGCACGGCGTGCACGAAACCCTGGCGTTCCAGGTCTTCCGGCGTGTCATAGGCGCCCGGCAGCAAAACCAGCAAAGTGGCGGCCTGCCGCGAGGGAATGGCGCGGTGCAAGAGGGTGCGCATGCCTGAATGCTATGCCACGCATGCGCAGCAAAATGTTGTCTTGGTGCGGAAGCCGCCGGTGCAGCGCGCCCCGTTTGTGATTGCCTTGACTGTTTTCATGAAGATGCCGCCTTTGGATGCCCGACGCCTGTGGCAGCGTGTGCAAGCCCTGTCTGAAATGACCATGCCCGAAGCGCCGTGGACGCGGCGCGCCTTCACGCCGCTGTTCGACCAGTCACGCCGCTGGCTGCGCGCGCAAATGGAAGCGGCAGGCATGCAAGTGCACCTGGACGCGGGCGGCAACCTGATTGGCCGCCTGGCGCCGCGCCCGGACGCACCGGCCGGCATGCGGCCGCTGATCACCGGATCGCATTGCGACACGGTGATGATGGGGGGGCGCTTCGACGGCATCATTGGCGTGCTGGCCGGCATTGAGGTGGCGCATGCCCTGAACGAAAGCGGGCAGGCGCTGCGGCACCCGCTGGAGGTGATTGACTTTCTTTCGGAGGAGCCCAGCGACTACGGCATTTCGTGCATAGGCAGCCGGGCGTTTTCAGGCCAGCTGGACGCGCGGATGCTGGCGGCCGCCAATCCGGCGGGCGAAACGCTGGCCGAGGGGCTGCGCCGTGTGGGGGGCGATCCGCAGGCGCTGGGCCAGCCGCTGCGCGCGGCGGGCAGCACGGCGGCCTTTGTGGAGCTGCACATTGAGCAAGGGCCGGTGCTGCAAACGCAGGGGCTGCCGATTGGCGTGGTGACGCACATCGTGGGCATACGCCGCGTGCGCATTGTGGTGCAGGGGCAGGCCGCGCACGCGGGCACCACGCCCATGCACATTCGCCAGGACGCGCTGGCCGGCGCGGCGCTCGTCATTGACGCAGCCCGCCGCCAGGCTGGCGCCATGACGGGCGCGGGGCCATACGTGGTGGCCACCGTGGGGCACTTGAGCCTGACGCCCAATGCATCGAACGCCGTGCCCGGCCGGGTGGAAATGATGCTGGAGGTGCGCAGCGACCAGAGGGCGGTGCTGGACACTTTCGTGCCACAGCTGATGGCCGCGTGCGCGCCCGCGTTGGCGCAGTGCCGGGTGCGGGCCGAGGTGCAGGAGGTCAGCCTGTCACTGCCCACGGCCTGCGACGAGCGCGTGATGCGCGCCATTGAAACCGCGGCCGCCGGCCTGGATTACCCCAGCATGCGCATGCCCAGCGGCGCGGGGCATGACGCGGCTTACGTGGCGCCCACGGGGCCCGTGGGCATGGTGTTCGTACCGTGCCGGGACGGTCACAGCCATTGCCCGGAGGAGTGGCTGGAGCCGCACCAGCTTTGGGATGGCGCACGCGTGCTGTGCCGCACGCTGATGGTGCTGGATGAAACGCTGGACTGAAACGTGGTGAGCCCGCGCGCCGCGCCGGCGCGCGTGATGGCGGCGAGAGGGCCGCAAGCAGGGACTCAGCCCGTCAGCGACGCGGCCACCAGCCGCTTGAAGGGGGTGAAGCGCTCGCCCAGGCGCAGGGCGGCGTCGCGCATCAGGCGCGCTGGCAGCGATTCGGCCGTGTACAGGTGCGCGATCAGGCGCGTGGCCTCGTACAGCGGGCGCGTGGCCAGGCGGTGGCGGCGCTCGTAGCGCGCCAGCAGTTCGGGGGCGGCGATGTCGCGGCCCGCCTGATGGGCGGCGCGCAGCTCGTGCGCCAGGGTGTCCACGCTCAGCAGGCCGAAGTTGAAGCCGTGCGCCGTGACGGGGTGCATGCCGACGGCGGCATCGCCCACGCAGGCGAAGCGGGGGGCCACCAGGCGGTGCGGCATCACGCCCACCAGCGGATAGGCGTGGCGGGTGCTGTTCAGGCGCATGGCGCCCAGGCGGTGGTCGAAGCGCCGGGTGATGTCGGCGCTGAAGGCGGCCTCGTCCAGCCGCAGCAGCGGCTCGATCTGCTGGTGCGGCAGGGTCAGCACGACGGAGGCGCGGTGCGCGCCGGTGGCTGGGTCGTCGTTCATGGGCAGCAGGGCCAGGGTTTGGCCGTAGTCGAACCATTCCCAGGCGGCGTGTTCGTGCGGCGCCTCGTGCGTGACCTGGCATACCAGCATGGTGCGGCCAAAGTCGCACTGGGTGGCGCCAATGCCGACGGCGCGGCGCGTGGGGGAAAAGCGGCTGTCGGCGGCCACCAGCAGGCGGGCGCTGTGGGCGCTGCCGTCGGCCAGGGTGACGCGGGCGCCTTCGGCGTTGCAGTGCACTTGCGTCACGGGCTGGCCGCACAGCAGTTGCAGGCGGCCATGGCGTTGCTGGGCGGCCTGCACTTCGGCCAGCGCGGCGCGGCGGATGTGGTGGTTGGAGACCAGCCAGCCCAGTTCGCTGCGCGGTGTGAGGGCATGACCGATGACCATGGCGAAGGGCGAGGCGCCGTTGAGCACGCGCGCGTCGCGCAGCGGGGAGAAGGCGGCGGGGTCGGCGGCTTCAATGCGCGCCCACAGGCCCAGCTCGCGCAGCAGCGCGGCCGAGCGCTGGGTGAGGGCGATCTCGCGTCCGTCAAAAGCAGGGTTCTGCAAGGCGTGCAGGGGTTGCTGTTCCACCAGGCCGATGGACAGGCCGGTGTCTGAAAGCGCGCGGGCCAGGCACAGGCCGGCTGGGCCGGCGCCGCTGATGAGAAGGTCGAATGACATGGTGAGCGCAAGGGTAACGGACTGCCCGCTGGCGGCGTTGATGGGGGTCAATGCGGCAGGCGGAATGCGGCGGTGGAATGTGGCGCAAGAGGGCGCTTTGGGCAGTGCAGGAAACGGGTTCGATGGGTGTTTTTGCCCTTTTGGGCCGTATTTACGGCCCAAGTAGCTATTTTTTTAATAGCGTTTGTATCGCAGCGCCCAAGGCGGGCCCTCGTGGGTGGGCCGCCGGGCTTTCGTGCATGCGTGATGGCCAGGGTCGTTCAGTTCACCGTGACCCATTTGAAGAACATGAAGTTGTCGGCGCGCTGGGCGGCGTTGACGTTGCTGCGCAAGCCCCAGGCCAGGTTGGGCTGGTAAAGCGGGATGTGGCCAATGTCCTGCTGGTGAATGCCCAGCGCTTCTTGCAGCATGGCGTTGCGTTTGGCGGCGTCCAGCTCGGGCTGGCTGGCGTGGGTCAGCTCGTCCAGGCGGGGGTTGCTGTAAGCGCCCAGGTTCCACTGGCCCTGGCCGCCGCTGCCGGGCGTGGCCATGAGGGCGAACAGGGCGTTGTGCGCGTCGTAGCCGGCGGGCGACCAGCCGGCCATGAAAAAGCTGGTGTCGCGCTTGAGCACCTTGGGAAAGTACAGCGCCTTGGGTTCGGCCTGCAGGCGCGCCTTGATGCCCACGCGCGCCAGGTAGGAGACGGTGGCCTGGCAGATTTCGGCGTCGTTCACGTAGCGGTCGTTGGGGCAGTTGAGGGTGACTTCAAAGCCCTGCGGGTAGCCCGCCTCGGCCAGCAGCTTGCGGGCGGCGTCCGGGTCATAGGGCAGGCGCTTGTCCAGCGAGGCGGCGTAGCCGCGGATGCCGGGCGCCACCATCAGCCCGGCCGGGCGCGCGGCGCCGCGCATCACTTTGTCCACCAGGGCATCGGCGTCAATGGCCTGGTAGACGGCCTGGCGCACGCGCTTGTCCTTGAAGGGGTTCTTGCCCTTGACGCTGCTGTAGAGCAGTTCGTCGCGCTTTTGGTCGAAGCCGAAAAAGATGACGCGCGATTCGGGCATTTGCAGCAGCTTGACGGTTTTTTGCCGCGCCAGGCGCGGCATGTCTTGCAGCGGCACGGGGTCGATCAGATCCACCTGGCCGGAGACGAGCGCCGCCACGCGCGTGGCGTCATTGCCGATGGGTTGGAAGACCACTTCGGTTACGTTGCCGTCAATCTGGCCCCAGTAACCGGCGTGGCGCGCCAGCGTGGTGCGCACGCCGGGCTGGCGCTCGCGCAGGCGGAACGGGCCGGTGCCGTTGGCCTTGAACGAGGCGGCGTTTTCCTGCCCCTTGCGCCGGTCCACGGGGCGTTCGGCCTGGTTGGCCTTGGCCCAGGACTGGCTGACCATGTACACGGTGGTGATCAGGTCGGGCAGGATGGGGTTGGGGGCGTGTGTTTCCAGCTCCACGGTGTGCGCGTCCAGCTTGCGCACGGCGCGGATGGAGGCCACCTGCGTGCGCATGTCGGAGCCTTCACCCTGCGCACGCAGGATGGAGAACACCACGTCATCGGCGGTGAAAGGCGTGCCGTCATGAAACTTCACGTCGCGCCGCAGCGTGAAGCGCCAGACGTTGGGGGCGGTGAGCTTCCACTCGGTGGCCAGCGCCGGTTGCAGGCGCAGTCTGGCATCGCGCGTGACCAGCGGCTCGAAGATGTTGCCCGTGAAGGACAGTTGCACCGCCTCGGCCAGCGAATGCGGGTCCATGGACAGGGCGTCACCCTGCGTGGCCACGCGCAGCGTTTTGGCGGCGGCCGTGCCAGGCAGGGCCAGTGCGGCGCCCAGAAGCGCAGCGGCCAGGGGACGCATGGCGGCGCGACGGCGGAAAGGAAGCGACAGGATGGGCATGGCAGATGCTTTCTTCAGGTGAACACGGGCAAGAAAGGGTGCATTGCACCATGCCGCGCATTTTCTTGCAGTGCGCGCGGCTGCCACAGGCTGGCGGGCAAAGGTGGGGCAAAGGCGGCTGCGCCAGAATCAGGCTCCTGACTGGTTTTTCATACGCTGATGGCGGCCGTGGCTGCCAAGGGCTGCCCATGTACTTCGATTTCAACGCCTACTACACCCTCATCGCCGCGACCCTGGTTTTGCTGCTGGGCCGCTTTTTGTCCGAGCGCATCAAGCTCCTGCGCGACTTCAACATCCCCGAGCCGGTGGTGGGCGGCCTGGTGGCCGCGCTGGCTTTTTATCTGCTGCACCAGCTCACCTCGCTCAGCCTGCGGTTTGACGCTTCACTGCAAAACGCCTTCATGCTGGCGTTTTTCGCGTCCATCGGCTTGTCGGCCGACTTTGCGCGCTTGCGCCAGGGGGGCCAGCCGCTGCTGCTGTTTCTGCTGGTGGTGGCCGGCTACATCGTGCTGCAAAACAGCGTGGGCGTGGGCATGGCGATGCTGATGGGGCTGGACAGCCCGCTGCTGGGCTTGGTGGCGGGGTCCGTATCGCTGACCGGCGGGCATGGCACGGCGGGCGCCTGGGGGCAGGTGTTCGAGCAGCGCCATGGCTTGCAGGGCGCCGTGACGCTGGGGGTGGCCTGCGCCACGTTTGGCCTGGTGCTGGGCGGGTTGATCGGCGGGCCGGTGGCGCGCTGGCTGGTTGGCCGCACGGGCGTGCCCGCCGGCCGCGAAAACGACGGTAACCCGGCGCACGACATGGCGTTCGAGCACCCACGCAACGTGCGGCTGATTACTGCCAGCTCCGGCATGGAAACGCTGGCCATGTTCGCCGCCTGCCTGGCGTTCTCGGAAGTGATGGTGCGCGTGGCGGCAGGCACAGTGATCGAGCTGCCGCAGTTCGTCTGGGCGCTGGCTGGCGGCGTGCTGGTGCGCAACGGCCTGGTGCTGCTGTTCAAAGTCAACATGTTCGACCGCGCGATCGACGTGTTCGGCAACATGTCGCTGTCGCTGTTTCTGGCCATGGCGCTGCTGTCGCTGCGCCTGTGGGAGTTGGCAGGCCTGGCCGGCTCGATTCTGCTGATTCTGGCGGTGCAAACCGTGGTGCTGATGCTGTACGCCGTGTTCGTGACCTTCCGCGTCATGGGCGCGGATTACGACGCGGCCATTCTGGCGGCGGGCCACTGCGGCTTTGGCATGGGCGCCACGCCCACGGCCATTGCCAACATGC
>RQYR01000036.1 GCA_003859965.1 Comamonadaceae bacterium OH2545_COT-014 | reverse complement strand
TCACTCGATGATCTTGGCCACGACACCCGCGCCCACGGTGCGACCGCCTTCGCGGATGGCAAAGCGCAGACCTTCTTCCATGGCGATGGGGGCGATCAGTTTCACGGTGATGCTCACGTTGTCGCCGGGCATGACCATTTCCTTGCCTTCGGGCAGTTCGATGCTGCCGGTCACATCGGTGGTGCGGAAGTAGAACTGCGGGCGATAGTTGTTGAAGAAGGGGGTGTGGCGGCCGCCTTCTTCCTTGCTCAGCACATAGACCTCACCGGTGAAGTGGGTGTGGGGCTTGATGGTGCCGGGCTTGCACAGCACTTGGCCGCGCTCGACTTCTTCGCGCTTGGTGCCGCGCAGCAGCACGCCGACGTTGTCGCCCGCCTGACCCTGGTCGAGCAGTTTGCGGAACATTTCGACGCCAGTAACGGTGGTTTTTTGCGTGGGTCGGATGCCGACGATTTCGATTTCTTCGCCGACTTTGATGATGCCGCGCTCGACGCGGCCGGTCACCACGGTGCCACGACCGGAGATGGAGAAGACGTCCTCGACGGGCATCAGGAAGGTGCCGTCCACCGCGCGCTCGGGCGTGGGGATGTAGCTGTCGAGGGCTTCGGCCAGCTTCATGATGGCTTGCTCGCCCAGCTCGCCGGTGTCGCCTTCGAGAGCGAGCTTGGCGGAGCCTTTGATGATGGGGGTGTCGTCGCCAGGGAATTCGTACTTGGAGAGCAGCTCGCGCACTTCCATTTCGACGAGTTCGAGCAGTTCGGCGTCGTCAACCATGTCGGCCTTGTTCAGGAACACGACGATGTAGGGCACGCCCACCTGACGGCTCAGCAGGATGTGCTCGCGGGTTTGGGGCATGGGGCCGTCGGCAGCGGAGCACACGAGGATGGCGCCGTCCATTTGGGCCGCGCCGGTGATCATGTTCTTGACGTAGTCGGCGTGGCCGGGGCAGTCGGGGCAGTCCACGTGGGCGTAGTGACGGTTTTCCGTTTCGTACTCGACGTGGGCGGTGTTGATGGTGATGCCGCGGGCTTTTTCTTCGGGCGCCGCGTCGATCTGGTCATAGGCCTTGGCGGCGCCGCCGAATTTCTTGGCCAGCACGGTGGTAATGGCCGCCGTCAGCGTGGTCTTGCCGTGGTCAACGTGACCAATCGTGCCTACGTTCACGTGCGGTTTCGTCCGCTCGAATTTCTCTTTTGCCATTTCTTCGACTCCGAAAAAAATTGACTCAACAACACACCGGAATTGGTGCCCTTGGCGGGAATCGGACCCGCGACCTCTCCCTTACCAAGGGAGTGCTCTACCACTGAGCCACAAGGGCGAAAATCTTTGCGCAACCACCCAGACCAACACTGGAGCGGGAGACGGGAATCGAACCCGCGTCATTAGCTTGGAAGGCTAAGGTTCTACCATTGAACTACTCCCGCACTTCCCGCCGCTCCGCCACCTTGACGCCAAGGCACGCGCTGAGTGGGTGGTGGAGAGGGCTGGATTCGAACCAGCGTAGGTGTAAACCGGCAGATTTACAGTCTGCTGCCATTAACCACTCGGCCACCTCTCCACAGAAGAATTTCGGATTGTGCCTGAATTCAACAAAAGGCGCAAGTAGTCATGCCAAACCTGCGCCCAGCCAGTCGATCGCCGGCTCTCCACGCTTGCACAGAAAGGCATTGGCTTGACTGAAATGCCCGCAACCGATGAAGGGCGCCGGCGGGCGCCGGGCAGACAGCGGTGAAGGATGATTGGCGCACAGCACCAGATGAGGGACATCAGCTTCCGTCACCCACGCAGCCTTGGCCTGCGCATGCGCGCCCCAGAGCATGAAGACCCGCGCCTGCGGCCCGGTTGCCAGCTGGCGAATCAGCGCGTCGGTCAGCGCGCCCCAGCCCAGACGGGCGTGGCTGGCGGGCGCGCCCGCGCGCACGGTGAGGCTGGTGTTGAGCAGCAGCACTCCTTGGCGCGCCCAGTGCGCCAGCAAACCAGCGGTCTGGATGGGCGGACGGCCCAGGTCGCGCGCCAGTTCATGAAAGATGTTGCGCAAGCTGGGCGGCGGCCGGACACCTGCGGCCACGTCGAACGCCAGCCCGTTGGCCTGACCCGGCCCGTGGTAAGGGTCTTGCCCCAGGATGACCACGCGCACGCTGTCCGGCAGCGTTAGCCGCAGGGCGCGCAGTGGCTCGGGCGGATAAATGCGCGCGTCCGTCGCCAGCTCGGCCTGCAAGGCCGCGTCTAGGCGCCGCCCTTCGGCGCTGGCCAGAAAAGCGCGCACGGGCGCTTGCCAACCGGCGGGCAGCCCCGCCAGGTCGGCAGGCGGCCACGCTTGCAGGCACCCGGCATCAGAGGTCATTTAGACCTCCAAGGCCGTAGTTACGCCCCAGACAGCTCATATTTTGATAGCGACTAGGCAAACAACGCCGCCAGCGCCTCGCCCGGCTCGGGCGCGCGCATGAAGCTTTCGCCCACCAGGAAGGCATGTACGCCCGCCGCGCGCAGGCGCTGCACGTCCTGGCGGGTGGCGATGCCGCTTTCGGTGACAAGCAGGCGGTCAGCGGGCACGTCGGCCAGCAGGCCGAGGGTGGTGTCCAGCGTCACGTCAAACGTGCGCAGGTTGCGGTTGTTCACGCCGATGAGGGGCGTTTTCAGGCGCAGTGCGCGTTGCATCTCGCCCGCGTCGTGCACTTCCACCAGCACGGCCATGTCCAGCGCGTGGGCGGTGGCTTCCAGCTCGGCCATTTGCGCGTCGTCCAGGCAGGCGGCGATCAGCAGCACAGCGTCGGCGCCGATGGCGCGGGCCTCGTACACCTGCCAGGGGTCGATGACGAAGTCCTTGCGCAGCACGGGCAGGTGGCAGCTGGCGCGCGCCTGCTTCAGATAGTCGTTGCAGCCCTGAAAGAACTGCCGGTCCGTCAGCACCGACAGGCAGGCGGCGCTCAGCTTGCCATCGCCCATGGCGTAGCTTTGCGCGATGTCGGCGGGCACGAAGTCGGCGCGGATCACGCCCTTGCTGGGGCTGGCCTTTTTCACCTCGGCGATCACGGCCGCCTGGCCCGCCGCCACTTTCGCGCGCAGCGCGCCCACGAAGTTGCGCGTGAGCACGCGGCTTTCGGCGTCGGCGCGCATGGCGGCCAGCGGCACTTTCTTCTGCCCGGCGGCCACTTCCTCGCGCTTGACGGCGATGATTTTCTGCAGGATGTCACTCATTTCTTGCTTGCTCCTCACGCCCGCCCGCCGCGGCCGGGGGCGTGGGCGGCGGGTTCTTGAGAATCTTGACGAACACGCGGTGCATCACAAAGCCCGCGAGCAGAAACAGCGCGGAAATGCCCAGCGCGATCCAGGCGCCGGGGTCTTGCCACAAAGCGCCCATCTCACGCCGCCCCCGCCGCCGCTCCTGCCGTTGCCGTGACGGGCAACGCCTGCGTGACGGGCAACGCCTGCGTGAAGGCCAGCACCTGCGCCAGCTTGGCGCGCGCCGCGCCGGACGCGATGGCCTCGCGCGCCCGCGCCACGCCATCGGCCATGGACGCGGCCACGCCCGCCGCGTACAGGGCCACGCCGGCGTTGAGGATGACCGTATCGCGCGCCGCGCCCGGCTGGTTGTCCAGCACGCCGCGCAGCATGGCCACCGATTGCTGCGGCGTTTCCACCCGCAGCGCGCGATTGCTCATCATGGCCAGGCCGAAGTCCTCGGGGTGAATGTCGTATTCGCGCACTTCGCCGTTTTTCAGCTCGCCCACCAGCGTGGCCGCGCCCAGGCTCACCTCGTCCATGCCGTCGCGGCCATAGACCACCACCGCGTGCTCGGCGCCCAGACGCTGCAGCGCGCGCACCTGGATGCCCACCAGGTCGGGGTGGAACACGCCCATCAGGATGTTGGGCGCGCCCGCCGGGTTGGTGAGCGGCCCCAGGATGTTGAAAAAGGTCTTGACGCCCATTTCCTTGCGCACTGGCGCCACGTTCTTCATGGCCGGATGGTGGTTGGGCGCGAACATGAAGCCCACGCCCGTGTCAGCGATGCAGCGCGCAATCTGCTCGGGCGACAAGTCCAGGCGGATGCCCAGCGCCTCTATCACATCCGCGCTGCCCGACTTGCTGGACACGCTGCGCCCGCCGTGCTTGGCCACGCGCGCGCCGGCGGCGGCGGCCACGAACATGCTGCAGGTGCTGATGTTGAAGGTGTGCGCGCCATCGCCGCCCGTGCCCACCACGTCCACCAGGTGCGTGCGGTCGGCCACCGGCACCTTGGTGGACAGCTCGCGCATGACCTCGGCCGCGGCCGTGATCTCGCCAATGGTTTCCTTCTTCACGCGCAGGCCGGTGGTGATGGCCGCCACCATCAGCGGGCTGATCTCGCCGCGCATGATGAGGCGCATCAGGTGCAGCATCTCGTCGTGAAAGATCTCGCGGTGCTCGATGGTGCGCTGCAGCGCTTGCTGGGGGGTGATGGGCATGGGCTTGGTTCATGAAAAAGCCGGTCTGTGGGGGCAGACCGGCTTGGGCCGCGGGCAGCGCCAGTGCGGCGCCTGGCGGCGGTTTTACCAGTGATCCTTGAACTTGCTGTACACGTTGTCGCCGTACGCGTCACTGCCATACATGCGGTTCGCGTAGGGCGTGAGGTACAGGCCGTCGGCAAACAGGTAAGTGTTGGGGTCTGCGCCGGGCACCAGCGTGGCCGGGGTGCACGTGGTGGCATCGGGCGTGGTGCACACCGGGTCTTTCTTGTTGGCAATGTCTGACTGCTCGGCGTTGGCCACCAGGTTGTAGAAAAGCGCCGGGTCCACGGCCAGGATGTGGCGGCCCCACTTGGGGTCGGCAATGGACAGCAGCATGGCGCTGTTGAAGGCCACCGACAGCTGGGTGATGGCCTTGGCGTCGGCTTCGCCGCGCGCACGCGCCCACGGCGTCAGGCCCAGGTTGTAAACGCCGGACACCACCACATGCTTGGCGCCCGCGTTGACCAGGCGCTGGGCCTGTTCACCCAGGGCCGTGCCCGCGGCTTTCACGGCCTCGGTGGTGGCGGGCGAAATGCCGCTGGCCTGCACGGCGGCCACCACGTCGGTGATGCCGGCGGACAGCAGGATCACGTCGCTTTCTTCCAGCGCCGGGGTGCGCTGCAGCAAGGCGCCGATTTGCGCCGCCACGCTGGGCGCGCCGCCGCCCGTGGGGTCTGCCTGGACGATGCGCGCGTTGCCGCGCGCGTAGCTGAAGCCGCCGGCGGACACGTCCGTGAGCGTCAGGCCGTAGTGGGCGGCCAGCTGCTGCGTCCACAGCGGCGAGCCGTCGTTGATGGTGTAGCGGTGGCCGTCATGGCCCAGGTCGATGAAGCCGTCGCCCACGGCCATGAAGCGGGTGGGCGTGAGGGGCGACACCACGGAGCCGGAACCGCAGGCTGCCAGCAGCAGGGAAGCCGCCGCCAGCGTGGCGGCAGCGGCGCGTCGAGTCCAGGGGGCAGTCATCAGAAATCTCTCCAAAGCATTGCGGCAAGGGGCGCAGTTTAACGAGGCGCCCGACGACGAAACGTACACAAGGAAACACCAGGGGAAACACAAGGCCTGCGCGGCCGCCCGCCGCGTCCGCGCCCGCAGCGTGCGGGTTTGGCCCAGGGGCTCAGGCGCTGGCGGCGGCGCGTTGCAGGCGGTCGCGCACGCCGTCCCAGGCCGCGTCGTCCGGCGGGGTTTCGACCCAGATGAGTTTCACGCCCGCGTCATCAAAGCCGCGCAGCACGGCAAACAGCTGCTGGGCGCAGGCGGCGGCGTCATCGGGCATGCGGCGCTGGGGCAGGCTGGCGGGGGTTTTCACCGGGGTGCGCGTCCACAGCGCGACGTGCTTGGCGTCGGCGCCCAGCACGTCGAGTGCGGTTTGCAGCATCTTGGCGTCCATCAGCCGCACTTTGGCGCGCGGGGCGTAGTGGGCAGAAAGTGTGCCTGGGGTTTGTGGATCAGGCGCAGACAGCTCCTCTTTGGATAGCAAACGTTGCCCGGCCACGCGCTCGATTTCAGCGCGCGCCAGCTGGCCGGGGCGCAGCAGCACGGGCGCGCCGCGCGTGCAGTCGATGATGCTGGACTCGATGCCCACGGCGCACGGGCCGCCGTCCAGCACCCGCAGCGCGTCGCCAAACTCGGCCGCGACGTGCGCGGCCGTGGTGGGGCTGACGCGGCCGAAGCGGTTGGCGCTGGGCGCGGCCAGGCCGGGCACGCCGCGCGCGGCGCAGGCGGTGAGCAGGCTTTGCGCCACCGGGTGCGCGGGGCAGCGCAGGCCCACGCTGGGGTGGCCGCCGGCGGCGGCCTCGGCCACGCCGGGGCGGCGCGGCAGGATGAGGGTGAGCGGGCCGGGCCAGAAGGCGTCGATCAGCTTTTGCGCAAAGCCGGGCACGCTGGCGGCAAAGGCGCCAAGCTGCGCGGCGCTGGCCACATGGACGATGAGCGGGTGGTCGGCCGGGCGGCCCTTGGCGCTGAAGATCTGGCGCACGGCGGCGTCATCCGCCGCATTGGCGGCCAGACCGTAAACGGTTTCGGTGGGCAGGCCGACGAGCTGGCCGGCGGCCAGGGCGTCGGCGGCGCTTTCGATGGCTTCGGGGCGGGTGCCGTCAAGCAGCATGGCGGGCTTTCGGGGCGGGCGGTGGCCGTGCGTCAGGTCAGTGCGTCAGAAGGGTTCGATGCCGAGCAGCCCGGCGGCGGCCAGGGCGTGGGCGCGCACGCGGGCGGCATCGGCGCCGGTGAAGGTGAGGTGCCCCATCTTGCGGCCCGGGCGCGCCTGGGCCTTGCCGTACAGGTGCAGGTGCGCGCCGGGCAGGGCCAGCACCTGCTGCCAGGGCGGCTGGCGGGGCTGGCCGCTGGCGTCGAACCACAAATCGCCCAGCAGGTTGAGCATGATGGCGGCGCTGTGCTGGCGCGGCGCGGGCAGCGGCAGGCCGGCCAGGGCGCGCACCTGCAGGTCGAATTGCGAGAGGTCGCACGCATCCACCGTGTAATGGCCGCTGTTGTGCGGGCGCGGGGCCATTTCGTTGACGACGAGCGCGCCGTCTTCCAGCACGAAGAACTCCACGCACAGCACGCCCACGTAATTCAGCTCGTCTGCTATCTTTATGGTAGCTTCTTGCGCTTGACTGGCCAGCCCTGGCGGCACATTTCCTTCATAAACCTCGGTCACGGCCAGAATGCCGCCACGGTGCAGGTTGCGCTGCACGGGCAGGCTGACGGCCTGGCCGTCGGCGCCGCGCGCGACGATGACGGAGCACTCGGCGGCCAACGGCAGCAGGCGCTCCAGCACGCAGGGCACGCGGCCCATGCCGGCCCAGGCGGCGGCCAGCTCGTCGCGGCTGCGCACGCGCGCCTGGCCCTTGCCGTCGTAGCCCAGGCGGGCGGTTTTCAGCACGCCGGGCAGCAGCGCATCGGGCACGGCAGCCAGGTCGGCCTCGGTTTCCAGGGCGGCCCAGGGCGCGGGGGGCACGCCGCCCGTGCGGGCGCAGCGGGCAAAGTGGGCCTTTTCGCGGATGCGGTCTTGCGCAATGGCCACGGCCTCGGCGGCGGGGGTGACGCGGCGGCTGCGCGCCAGTGTGGCCAGCGCCTCGGCGGGCACGTTCTCGAACTCGGTGGTGATGGCCACGGCGCGCGCAGCCAGCTCGCGCAGGGCGTTGGGGTCGCGGTAGTCGGCCTCGATGAAATGGTGCGCCACGCGCCCGGCGGGGCTGTGGCGGTCGGGGTCGAGCACCACGGTTTCATAGCCCAGCGCCTGCGCCGCGTGCACGAACATGCGCCCCAGCTGGCCGCCGCCCAGCACGCCGAGCATGGCGGGGCGGCCCTGGATCAAGGCGCCAGGAGGCAAGGGGGCGGAAGGCGTGGCAGGTGGCATGGGCAGGCAGTGGGTACGGGGCTGACGTGAAGTGGCGGCGATTGTCCCGCATGTGCGGATGCGCGTGCGTTCAGGCGCGTGCACATTCAGGCGCGTGTATTCAGGGCAGCAGGGGCGGCGGCGGATGCCAGGCGCGCTCGGCGCTGCCGCACAGCGTGGCGCCGCCCAGGGGCGTGACGCGCAAACCCTTGAACTCGCGCAGACCGATGACCTGCACCCGCTGGGCCAGCCAGCGGCCATCGGGTGTGAGATGAAAGTCCACCCGTTGCGACATGACCTCGCCGCTGTGGCCTGCACTGCGGGCCAAGCCGGGCACATGGACAAGGGCTTGCTTCCACTGGCCGGGCGCGTCCAGGGTTTGCCAGCGCACTTGCCAGAGGGGGTCAGGCGGCGCACGCAGGTAGCCGCCGCCCCAGCGGTCGCAGCGCCGCGCCGTTTGCTGGCGCAGCGGCAAGGCGCTGTGGCCCGTGGGCAGCTCCTGCCCGTTCACTTGCCAGCGCACGATGGCCGATGGCCCGTCGTTGAGCAAATGCGCCTGCATCCATGCGCCCCAGCGGCCTTGCATGGCCAGGCTGTCCATGCCGCTCAGCGCAATGAAGGGCGCGGCCTCGGTGTGGCCGGCGTAATGGGCGTACAGCCAGGACAGGCGCAGCTGCGCCGGCAGGCCGGTCATGTCAGGCAGCGCTGGCGCCGCCACCAGGGGCGCGGGATGCGCCGGCTCAGGCCAGGGCGGCGCGTCGTCAGGGGCCGTGCCCTGCCAACGCAGCATGTGGCTGGCCTTGGGGCGCATGGACAAGCCGTCCGGGGCGCGCTCATAAAGGGCGTCATAGCCCTGGTTCGGCGCAGCGGCAGGCGGCGTGCCGGCGTCGCGCCAGCGGGTGACTTCCAGAAAGCGCAGCTGCCGCGCCCGCAGCAGGGGATCCACGCCGCCGCTGCGGTGCGTCAGCCCGCGCGTGTCCGGCGCCAGATCTTGCCCGCTCAGGTTGATGTGCAGCTCATGGACGGGCGGGTACGCGCGCAGCGCGTGTGCGCGATGGGCATCGAGCAGCATCTGGCCGCCGCCCCAGACCGCCGCGCCCAATACGGGCGGCAGCAGCATCCAGCGCCAGGCCCAGCGGGGTGCGCGCCGGCGCGCCCACAGCAAATAGGCAAGCGCCAGCAGCCACGCCACGCCCAGGGGAATGGCCCAGAAAGCCGCCAGCATCACCAGCAGCACAAGGCCCTGCCAGTCCAGCGCGATGCCCAGCCCCACGCCAGCGATCGTCAGGCCCGCCAAGACGGACAGCACCGCGCCGGGCACGAACGAGCCAGCCGGCAGCGCTGCGCGGGCGGTGGCAGGCAAGGGCGCTCGACTCATGGCGCAGCGGGCTCTGCATCGCTTGGGCCACAGGCCAGCGGCTCGGGCAAGGCGGTGGCGTGCACCTGCTGCCCGGCGCCGCGCCCGTGGCGGTGCACGCGCCGGGCCAGCCAGCGGCCATCGGGCTGGCGGTGCAGCGCCACGGCTTGCTCGGTCAGCGCGGCGGGCGGGGCGGAATCCGCGGCCAGCGCGGGCACCTGCACTTCGGCCTGCTGCCACTGGCCAGGCGCGGCCAGGGTTTGCCAGCGCAGCTGCCAGGTTTGCGGCTGCGTGGCGGGCGCGGGCGCGCGCAGGTAGCCGCCGGTGTCGGCATCGCAGTCGCCGGGCAGGCTGGCCTGACGGCGGCTTACCAGCACTTCCTGCCCGTTGATCTGCCAGCGCACGATGGCGTCAGGCCCGCCGTTGTGCAGGCGGATGCGGTGCAGCGCCTGCGGCGGGCCGGGCCGGGCGATGACGGGCGCGACCTCGGTGTGCGCGGGGTAGTGGATGTAGAGCCACTGGATGCGCCAGTCCGGGCCATGCGGGTCATGCGCTTCATCTGGGTGATCCGGGTCATGGGCCAGTGCTTCCGGCGCATCCGCTGCGGGCGGTTCGGGCAGCGCCGGGGGCGGCTGCACCGCTTGCAGGAGCGCCCATTGGCCCGTGGCGGGCGGCGCATCCACCAGGGCTGGCTGGCCGAGCACATGCTCATCCCCATTGGCCCGTGGCGGGCGGCGCATCCTCATGGCCGCTGGTGGCGGGCGGGGGCAGCAGCCAGCGCCGCATGCGGGTGGCCTTCAGGCGCAGGGCGTGCGCCTGCCCCGCCGCGGCGCCGGTCTGCGCGCCGTACAGGACGCCGTACAGGGCGTCATAGCCTTCGCCGGGCGCGGCCGGGCTTGCCGCCGGATTGGCCGGATCGCGCCAGCGCTCGCCGGTCAGAAAGCGTTCGGGCTGGTGGGCGGGCATGGCTTGGCGGTCGGTGTGCAGATCCTGCCCGTCGGGCATCAGGTCGCGCCCGCTCAGGTTGATGTGGATTTCGCTGGCCGGGGGAAACGCGCGCGCCTGCTTTTCCAGCCGCTGCATGCGCCAGCCCTGCAGGGCCGATGACAGCGTGACCGCGCCCGGCGCCGCCAGCAGCGGCGGCGCCAGCAACCAGCCCCAGGCCCAGCGCGGCGCGCGTTTGCCAGCCCGCAGCAGGGGCGCCACGCCCAGCAGCAGCCAGCCCAGGGCCAGGGGCAGGCCCGCGAATAGCAAGACGTACAGCCCGCCCAGGGCGGAACCCCTGCTCAAACCCAGCCAGAGAAGCAGCCCCGCCAGCGCCAGGCTCAGCGCCACGCCGGGCGCGAACCAGGCTCCCGCCACCGGGCGCGGGGCCTGGGCGGGCGCGGCAGCGGGTTCGCCCGTCATGGCGGCAGGCGGCAAGCGGGGTTCAGGCGCCCGCCGGCGGCAGCGTCATGGCGCGCGCGGCGGCGGTCTGCTCGGCGCGGAAGGCATCGAGCTGCTGGCGCAGCGCCGCGTCGTGCACAGCCAGCTGGGCCACGGCGAACAGCGCCGCGTTGGCCGCGCCCGCCGCGCCAATGGCGAAGGTGGCCACCGGCACGCCCTTGGGCATTTGCACGATGCTGTGCAGCGAATCCACCCCTTGCAGGTGGCGGCTGGCCACCGGCACGCCCAGCACGGGCACGCCGGTCTTGGCCGCCAGCATGCCCGGCAAGTGGGCCGCGCCGCCCGCGCCGGCGATGATGGCGTGCAGGCCGCGCGCCTGCGCGCTTTCGGCGTAGGCGAACATGTCGTCCGGCATGCGGTGGGCGGAAACCACGCGCGCCTCGTGCGGCACGCCGAAACGGGTGAGGATGTGCACCGCGTGCTGCATGGTGTCCCAGTCGCTGCTGGAACCCATGACCACGCCGATCAGGGGCTTTGTCATGAGGGCTATTGCACAATGGCTGGTTGATGGTTTGTTCCGAATTTTGCCTGCCCGAAAGCCCCGCCCATGATCGACGTCACCGTTCAGAACTTTGAAGCCGAAGTCATTGCCGCCTCCATGCACACGCCCGTGCTGGTGGACTTCTGGGCGCCCTGGTGCGGCCCCTGCCAGACGCTTGGCCCCCTGCTGGAGCAGCTGGAGGCCGAATACGCGGGCCGCTTCAAGCTGGTCAAGATCGACTCCGACCAGCAGCCCGACCTGGCCGCCGCCTTCGGCATCCGCAGCATTCCCACCTGCATCCTGCTGAAAAACGGCCAGCCGGTCGATGGCTTCATGGGCGCGCTGCCAGCCGGGCAATTGCGCCAGTTCCTGGACAAGCACGTGCCCAGCGAGGGCGCGCTGGCCGCCGAGGCCGAGGTAGGCGAGGCCGAGGCCCTGCTCGAATCCGGCGACACCGCCGCCGCGCTGGCCAAGCTGGCCGACGCGCTGGCGCAAGACCCCGCCAACGATGACGCCCGCTTTGACTACGCGCGCCTGCTGATGGGCGCCGGCGCCTATGAAGAAGCCGCCGCCACGCTGGAGGAGCCACTGAAGCGCGAGCCGCGCCCGCTGCGCTTTGACGCGCTGCGCCGCTGGCTGGACGCGCTGGAGTTCGTGGAACAAAACGAGCGCGGCGGCTGGGCGCTGCCGCAGTTCGACGAGCTGATTGCGCAGAACAAGCGCGACTTCGACACGCGCTTTCAGAAAGCCCAGGTGCTGATGGCCGAGCAGCAATGGCCGCAGGCCATGGACGAGCTGCTGGAAATCATTCTGCGCGACAAGAAGTGGAACGACGAGGCCGCGCGCAAGACCTACGTGGCCATTCTGGAGCTGCTGACCCCGCCGCCCGCCAAGCCCGGCGCGCACGACGGCAAGAGCGCCGGCGGCATCGAGCTGACGGGCAAGGCCGCCGCCGCGCAGCAGGACCCGCAGGCCGAGCTGGTGTCCAGCTACCGGCGCAAGCTCAGCATGGCGCTGAACTGAGGCCCGACGCGCGCCTGCCCTGCTTGCGCCCTGCGCGATACCGGCCCAGCACGGGGGCCGTGCAGCCTGACTTTCCGGGATGACCCAAAAAGCCCATTCAGGCCGTACTTTGGGCGTAGAAAGCTATTTAAAAGATAGCAATCCAATCGCACACCGGGCGGTGCGGCCAGTGCGCCAGCCAAGGCACGCCCCCGGCGCGCCACGCGGGCAAACGCCCCGGGCAAACACCCGCTATCGCAGCCAGGCCACGTGACCCGGGGCCAGGCGGGGGCAACAGGTTCTCAGGGCGCGGGGGCCACGGCCTGGGCCAGCGCCACGTATTCGGCCACCGGCACTTCTTCCGCGCGGCGCTGCACGTCAAACGCGCCGCCGTAGCCGCGCGCCTCCAGCCAGCGGCCCAGGGTGTGGCGCAGCAGCTTGCGGCGCTGGCTGAAGGCGGTTTGCACCAGCGCGGAAAAGGCCGCCACGTCCAGCGGCGCGAACGCTTCATGCGGCTGCATGCGCACCACGGCCGAATCCACCTTGGGCGGCGGCTCGAACGCCTCGGGCGGCACAAACAGTACGTTCTCCATGGCGTAGCGCCATTGCAGCATGACGGACAGGCGGCCGTAATCGGCCGTGGCGGGGGCCGCCACCATGCGGTCGATCACTTCTTTTTGCAGCATGAAGTGCTGGTCTTGCACCACGTCGGCAAAAGGCAGCAAGTGAAACAGGATGGGTGTGGAGATGTTGTAGGGCAGGTTGCCGGAAACTCTTAATTTTGTAGCGCCCTGCGCTTGCCGGATCTGACTGAAGTCCACTTTGAGCACGTCGGACTCGATCACTTGCAACTGCGGGTGCGCGCGCAGCCGCGCGGCCAGGTCGCGGTCCAGCTCGATCACGGTGAGGCGGCCCAGGCGCTCGACCAGCGGCTGCGTCAGCGCCGCCAGGCCGGGGCCGATTTCCACCATGCACTGGCCAGGGCGCGGGTCGATGGCGCGCACGATAGCGTCAATGATGGCCGGGTCGCTCAGAAAGTGCTGGCCAAAACGCTTGCGGGGAATGTGCTTCATGCCCGGTTCGCCCCCGGCGCGCCATGCGGATCGCTCATTTCGGCGGCTCGCGGTATTCGACGTAGGCGCGGCCGCGCACTTCGCGGGCCCAGGTGTCGAACGCTTCCTCGGCCTTGCGCTCGCGCAGCACGTTGCGGGCAAGCTGGCGCTGGTCGGCGGCCGACAGCGCCATCTGGCGGCGGTCCAGCACCTGGATCAGGTGCACGCCAAAGCGGCTGGTGACCGGCTCGCTGATGCCGCCTTCGTCCAGGTTGTTCATGGCCTGCTCGAACTCGGGCACGAACTGGCCGGGCGTGGCCCAGCCCAGCTCGCCCCCTTCGGGCGCGCTGCCGTCCTCGGAGTGGGCGCGGGCCAGCGCGTCGAACGTGGCCTGCCCGGCCTGGATGCGGCGCCTGAAGTCGGCCAGCCGCTCGCGCGCCACCTGCTCGCTTTGCGCCGGGCTGGTGCGCAGCAGGATGTGGCGCACGCGGGTTTGCGGAATCTGCACCTCGGGCAGGGTGTTGCTGCGTTTTTTCTCCAGCACCTTCAGGACGTGGAAGCCCGCGTCGGACTTGACGGGGCCCACCACATCACCCACGCGCGCCGTGCGCGTGCTGTCGACGAACAGCGTGGGGTAACGGTCGGCCGGGCGCAGGCCGAGCACGCCGCCGTCGGCGCCGCGGTTGTTGGCGTCGGAGAACTCGCGCGCCAGGGCGGCGAAGTCCTCGCCCGCGCGGGCGCGGCGCGCGGCCTCGTCGGCGCGGGCTTGCAGGCGGGCGGTTTCTTCGGCGCTGGCGCCTTCGGGCACGGCCACGAGGATCATGGCCAGGTTCAGCTCCTGCTGCGCCGCCGCCTCCGGCTGCTGGCCGGTTTGTTCGCGGATGTAGCGGTCCACCTCGGCGTCGGTCACGCGCACGCGCGGCTCAATTTCGCGCTCGCGCAGGCGCGCCAGCAGCACTTGCTCGCGCACGTCGGCGCGGAAGTCCTGGACGGCGATGCCTTCTTTTTCCAGCTGGCGGTGCAGCGCCGCCACGTCGGGCAGCTGGTTCTGGCGGGCGATGGACAGCTCGGCCTGCGCCAGCGCGCCCTCGTCCACCGTCAGGCCGGTTTCACGCGCGTATTGCAGTTGGGCGCGTTCGGCAATCAGGCGCTCCAGCATTTCGCGGCGCAGGGTTTCGGCGGGCGGCACGGGCAGGCCGCGCGCCTGCAACT
Organism: Comamonadaceae bacterium OH2545_COT-014; assembly: GCA_003859965.1. Classification (GTDB taxonomy): domain Bacteria; phylum Pseudomonadota; class Gammaproteobacteria; order Burkholderiales; family Burkholderiaceae_C; genus Ottowia. Next base: position 4,738 of record RQYR01000036.1, on the reverse strand, counting down.
GGCGCTCGGCGCGGGCCATGCGGGCGCGCACTTCGTTGTTGGTCACGGGTTCGGTGTTGACCACGGCGACGATGTAGTCGGCCGCCAGCGGCTGGGCAGCCGCTCTGGGGCGCAAGGCGGCGGCCGGGGCCGCCGGGGCCGCCGGGGCAGGCGCGGCCACAGTCGGCGGGGCAGCCGGCTTGGCCGCCCCTTTGCCGGGAGGCGGGGTTTTCTTCCTGGCCTGGCCTTTGCCCTGGGCCTTGGCCTTGCCCTGGGCGCCCGCTGATTTAGTGGCAGGCTTGGCGGCGGCTGGCTTGCCCGTGGCGGCGGGCGCGGCGGCGTTTTGCGCCATGGCCGGGGGGGCCGGCCATGCCAGCAGCAGGGCCAGCCCCAGGGCAGACAGCATGCCGGGCGCGGCGGACAGGACGCCAGACGGGCCAGACGGCACGGAGCGGGTACGGTGTTCAGTCATAGTGCGTGAAGCGGCTGGGTGAAACGGTTTCCTCGCGCAGCAGCTGGTAGTGCGGGATGTTGTTGCGCAGGGTGTGCAGGGGGTTGTTGCCCAGGCGGGCCAGGCCCCTGAATTCAAGCTGGAACATCAGGCTTTTGTTGGACGAGGTGGTGGTGCTTTGCAGGCGGCTGGCCACCAGGCGGCCAATCCAGCAGCCGGCATCGTATTCAACGCCCAGCACGGCATCGACCAGCTTGCGATCGGGCACGCTGTAGTTCAGCCGGCCCACGCTGTACCAGCGGCCATGGCCGCCGTGGCAGGCTGTGCCGCTGCTGCCCGCCTGCTGGCGGCGCCACAGCGCATCCAGCGGCCATTGCCAGCCCATGTCGAACTGCTGGGTGTTCAGGTCGCGCTCGCGCCGGTAGGCCAGGCTGAGGGTGCGGTAGTCGCCCGGCGTGTAGCGGGCAGCCACCGTGGCGCGGGTGGATTGGTTGGTTTTGAGGTTGTACTGGGCCACGGCGTCGAAGGCCCAGCGCGGGCTCCAGTTGATGCCCGCGCCCAGCATCACGTCAGACAGGCCCTTGCCCGCCGGCATGCCGCCCGGCAGGGTGACGCGCTGGGGCGAGAAGCGGTAGCGCTGCGCCAGCGCCAGGCGCACGGCTTCGGCGCCGGTGGCCGCGTCCAGCAGGCGGCTGGTGAGGCCGAAGGTGACGAGGTTGTTGTCCACCACGCGGTCATGGCCGGCGAAGGCATTGGCGGCCCAGAGGGTGGCGAAGTTGAAGTCGTACAAGCCGCTGTCGTAGTTGGGCAGGCGGCTCTGGTCGCGGTACGGGGTGTAGACGTACATCAGGCGCGGCTCCAGCGTCTGGCGCAGGGCGCGGCCGAAGTAACGGGTGTCGCGTTCGAACACCAGGCCGCCGTCCAGGCTGACGGTGGGCAGCGCGCGGCTGTACGAGGCGCCGCCGCCGGCCAGGGCGCGGTCAAAGCGATAGTGGCTGGCATGCCATTGCAGGCGCGGGGTGAAAAAACCCCACGGCGCTGTCCAGGGCCGGGCGATCTGGGCGTGCACGAACGCGCGGTCGGCATTGGGCTGGCCCGTCAGCGCGGCCAGGGCGCGAAAGCGGGTGAAATCGGCTTCCACCGCGTAGTCCAGCGTGCCGGCCGCGTTCGTGCGGGCCCAGCGGCCGGTGAGCTGCGGCAGGCGGTCGTAGGGCGGCACGATGGGCGCGGCCGCGTCTTGCAGCGTTTGCCACTTGAGGGCGCGCGCGCTCAGCGAAAAATCGCCCCGCCCCCAGTGCAGGCCGCCTTCGGTGGCCAGCAGGCGCGTGGTCAGGGCCATGCCGCGGTGGGTGAAGTCGCGCCAGTAATCGTCGTCACTGACGCGGTTGATGTTCAGGTGCAGGCCCAGCGCGCCCACGCCGCGCCAGCCCGTGTGCCAGGCGCCATGGTGGCGCGTGAACAGGCCCCAGCGCGTGCGGTGGCGCAGGCGGTCGCCAGGCAGCACGTTGGCGTTGATTTCGCCTTGGTAATGGTCTTCCAGGTAGCGGAACTGGGCCGCCAGGTCGAGGCCGCGCTTGGTCATCAGCGCGGGGGTGAAGGTGGCGTCGCGGTGGGGCGCGATGTTCCAGTAGTACGGCACGGCCAAGTTCAGGCCGGAGGTGTTGTCCAGCCCGATGGTGGGCGGCAGCCAGCCGCTTTTGCGCTGCGCGCTGAGCGGAAAGCTCATGGCCGGCAGCGGCAGGATGGGCACGCCCTTGAATTCCAGCACCGCGCCTTGCGCGCGGCCGGTGTCGTCTGCCTGATCCAGCTCCAGCCGGTCGGCGCGCAGCAGCCAGTCGGGCGCCCAGCCGGGGCCGCCGCGGCGGCAGGTGGTGTAGTCGCCCTGGTGGATGACGGCGCGGTCGGGGTCGAGAAAATCGATGCGCTCGGCCTGCCCGTGCGCGCCGTTGGCCAGAAACTGGTAGGTGGGCTGGAGCACGAAGCCTTCAAACGCATCCACCTGCATCTGCCCCTCGGTGCCGGTGTAGCGGTTGCCCGCGCGGTTCAGGCGCAACTGGCCCTGGCCGCGCGCGATGTCACCCACATGGTCGTATTCCAGCCGGTCGGCCTGCAGCACCAGGCCGGGGCGGCGCAGCTCGGCATGGCCTTCCAGCACGGTTTCCAGCCCGGCGCGGCCGCTCACGCGGTCGGCCCGCACGCTCAGGGGCGAAGCATCTTCGGCCCGCGACGGCAGAGCCTCCGTCAGCAGGGGAGTGGCCTGCAAGGCCAGCGGTGCGGCGGCCGGGTGGTCAGCCGCGCCCGCCGCGGCCGGGGCCGCCTCTTGCGCCAGCGCCGCGCCCGACAGCAGCACAGCCGCCGCGCTGGCCAGCGGCGCCAGGCGCCTGGCAGAGAGCATGGGTAGAGGAGAAATCAGCGCCGGGAGCACGAAGGAAACCAAGTGGCCAAGAGGGTGCGGGCAAGGGGCGGGCGGTGCCGCCAGCCGCGCCGGAGCATGGGCGCGGTTCGTAGAATTTGATTATCCATGAGCCACCTTCATTCCCCCGCCCCTGCCCCCGCCGTTGCATCCGGTTTCCAACCCCCTGCGTGGGCCGATGCGGCGCGCCAAACCGCCTTCCATGCCTGGCTGGCGCGCATCTCGCCCGCCCACGGCCTGCGCCCGGACAGCGTGCGCGTGGCCTCGGCCGACGCCAGCTTCCGGCGCTACCTGCGCATCGACACCGCGGCCGGCGCCACCCGCATCATCATGGACGCGCCGCCCGCCCACGAAAACTGCGCCCCCTTCGTCCAGGTCGCCAAGCTGATGCATGCCGCCGGCCTGCACGTCCCCGAGGTACTGGACTGGGACGAGGCCCAGGGCTTCATGCTGCTGACCGACCTGGGCACGCGCACCGTGCTCGAAGCCATCGACACCACGCGCCCCGACGCCGCGCAGCCCCTGTACCGCCTGGCCGTGGCCGACCTAGTGGCTTGGCAGCGCGCCAGCCGCCCCGGCGTGTTGCCCCCGTATGACGCCGCCCTGCTGCAGCGCGAACTGCAACTGTTTCCCGACTGGTACCTGGCGCGCCACCGCGGCGTCGCCGTGCAAGGCGCGCTGCAAGACACGCTGGCGCAAACCTTCGCCCTCATCGTGCAACGCAACCTGGCCGCCCCGCAGGTCTACGTGCACCGCGACTTCATGCCGCGCAACCTGATGCTGCCCCCCGGCGACGCCCCGCCCGCGCGCCTGGGCGTGCTCGACTTCCAGGACGCCGTGCACGGCCCCGCCACCTACGACATCGCCAGCCTGATGCGCGACGCCTTTCATAGCTGGGACGAGGAATTCGTGATCGACATCACCGTGCGCTACTGGGAACAGGCGCGTAAGGCCGGCCTGATGGACTTCGAAGACTGGCACAGCGACTTCGGCAGCTTCTGGCGCGCCGTGGAATGGATGGGCCTGCAGCGCCACCTGAAAGTAGCCGGCATCTTCGCCCGCCTCACCCTGCGCGACGGCAAACCCAAATACCTGGCCGACGCCCCGCGCTTTCTCGCCTACATCCGCCACACCGCCGCACGCTACCGCGAACTGACCCCGCTGCTGCACCTGCTGGACCAGGTGGAAGGCGCCCAACCGGCCACCGGCTGGGCATTCGGGCGCGTGTACATGTAGTCCGAGAATCGCCTTACCGGGGCAAAATGGGGACAGCGTCGCCAGCAAAAGGCCCGCATCACGGCTTCTCTCGGCGTCACACAGGCGATGGCCGGATGCGGCGATGCAAAGAAGAGTATCGAGTACCCCGATATGGAGTACGCGATGGTCGATGCCACGATCGTCAAAGTTCACCGTCACGGACAGGGTGCAAAAGGGGGACTCAAAGCCAAGCCATAGGGCGCTTGCGAGGGGGCATGAGCGCCAAGATACTGGCCTTGTGCGATGCGTTGGGCAACCTGGTGAAGTTCGTGCTGATGCCCGGCCAGCGTCACGACAGCCGGGGCGTGCGAGAGCTGATCGATGGCATGAAGCTGCAAGCCTTGCTGGCTGACAAGGCATTTGATGCCGACTGGCTGATCCAGCAGCTTCAAGCGCAAGGGGTGCAGGTGGTGATCTCGCAGATGCCTGCCCGGCGCAAGCCGCTGCCCATTGATGAGCACATGTACCGCTGGCGTCATCTGATAGAGAACTTCTTTGGCAAGCTCAAGGAATTCAAGCGCATTGCCATGCGCAGCGACAAGACCGGCCTTAGAACCTGTTCAAAATCTTTTGAGGATGAGCGCCAGGAAAGCCAAGTGGATGAACTGCAAGCTGGTATTGAGCAGGCGCTCGCAGTT
>RQYR01000035.1 GCA_003859965.1 Comamonadaceae bacterium OH2545_COT-014 | reverse complement strand
TCCGGCTCCGGCTCCGGCTCCGGCTCCGGCTCCGGCTCCGGCTCCGGCTCCGGCTCCGGCTCCGGCGTTACGGGCGCGGGAGCCGGCGGCTCAGCGGGTGTTTCAGACGCGGCGGGGGGCGGCGCGGCGGTGTCGGCAGGGCCGGGTTCGGGCAGCGGCTGGGCAGGGGCCGTGGATTCAGGGGGAGCGGGCGGGGATGCAGGGGCGTCAGGGCTGTCGGGCGGGGCGACGGCCACGATTTCTTCATCCGGCACCAGGTGGGCGGAGGCGTCGAAGACTTCCTTGCAGCGGCCGCAGCGAACCCAGCCGGCGGAGATGCGCAGCTGGTCTGGCACCACCTTGAACTGGGTGGCGCAGGCGGGGCAGCGTGTGATGAGGCCCATGCGCATATCTCGTTCGTGGTGAAAAGGGTTGGATGGACTCCCGGCGGGCGGTGGGCCTTGATGTTTGCGCGGGGTTAGGCCGGGCGGTGCGCGGTGAGCAGCACCCAGCCGTCTTGCGAATCGGCCACTTCCAGGGCGAGCCAGGGGGCGTAGGAGGCGCGCAGCTCGTCGGTTTGGCGCTCCAGCACGCCGGCCAGCACCAGGGCGCCGCCGGCGGCCACGTGCTGGCATAGCAGCGGGGCCAGCACTTTGAGCGGGGAGGCGAGGATGTTGGCCAGCACCACGCCATAAGCGCCGTGGGCCAGCTCGGGCAGCCCGGCGTTCAGGTGCACGCTGTTGGCTTCGGCGTTTTGCCGGGTGGCGGTGACGGCGGCGGGGTCGATGTCCACGGCGTCCACGGCGGCGGCGCCGTGCAGTGCCGCGCCGATGGCCAGGATGCCGGAGCCGCAGCCGTAGTCCAGCACGCGCTGCCCGGCCAGCGGGGTGCGCGCGATCCAGCGCAGGCACATGCGGGTGGTGGGGTGGGCGCCGGTGCCGAAGGCCAGGCCGGGGTCGAGCCGGATCACGCGCGTGGCGCCGGCGGGCGGTTCGTGCCAGGTAGGCACGATCCAGAAGTTGGGGGTGATGTCCACCGGGGCGAACTGGGACTGGGTGAGGCGCACCCAGTCCTGTTCGGGCACGGCGGCCACATGCACGATGGTGCAGCCGTCGAAGAAGTCTTGCGGCGGCAGCAGGCGCGCGGCCTCGTTGGCGGCGCGGGCGTCGGTGAACAGGGCGACGACTTGCGAGCGCGCCCAGCCCGCGGCGGGCGGGGGCAGGCCAGGCTCGCCGAACAGGGCTTGCTCGGCATCGGTGCCCGAGTCGGCGTCTTCCACCGAGACGCTGAGCGCGTCCAACGCGTCCAGTGCGTCACAGATGGGTTCAACGCGGTCTTGCGGGCAGAGCAGGCGCAACTCGAACATGTTTACTATGCTTTTGATAGCTATTCAGGCGGCATGGATGTGCCTGAACAGGTATTTTGTGCCTTTTTCAACGCTGGTGTTCGCTGAGCCAGCGCTCCAGGTAGTGGATGTTGGTGCCGCCAGCGCGGAATTTGGCATCCACCATCAGCTCGCGGTGCAGCGCAATGTTGCTGTGAATGCCTTCGACCACGGTTTCCGCCAGGGCGGTCTGCATGCGGGCCAGGGCCTGCTCGCGGGTGTCGCCGTGGACGATGATCTTGCCGATCATGGAGTCGTAGTTGGGGGGCACGAAGTAGTTGGTGTAGACGTGCGAGTCCACCCGCACGCCTGGGCCGCCGGGCGGATGCCACATGCTGATGCGGCCGGGCGAGGGCGTGAACTTGAACGGGTCTTCCGCGTTGACGCGGCATTCGATGGCGTGCCCGCGCAGCTGGATCTGGCGCTGGGTGAAAGGCAGCTTCTCGCCCGCGGCCACCATGATCTGGGTGCGCACGATGTCCACGCCGGTGACCAGCTCGGTCACGGGGTGTTCCACCTGCACGCGGGTGTTCATCTCGATGAAGTAGAACTCGCCGTTTTCGTACAGGAACTCGAAGGTGCCGGCGCCGCGGTAGCCGATCTTCTTGCACGCGGCCACACAGCGCTCGCCAATGCGCTCGACCAGGCGGCGCGGAATGCCGGGCGCGGGCGCTTCCTCGATCACCTTCTGGTGGCGCCGCTGCATGGAGCAGTCGCGCTCGCCCAGATAGACGGCGTTGCGGTGCTTGTCGGCCAGCACCTGGATTTCGATGTGGCGCGGGTTCTGGAGGTATTTCTCCATGTACACGGCCGGGTTGCCAAAGGCGGCGCCCGCCTCGGCCTTGGTGGTCTGCACGGCGCCGGGCAGGGCAGCCTCGGTATGCACCACGCGCATGCCGCGCCCGCCGCCGCCGCCGGCGGCCTTGATGATGACGGGGTAGCCGATCTTGCGCGCGATGCGCTTGATGGCGGCCGTGTCGTCGGGCAGTTCGCCGTCGGAGCCGGGCACGCAGGGCACGCCTGCCTTGATCATGGCCTGCTTGGCCGAGACCTTGTCGCCCATGATGCGGATGGATTCGGGCGTGGGGCCGATGAACTGGAAGCCGCTGCGCTCCACGCGCTCGGCGAAGTCGGCGTTCTCGCTCAGAAAGCCGTAGCCGGGGTGAATGGCCTCGGCGTCCGTCACTTCGGCAGCGGAGATGATGGCCGGCATGTTCAGGTAGCTCAGCCCGGAGGGCGCGGGGCCGATGCACACGGCTTCGTCGGCCAGCTTGACGTATTTGGCGTCGCGGTCGGCCTCGGAATAGACCATCACGGCCTTCACGCCCAGCTCGCGGCAGGCGCGCTGCACGCGCAGGGCAATCTCTCCGCGGTTGGCAACCAGGATTTTCTTGAACATGCGCGCCTTATTCGATGATGAACAGCGGCTGGCCGTATTCCACCGGGTTGCCGTTTTCCGCCAGGATCTGGGTCACGGTGCCGGCCTTTTCGGCCTCGATTTCGTTGAGGATCTTCATCGCCTCGATGATGCAAAGCGTGTCGCCCACCTTGACCTGGGCGCCCACGTCCACGAACGGCTTGGCGCCGGGGCTGGCGGCGCGGTAGAAAGTGCCCACCATGGGGGACTTGGCGGTGAAGCCCTTGGCCTCCGGCGCCGTGGCGGCGCCAGCAGCGGGCGCGGCGGCGGCAGGCTCGGCCGCCACCGGCGCGGCAGCCGCTACGGGCACGGGCGTCATGGCTACAGGCGCTTGCATGACCATGGGCGTGGCGGCCGGGCCGCCTTTGACGATGCGTACCTTGCCTTCGGCTTCGGTGATTTCGAGTTCAGACACGTTGGACTCCGAGACCAGGTCGATCAGAGTCTTGAGCTTGCGCAGATCCATCTTGTTTTGGATTTGAATGAAAACGGGGTTAATTTACCCCAAGCGCCCGCCAAGTCCGGCCAAGTGCTGATTATTTTTTGTGCGCCAGCCAGCGGGCCAGGTCAGCGGGGTGCAGGCGACCCAGTTTTCGCGCGATCACGTTGCCATCTGCATCGAAAACGATCGTGAAAGGCAGGCCGCCGGCCGGATTGCCCAGGCTGCGGGCCAGGCTGGCGCTGGCCAGCGCCACCGGAAAGCGCAGCGGCATGCGCTGCAAAAAGCGCGCGACCTGGGCGGGCTGGTCCACCGCCAGGGCGGCCACTTGCCAGCCGTTGGCCTGTTGTTCGGCGAAGAAGCGGTCGAGCAGCGGCAGCTCTTCCACGCAGGGCGGGCACCAGGTGGCCCAGAAATTGAGCACCAGCGGCCGGCCGCGCAGCCCGGCCAGGGCCAGCTCGCCGCCCTCGGGGCGGGGCAGGCGCTGTTGCCAGAGCGCGGCGTCCACCGGGGGCTCCGCTTTGGGCAGGCGCCACCAGGCCAGGCCCGCGCCGGCCAGCCCCGCCATGGCCAGCAGCGTCAGCAGGGCGCCGCGGCGGGGGGCGGGCGCCGGGCGCGCCTCGCCGGAGGGGCTGGGGGGCGGCGGGGCGCGGTCAGTCATGGGGTGCGGCCGCTTCTTCGGCCATGCGCTGGCGCAAGGCGGCGGCGTCGCCACGGGCGGGGCGACCGTCAGCGCCGGGCTTGAGGGCGCCGCGCAGGGCGTTGCGGTCATGAATCATCAAATGAATGCCAATGTGCTCTTGCAGTTCGTGGCAGGGGCAGGAAAAGCTGAGGGCATCGACCATGTCGCCGTGAAAGCCGCGTACCTGGCGCGGCTGGTAGTCCACCCGGGCGTTGATGAGGGCGATTTCGGCGGACTTGGGGTCGTCGCAGAACAGTTGCAGATATATGTCAGACCGCCGGGTCGCCGTGCCATTCCACACGGCGCCGGCCAGGTGCGGGCGAAATTCGGCCAGCCGCTCCATCCACGTCAAGGCCAGGCGGCGCAGCGCGGCCAGCTCGGCAGGCTGGGTGTCGGCGCAAAAAATGGCAAGGTAAGCGCGTACTTCTGCTTCGACCAGGTCGTTGTCAGGCAAGGCGGTGCGAGGCGGCAGCCCCAACGCCTTCTGGGCGCGGCGCTTGGCGCTGCCGTAGTCCAGTCCTTCTTCCACCACCAACCGGGCGGCGGCGGCGGCGATTTCGTGCGTCAGCGATGGCATGGGCGGCATTCTGCCTTGCGTGAGCAGGGCCGGTTCATCGGGCAACAGATGTTCACGCCCCCAGGGCGAACACGGCCGGGGCGCGGCCCAGGGCGGTTTCCAGCGGCAGCTTGCGCCAGTCGGCCACGCGCAGGCTGCGGGTGTGGCCGCCGGCCAGCGTCAGCCCCTGGCTGACGGCCAGGCGGGTGCCGGGTTGCAGCGTGTGTACCAGCGCGTACAGCAGGGCGGCGTTGCGGTAGGGCGTTTCAATGAACAGCTGCGTTTGCCCGGTTTTCAGGGCCAGCGCCTCCAGCGCGCGGATGCGCTGCGCCCGTGCCGCCGCGTCTTGCGGCAGATAGCCGACGAAGGCGAAGTGCTGCCCGTTCAGTCCGCTGGCGGCCAGGGCCAGCAGCAGCGAGACGGGGCCGACCAGCGGCGCCACGGGCACGCCCGCGTCGTGCGCGGCGCGCACGATGGAGCTGCCGGGGTCGGCCACGGCGGGCATGCCGGCTTCGCTGGCCAGGCCCATGTCGTGCCCGGCCAGGGCGGGGGCGAGCAGGGCGCGGGCGTCGAAGCGGGCGCTGCCGCTGCCTCGCCCGTTTCCGCCGTTTCTGCCGCTGCCGCCGTGCCCCACGTGGTCGCCCTGCTTGTGCGCGGCGCGTGGCAGCTCGGCCAGGTGCAGCGCCTGCAGGGGCTGGGCCAGCGGGGTCAGCGCGTCCACGCGCTTGAGGAAAGCGCGGGTGGATTTGGCGTTTTCCGTCACCCAGTGGGTCAGGCGGGCGGCGGTTTCCAGCGTGTGGCGGGGCAGGGCGGCGTCCAGCGCGGCGGGCGTGTCGCAGCCGTGGTCCAGCGGCGTGGGCACGAGGTAGAGCGTGCCGGGTGTGGCGGGGTGCGGCGCGGCGACGCTCATGGCAGGGTCAGCCCGGCGGCGCGCAGCAGGCGCGTGGTGCGGATCAGCGGCAGGCCGACGAGGGCGGTGGGGTCGTCGCTTTCGATGGCCTCCAGCAGCGCAATGCCCAGCCCTTCGCTCTTGGCGCTGCCGGCGCAGTCGTAGGGCCGCTCGGCGTGCAGGTAGCGCTCGATGGTGGCCGCGTCCAGCGTGCGAAAGCGCACCGTGACGGGGGCCAGATCTGTTTGCTGAAAGCCGCTGGTGGGGCAGACCACGGCCACGGCGGTGTGAAAGACCACGGTTTGCCCGCTCATGCGCATCAGTTGCGCCGTGGCGCGTGCGTGCGTGCCGGGCTTGCCCAGCGGCTCGCCCGCCAGATCAGCCACCTGGTCGGAGCCGATGACGATGGCGCCGGGCTGGCGCGCCGCCACGTCCTGCGCCTTGGCCAGCGCCAGCCGCAGCGCCAGCGCACGCGGCGCTTCACCGGGGCGCGGGCTTTCATCAACGTTGGGGGCGACGGTGTCGAATGGCAGCGCCAGCCGCGCCAGCAGCTCGCGACGGTAGCGTGAGGTGGAGCCCAGCACCAGCGGGCGGGAAAGTGAAGCAGGGGATGGCATCGCCGGATTCTCTCTTACACTGCCTTGATGCCTACTGAATTCAATCCCAGACGGCTGGACGTGGCGGCATTGGCCGAAGCGCAGGCCACGCTGGACGGCGCCGAGGCGCTGCACCAGTTCGCGCGTCTGGCACACGATTGCTCCCCGGGGCCGGACACGCCCGCCGTGACCTGGCAGGCGCGCGGCATGCGCCGTGCGCTGGCGGGTGCAGGCACGCTGCCCGCGCTGCACCTGTGCGTGCAGGCCAGCTTGCCGCTGACCTGCCAGGTCTGCCTGGGTGAAGTGGCCACCCCGGTGCAGGTGGATCGGCACTTTGTCTTTGTGGCCGACGAAGCCACGGCGGCGCATCTGGACGAAGACAGCGAAGACGCGGACGTGCTGGTGCTGGCGCGCGATTTCGACCTGCATGCCCTGATCGAAGACGAGTTGCTGATGGCCTTGCCGCTGGCGCCCCGCCATGCGCAATGCCCCCAGGCCGTGCCCATGTCGGCGCAGGACGAGGGCTTTGACGCGGCTTCGGCCCGGCCCAACCCCTTCGCGGCCCTGGCGGCGCTCAAGCGTGATGTCTCCTCGGGCAACCGTGGCGGGCAGGTGCACTGAGAACCTGTTCAAAGTCCATGCACAGCGGGCACGCCAGCGCGGATTGGAGCGGGTCTTCTGCGGCGCAAGCAAAACGGGGAATCGAAAGAGCTAATAACGGGCCTAACGGGCCAATAGCACGGGTGCACGGGCTATTGGCCGTTGACGGCGCTTTTGCGCCTTGCATCCCAACCCAACCGCTTGTTGTGCTAACTTGCGCCGAAACTTTGAACAGGTTTTGGGGCGTATTCAGCGGTGGCCAGGCGGACGTGGTTCGCGGCGTATCGCGCTTCTGGGCTTTCTGACTATAATGGCCGGCTTGGCTTGGTACGCGCGCTTGTTTTCAGTTTGACTGGCTTGGCCTAAACGGCTGCCTTTCAAGGTGGCAGGCAGCAGCGGGCCGCCGGTTTTTTCCAACCTTTGTTTGCATTCCTGTCGCCGCAGCAATGGCTTGATCCGCGTCGTGATCAGGATTGCGCCACTGCGTCACTTCATTCACTGAAAGTGGCAGGCGCGCGCAGGACACAAGCCCTTTGACCTTAAGGAGCCATCATGGCCGTTCAGCAAAACAAAAAGTCGCCTTCCAAGCGCGGCATGCACCGTTCGCACAATGCGCTCACGGCCCCCGGCATTGCCGTGGAGCCCACCACCGGTGAAACCCACCTGCGCCACCATATCAGCCCTAACGGCTTTTACCGTGGCCGTCAGGTCATCAAGTCCAAAAGCGAAGCCTGATCGTTGATTACCGTCACCGCGCCCACCAGCGGGCCGCGTTGAATTTGTTGAGGCTGTTGAGGCGGCGGTTTTTGGTGCAAAAGAGGCTTCGCGTTGTCTGCCTTTTGAATGCGTTTGCTCGTGCGTAGCCTTTCAATGGGTTGATGCACCGCTTTGCGTCGTCTTCGCCAGGCCCGGCGCTACCTTTGCGTAGCTTCCGGGCCTTTTCCGTTTTTGCGCGAAGGGCGCTTTTTCCCACTTCTCCCCGGTAGCGGAGCGCACCGGGTTCTCCATCAAGGCTTGCATGATTGTTCTGGCTGTTGACTGCATGGGGGGCGACCATGGCCCCGGCGTTACCCTGCCGGCTTGCCGCCAGTTTCTTGAAACGCATGCGGACGCCCGCCTGCTGCTGGTAGGCCAGGCCGAGGCGCTGGCCGGGTTCGCGCATCCGCGTGCCAGTGTGGTGCCAGCGAGCGAAGTGGTGGGCATGGATGACGCGGTAGAAGTGGCGTTGCGCAAGAAGAAGGACTCTTCCATGCGCGTGGCCATTCAGCAGGTCAAGGATGGCCAGGCGCAGGCGGCCGTGTCGGCGGGTAACACGGGCGCACTGATGGCCATTGCGCGTTATTTGCTCAAAACGCTGGATGGCATTGAACGCCCGGCCATTGCCACCCAGTTGCCGAACGCGCGCGGCGGCGCGACCACTGTGTTGGACCTGGGGGCCAACGTGGATTGCACGGCCGAACACCTGTTGCAGTTCGCCGTCATGGGCTCGGCCCTGGTGTCGGCCCTGACCGAGCAGGAGGCGCCGACCGTGGGCTTGCTCAACATTGGCGAAGAGGTCATCAAGGGCAGTGAAGAAATCAAGCGCGCGGGTGAATTGCTGCGCGCGGCCGCAGGCACGGGCGACCTGAACTTCTTCGGCAATGTGGAAGGCAACGACATCTTCAAGGGCACTGCCGATATCGTGGTGTGCGACGGATTTGTGGGCAATGTGGCCCTGAAAACCAGCGAAGGGCTGGCCGCCATGATTGCGCAGTTCCTGCGGGAAGAGTATTCGCGCAATTTGCTGACCAAGCTGGCCGCGCTGCTGGCAGCGCCCGTGCTGGCGGCCCTGAAAAAGCGCATGGATCACCGCCGCTACAACGGGGCGGCCCTGCTGGGGCTGCGCGGACTGGTATTCAAAAGCCACGGCTCGGCGGATGCGCTGGCCTTCGAGCAGGCGCTGGTGCGTGCGTATGATGCCGCCAGCCATGCGCTGCTGACGCGCGTGCAAAGCCGTATCGCCCATGCGGCCCCGCTGCTGGCCGTCAAGGCGCCGGTGCCTGGACAGGCGCTGGCCGGTGGCGCCGATCCGGCATCTTCGGCGCCGGCTTCTTCGTAATGGTGGCGGCCGTGCCACCCGCCCGGCCTCCCGAGCGTTTTGCCCCTACGCATCACTTGCACATGAACCCACCTTATTCCCGCATCACCGGCACGGGCAGCTACTTGCCGCCGCGCCGGGTGACCAATGACGCGCTGGCGGCCGAATTGGCCACGCGCGGCATCGAAACCTCTGACGAATGGATTGTCGAGCGCACCGGCATCCGGGCGCGCCACTTCGCCGCGCCCGACGTGCCCGCCAGTGACCTTGCCGTGCCCGCTGCCCGGGCCGCCATGCAGGCGGCGGGCGTGAGGCCGCAGGACATTGACCTCATCATCGTCGCCACCTCCACGCCTGACATGGTGTTCCCAGCCACCGCCGCCATCGTGCAGCACAAGCTGGGCATCCGCGGCTGCCCTGTGTTTGACGTGCAGGCCGTGTGCAGCGGCTTTGTCTATGCCCTGACGGTGGCTGACGCCATGATCCGCGCGGGCACGGCCCGCCGCGCGCTGGTGATCGGCGCCGAGGTGTTCAGCCGCATCCTCAACTTTGACGACCGCACCACCTGCGTGCTGTTCGGCGATGGCGCGGGCGCCGTGGTGCTGGAAGGCAGCGACACGCCTGGCATTCTGGCCACGGACCTGCATGCCGACGGCCAGCATGTGGGCGTGCTGTGCGTGCCGGGGCATGTGCGCGGCGGGCAGGTGCTGGGCGAGCCGCTGCTGCGCATGGATGGCCAGGCCGTCTTCAAGCTGGCCGTGAACGTGCTCGACAAAGCAGCCCGCGCCGTGCTGGAAAAAGCCGGCAAGCCAGCCAGCGACGTGGACTGGCTCATCCCGCACCAGGCCAACATCCGCATCATGCAGGGCACGGCCAGAAAGCTGGGCCTGCCGCCCGAAAAGGTGGTGGTCACCGTGCATGAACACGGCAACACCTCCGCCGCCTCCATTCCGCTGGCGCTGGACCACGCGGTGCGCAGCGGCCAGGCCAAGCCCGGCCAAACGCTCCTGCTGGAAGGCGTGGGCGGCGGCTTCACCTGGGGCGCTTTGCTTCTTAATTTGTAGCGCCTTGGGATGTATCTATGGGCCTGAACCATCTTTTTTGAAGAAAACCGCCTTGCGGCGGCGGCTTCTTTTGTCTGCAATCTCCCTTGAGTGAACGCATGAAACCCTTTGCATTCGTCTTTCCCGGCCAAGGCTCGCAATCCGTCGGCATGCTCGACGCCTGGGGCAACCATCCCGCCGTGACCGAAACGCTGAAAGAAGCCTCGGACGCTCTGGGCGAAGACGTGGGCGCGCTGATTGCCCAAGGCCCGAAAGAGGCGCTGGCGCTGACCACCAACACCCAGCCCGTGATGCTGGTGGCCGGCGTGGCCTGCTGGCGCGCCTGGCGCGCCGAAGGCGGCGCGCTGCCCGCCGCCGTGGCCGGCCACTCGCTGGGCGAGTACACGGCGCTGGTCGCCTCTGGCGCGCTCACGCTGGCCCAGGCAGCGCCGCTCGTGCGCCTGCGCGCCGCCGCCATGCAGGAGGCCGTGCCCGTGGGCACGGGCGCCATGGCCGCCATTCTGGGCATGGATGCTTCAAAAATAATAGCTGGTTGCGCCGAAGTGACGGCCCAAATGGCTCAAAACAGCCCCAATGCCGCAGAGGTGGTGGAAGCCGTCAACTTCAATGACCCGCTGCAAACCGTGATCGCCGGCACGAAAGCCGCGGTTGAAAAGGCTTGCGAACACCTCAAGAGCCAGGGTGCCAAGCGTGCGTTGCCCTTGCCCGTGTCGGCGCCGTTTCACTCCAGCCTGATGAAGCCCGCCGCCGAAAAGCTCAAGGCCGCGCTGGCCAGCACGGCGCTGGCCGCGCCGCAAATTCCGGTGGTCAACAACATTGACGTGGCGGTGGAAACCGACCCCGACCGCATTCGTGACGCCCTCTACCGCCAGGCCTTTGGCCCGGTGCGCTGGGTGGAGTGCGTGCGCCATATCCAGGGCATGGGCATTGACACCCTGATCGAATGCGGCCCCGGCAAAGTGCTGGCCGGCATGGCCAAGCGCATTGATCCGGGCCTGACCAGCGCCGCCCTGTACGACCCGGCCACGCTGGCTGAAGCCCAGGCGCTGCTGGCCCCGGCAGCGGCCTGAAACGCAACCACAACCCCATACGGAAAGAAACCAAGGCATGACGACAAGCACAACTTCTTCGTTCGCTGGCCAGGTGGCGCTGGTCACCGGCGCCAGCCGCGGCATTGGCGCGGCCATTGCGCAAGCACTGGCGGCGCGTGGCGTGAAGGTCATTGGCACCGCCACCAGCGACAGCGGCGCCGCCAAGATCACCGAGGCGCTAGCCGCGCACCCCGGCTGCCGTGGCGCCACGCTGGATGTGAACAACGCCGCCGCCGTGGACGCGCTGATCGACGCTATCGTCAAGGAACATGGCGCGCTGCACGTGCTGGTGAACAACGCCGGCATCACCCGCGACATGCTGGCCATGCGCCTGAAAGACGAGGACTGGGACGCCGTGCTTGACACCAACCTCAAGGCCGTGTTCCGCATGAGCCGCGCCGTGATGCGGCCCATGATGAAGCAGCGCTATGGCCGCATCGTCAACATCACCAGCGTGGTGGGCGCGGCGGGCAACCCCGGCCAGGCCAACTACGCCGCCGCCAAGGCTGGCGTGGCCGGCATGACGCGCGCGCTGGCGCGCGAGCTGGCCAGCCGCGCCATCACCGTCAACTGCGTGGCGCCCGGCTTCATTGCCACCGACATGACCGCCGCCCTGCCCGAAGAGCAGCAAAAGGCGCTGGCCACGCAAATCCCGCTGGGCCGCATGGGCGAGCCGCAGGACATTGCCGAAGCCGTGGCCTTCCTGGCAAGCCCGCAAGCGGGCTACATTACCGGTCAGGAGCTGCACGTCAATGGCGGCATGCACATGGCCTGAAACGGGCCATTGCGGCTTCAGCCTGCTCCTGGGCAGGCGCGAGTAAAATCTTTTGTTTTTCACAACCCTCAGAGGGAATCCATGAGCGATATCGAAGCACGTGTCAAGAAAATCATCGCCGAACAGCTCGGCGTGGAAGAGTCGCAAGTCACCAACGAGAAGGCTTTCGTGGCCGACTTGGGCGCCGACTCGCTCGACACGGTGGAACTGGTGATGGCGCTGGAAGACGAGTTCGGCATCGAGATCCCGGACGAAGACGCCGAGAAGATCACCACGGTGCAGGCCGCCATCGACTACGCCAACGCCAAAAAGGCCTGAAACGCCTGACTTGCGCGCGCTTGAGGGAGCGGCGCTGGTTGTTGCCTGATGCCGTTCCGCTGTTTTTTCAAGGCTGGCAAGTGATCGGGTGGTCTGCGAGCCGCCGTTTTTGACGGCTTCGGTGCCTGGCGCGAAAGCCTAAAGCCGATGTGCTTGGCGGCAAGGTCTTTCCCTTGCATCGCGACGCGCGCGTTGCATTTGCCGGAATACACTCCCGCTGGAGGGCCTGTCTTTCGACAGGCCGCAACGGCGGGAGTTTTACCGTGTGCGCTTTTGGGCGTGTGTGTGAAGATCCGGGCGATCTGGGTGTGCCCACGGCCAAATGGCAAAAGCGTGCGATGCGCCTTGGCCCATGCCGGGAGCTGGAGGCGTGATTTCACGCCGGCGCCTTGGTCGCGCAGTACGGGTGCTGGCCATTCGCATGGATTCACGCTGGCGTTCCTCGTGTTCAATCGGGTACGCCTGCGCGCCCCTATTCCAAGACTGTGGAGCAAGACAAGATGAACACCAACCGCCGCCGTGTCGTCGTGACGGGCCTAGGCTGTGTGAGCCCCGTGGGCAATACCGTAGCTGAAAGCTGGTCCAGCTTGCTGGCTGGCCGCTCCGGCATCACCGCCATTACCCGTTTTGATGCCAGCGCCTTGAGCTGCCGCATTGCCGGTGAAGTGAAGGGGCTGGACATGTCCGCCGTGGTTTCCACCAAGGAAGCCAAGACCATGGACACCTTCATCAAGTACGGTTTGGTGGCGGCGGCTGAAGCGGTGGCGGATGCTGGCCTGCTGGCTGATGGGGCGCTGCCGGCCGAGGTGGCCGAACGCATTGGCTGCGTGATTGGCTCGGGCATTGGCGGGTTGCCCATGATCGAGGAAACGCACGCGGACTACACCCAGCGTGGCCCGCGCCGCATTTCGCCCTTTTTCGTGCCGGCCTCCATCGTTAACTTGTTGGCCGGGCATGTATCCATCAAATTCGGCTTCAAAGGGCCGAACCTGACTTTGGCCACTGCCTGCACCACGGGCTTGCATTGCATCGGCCAAGGCGCGCGCCTGATCCAGTACGGTGAAGCCGACGTGGTGGTGGCCGGTGGCGCTGAATCCACGGTGTCACCGCTGGGCGTGGGCGGTTTTGCGGCCATGCGCGCACTGTCGACCCGCAACGACGACCCGGCCGCCGCTTCACGCCCGTGGGACAAGGATCACGACGGCTTTGTGCTGGGCGAAGGCGCCGGCATTTTGGTGCTGGAGGAGTATGAGCGTGCCAAGGCGCGGGGCGCGAAGATTTACGCCGAGCTGTCCGGCTTTGGCATGAGCGGCGATGCCAGCCACATCACCGCGCCCGACGTGGACGGCCCCCGCCGCGCCATGCAGGCGGCCTTGCGTGACGCTGGCCTGCACGCCGATGCCGTGGACTACGTCAACGCGCATGGCACTTCCACCCCGCTGGGCGACATCAACGAAACCAACGCCCTCAAGGCGGCGCTGGGCGAGCACGCCCACAAGACGGTGGTCAGCTCAACCAAGTCCATGACTGGCCACCTGCTGGGTGGGGCGGGTGGCATTGAAAGCGTGTTCACCGTGATGGCAGTGCATACGCAGAAAGCGCCCCCCACCATCAACCTGCAAAACCCTGCGCCCGGCTGTGATTTGGACTACTGCGCCAATGCGGCGCGCGACATGCGGATTGACGTGGCACTGAAAAACAACTTTGGTTTTGGTGGTACCAACGGCTCACTGATTTTCAAGCGGATGTAAGCGTGCTCCCGTCACGTGTTCGGCCTGTGGGACATGTTCTCCCAGGCCGCAAGGGCCGGCCTGCGTGCAGGGTGGCCTTTTTTCGTATGCGGCGTTTGACAGAGGGACGGCACCCAAACGCCGGGCGGCCAAGGAGGGTGTGACTTACCCGCCTGCGAGGAGCAACATCCCTACGGCAGTGTGTGTCAGCGCGGCTGGCGGCAGGATCCGTGAAGTCACCGGTGGGGCACTGGCAAAGGCCTAGTCCCGGTGGCGCAGAGACATTGGCCGTATGGGCGGAATGCCACACGGCACACCTCGAATCAGGGGGAGAGGCGCCGACACTCCCCAATTCACATCTTGTCTAGACAAGACGCTGCCTATCATGCCTGCCCATGATGCTGGATGTGCCTTACCGTTTGTCTTGGCCACGCGCCATGCTGGCAGCGTTGCCCGCTGTCCTGCTGACAGCAGGAGCAGGGTGGTGGCTTCTCATGCAGCCGCCGCCTGCGGATGCGGGGGCGCTGGCCCAGGCCTGGTGGAATCAGCTTTTCTTTGTGTTGCTGGCTGCACTGGCGCTGGCTTGGCTGATATGCCTGCTTTTGCTGTGCCGGCACTGCCGCGTGGTTGTGGATGAACATGGCGTGTCGGTTCTGGCGTTCGGCCGCCGGGCGGACGAGGCAGCGCCTTCCTATGACCATGCGGGCATGCGTTCGGCGCGCACCGCGTCTTTTTTGGGGTGGCGCTGGCTGCGGATTCAGCACGACCGGGGCGTGCTGCGTCTGGCGCGTGCCCTGTTTCCGTCGGAAGACGCTTTTACCGAGTTCAGCCAAGCGTTGACAGCGCAAGCACGGCGGGTACAGGCGGCAAGGGGGGATGGCGCCAGGAACAGGCCCGCGGCGCCCAAGCCCGCGCGGCGCCCGGGGCGCTGGTGGCGGCGTATCAGCGTGGCGGCGGGGCTGACTGCACTGGCCGCAGCCCTTTGGTGGGCCGCACAAGCCTGGCTGCCCAGTGCCGCCAGCTTCGACCATGCCATGCGCCAGGTGTGGGAAGCCCGCCATCCCGGCCGGGGGGCGGTGGCGGGCTTTGATGGCAAGGGGGTGCCTGTCTGTCTTTCGCTGGCGCCACGCCCCGGGCCATATGCCCGTTCGCACCACTGGGAGGGCTTGGCATGGCATGAAGACTATCTGGACGAGGCCAGCGGCGCTGGCGCACCCGTGCCCGCCGTGCGCCGCCAGCAGTTGGAGGCCTTGGCGCAGGCGGGGCTGGTGGAGCGCCTGCCCGTCAGTTTGCTGGTAAACGGCGTACCCAGCCCGGCCACGCGCTACCGCCTCAGCAGCCAGGGCTGGGCGGCGCAAAGCTGGCGCCGCGCGTGCTTCATGCTCGGTGTGCAACGCTACCTGGGAGTGACAGGCTGGCAGTTGGTACGCCCCATCAGCAACCTCAACCGCCATTACTACACCGTACGCGCCCGGGTGGGCATGCATGAGGCTGACTTGCCCGCATGGGCACGCCACCCGGCTGTGCAAGCCGCATTCCCAGACCTGCCCAAGCTCTGGCAGCCGCGTGAAATCTCGCTGCCGCTAGTACGCCAGTGGCGTGGCTGGACAGGCCCGAAAAGCCGGCGTAGCGCAGCCGCCGTGCCGGTTGCCCAAGCCTGGCAGGAACGCTGGCAACAGGCCTGGGCCTGGGTGCGCGCCCGCTTTCATGCCATGGTTCACGCTGTGCGCGAAGGCGGGCATCCCATGCCCGAGCCTGCCGAAATAGAGCATGTGGTGCGGGCCATGCACGTCGCGTCATCCTCCAGTGCTGACGTGCAAAGCTGCCTGTACCTGCCTGGTCACGCATCGTCACTGCCGGTTGACGCGGTGCTGCACAGCGGCCCCGCACCGCGTTATGCGGTTGCCGTCAACCTGCAAAAGCAGAACACCGAACATGACCCTGTGACCCGCAAGACGCTGCCCTATCTCCGCCAGTTGGAAGCCGCCGGCGTGCTGGTGCGCGGCGAGCGCCGCATGGTGGTTGCGCAGCGCGGGCGCAGCAAGGGGCGTGCGTTTTTGGCGGACGTGTACGAACTTGCGCCGGCCATGCGCCACGCCCAGCACCTATCTGAGGCGGAATGCCTGCCGCTCGGCAAGCCCACGCTGGAATTCGTCAGCGTGCAAATGGCGCCGGCTGATTCGGTGCACAAGCTGCACCCGCAATTTCGCTACAAACTGCGGGTGCTTTATCCAACCCCCCCCGACTGGGCCACCCGGCCAGACCTGCAAAGCGCCTGGCCTGATCTGCGTGAGGCACTGGCCCGCGGGCGCGAATGCCAGGGCCAGTTTGCCTATGACCTTGCCAGCAGCGAAGCCGAAGCCGGCGGCGGCTGGTGCCGCTGGGCGTTTGACAGCGTATTGCGTTAACGCGGCACGGGCGGAGCGCCCCAGCCGCCGCGGCCGTCATATCGCCTCCTGTGCGCGGGCCGGTTGCATGTGGATCGACGATTGCCAAGTCTTCAGCCCGTGCGCCGCGTGGTCACGGCCAGCAAGGCGGCGGTCAGAATCAGGGCACCGCCCAGCAGCGTGCGTGGCGCCAGCGTGGCGGCATGAAGCAGCACGGCGGAGAAGCTGGCAAACACCACTTCCGACAGCATGATGAGCGAAGTGACCTGGGCGGGCAGCCGCGCCGCGCCGTATTGCAGGGCCAGATTGCCGCTGAGAAAGGCCAGCGCCAGCCCGGTGGCCCAGGGCAGCCACTCGGCCGGTGACGATAGCGGTGCGAAAGCGGGCACCCATCCGCCGGCCAGCCCGGCCATGGCCACGCCGCCGGCCACCAGCGCGCCGCCGCCAAACATGGCCAGCGCCCGCGCATGGGCCGGTGTGGCGCGCCAGCGGCGCAGCAGCACGCTGGTCAAGGCAAAGAAAAAACCGCCGGCCAGTGCCAGTGCGTCGGCCACGCCTGAGGGCCAGGGCCAAGTCATGCCGGGCTTTTTCAGCACCAGCGTCACCCCGGCCAGGGCGAGTGCCAGACGCACCAGGGCGCCGGCGGTGGGGCGCTCTCCCGCCAAGGCCCAGGCCAGCAGCACGGCCCAGGCTGGCATCAGATAAAACAGCAGCACCACGCGCACCACATCGCCCACGGTCACGGCCCAGTTGAAGCACACGTTGGTCAGGCCTGCGGCCAGCGCCAGCCATAGAAGCGCCGGGTGGCGGGCTGCTTCGGCCAAGACGCGCGGCCGCCACGCCATGAACAGGGCCAGCACGACGATGTACACCAGCACCGTGGCCCACAGCGGATGCACGCCGTGCCCATGCAGCGCTTTGAAGGGCAGCCAGGAAAGCCCCCACATGAGCGCATTGAACAGCAGCGCCAGCACCGGCAGGGCCGCCTCGCGGGCCGCTGTCATGGCTGCGAATGACGCGCGGGGGGCGGCTTTGCCGCATGGCTGGCATGTGCGTGGTCGCTGCGTGCCAACTCGAACAGGCTTTCCACCTGCGCGGCGTGGTGACGGAGGTTGTGGTGGTGCCAGAGCTGGATGGCCAGCATCACGGCCACCACCACGCCGCCAAAGAGCACGATGGCGGCCAGCGCCGACAGCCCCGCGCCCGTGGCCATGCTGTAGAGCACGCCCAAGGCCAGAATGCAGGCTTGTTCATTGAAGTTCTGCACCGCGATGGAGCGGCCCGCGCCCATCAGGTTGTGACCGCGGTGTTGCAGCAGTGCATTCATGGGCACCACGATGTACCCTCCCAGCGCACCCAGCGCGATCAGCATGGGCACGGCCAGCCAGAGGCGGTCCACGAAGTACATCAGCATCACCAGCGCGCCCATCATCATGCCCAGCGGCATGACGGTGGTGGCGCGGTCCAGCCGCACCCGCATGGAGGCGGCCACGGCGCCAGCGGCCGTGCCCAGCGCCACCACGCCCACCAGGCTGGCAGCTTGGGTGGTGCTGTAGTGCAGCGCGGCCCCGGCCCAGGCCAGCACGATGTAACGCATGTTGCCGGACACACCCCAGAACAGCGTGGTGGTGGCCAGCGAAATCTGCCCCAGCTTGTCTTGCCACAGCAGGCGGTTGCATTGCCAGAAGTCAGGCAACAGGGCCAGCGGGTTGCGCGGCATGGGGCGTAGCGCCACGCCGGTGCGCGGAATATGCAGGTTGAACCATGCGGCCAAGGCATAAACGGCGGTCAGCACGGCAATCGCCACCTCGGGAGCGGTTTCCACGCCCGGCAGTGGCACATGGCTGCCACCCAGCCAGTCCGACACGCGCGGCCCGACCAGCTGCCCACCCAGCAACACGCCCAGGATGATGGAGGCAATGGTCAGCCCCTCGATCCAGCCGTTGGCCTTGACCAGCTGCGACGGCGGCAGCAGCTCCGTCAGGATGCCGTATTTGGCAGGCGAATACGCCGCCGCCCCCAGCCCCACCACGGCATAGGCCAGCAGCGGGTGGGCGCCCAGCAGCATCATCAGGCAGCCCGCCACCTTGATGGCGTTGCTGACAAACATGACGCCCCCTTTGGGCCGTGAATCGGCAAACGCACCCACCCACGGCGCCAGCACCACATAAAACAACGCAAACATGGGCACCAATGCCGCCCCTTGCCAGCTGGGCGCCTGGGCGGCGCGCAGCAACTCCACCGCAGCCACGAACAGGGCATTGTCGGCCAGCGAGCTGAAAAACTGCGCGGCCATGATGGTGTAAAAGCCCCGCTTCATGGCGCTTGGTGCAACGGCGCGCAGCCATCAAACCGCAACCGCCGGACGGCATGGCTCGGCTGCATGGATGCGGATACAAGGGAGGCAAAGCGCCGCAGGGCTAGCAGGGCGTGCGGCCAAAGTGGCAAATAACGGGGCAAGCAACAAGCCTTTTCAAAGTGCACTGGTTATAGCACGCGGCTTGAGGGCGGCCGGCCTTGCCGCCTGCACGCTTGCCCGAGCCTGGGCGGATGGCGCACGTGCATTTGGCCGCCAAGTGCCACACAATGGGGGCATGCCACGCCCTATCCAAGCCACCATCCATACGGGCGCATTGCGCCGCAACCTGGCGCGCCTGCGCGCTGCTGCGCCCGGCGCGCGTGTCTGGGCCATCGTCAAGGCCAACGCCTACGGGCACGGAATTGAGCGCGCCTATGAAGGCTTGCGCGGCGCTGACGGCTTTGCCTTGCTGGATTTGGCCGAGGCCGAGCGCATTCGCGCCCTGGGCTGGCGCGGCCCCGTGCTGCTGCTGGAAGGCGTGTTCGAGCCGCGCGATCTGGAGCTGTGCTCTCGCCTCAACCTGTGGCATGCCGTGCATTGCGACGAGCAAATTGACTGGCTGGCCATGCACAAAACCCACCAGCCGCACCGCGTGTTTCTCAAGCTCAACAGCGGCATGAACCGCCTGGGCTTCGCGCCCCAGCGTTACCGCGCCGCTCACGCGCGGCTGGCCGCGCTGCCGCAGGTGGAAGAAATTTCGCACATGACCCATTTCAGCGATGCCGATGGCCCGCGCGGCACCGCCGCGCAGCGCGCCGTGTTCGACCGCGCCACCAGCGGCCTGCCCGGCGAGCGCAGCCTGTGCAACAGCGCCGCCACCTTGCGCGGCGGCACGGACGAAGCCGATACCCGCGCCCTGCATGCGGACTGGGTGCGCCCCGGCATCGCCAGCTACGGCAGCGCGCCTGACTTTCCGGAACACTCCGCTGCCCATTGGGGGCTGCGCCCGGCGATGACGCTGGCCTCACGCCTGATCGGCATTACCCACATGGCCGCGGGCGACAGCATTGGCTATGGCTCCACCTTCACCGCCGAGCAGCCCATGCGCGCCGGCATCGTGGCCTGCGGCTATGCCGACGGCTACCCGCGGCACGCCCCGACCGGCACCCCTGTGCTGGTGGATGGCGTGCGCACGCGCACACTGGGCCGCATCAGCATGGACATGCTGGCCGTTGACCTGACGCCCGTGCCCGCAGCCGCCGTGGGCACGCCCGTCACCCTGTGGGGCCAGGGGCCGAATGGCAGCTGCTTGCCCATCGACGACGTGGCCCACGCCGCCGGCACCGTGGGCTATGAACTCATGTGCGCCCTAGCCCCCCGCGTGCCCGTGACCGTGGAAGACGCCGAGGCCAGACCATCTGCATGAAAAACAGGTTTCAGGCAGTTGGCGAAAAGGCTTTTAGCTCTAATTTCAGGAGCGTTTGTCTGCCAGCTCCCGGTTCGGACGAAACCCATTTGCGTCAGCGTCTGCGCACCCGCCATGCCCTCTGGCTGCATGGTGCGTGCATTGGCCTGCTGACCCTGGGGGCCATGTGGGCGGCCTCGGCACTGCAAATGGCGCTGGGCGTCAACACCTTGGCACTGCGCTACGCCATTTCGCTGGGGGCGGGCTATCTGGCTTACCTGCTGATTCTGCGCCTTTGGGCCGGCTGGCTGGTGGAGCCTGAAAAGCGCGACGAACGTGCGGCTGATGCCTTGGAAGCGCTGTCCCACGTACCACCACCGGGCGCACATCCCGCCCACCAGGAGAGCCCCTGCTTTGCCAGCGGTGGCGGGGGCGACTTTGGAGGCGCCGGAGCCCAAGGTGCATTCCCGCTGTCTGATGCGCCCCAGCCCCCGGGTGGCGACACGGCCACCAGCATGCTGCAATCAGCTGGAGACGCGCTGGGCGGTGCGGACGAGGGCGCCATCGTCATCGTGCCCGTGCTGGCTGTATTTGGCACTGTGGCCGCTGTGCTGCTGGGTGGCGGTTCACTGCTCTGGCTGGCCTTCGGCTGGGAAGCCCTGCTCACTGTGGCGGTGGAAGTGGCTTTTGCCTACACCGCCGCCCGCACGGCTGTGCGCATGCGCCGCCAAGGCTGGCTCTGGGCCGCCGTGCGCCTGAGCTGGAAGCCCCTGCTGGCTACCCTGGCCTGCGCCGTGGCCGCTGGCGCGCTGCTCGACCACCTGGCGCCAGACGCACGCTCGCTGCCCCAGGCGCTGCGGCAATGGCGAGCTGCCAGCCGTTGAGTTGACACGCCTGCGTGCGTGGCATATGCCCAGTGCGTTTCATAAATTGAGCGCCAACAAAGGAGGAGACATGCAACACGTCTCGCCACAACTTATGCGCCCGCGAGGGGTGCGATGAGGGGGGAGCACAGATTGCCGCCGCGCCTGCTGGCTCCAGCGTCAATACATACAGACGTGAC
This sequence comes from Comamonadaceae bacterium OH2545_COT-014, assembly GCA_003859965.1. Taxonomy (GTDB): domain Bacteria; phylum Pseudomonadota; class Gammaproteobacteria; order Burkholderiales; family Burkholderiaceae_C; genus Ottowia. The sequence goes on along the minus strand of RQYR01000035.1, from coordinate 93 downwards.
GTTGCTAGTGTGTTGTCTCAAAAATGAATTGAACTATATGGTTATGCGGCCATCAACGTATTTCCCGCATAGGAGACTACGCCGATGGCACGT
>RQYR01000034.1:12500-28576 GCA_003859965.1 Comamonadaceae bacterium OH2545_COT-014 | reverse complement strand
CCCATCGCCATGGAAGAAGGTCTGCGCTTTGCCATCCGCGAAGGCGGTCGCACCGTGGGCGCGGGTGTCGTGGCCAAGATCATCGAGTGAGGTGAACACACATGGCCAAGCAGAAAATCCGCATCCGTCTCAAAGCGTTCGACTACAAATTGATTGACCAGTCGGCGGCCGAGATTGTTGACACTGCCAAGCGCACCGGCGCTGTCGTCAAAGGCCCCGTGCCGCTGCCGACGCGCATGAAACGTTTCGATATCCTGCGCTCACCGCACGTCAACAAGGCTAGCCGTGACCAGTTTGAGATTCGTACGCATCAACGCTTGATGGACATCGTTGACCCCACGGATAAAACAGTGGATGCGCTGATGAAGCTCGATCTGCCCGCAGGCGTGGACGTCGAGATCAAGCTGCAGTAAAGCCGGGACGGATCTCCGGTCGCTATTTAAGCGATAGGGTCTTGGTAGCGCGGCCATGGGTCGCGCATCAAGGTGATCCAGTTAACGCGGGCTTGCCTAGGGGGCGGGCCCGCGTTATAATTTTCAGCTTGTCCGCGCGAGCAAGCTCCATTGTGGGTGCGCTTGCGTTGGGTAAGACCTTTCAACCTTCTTTCGTACACCAAACGCACGGGCCAATTGAAGCAAGTGCGGCGGAAGTTTTGGAGTAATAAATGAGTCAAAGCAATCGATTGGGGTTGCTGGGGCGCAAGGTGGGCATGATGCGTCTGTTCACCGATGACGGCGAAGCGGTGCCTGTCACGGTGATTGATGTGTCGAACAACCGCGTTACCCAGGTCAAAACCCAGGACCGCGACGGCTATGTGGCCTTGCAGGTCACTTTTGGGGCGCGCCGTGCTTCGCGCGTGACCAAGCCGCAGGCGGGTCATTTGGCCAAGGCTGGTGCCGAGGCTGGGGAAATCATCCGTGAATTCCGTGTGGCTGATGATGTTGCCGGCAAATATGTGGCTGGCAGCCAGTTGCCTGTGACTGACCTGTTTGCTGAAGGTCAGAAGGTGGATGTGCAGGGCACGTCTATCGGTAAGGGATATGCGGGCACCATCAAGCGTCACAACTTCGGTTCGCAGCGAGCTTCGCACGGCAACAGCCGCTCGCACAACGTTCCGGGTTCCATCTCTATGGCGCAAGATCCGGGCCGTGTGTTTCCTGGCAAGAAAATGACAGGGCACATGGGTGATGAGACCGTAACCACGCAAAACCTGCATGTCGTCCGTATTGACGAGGCGCGCCAGCTGCTGCTCATCAAGGGGGCTGTGCCGGGTTCGCGCGGGGGTTTTGTGACCGTTCGTCCTGCCATCAAGGCGCGGCCGGTTGCCAAAGAGGAGGGGGCTAAGTAATGCAGCTCGAACTTCTGAACGAACAAGGCCAAGCCGCTGCCAAAGTGGATGCGCCGGAAACCGTGTTCGGCCGTGAATACAACGAGGCGCTGGTGCATCAGGTGGTGGTGGCCTATCAGGCCAATGCGCGCCAGGGTACGCGTGCCCAGAAAGACCGGGCGGCGGTCAAGCATTCCACCAAGAAGCCGTTCCGGCAAAAGGGGACTGGTAATGCGCGTGCGGGTATGACCTCTTCGCCGCTGTGGCGTGGCGGCGGTCGCATTTTTCCGAACAGCCCGTTGGAAAATTTCGGTCACAAAGTCAACAAGAAGATGTATCGCGCCGGTATGGCGTCGATCCTGTCGCAGTTGGTGCGCGAAGGCCGTCTGGCTGTGGTGGATTCGATCAAGGTTGAGTCGCCCAAGACCAAGCTGCTGGCCCAGAAATTCAAGAGCATGAAGCTCGATTCCGTGCTGGTGATTGCGGATGAAGTGGATGAAAACCTTTATCTGGCTTCTCGCAACCTTGGCAATGTGCTGGTGATCGAGCCGCGCTATGCCGATCCCGTGTCGCTGGTGCACTACAAGAAGGTGCTGGTCACCAAGGGTGCCATCGACCAGCTCAAGGAGATGTTCGCATGAGCCGCATCAATCCGACGCCCGCCGAGCGCCAGTTCGACGAGGGGCGCCTGCTACAAGTGCTGGTGGCGCCCATCGTGTCTGAAAAAGCGACGATGGCGGCTGAGAAATCCAATGCTGTGACCTTCAAGGTGCTGCGTAACGCTACCAAGTCTGAAATCAAGGCGGCTGTGGAGCTGCTGTTCAAGGTTGAAGTGAAGGCTGTTTCCGTGGTCAACGTCAAGGGCAAGACCAAGCGCTTCGGGCGTACGGTTGGCCGACGTGACAACTTGCGCAAGGCCTACGTCATGCTGAAGGAAGGTCAAGAACTCAACCTCTCTGGGGGGGCTGCGTAAACCATGGCTGTGATCAAAATGAAACCAACCTCGCCCGGTCGTCGCGCCGTGGTGAAGGTGACGCGTGGCCATCTGCACAAGGGTGCGGGCTTTGCGCCGCTGCTGGAGCCGCAATTCCAGAAAGCGGGCCGCAACAACAATGGCCACATCACTACGCGCCATAAAGGGGGCGGTCATCGCCACCACTATCGTGTAGTTGACTTCCGTCGAGCCAAGGATGGCATTCCCGCCAAGGTGGAGCGCATTGAGTACGACCCCAACCGTTCGGCGCATATTGCACTGGTGTGTTATGCCGACGGAGAGCGTCGCTACATCATTGCCCCGCGTGGTGTGGAGGTGGGTAGTCAACTCATGAGCGGAGCGGAGGCTCCGATTCGTGCGGGCAATACGCTGCCGATTCGCAATATCCCGGTGGGTTCGACCATTCACTGCATTGAACTCAAGCCTGGTGCGGGTGCGCAAATTGCCCGCTCTGCTGGTACGTCGGCTACGCTTCTGGCGCGTGAGGGGGTGTATGCACAGGTGCGTATGCGTTCGGGTGAAGTTCGCAAAATTCACATTGAATGCCGCGCCACGATTGGCGAGGTGGCCAATGAGGAACACAGCCTGCGCCAGTTGGGCAAGGCTGGTGTCAAGCGCTGGATGGGTATTCGTCCGACAGTACGCGGCGTGGCCATGAACCCGATTGATCACCCCCATGGTGGTGGTGAAGGTCGTACCGGTGAAGGGCGCGCTCCTGTTGATCCATGGGGCAACCTGACCAAGGGCTACCGTACCCGTAACAACAAGCGCACGCAAAACATGATCGTGTCGCGCCGCAAGAAATAAGAGGTAACAAATGACTCGTTCTCTTAAAAAGGGTCCGTTTGTTGACCACCATCTGCTGGCCAAGGTCGACAAGGCAGTGGAGACCAAGGACAAGAAGCCCATCAAGACATGGTCGCGTCGCTCCATGATCCTGCCGGAATTCATTGGTCTGACCATCGCTGTGCATAACGGCAAACAGCATGTGCCGGTGTACGTGACAGATCAGATGGTTGGGCACAAGCTGGGCGAATTTGCGCTGACGCGTACCTTCAAGGGTCATGCGGCGGACAAGAAGGCCAAGAAGTAAAGGAATAGACCCATGGAAACACGTGCAGTCCTCCGTGGCGTACGCCTGTCGGTCGACAAGGGGCGCCTCGTGGCCGATATGATCCGCGGCAAAAAAGTGGATCAGGCTCTGAACATCTTGGCGTTTACACCCAAGAAGGCGGCGCTGATCGTCAAGAAAGTGCTGGAATCGGCCATTGCCAACGCCGAGCACAACGATGGTGCCGATATTGATGAGCTGCGTGTCACTTCGATTTATGTCGAGCAAGGCACAACGCTCAAGCGCTTCACTGCCCGGGCCAAGGGCCGTGGTAACCGTATCAGCAAGCCGACGTGCCATGTGTACGTGACGGTGGGCAACTAAGAAGGCGGAGCAATCAATGGGACAGAAAATCCATCCGACCGGCTTCCGTCTTGCGGTCAGCCGTAACTGGGCCAGCCGCTGGTATGCCAACAACCGCGATTTCGCCGGCATGCTGGCTGAAGACATCAAGGTGCGCGAGTACCTGAAGTCCAAACTCAAGAATGCCGCGGTTTCGCGTGTCTTGATTGAGCGTCCGGCCAAGAGCGCCCGTATCACGATTTACTCGGCTCGTCCGGGCGTGGTGATCGGCCGCAAGGGTGAGGATATTGAGAAGCTGAAAAAAGAGCTGGCCGACATGCTGGGCGTGCCGGTGGCTGTCAATATCGAAGAGGTGCGTAAACCTGAGGTGGACGCACAGCTTATCGCTGACAGCATTACGCAGCAGCTTGAGAAGCGGATCATGTTCCGCCGCGCCATGAAGCGGGCCATGCAAAACGCCATGCGTCTGGGTGCTCAGGGCATCAAGATCATGTCGTCGGGCCGTTTGAACGGCATTGAAATTGCCCGCACCGAGTGGTATCGCGAAGGCCGTGTGCCTCTGCACACGCTGCGTGCTGACATTGATTACGGCTTTAGCGAAGCCAAGACCACCTACGGCATCATTGGTGTCAAGGTCTGGGTCTACAAAGGTGACACGCTGGGACGCAATGATGCGCCATCGCTCGACAGCACTCCTCGCCCTGAGGGTGAAGAGCGCCGCGGGCCGCGTGGTGCACGTCGCGATGGCCGTGGCGGCCCGCGCCGTGATGGCCGTGGCAGCCATGCTGCGCCGGCGGATGGGAGTGACAAACCGGCTGAAGCCACTGGGGCGGATGCCAAAACAGCCGTTAAGCGCGTTCGCAAAGCCGCCGCGCCCGCCGCAGCAGCGGACGGCGCTCAAGGAGATTAAAACATGCTGCAACCTGCACGCAGAAAATACCGCAAGGAGCAAAAGGGCCGGAATACAGGCTTGGCGACCCGCGGCAACACCGTGGCTTTTGGTGAGTTTGGTCTGAAATCCACGGATCGTGGCCGTTTGACGGCGCGGCAGATTGAATCTGCCCGTCGGGCCATCTCTCGCCATGTGAAGCGTGGTGGACGTATCTGGATCCGTGTGTTTCCCGACAAGCCTATTTCGACCAAACCGGCTGAAGTGCGTATGGGTAACGGTAAAGGTAACCCCGAGTACTATGTGGCCGAAATCCAGCCCGGGAAGGTGTTGTACGAAATCGTTGGTGTGCCTGAAGCGCTGGCGCGTGAAGCCTTTGCCTTGGCCGCTGCCAAATTGCCGTTGCGTACGACGTTTGTCACGCGCATGATCGGCCAGTAATCAGGAGAAACGCCAGATGAAAACCGCAGAATTGCGCCAAAAGGACGAGGCCGCTTTGAAAGCCGAGGTGAAAGAGCTTCAAAAAGCCCATTTCAACTTGCGCATGCAGAAAGCTACGCAGCAACTCAATAACACGAGCCAGCTGCGTACGACGCGGCGTGCGATTGCACGTGCCAAGACCGTTCTTGCCGAAAAACAGGCGGCTGCCAAGTAAGGAAGTGACATGACGGAAGCCAAAACATCCCTCAAGCGCACCCTCGTTGGCAAAGTGGTCAGCGACAAGCGCGCCAAGACCGTGACGGTTCTGATTGAGCGTCGGGTGAAGCACCCGATCTACGACAAGATCGTGATCAAGTCGAGCAAATACCACGCCCATGACGAAAATGGCGAGTACAAGCTCGGCGATGTGATCGAGATCACGGAAAGCCGTCCGCTGTCCAAGACGAAAAACTGGGTCGCCACGCGCCTGGTTCAAAAGGCAGCTGCTGTTTGATTGCCTAAGAGGTTTTTACCAAGGCAGCGAAAGCGGTCTTGCTGGATAAAAAACCAATGAACGCCTCACTGGTGCAGTGGGGCGTTTTTTTATGCGAAATAAAAAAGCTTTGCGTTGCAATGTTTCGCGGAAGCGGCGGATTTTTGACCTGTTGATGTGTTCGGGGCGATGCTTGGGCCCGTATCAGAAGGGGCGAGATATGCTTGACGCCATCAAGATGCCCGAGGTGGTGCTTTGTGACATCTGCTGGATACAGGGCGCGGGCGCCGAAACGGAGGGCGCTATGAAAGAACGTTTTTCCTCAACCAGACAAGGAGTACATCATGATCAAAGTTGGAGACAGTTTGCCTGCCGTGACGCTGATGGAGTATGCCGATGCGCAAGATGGCAGCTGCGCTCTGGGCCCGGCCCCGGTGGCGCTGCCTCAGGCGGCGGCAGGCAAGACCATTGCGCTGTTTGCCGTGCCGGGCGCGTTCACGCCTACCTGCTCTGCGCAGCATGTGCCGGGCTATTTGACGCACCATGCCGCGTTGCGCGAGGCGGGTGTGGATGAAGTGTGGTGCCTGAGCGTGAATGACGCGTTTGTCATGGGCGCTTGGGCGCGTGAGCTGCAGACGGCTGGGAAGATTCGCATGCTGGCCGACGGTGATGCGGCCTTTGCCAAGGCAACGGGGTTGACGCTGGATCTGGCGGGCAAGGGGCTGGGTTTGCGTAGCAATCGCTATTCCATGCTCGTGAAGGATGGCAAGGTGGTGACGCTGAATGTGGAGGCGCCGGGCAAGTTTGAGGTGAGTGATGCTTCCACTTTGCTGGCCCAAGTTCAGGCTGCGTCGAAGTCAAGCTGATGTGGTGTGCGGGGTAAGTTTCCCCGCGCCCTGATGTCCGCACCTGCTGCTTGGCACATGTGGGTGATGGTCTGCTCCGTGCTTTTACGCGGCGATGACACGACTTCTCCCGAATACAGAGGTCTGCCGTTACCGTCAGTGCATTTACACATCATTTGTGGTTATGGTTGATGTTCTTTCATTGATGCGGCGCTTGGCGGCGGGCGGGGTGCTGTCTGCCCTGTCTATCGCTGCCGGGGCGCAGGGCATGCCGCCATCGGCCTTTGTGGCGGAGAGGCCCGCGCTGGCCGCCGGAGGTTCTGCCGAGGCGCATGCACTTTCTCCCACGGTGCCGCAAGCGCCGCCCTCGCCGGTCGCGCAGCAGATTTACCGCGCCGCGCGTGACAAGCTGGTGCAAATCCGCACGTTGCGGCGCGCCACCAACACGCAAAGCAGCATCGGCTCGGGCTTTTACGTAGGGGGCAAAGGGCTGGTCATGACGAACTTCCATGTCGTCAGCGACCTGGCGCTGGAGCCGGACCGCCACCGGGGCGTAAGCGTCAGCGTGGGAGGAGAAGAGGGCGAACTGGCGCTGCTGGCCTTTGATGTGCGGCATGACTTGGCGGTGCTGCGGCATGTGCAAGCGCAGGCTGCTGATACCGCTGCCGTCCCCTCCATGCTGACGCTGCGGCCTGAAAGCGAACCTCTGGCGCAGGGAGAGCGCATTTATTCGCTGGGCAACCCACTGGACGTGGGCTTTGCCATTACCGAAGGCACGTACAACGGGCTGGTACAGCGCAGCTTCTACCCTCGCATTTTCTTTGGCGGCGCACTCAACCCGGGCATGAGCGGCGGCCCGGCGCTGGATGCGCAAGGGCGCGTCATTGGCGTGAACGTGGCCAAGCGCGGCGATGCTGAACAAGTCAGCTTTCTGGTGCCGGGCACTTTTGTGCAGGCGCTGCTGGCGCGGGCGCGCCATGCCGAGCCGTTGCGCGAAGCGGCGCATGGCGAGATGGCGCGCCAGCTGCTGCTGCACCAGCAGGCGCTGGTGGATCGCGTTCTGGCGGCCCCACCCCGCCATGAACGGTATGGCGGTTACCTGGTGCCGGTGCCAGACGAGTCGCTGGCGCGCTGCTGGGGCGACGGGCAAGAGCGCCGTGCCGATGCACTGATGGACTACGAGCGCAGCGAATGCCGCATCGACAGCGGTGTTTTCACCGGGCACGCCGGTGAGGTGGGGGAGCTGCGCATGCGCTACGAATCCTATGAAGGCCAGCGCCTGAACCCGCTGGCGTTTGCCCGCCAATATTCGGCCAGCTTTGCCAATGAACCTTTGCCCCAGCGCCGCAGCCGCGTGCGCAGCGCCGCCGAATGCCGGGAAGACTTTGTGCAGCTCGCCGGCATGCCCGTGCGTGCCGTGCTGTGCCTGACGGCGTACCGCAAGCTGCCCGGCCTGCATGATTTGGCGGTGCTGGTCGCCAGCGTCAACCAGTCGAAAAGCAGCGTGCTGGGTCGGCTGGATGTGCGCGGCCTGAGCTTTGACAACGCATTGCGCCTGGCGCGCCATTATCTGGATGGTTTCGCCTGGGAAGGTGAGGCGCCATGACCACCATCACCCCGCTGCCAGCGCCCGTGCTGGCCATTCTGGAAGTGCGCGAGCGTGGCCGCCATCTGGCGCAGGCACTGCCCCTGACCCGCTGGCCTTGCACCATTGGCCGTGCGGCCCATGCCGACGCGGTGTTGACCGACCCAGCCCTGGCCGCCGAGCACTTGCGCCTGGAGCGCGATGCCGAAGGCCGGGTGCGGGTGCAAGTGCTGGATGGCGTGAATGGCATCTGGCACGGGCGGCATCTGGTGCGGGCCGGCGGCCACCTGATCTGGCGGCCGGGGCAGACGCTGACCGTGGGCCGTACCCATCTGGCGCTGCGGCTGGCCGATGCCGAACTGCCACCGCCCCAACCTTGGCGCCCGGCCTCGCGCGCCGGCGCGGCGCTGACGGCCGTGGCCGTGCTGAGCCTGCTGGGGCTGGGCGCGGCAGAGAGTGCGCTGGATGCGCGCACAGCCGGTCAATGGCTGCGCGAGCTGCCCATCATGCTGATGGTGCTGACCGGCGCGCTCACCGCCTGGGCGCTGTTGTGGATGCTGCTGAGCAAGCTGTTTACCGGCTATGCCGTTTTTGGCGCCCACTTGCGCATTGCCGCGCTGGGGGTGTTGGCTTACCAGGGGTTGCAGGCCCTGCTGCATGGCGCGGCATTTGCCCTGTCTTGGCCGGTGCTGGCGCGGTTTGATACCACCCTGCTTCTGGCCGTGCTGGCGGCCGTGCTGTGGCGGCACCTGTGTGCGGCCACGCCGCTTTCGCGCCGCTTGCTGGGTGTGGGCATGGGAATGCTGCTGGCAGCAGCGGTGGCGGTGCAGCTGGGGCTGCAGTGGCAAGCCCACAAGCGGCTGGGACAGGGGCTTTATCTGTCACGCCTGTACCCGCCTGGCTGGCGGCTGGCCGCGCCGGAAACGGTGGACGCCTTCATGGCCAGCGCGCAAGACTTGCAAGCGACCCTGGCCAAGCGCCTGGCCGAACAGCAGGATGAAGAAGGCGACGCGGGGCTGGATGAGTGAAACGCGGGGCTGTGAGAGCCCTCGGCCGCCATGTCACCCTTCCGAGAAGCCGCTCTATCGTGGGCGCAACACATGACGCGGTGGCGGCGTGCCGCGAGACGCGCCAAAGATGCCCCCGCTGCGCCGGTCACAGCCGGCAGGCGGGCGGCCAAAGAAAAAGCGGGCTGGGAAGCCCGCTTTTTCATGGGGTATGAAGTTGCGTTGCGCCTACCGCTTGCGGCCAAAGATCAGGCTCAGAACGGCCAGGATCAGGAAGACAACGAACAGAATTTTCGCAATGCCGGCAGCGCTGGAAGCAATGCCGCCAAAGCCGAGCACGGCGGCGATGATGGCAATGACGAAGAAGACGACGGCGTAATGCAGCATGGGTTTCTCCTGTGGTGAAGGGGCAGAGTTGCGGCAGGTCGCCGGTTTGGCAGGCGTTTGCCCGGTGAAAAGGTTGGGGGTCGCTCCCAAAAATGGCGCTGAACCCCGGTGCCTGACTGCCGCCAAGCTTAGGGATGCGGCAGCCTCTGCGCTGTCGGTCGTGCGCACCGAGGCTCGTCAGACATTTTCCATGCAGCTTGTGAGCGCGGTGGCGCCATGCCCGCCTGCCGCTCCGTCAGCTGGGGGCTTGTGATGGGGGTGAGCAGGCGCGCTACGCGGGCACTGCGACCGGCAGGCCGTCCACGAACACTTTCAGTTCACCCGGTGCGAAGGGCGTCCACTGCTCGTCGCGCGTGAGCGGGGTGGTAGCGACCACAGCCACGCGATCCTGGGGCGTGGTGTGTTCGGCAAAGTTCACGCTCAGGTCTTCATCGGCCAGGCAGGCGCTGGCAAAGGGGTGCTGGCGCACGATGTAGCACAGCTTGGTGGATGCATGCGCCCACAAGGCTTCACCGTTGGAGAGCAGCATGTTGAAGGTGCCAAAGCGCGCCACCTGCGGCACCAGCTCGGCCAGCGTGCGGGTCAGCTCTTCCACCGGGGGAACGCTGGCATGGGCCTTGGCCAGCTCTTGCATCAGCCAGCAAAAAGCCTGCTCGCTGTCGGTGCTGCCCACGGGGCGGAAGTGGCCGTGCAGGCGCGGCGCGTAGTGCTTCAGATCGCCGTTGTGGGCAAACACCCAGTAGCGGCCCCACAGCTCGCGCACGAACGGATGGCAGTTCTCAAGCTGCACGGCGCCCACGGTGGCCTTGCGGATGTGCGAGATGACGTTGCGGCTTTTGATGGGGTAGCGGCGGATGAGCGCTGCCACGGGCGAGTCGCAGGCCGGGCTGCTTTCCACGAACAGGCGCGTGCCGCGCCCTTCAAAAAAGGCAATGCCCCAGCCGTCGGCATGGTGGTCGGTACGGCCGCCGCGCTGGGCGAAACCGGCAAAGCTGAAGGCAATGTCGGTGGGGGTGTTGCAGTTCATGCCGAGCAGCTGGCACATGGGGGCGTCTTTCGGTGGAGGGTGAAGGTGGGCTGAAAGGGAATCAGGCCGCAGCGGCGGCGCAGGCGGCGCAAATGCAGGCGCGGCGGCGCGCATCGGCCGGCACGCGCGCCAGCAGGGCGGGCGTGAAGGTGGCATGCACGCACCAGCATGGCGGCGGCGTACCGCCAGCGGGGGCTGGTGCTGGGGCGGCCGCCAGGGCACAGCCATTGGGTTGGCCGCATAGCGGGCAGCGCGCAGCTTCCACGCCGGTGAGGGCGTTGGCAGACGCGGCAGGCAGGTGCGCAGGCGTGTTCATGCGGGTAATATTCTGCGGTATGCCGCCAGGGTGCCCATGGGGCGCGGCGGCCGCTTTTTCGCAGGAGATGATTCAAAAATGAAAACTGCCGCCCTTACCCCCGCGCAACGCGATGAGCTCAAAGTCTTGCTGCAAGCGCGCCGCCAGGAGCTGAATGCCCAGATGGCGCAAAACCGCGAGAACCTGGCCCCCGCCGAGATCAACGCGGGCAGCGTGTCGCAAGATGAAAACGCGCGCTTGAAAAACCAGACGCGCGAGGTGGATCAGGCGCTGACGGCGCTGGATGCGGCTGACCTGGCCCGCATTGATCGTGCGCTGGAGCTGATTGACACGGACGACTATGGCCTGTGCGATGCATGCGGGTGCGCCATTCCGTTCGAGCGCCTGAAGATTGAGCCCATGACGCAGCACTGCGTGGCGTGCAAGTCCGCCTGGGAGCAAAAGCAGGCCGCACGCTAATGCCACGCTGACGCGCTTGGCGGACCGCCCGGCTCAACAGGGCGGGCGCTGTGCAAAGGCCCCCGCCGCAAATGTGGCGGGGGCTTTTTGCTGGCACTGCCGCGCTGCGGCGTGACGGCGCACAGGGAGCAAGCATCCGGCAGCCCCCGCCCGCTGTATGCGTGGCCCGCCCTGGGCCTGCGACGTGCTTGGCCTGGTTCAATTTGCTCTTAAAATAATAGCTGTTCAGGGCGTATCTACGGCCTGAAAGCCCTGAAAGACTGGTCATGCCAAATACTTGCCGCAAGCTTTCCCGCGTGTAACATCCGCGGCCTGCACTTGGCGCCACGCGGGCTGACCTGGGCCGCTGGCGCATGAACATTCTTTTTTGCCCTTGAACCCGCATGACTTCTGACGCTGCCGCCTTGCCCTGCCTTGCCCGCATCCGCCCTGACATCCGGGCCATGCACGCCTACCCCGTGCAGGACGCGACCGGCTTGCTCAAGATGGACGCCATGGAGAACCCGCACCGTCTGCCGCCCGCCTTGCAGCAGGCGTTGGGCGAGCGGCTGGGGCGGCTGGCCATCAACCGCTACCCCGGCGCGGAAACGGGCGCGCTGAAAAGCGCGCTGGCCGCGCATGCCGGCCTGCCGCCCGGCTGGGCGCTGATGCTGGGCAACGGCTCCGACGAGCTGATTACCCTGCTGGCGCTGGCCTGCGCGCAACCGGGCGCCAGCATGCTCGCGCCCATGCCCAGCTTCGTCATGTACCCGCTGGCGGCCCAGTTGCACGGCCTGGCCTTTCATGCCGTGCCGCTGGCGGCTGATTTCCAGCTGGACGAAGCCGCCATGCTGGCCGCCATTGAGCAGCACCGCCCCGCGCTGCTGTACCTGGCGCACCCCAACAATCCCACCGGCACGCTGTGGGACGAGGGCGCGCTGGCGCGCCTGGCCGAAGCCCAGGGCCGGCATGGCGGGCTGGTGGTGATGGACGAGGCGTACCAGCCCTTTGCCGCCCGCACCTGGCTGGACCGCGTGCGCCAGAACCCGGCCGCCCACGGCCACGTGCTGGTCATGCGCACCCTCAGCAAGTTCGGCCTGGCCGGGGCGCGTATTGGCTACCTGATGGGCGATGCGCGCCTGATCGCCGAGATCGACAAAGCCCGCCCGCCCTACAACCTGAGCGTGCTCAACATCGAATGCGCGCTGTTCGCGCTGGAGCATGCCGAAGTCTTTGCGGCCCAGGCGCAAGACTTGCGCGCGCAGCGCGCCGCGCTGATGGCGGCCCTGCGCGCGCTGCCCGGCGTGACCGCCTACCCGAGCGAGGGCAACATGATCCTGGTGCGCGTGGCCGCCAGCGGCCAGCCCCTGCCAGACGCGGCCGCCGCGCAGCGCGTGTTCGAGGGCATGAAAGCGCGTCAGGTCCTCGTCAAGAACGTTTCTACAATGCACCCGCAGTTGGCCGGCTGTCTGCGCCTGACGGTGGGCAGCGCCGAAGACAACGCCCGCATGCTGGCCGCGCTGAAGGCCGCGCTCTGACCCCTTTCCCCCACGTTTTCATGACGCCCCCCCGCACCGCTGAAGTGTCGCGCCACACGGCCGAGACGCAGATCACCGTCCGCCTCAACCTTGACGGCGCCGGCCAGGCCCGGCTGCACACCGGCATCGGCTTTTTCGACCACATGCTCGACCAGATCGCCCGCCACGGCATGGTCGATCTGGACGTGCAGTGCCAGGGCGACCTGCACATCGACGGCCATCACACCGTGGAAGACGTGGGCATCGCCATCGGCCAGGCGCTCAAGGCCGCGGTGGGCGACAAGCGCGGCATCACCCGCTACGGCCATGCCTACGTGCCGCTGGACGAAGCCCTCTCGCGCGTGGTCATCGACTTTTCCGGCCGCCCGGGCCTGGCGGCGCACCTGCCGCTGACCAGCGGCATGGTTGGCGGCTTTGACACGCAGCTGGTGCACGAGTTTTTCCAGGGCCTGGTCAACCATGCCTTCATCACCGCGCACATCGACAACCTCAAGGGCGTGAACGCGCATCACCAGATCGAAACCGTCTTCAAAGCCTTTGGCCGCGCCCTGCGCATGGCCGTGGCGCCCGATGCGCGCGCCGCCGGCAGCATCCCGTCCACCAAGGGCACGCTGTAGCGCCTGATCCTTTAAGTCAAAAAAGGCCTTCAGGGCACACTGGTTCTGCCGCAATAGCTATGAGTTCAGTAGCAAACGAAACCGTTGCCGTGGTGGACTACGGCATGGGCAACCTGCGCTCCGTGGCGCAAGCCGTGCTGCACGCCGCCGAAGGCAGCGGCGTGCGCGTGGTCGTCACCGCCAGCGCGCAGCAAGTGCGCGACGCCCACCGCGTGATCTTGCCCGGCCAGGGCGCCATGTCCGACTGCATGCGCGAGCTGCGCGAATCCGGCCTGCTGCCCGCCGTGCTGGAGGCGGCCGCGCACAAGCCCCTGTTTGGCGTATGCGTGGGCATGCAAATGCTGCTGGAGCACAGCGCCGAAGGCCCCACCGCCGACGGCACGCCCGGCCTGGGCCTGCTGCCCGGCCGCGTGCTGCGCTTTGACCTGGCGGGCCGCCAGCAGCCTGACGGCAGCCGCTTCAAAGTGCCGCAGATGGGCTGGAACCGCGTGCGCCAGACGCAGCCGCACCCGGTGTGGCAGGGCGTGCCCGACGAAAGCTGGTTCTACTTCGTCCACAGCTTCTACGCCCGCCCGCGCGAGCCTGCGCACTGCGCTGGCGAGGCTGACTACGGCGGGCCGTTTTGCGCCGCCGTAGCCCGCGACAACCTGTTCGCCACCCAGTTCCACCCCGAAAAAAGCGCCGCCCAAGGGCTGGCGCTGTACCGCAATTTTTTGCACTGGAAACCCTGAAAGGAGAAACATTCCATGTCCGCGGATTTGCCTGCCGCCAACGCCCAAGACGCGCTTTCTGCCGGGCGTGACGAGCTGAGCGCCAGCACCGTGCGCACCACTGAACAGCGGGCCGCTTGGGTCTTCCTGGGGTTGCTGGCGCTGTGCCTGCTGCCCGTGCTGGGTGTGTTTTTTTCCAACCTGTTCAGCAACGGCATCGTTTCCGCGCTGGCTAGTGCTCTGTTGACGCTGCTGCTGATGGCGGTGGTTTTCCTGGTGCTCAACCGCGTGGTGCAAGCCTTGCTCATCACCCCTTACCGCGCCCTGCAATACCGTGGCGCGCTCAAGCGGATGCTGGCTGATTTGCCCGGCTTGGGCGTGCAGCCTGCCATGCAGCGCCAGTGGAGCGCCCCTACCCCAGGCGTGCTGGCGCTGGATACGCGGCAGGGCTTGCTTTACGCCAACGCCAGTGGCACGGATTACCAGCGCCTGTTGCTGCGCCGGCAGGACATTCTGGGTGCGAAGGTTGAGCGCGAATCCGAAGTGCACACCCAGACCCGCCACGGCGGCAGCTTGGCCATTTTTTCTAGTGCGGGTATTGGCTACAAGTTTGGCAGCCGTTCCAAATCGACTTCCACCGTGGTGGAGCGGGCATTTCTTGAGATTCACTACCAGTTGCCCGGTGCGCCCGCGCCCGGCTGGCTGGCGGTTCCTTTTGGCGAAGACCGGCGTGCCGCCGACTCTTTTGCCGTGGCCATTCAAAGGCTTTGAAATAGCCCATCACTCACTTTCCCTGCATTAACCATGCTCATCATTCCCGCCATTGACCTCAAGGACGGCCACTGCGTTCGCCTGCAACAGGGCGACATGGACCGGGCCACCACTTTTGGCGAAGACCCGGCGGCCGTGGCCGCGCGCTGGCTGGAGGCTGGCGCACGCCGGCTGCACCTGGTGGACTTGAACGGTGCGTTTGCCGGCAAACCCCAGAACATGGCGGCCATCAAGGCCATTCTGAAAGCCGTCGATGGCGAGATTCCGGTGCAGCTGGGCGGCGGCATCCGTGATCTGGACACCATCGAGAAGTATCTGGACGCGGGACTGGCCTACGTCATCATCGGCACCGCCGCGGTGAAAAACCCGGGCTTTCTCAAGGACGCCTGCACGGCGTTTGGCGGCCACATCATCGTGGGCCTGGACGCGCGCGACGGCAAGGTGGCCACCGACGGCTGGAGCAAGCTCACCGGCCACGAGGTGGTGGATCTGGCGCGCAAGTTCGAGGACTGGGGCGTGGAAAGCATCATCTACACCGACATTGGTCGCGACGGCATGCTGTCGGGCATCAACGTCGAGGCCACGGTCAAGCTGGCGCAGGCACTGCGCATTCCGGTGATTGCCTCGGGCGGCCTGTCTGGCATGGCGGACATCGAGGCGCTGTGCGCGGTGGAGGACGAAGGCGTGGAGGGCGTGATTGCCGGCCGCGCCATTTATTCGGGTGATCTGGACTTTGCCGCTGCCCAGGCCCGCGCGGATGCGTGGGGCGACGCGGACTGAAGGCCGCACCCGGCCTGCACCCCTGTACCCAACTGGTGGGAGGCAGGCAGAAGCTGTGAGGCGGCTCGGGCCAGCCTAACCTGTTCAAAGGTTTCGGCGCGAGTGGGCAACGCCGCAGACCGCCCAAATCCGCTGGATGCCCGCCGCGCAGGGGGGTGAACAGTTTCTAAGCCGCCCAGAGGCTGAAAGCCAGCAAGGCCGTCCAGGCCGCCTGCAAGCGGGCGGTGTGTGCCAGCAGCGGGTTGAGGCCGCGCCCGGCGGGCTGGCGCCACAGCTGTACGCATAGCCACAGCGCCCACGGCAGCGTTAACCAGGGCCAGGCGGGCGGGGCTGGCGTGGCATGCCCTGCCAGCCAAGGCCAGCATAAATAGGGTTGTGCCAGCAGCAAGGCATACAGCACGCGGCAGCCAACGGGCCCCAGGCGCACGGCAAGCGTGTGCTTGCCCGCGCGGGCGTCGGTCGCGGCATCGCGCGTGTTGTTGACCAGCATCACGCCTGCCGCCAGGGCGCCCAGCATG
>RQYR01000034.1:0-7500 GCA_003859965.1 Comamonadaceae bacterium OH2545_COT-014 | reverse complement strand
TGGAGGACCGAACCGACTAATGTTGCAAAATTAGCGGATGAGCTGTGGATAGGGGTGAAAGGCTAAACAAACCTGGAAATAGCTGGTTCTCTCCGAAAACTATTTAGGTAGTGCCTCGCGTATTACCTTCGGGGGTAGAGCACTGTTTTGGCTAGGGGGTCATGGCGACTTACCAAACCAAGGCAAACTCCGAATACCGAAGAGTACAGCGCGGGAGACAGTGCACCGGGTGCTAACGTCCGGACACAAGAGGGAAACAACCCAGACCGCCAGCTAAGGTCCCTAAAATTGGCTAAGTGGGAAACGAAGTGAGAAGGCTAAAACAGTCAGGATGTTGGCTTAGAAGCAGCCACCATTTAAAGAAAGCGTAATAGCTCACTGATCGAGTCGTCTTGCGCGGAAGATGTAACGGGGCTAAGCCAGTTACCGAAGCTGCGGATGCACAGCTTGCTGTGCGTGGTAGGAGAGCGTTCTGTAAGCCTGTGAAGGTGGCTTGTGAAGGCTGCTGGAGGTATCAGAAGTGCGAATGCTGACATGAGTAGCGTTAAAGCGGGTGAAAAGCCCGCTCGCCGTAAGCGCAAGGTTTTCTACGCAACGTTCATCGGCGTAGAGTAAGTCGGCCCCTAAGGCGAGGCAGAGATGCGTAGCTGATGGGAAACAGGTCAATATTCCTGTACCGATATGCAGTGCGATGTGGGGACGGATCTTAATAGGTTATCCGGGTGTTGGATGTCCCGGTTTAGGCAGAAGTAGGCGTGCGTTAGGAAAATCCGGCGCGCATATACCGAGGCTGTCGATCGAGCGAGCTTGCTCGCGAAGTAACTGAACGAGGTTCCAGGAAAAGCCACTAAGCTTCAGCTGCATACGACCGTACCGCAAACCGACACTGGTGCGCGAGATGAGTATTCTAAGGCGCTTGAGAGAACTCAGGAGAAGGAACTCGGCAAATTGACACCGTAACTTCGGGAGAAGGTGTGCCCTATTAGTGTGATGAGAACATCTGAGCATGAATGGGTTGCAAAAAATAGGTGGCTGCGACTGTTTATTAAAAACACAGCACTCTGCAAACACGAAAGTGGACGTATAGGGTGTGACGCCTGCCCGGTGCTGGAAGATTAAGTGATGGGGTGCAAGCTCTTGATCGAAGTCCCAGTAAACGGCGGCCGTAACTATAACGGTCCTAAGGTAGCGAAATTCCTTGTCGGGTAAGTTCCGACCTGCACGAATGGCGTAACGATGGCCACACTGTCTCCTCCTGAGACTCAGCGAAGTTGAAATGTTTGTGATGATGCAATCTCCCCGCGGAAAGACGGAAAGACCCCATGAACCTTTACTGTAGCTTTGTATTGGACTTTGAACAGATCTGTGTAGGATAGGTGGGAGGCTTTGAAGTGAGGACGCTAGTTCTCATGGAGCCGACGTTGAAATACCACCCTGGTGTGTTTGAGGTTCTAACCTGGGCCCATGATCTGGGTCGGGGACAGTGCATGGTAGGCAGTTTGACTGGGGCGGTCTCCTCCCAAAGCGTAACGGAGGAGTTCGAAGGTACGCTAGTTACGGTCGGACATCGTGACGATAGTGCAATGGCATAAGCGTGCTTAACTGCGAGACTGACAAGTCGAGCAGATGCGAAAGCAGGACATAGTGATCCGGTGGTTCTGTATGGAAGGGCCATCGCTCAACGGATAAAAGGTACTCTGGGGATAACAGGCTGATACCGCCCAAGAGTTCATATCGACGGCGGTGTTTGGCACCTCGATGTCGGCTCATCTCATCCTGGGGCTGTAGTCGGTCCCAAGGGTATGGCTGTTCGCCATTTAAAGAGGTACGTGAGCTGGGTTTAAAACGTCGTGAGACAGTTTGGTCCCTATCTTCCGTGGGCGCTGCAGATTTGAGGAAGCCTGCTCCTAGTACGAGAGGACCGGAGTGGACGCACCTCTGGTGTACCTGTTGTCACGCCAGTGGCATCGCAGGGTAGCTAAGTGCGGAAGAGATAACCGCTGAAAGCATCTAAGCGGGAAACTCGTTCCAAGATGAGATCTGCCGGGGCCTTGAGCCCCCTAAAGAGTCGTTCAAGACCAGGACGTTGATAGGCCGGGTGTGGAAGCGCAGTAATGCGTTAAGCTAACCGGTACTAATTGCTCGTGAGGCTTGACCCTATAACTTTGGTACTTTGTTCGCCAAAGCAATGCATGAAGATAGTCAAAAGATATCGACTCTATGAATTGGCTGCCTTGATTGCCTGATCAGGGCGGCAACCAGTTATGCCTGATGACCATAGCGAGGTGGTCCCACTCCTTCCCATCCCGAACAGGACAGTGAAACGCCTCAGCGCCGATGATAGTGCGGATTCCCGTGTGAAAGTAGGACATCGTCAGGCTTGTATTGCAACAAACGCCCGGTCATCACCGGGCGTTTTGTTTTTGTACGAGCAACTTTTATTCGTACACGTTCTCTTTTTGTCAGTGCTTTCTAGGTGAATGAGGCTGCGCATAGAATGCACACATGAACTCATCTCCCGATAATCCGAGTGATCACTTGGCGATAGCCAAGCGATTTTTGCTTTCGCCTTGGGGCTTGGATGACGCTCATCTTGACCGAGCGCTGCGGCTGATCCGTGCACGCCGCATAGACGATGCGGATTTGTACTTTCAGTACACGCGTGCGGAGGGCTGGAGCTTGGAAGAAGGGATCGTTAAGACCGGCAGCTTCAGCATTGATCAAGGGGTTGGCGTTCGTGCCGTTTCGGGCGAGCGAACGGCTTTTGCCTACTCGGATGAGCTTTCTGAAGTGGCTTTGCTGGATGCGGCGCACACGGTTTGCAGCATTGCGGATGCCGGGCAAAACAAGAAGGTTAAATCACCGGCCTTCAAAACAGTGCCGAGCCGTGCGCTTTACCAAAGCGCTGATCCGATCATGGCCTTGGATAGTGCTGCGAAAGTGGCGCTACTCGAACAGGTAGAGCGTAAAGCCCGAGCCAAGGATCCGCGCATTGTTCAAGTCATGGCGGGTCTGGCAGCCGAATGGGAGGTGGTGCTGGTTGCGCGAATGAACGGTGTGATGGCAGCTGACGTTCGTCCCTTGATCCGTTTATCGTTGACGGTGATTGCTGAGCAAGCTGGTCGGCGTGAGGTTGGAACGTCTGGTGGTGGTGGGCGGTTTGACCTGTCGTTTTTTGATGACCGGCAGATTCAGACTTATGTTGATGAAGCAACCAACGCTGCCCTGGCTAATCTGGAGGCCCGTCCGGCTCCTGCGGGCGAAATGACCGTGGTGTTGGGCCCTGGCTGGCCAGGGGTTTTGCTGCATGAAGCGGTGGGGCACGGGCTGGAGGGTGACTTCAACCGAAAAGGATCCAGCGCATTCAGTGGCCGTATTGGTGACCGCGTGGCGGCCAAGGGCGTGACGGTGCTGGATGACGGGACGCTGCCGAACCGGCGCGGCAGCCTCAATATTGATGATGAAGGCGAACTGACGCAGCGTAATGTGCTGATTGAAGATGGCATTCTGAAGGGCTATATCCAGGATGCGATGAATGCCCGATTGATGAACGTTCGTCCTACTGGCAATGGGCGCCGTGAAAGCTATGCGCATTTGCCCATGCCGCGAATGACCAACACTTATATGCTGGGCGGCGACAAGGATCCGCAGGAAATCGTTGCCAGCATCAAAAAAGGCCTTTACGCCACCAATTTCGGTGGAGGCCAGGTGGACATCACCAGCGGCAAATTCGTTTTCTCGGCCAGCGAAGCCTTTTGGGTGGAAAACGGCAAAATTCTTTACCCGGTCAAAGGGGCGACCATTGTGGGCAACGGTCCTGAGTCATTGAAAAAAGTCAGCATGATTGGCAACGATATGCGCCTGGATTCCGGCATTGGCACGTGTGGCAAAGAAGGCCAGAGCGTGCCCGTGGGCGTGGGGCAGCCGACTTTGCGCATTGATGGGCTGACCGTGGGCGGCACGGCCTGATGACTTGGGATTTGCTTCGCCGCCGCCACACTGGCGGGCGGCGTTTGTGCTAGAGTTGCGCGCCATGTCTTTGCGTGCTTTTGCGTTTTACTTTTGGTTCTCAGTCCCCGGCGGACGAGAGGCCAGCGCATAAGCACAGCCGAGCCTCCCGATCAATGAAACCGCCGGTGCCTTGCAGCCCGGCGGTTTTTTTGTTGCCTTTTCTTTATCAACCCATCCCACAGGAGCTACACGATGAACGCCTCCATGGCCCACGCAGCGAAAGACGCTTGGCACTCGTCGCAGGAAAAGACCAGCCAGACCGACGACGAACGCATCCGCGAGCTGAACGTGCTACCTCCGCCTGAACACCTGATCCGTTTTTTTCCGATACGCGGCACCCCTGTGGAAGCGCTGATCAGCGCTACCCGCCAGCGCATACGCCGCATCATGCAAGGGCAGGATGACCGCCTGCTGGTTGTCATTGGCCCATGCTCTATTCATGACCCGGTGGCGGCGCTTGATTACGCCCGCCGCCTCAAGCCCTTGCGCGAGCAATACGCGGATACGCTGGAAGTGGTGATGCGTGTTTACTTCGAAAAGCCCCGTACCACTGTGGGCTGGAAAGGACTGATCAACGACCCTTATCTCGACGAGAGCTACCGCATTGACGAGGGGCTGCGCATAGCGCGCCAGCTGCTGATCGATATCAACCGCCTGGGGCTGCCGGCGGGCAGCGAGTTTCTGGACGTGATCTCGCCGCAATACATTGGCGATCTCATCAGCTGGGGCGCTATTGGCGCGCGCACCACCGAAAGCCAGGTGCACCGCGAACTGGCCAGCGGCCTTTCCGCGCCCATCGGCTTCAAAAACGGCACCGATGGCAATATCAAGATCGCCACCGACGCCATTCAGGCGGCCGCCCGCGGGCACCACTTCCTCTCGGTGCACAAAAATGGCCAGGTCGCCATCGTCCGCACGGACGGCAATCAAGACTGCCATGTGATTCTGCGCGGTGGCAAGCAACCCAATTACGACGCCGCCAGTGTGGCCGCCGCCTGCCATGAACTGCAGGCCGCGCAACTGCCGGCGCAGCTCATGGTCGATTGCAGCCACGCCAACAGCAGCAAGCGCCACGAGCGCCAGCTGGATGTGGCACGCGACATTGCCGAGCAAATTCGTGGCGGATCGCGCCATGTGGCAGGCGTCATGGTGGAAAGCCATATTCATGAAGGCGCGCAGAAATTTACCCCCGGCAAGGACGACGTGGCCCAGTTGGAATATGGCAAAAGCATCACCGATGCCTGCCTGGGATGGGACGATTCACAAACCCTTCTGCAAACCTTGGCGCAAGCCGTGCAAGCGCGCCGGGCGGTAAAGTAGAGGGCTCAAGAAAATCAACCTGGAGACAAACCATGCAAAGTGAAGTGCGCGTTGTGGCCGACAACGGCCAGGAATTCACCTTCAACCTCGATCACCTGCCCGCCCTGAGCAATGCCGAAGCACGGCAGTGGCTGGATGACGAATACAACCGCCTGGGTGGCGAGCCGCTGCGCCCCACAGGCAAGCTGCTGTTGGCAGACAAGGTGGTTGTGGTGGCGCAGGCCGCCGGCCCGCGGTTGCTGGGTGATGCGGCGTGGGGCCAGCGCTTTGCCCAGGCCGCCAGCGCATCGCTCGGCAAGCCGGTGGTGCGCGTCAATGTGCCCGCGCTTAGCGTTTCGTACTAAAAACAAGAGGCTGCGCCAGCGCCCTCGCGCCGGCCCTGCTTGCCCAAACAAGCCGTGTCGCCCTTTGTTGTGGGCGGACACGGTTTTTTTCTTGGTCCGCAGGGCCAATGTGAGGGCGAGGAGGGGTTTGATTCAGCAGGCCATCAGGCTCCAAAAGGGCGGCTCTGGCCAAAGCGGGGGCGGACTAGCCGGGCGCCCGAAGCTGCGAGGCCTTCCATGTCCCAAGGCGACAGGCAAAAATGGCGAAAGGCCAGCCCGCCGCGCTATCAGGTCTGCCATGGCGCCAAGGCTTTATTGATGGACTTGGTTGCTATGCTTTTTGAATCAAATCCAGCAGCTGGGCATGCACGCCGCCAAAACTGCCATTGCTCATGCACAGCAGGTGATCGCCCGGGCGCACGGTCGGCAGCACCTGGTGCAGCAGCGCTTCAACGCTGTTGGCGACCTGGGCGCGCGCGCCCAGTGGGGCCAGGGCGGCGGCGGCGTCCCAGTCCAGCCCGCCGCTGTGGCAGAAAGCCAGGTCTGCCTGTTCCAGCGCCCAAGGCAACTGGCTTTTCATGGTGCCCAGCTTCATGGTGTTGCTGCGCGGTTCGAAGATGGCGAGGATGCGCTCGCCTTGCCGGCCGGCCGTATCCAACTGGCGGCGCAAACCGTCCACCGTGGTGCGGATGGCCGTGGGGTGGTGGGCAAAGTCGTCATACACCGTGACCTCGCCACCGGGCAGCGCCACGCGGCCACGCACTTCCATGCGGCGGCGCACATTTTGAAAGCGCGCCAGCGCCTCGCACGCCACGGCGGGCGGCACGCCGACGTGATCGGCCGCCGCGATGGCGGCCAGGGCGTTGAGCTGGTTATGCACGCCAGACAGCGCCCAGCGCACCCGTCCCAGCGGGCGCCCGCCCTGCCGCACTTCAAAGTCCGACGCATCGCCATGCGCGGTGAAATCACTCACGGCGCTGCCAAAGCTGCGCACTTCGCTCCAGACGCCCGCGTGCAACACGCGCGCCAGGCTTTCTTCCAGCCCATTGACCACCACCCGGCCCGTGGCAGGCACGGTGCGCAGCAGATGGTGAAACTGGCGCTCAATGGCCGGCAAGTCATCAAAGATGTCGGCGTGATCGAACTCCAGGTTGTTCAGTACCGCCGTGCGGGGGCGGTAATGCACGAACTTGCTGCGTTTGTCGAAAAAGGCGGTGTCGTACTCGTCGGCCTCAATGACGAACAGCGGGCGTGGCTGGCCCGCCGCCTGTGCGCCCAGCCGGGCTGAAACGCCAAAGTCCAGCGGCACGCCGCCCACCAGAAAACCGGGCGACAGCCCGGCGCATTCCAGCACCCAGGCCAGCATGGCCGTGGTAGTGGTTTTGCCGTGCGTGCCTGCCACGGCCAGCACGTGGCGGCCGTGCAGCACATGCTCTGCCAGCCATTGCGGGCCGCTGGCGTAGGGCGCACCCGCGTCCAAAATGGCTTCCATCAGCGGGAACTTGGGCGCGCCGTCCGCCAGACGGGCGCGGCTGACCACGTTTCCCACCACGAACACATCGGGCCGCAGGGCGAGCTGATCCGCGCCAAAGCCTTCCATGAAATCAATGCCCAGCGCGCGCAGCTGCTCGCTCATGGGGGGGTAAACCGCCATGTCGCAACCGGTCACGGTGTGCCCCGCCTCGCGCGCCAGCGCCGCCAGGCCGCCCATGAAGGTGCCCGCGATTCCCAGAATGTGAATGTGCATGGGCGCAATTCTAGTGTGTTGTCTCAAAAATGAATTGAACTATATGGTTATGCGGCCATCAACGTATTTCCCGCATAGGAGACTACGCCGATGGCACGT
>RQYR01000033.1 GCA_003859965.1 Comamonadaceae bacterium OH2545_COT-014 | reverse complement strand
GGCGGGGGCGGGGGCGTCACGGGGCGGGGCTGGCAAAAGCGGTCCAGCCAGCGCGCGGCCAGGCGGCCCGCCGCCTCGCGCCCGCCCAGGCCAAAGGCCAGCGCCACGGCCACGGCCACCGCGCCCAGCGTGAGGCCGAAGGCCAGGTTCACGATGTCGTCGGCAATGCCCATGGCGCGCAGGCCCATGGCGATGACAATGCCCAAAATGGCCAGCCGCGCCACGCGCGCCAGGCCCGTGTTGGCGCCCTCGCCGACCTGGCCGCTGGGCGTGCTGGCGCGGCGGATGGCCTCATACGCCACATTGGCCAGCATGAAGCCGATGACCAGGATGGCCGAGCCCAGCAGCACATCGCCCGCGAATTCGATGAAGGTGGAAATCATGTCAGCAAAGCGCTCGAAGCCGAGCTGGTTGCCTGCCTCCACCGCCGCGAACAGCATGGCGAACACCAGCGCGATGCGGCCCACCAGCACCGACGGCGGCGTGCCCTGGAACGCATGCGCCATGCCAATGCGCGCGGGAAGCGCGTCCAGCCCCATGCTGGCCAGCAGCGAGGCCAGCAGGCGCGTGGCGAACGAGGCCACCATCCACGTCACCACCAGAATCAGCACCGCCGCCACCAGGTGGGGCACGGCCTCCATCAGCATGGCGAGCATGTCGGTGGCGGGGCGGGAAATGGCTTCCACCTGCAATGCGTCCAGCGCCGCGATCAGCACCGGCACGAAGATCACGATGAACACCAGCAGCCCGGCCAGCGAAGACACTTGGACCGAGCTGGCCAGCCCGGCCTTGGCGCCCAACTGATCCGCCCCGGCGGCGCGCAGCAGGTTGATGGTGATGTTGCGCATCACGGTGGCCAGCAGCCAGCCCACGCCGCCCAGCACCAGGGCCGCCACCACGTTGGGCAGCATGTCCAGCACCTTGGTCATCATCTCGCTCAGCGGTTGCAGCAGCCCTTGCATCTGCAGCGTGCTGAGGATGACAGGCACGAACAGCAGAATGACCAGCCAGAACAGCGCGCTGGCCAGACTATCGCTGATGGGTGCCATGTTCGCGTGCGCGGACAGGCGCTCGTCCAGCGTGGTGCGCTCCAGCAGCCGCTGCGTGATGCCGCGCACCAGCGTGGCCGACAGCCAGGCCAGCAGCGTCAGCAGCAAGCCGCCCAGCAAGCGTGGCGCGTATTCAAATACCTGCGTGGTCAGCGCCGAGAACGAGCCCGACACCAGCGCCAGATTCAGCGCGTTGAACACCGCCGCCAGCGTGATCAGCAGCACCAGCCAGAACAGCGCCAGCGCCACCGTGCCGGTGATGTCCACCTTCTGCCCCGTGGCGCCGGCAAAGCGCTCGTTCACCCGCAGCAGCCCCAGCGCCTTGCGCGCGCCCGCGCGAACCAGCACGGCCGCGAACCAGCCGATGATGAAAATCGCCAGTGCCCCCAGCACCTGCGGAATGTGCAGACCCAGCGTGCTTTGCAGCGAGTCCCACATGGTCGTCATGTTGTTCATGCCCAGTCACTCCTCGTACATGGTGATACAGAAGGCCGATAGTAGAGGGTTTGGCAGCGCCAGGGGGCCGCATGCCAAGGCGGGCAGCGCGCCGCGGGGTCAACCAGGTCATGGGCGGCAGGTGAACTACCTTGCCCGCATGTGTGCAGTGAGCGTTGCGGGCTGGGACGCCAGCGGCGCGCAGCCCTGGGGGTACTGGGCAAACAGAGCAAACAGGGCGGGAGCCCGCTCAGTTTGCCCCGCAAACGTACATGCTCACCAGCGGGCGAAAGCCAGCCCCGTCCCCCTCGCGTTGCAGGCGCTGATGGGCGACCAGCGCATAAAAGCGCGCCGAACACTGGCTTTGCCAGCGGTAGATGCGCGTGCCCGCCGATGAGGCCACTTCCTCGGCGGCCAGCCACCCCTGGCCCAGCTGACGGCTCAGGTCGGCCACGATGGCGGCGTCGCTCACGCCCTCCTCCGCAGCCAGGCGCTGGCCACAGTAGCGCGTATGCCCGCGCGGCTGACCACGATCCAGCTCCTTGAGCCGGGCGATGGCGTTGTCGAAGTCCACGCTGGCCGCACCCGCATGCGAAAAAACGCGCGTGCCCTCGGCCAGCGGCTCGCGCGTGGCACTGAGCACGGCGGCGCTGTCGGCCGGGCAGTTGTTGCAGGCGGCGAGCAGGGCGCTGGCGCAGGCGGCCACGGCGCCGGCCAGTGCGCCCCGCCGGAAATAGCGATGAATCAATACGGCGGTTGCCATGCGCCCCATGTTGCCCCCGTTACCCCGTTCGCACACGCGCCAGCGTGGAGTCAAACACGGCGGTGGCCGGCCCCTCGTAACGCGCGCCGTCTTGCGTGACCGGCACGGCCAAGTCTTGCAATACGCGGCCGAGCTTGGTGCGATCGCCATTGGCGCCGTTGATGGCGGCGTCAACAATGGTGTTGGTCAGAAAAGTGACGCTGCCGCTGGCCCGCCCCAGCGACAGTGCGCTGATTGCCGCCCCCAGAATGCCTTTGATGGTTGCACCGTTGGCAGCGGCATCGGCGTTTTGCGCGTCCAGTCCGTTGCGCATGGCGCCCGTGAAATAACCCAATGACTCGGCATTCTGGTAGTAAGGCTTGCCCGTGGTGCCAGCCGATTGCTGCTCGAAGAACGCAATCGGTGAAAGACCCGAGCCTTTGCCCTGCAGCTGTGCCAGTTGCTCGCCCAACACCTTTTGCCCGCTTTCGCCAGCCCGCAACACTTCCGAGGTGTAGGTGGACAGGCCGCTGCCGTACTGATCGTGCTGGTTCAACTCGTGCGTGATGCCGCGCACGTCACTGTTGAACAGCCCCGTCAGCTTGTCGGTCACTTGCCTGGCCGCGTCGTCGGTGCCGATACCGATCACGGGGAACCGGGTGTTGTCGCGCATGCTCTGCAGCGATGCGGCACCTGCGTCGAACACACGGGCCTTCACGGCAGCGTCCCCGCTCTTGGCGGCGGCGTCGAGCAGAGCCGTCAACTGCTTCGGGTCATGCGTCACCGATACGCTGGTTCCCGTATAAGACGAGAACTGATTGATACCCGCCTGTGTCACTTCGTGCAGCGTGGATTCGTCCAGCGACTTCACGGCCTGGTCAAACGCGGCCGGATCGTTGCCCAGGCTGCTGAGCACATCCAGGATGGCTTCAGCCTCCTTGTCGCCATCCTCGCTCCATGAGCCGCCAATTGTGATGCCTCTGTCGTAATCCTTATCCGCCGTGCGTGGCGCCATTTCCTGGATGAAGCCAACCTTGGTCGCCGAATCGGCGTGCTGGGCCACGGCCTGGCCCAGAGCCATCACATCGCCGCGTTCGTCGAAGGCTTTGGCCAGACGCGCCAGCTGTGTGCCATCCAGCCCCTGGGCCAATGTGTTGAAAAGATCGCGCTTTTCATCGGCCGACAGGCCGTTGGCGCCGCCCAGGCCGCTGGCGTTGACGTCGTCAGCCAACTCCTGCAAGTCGGCATCCGTGAGTTTCTGCGAAACCTGGTTGCGCTCGGCAGGGCTGAGGTTCTTGAAGTCCGCAATGGTTTGCTTCAAGTTGCCGTTTCGGCCCAGCCAGAGAAAGCCATCGTCATGCGTGCGTTGCTGGATGTTGCGGGTAACCGTGTCGATTTGGGTAGCCATGGGCGTCCTCACTGATAGGTTCAACAAAAGTGAGTGCCAATTTACGTAAAAGGCGCCCGCTGTGCCAGCTGGTGCCGTTCCCATTGGTAAAGCTACCTATCGGCGGGGTCGCGCCTGGAGGGGCGGCGTCGCCTTCGCTCACGCCCCCGCACTGGCGCAGGCGCGTAGCACGGCTTCGCCGTAGCGCTCCAGCTTGGTGGCGCCCAGGCCGCTGATGCCTTGCAGTTCGGCCAGCGTTTGCGGCGCGCGCGCGGCGATGGCGGCCAGGGTGCTGTCGTGAAAGATGACGTAGGCGGGCAGGTTGTGCTCGCGGGCGACGTCGGCGCGCCAGGCCTTGAGGGCGGCAAAGCGCTGTTGGCCGGCTGCGTCCAGGTCGGCAGCTGCGGCGGCCGCGGCGGGGGCGCTGGCGCGGGGGCGTTCGCCGCGCGCCTTGCGATCGCGCGCGGGCCGGGGGCTGGCGGCGCGCAGGTGCACGGGCTGCTGGCCGCGCAGGATGGGGCGGGCGGGGTCCAGCAGGCGCAGGGTGTTGTAGGCGCTGGCGTCCACGGCGAGCGCGCCGGTGGCGATGAGCTGGCGCAGCACGCTGCGCAGTTCGGCTTCGCTGTAGCAGGCGCCCACGCCAAAGGTGGGCAGGCGGTCGTGGCCGTACTGGGCCATCTTGTCGGTGGCCTTGCCGCGCACGATGTCCATGACGTGCCCGGCGCCAAAGCTGATGCCGCTCATTTGCTGCACGCGGTAGATGGCGGACAGCAGCATGCGGGCGGCGTCGGTGGCGTCCCACACGGCGGGCGGGTGCAGGCAGTTGTCGCAGTTGCCGCAGTAGGGAGTTGAGGGGATTTTTTGGCCCTCCGGGCAGGATGGATGGGCCTGTTCAGCTATTGAATCAGTAGCAACCGGGTTGGCGGGCCGAGGGCGCGAGGCCATTTGTTCGCCAAAGTAGGCCAGCAGGCGGGCGCGCCGGCAGTCGGTGGCTTCGGCCAGGGCGAGCAGGGCGTCGAGCTTGCCGCGCATGACTTGCTTGAAGCCTTCTTCGGCCGGGCTTTCGTCGATCATGCGGCGTTGGTTCACCACGTCTTGCAGGCCGTAGGCCATCCAGGCATTGGCGGGCAGGCCGTCGCGGCCGGCGCGGCCGGTTTCCTGGTAGTAGCCCTCGATGTTCTTGGGCATGTCCACGTGGGCGACGAAGCGCACGTCCGGCTTGTCGATGCCCATGCCGAAGGCGATGGTGGCGCACATGACGATGCCGTCCTCGCGCAGAAAGCGGTCCTGGTGGCGCTGGCGCTCGTCGGCGGGCAGGCCCGCGTGATAAGGCAGCGCCGTCAGGCCGTGCGCGCACAGCGTGGCGGCCAGCTCCTCCACGCGCTTGCGGCTCTGGCAATAGACCACGCCGGCCTCGCCCGGGTGTTCGCGTTCGATGAATTGCAGCAGCTGGCGCGTGGGATCTTTTTTCTCGACGATGTGGTAGCGGATGTTGGGCCGGTCAAAGCTGCTGACGAAGGGCGCGGCCTGCTGCAGTTGCAGGCGCTCGGCGATGTCGGCGCGGGTGAGCGCGTCGGCGGTGGCCGTCAGCGCAATGCGCGGCACCTCGGGCCAGCGCTCGTGCAGCACGGTGAGCTGGCGGTATTCGGGCCGGAAGTCGTGCCCCCACTGGCTGACGCAGTGCGCCTCGTCAATGGCGAACAGGCTCAGCGCCCCGCGCGCGTGCAGCGCGTCCAGCAGGCCCAGAAAGCGCGGCGTGGCCACGCGCTCGGGCGCGGCGTACAGCAGGGTCAGCTCGCCGGCCAGCAGCTGGCGCTCGATGGCCTGCGCCTGCGCCCAGTCCTGGGTGGAGTTGAGAAAGGCGGCGGCCACGCCCGCCTCGTGCAGCGCGCCCACCTGGTCGTGCATGAGGGCGATCAGCGGCGAGATGACCAGCGTTACCCCGCGCCCGGCGCGCTGGCGCGCGATGGCCGGAATTTGATAGCACAGGCTCTTGCCGCCGCCCGTGGGCATGAGCACCAGCGCGTCGCCCCCCGCCGTGACGTGCTCCACGATGGCCTGCTGCTGGCCGCGGAAGCTGTCGTAGCCGAACACCTCGCGCAAGATGGCCTGGGGTGAAGCAGCAGCGGCGGTGTCGGCAGTGGAAGGGGGCACGGGTGGTAGGCAGTAGGGGGTGGCAGGCACTGCCGGGGCAGGTGCGCGTGCCGGCCATGGCAAGGAAAAGCGGCAAGGGCCACAGGCGCACCCAATGTCTCCGTTATTGGGGGAGCCGCTGCGTGCGGCGTGCCTGGCGGCTTGGATAAGACGGTGCCGGATTTTGCGCGATGCCGTGCGATACGCTTGCGCCTCCGTGGCTTGGTCAATGGAGATGGCATACGGGGCAAGCGGTGGAAGGGTGATGAAAAACAGCTCTCAGGGCAATAAAGACACCACAGTTTGCTATATTTTTTGATGATTAGTGGGGCGATTGGGCATGACGGTGTCAGGCGGCGCCTCCGCGCCAAGGGGGCGCGGCGCAGCGGTCATGCGTAACCGGCTGCTAACATTCCGGCCCGATTGTGGCTGCGGCGCGCACGGGTGGTTCCTGCACGCCAGCGGTTTTTTATTGTGTTGATTGGCGTTTCCCCAGGAGACGATATGGCCAAAGCTCTCGGCAAACTTTTCACGGCACTGACTCTGGCCGCCTGCGCCGCAGGCGCTGCGCAGGCGCAAACCACCAAGCTCACCATCGGCATGTCCGGCTGGACGGGCTACGGCCCGCTCACGCTGGCCGAGAAGACCGGCATCTTCAAAAAGCACGGTCTGGACGTAGAGATCAAGATGATTCCGCAGAAGGACCGTCACCTGGCGCTGGCCTCCGGCGCCATCCAGTGCGCGGCCACGGCGGTGCAGTCGCACGTGTCGTGGACGGTGAACGGCGTGCCCATCACCCAGATCTTCCTGATGGACCGCTCGCACGGCGCCGACGGCCTGGCCGTGCGCGAGAACATCAAGAATTTCGCCGACCTCAAGGGCAAGACCATCGCCGTCAGCGCGCCCGGCACCACGCCGCACTTCTTCCTGGCCTGGATGCTGCACAAGAACGGCATCAGCCTGAAGGACGTGAAAACCGTGGCGCTGGAGCCGCAGCCCGCCGCGCAAGCCTTCGTCACCGGCCGCAACGACGCGGCGGTGAGCTACGAGCCCTACCTGTCCACCATCCGCG
The DNA here is from genome assembly GCA_003859965.1 of Comamonadaceae bacterium OH2545_COT-014. Classification (GTDB taxonomy): domain Bacteria; phylum Pseudomonadota; class Gammaproteobacteria; order Burkholderiales; family Burkholderiaceae_C; genus Ottowia. The sequence continues at coordinate 22,409 of RQYR01000033.1, read as the reverse complement.
CCAAGCCGGAGGCGGGCAAGATCATGGCCACCACCATCGACTACCCCTCGGTCATCGACACCTTCGGCTGCACGCCCAAGTGGCTGGCGGCCAACCCCAAGGCGGCCCAGGGCCTGACCAACGCCTACTTCGAGGCGCTGGACATGATCAAGACCGAGCCGGCCAAGGCCTATGAAATCATGGGCGCGGCGGTCAAGCAGACGGGCGAGCAGTTCGCCGAATCGGCCAAGCACCTGCGCTGGGCCGACAAGGCCGAGAACCAGAAGTTCTTCGCCGGCGAGCTGCAAGACTTCATGAAGCAGGCCGCCGCCGTCTTGCTGGAGTCGGGCGTGATCCGCCAGCTGCCGCAGGACTACAGCGCCATCGCCAACGCGCAGTTCATCCAGTAAACCCGCTTCCTGCCCGCTTTCAGCCCCGTGCGTCCGCTGCAACCCGTGACGCCGGGCGCCCGCTGGGCGCTCGGCATTGGCTTTTTCGTGCTGTTCGTGGCCGTCTGGGCGTTCTTCACGCTCGGCGGCTTCGTCTCGCCCACCTTTCTGGCCAGCCCGCTGACCATGGTGCGCGAAGGCGTGCTGCTGTTCACCGAGCACGGCTTTCTCAAGGACATCGGCATGACCGTGTGGCGCGTGCTGGGCGGCTTTGTGCTGGCGGCGGCCATTGGCGTGCCCCTGGGCATTGCCATGGGCGCGTGGAAGCCGGTGGAGGCATTTCTGGAGCCTTTCATCAGCTTCTGCCGCTATCTGCCCGCATCCGCCTTCATCCCGCTGCTGATCCTGTGGGCGGGCATTGACGAGCTGCAAAAGCTGCTCGTCATCTTCATCGGCTCCTTCTTCCAGATCGTGCTCATGGTGGCCGTGACCGTGGGCAGCGCCCGGCGCGACCTGGTGGAAGCCGCCTACACCCTGGGCGCCAGCGGCAACGGCGTGGTGCGGCGCGTGCTCATTCCGGGCGCGGCGCCGCAGATCGCCGAAACCCTGCGCCTGGTGCTGGGCTGGGCCTGGACCTACATCATCGTGGCCGAGCTGATCGGCTCGTCCAGCGGCATCGGCCACATGATCGTGGACAGCCAGGCGCTGCTCAACACCGGGCAGATCATCTTCGGCATCATCGTCATCGGCGTCATCGGCCTGGTGTCAGACTTTGCCTTCAAGGCGCTCAACCGGCGCCTGTTCGCCTGGGCGATACTATGAATATGATAGCTGCTGACGCCCTTGTCACGGGCGATGGCGGGCAAAACAATGCCCCAGTGCAACTGGCCGTGCGCGGCGTCACCCGCGTTTTTGCCGGCGCGCGCGGCAAGCCGCCCACGCAGGCGCTGCGCCCCATCCAGCTGGACGTGCGCGAAAACGACTTCATCACCATCCTCGGCCCCTCGGGCTGCGGCAAGTCCACGCTGCTGCGCATCATCGCCGGGCTGGATACGCCCACCGAGGGCGAGGTGCGCCTGGACGGCCAGCCCATCCGCGGCCCCGGCGCCGACCGCGGCATGGTGTTCCAGAGCTACACCCTGTTTCCTTGGCTGACGGTGGAGCAGAACATCCGCTTCGGCCTGCGCGAGCGCGGCATGGGCGAGGCGGCGCAAAAAGAGCGCAGCGACTTCTTCATTGCCAAGGTGGGGCTGCGCGGCTTCGAGCACCACTACCCCAAGCAGCTTTCTGGCGGCATGCAGCAGCGCACGGCCATCGCCCGCGCGCTGGCCAACGACCCCAAGATGCTGCTGCTGGACGAGCCCTTCGGCGCGCTGGACAACCAGACCCGCGTGCTCATGCAGGAGCTGCTGCTGGGCATCTGGGAGCAGGCGCAGAAAACCGTGCTCTTCGTCACCCACGACATCGACGAGGCCATCTTCATGGCCAGCCGCGTCGCCGTCTTCAGCGCCCGGCCCGGCTGCATCAAGAGCGAAATCGCGGTGGACTTTCCGCATCCGCGCCACTACACGCTCAAGACCTCGCCCGAGTTCATGCAAATCAAGGCCCGATTGACCGAGGAAATCCGCGCCGAAACCCTGGCCGCCGCCGGGCAGTGAGGGCCGCGCCGGCGGGTGCATCGCTGTCCGTGCCGTGCGGCGCGTTCAGCACGGCGCAATGCTGCTCGCCGCCTGGCCCATGGCCTCTAGGGCCTGTTCACGCTATGCAAGGAGATCGCGTTGCGGCCTGCAGGGGCCGAGCACAAGGCGGCAACCGCAGCAAGGCTGGATGCCTTGCGAGGATTGCCAACGCCGTGGGCGGCCCCTGCAGGCCCCAACCCTTCGGGAAGGCATGAAAAATCCCCCCGCTCGGCGTTGCCCGTCTTGGGCGTATCGACATACGCCCTGCGACGTGCGCCTTGATCGGTGCGATTTTTCATGCCTTCGCGACTCCTTGCATAGCGTGAACAGGCCCTAGCACGCCATTGATGATTTCCACGCTCACGCGCCCGCGGTTGAAGGCCACATCCGAGAGAAAGGCCGCCACCACGGCCAGATAGGCGCTGTAGCCCCAGCCCACGTAGTCACCAAACACCAGGGTGTGCAGCCAGTTCTGGTTCAGCAGATACACGCTGGTGGTGACGAGCACCGCACCCACCAGCACTCCCACCGGCAGCAGCAGGTGCCAGCGGGCGCGCGGGCGCAGCAGCGTCACCACGCCCAGCAGGACAAAGGCCACGGCGTTGGAGCCGCTGATGATGCGCAGCTCGCGCAGCAACGCATCGCGCACCTGACCATAGGCCGACTCGATCAGCCCCGTCAGCCGCTCGCGCACGCGCAGCAGGCCGTCCAGGCGCTCGTGCGCCTGCGTGCGCGCCCGCGCGGCCATGCGGTGGCGGCATTCGCAGTCGGCGCTCATCATGTCTGCCACCACGCTGGCCACGCGCGCGGGCACGTCGCGGCGGATGCGTTCCTGGGCCTGGGCGATGTCGGCCTCGGTCTGCGCCAGCGCCTTGCCGGCCAGCTTGGCCAGGCGCGTACTGTTCAGCGCGTCAATGCGCTCGCCCACGCGGCGCTCCACTTCCATGCGCAGCACCTCGCGCGCGGCGCGCTCCAGCGTCAGGGGGCTGAGCCAGCTCAGGGCCAGCAGGCCGGCGAACAGCAGGGCGCCGAGGGCGCTGACGGTCAGGGCGAAACGGCGCATGGTGGGTGAGTGGGCTTGATCTGGGGCTTGGCGGGCGTGGCGCTTGGTTGGGGTATTAACATCGCTCCTAAAAATGAAGCAGCTATGCCTTGTCCACTGTGCCTTGAAGGCAATTTTTTCAATCCGCTAGTGAGCGAGGCGGCTGGCCCAGCAGGTCGAGCTGGCGGCGCAGGGTGGCGACTTCTTCCATCAGGTCGGCGGCCAGGGCGGCCAGTTGGGGGTCGGCGTCAAAAGCATGTTCCAGGTGGGCGATGCGGCGCGCGCGTACCAGCGTGGCGCTGGCAAAGCGCCACTGTCCGCTGCCGGTGCTGCCGGGCGCGGTTTCGGCGGGCAGCACGCCGGCTTGTACGCGGGCCAGCACCCAGTCGGGGGCCATGTGGCAGCCGCGGGCCAGCTGGTCGAGCGAGAGGGCGGTGGCGTCGTCCAGCAGTTCGATCAGCTCGTCGGCAATGGCGGTGGGGGCGATAGAGCGGGTCATGGGGCAGATCCTCCGGGAGCGTGGCTCAGACGTGGCTCAGGCGCGGCGCGGGTCGAAGCCGGGGTAGGCGTCGCGCAGGGCGGCCCAGGCGGTGCGCTGGGCATCGGTCACGGCGCCGGGCACGGCGACGTCGAGTTCCAGAAACAGGTCGCCAGCCGGGGTGGCGGCGTTGGCGGCGGGGATGCCGCGCCCTTTCAGGCGCAGCTTGCGGCCCGTGCCGGAGCCGGCGGGCACGGTGACTTCGACCGTGGCGCCGTCGGGCGTGGTGACGTGCACGCCGCCGCCCAGCGCGGCTTCCCACGGGGTGACGCGCAGCTTTTGCGTGACGTCGCGCCCGTCCACCTTCCAGCGCGGGCTGGGGCGCAGCTGCACTTCAAGAAACAGGTCGCCCGCCGCGCCGCCATGCAGGCCGGGGCCGCCCTGGCTTGCCAGGCGGATGAGCTGGCCGGGTTTGACGCCTTTGGGGATCTTGACTTCCAGCGCGCGTTCTTCGGGCACAAGGCGGCCGCTGGCGTCCAGCCGGGCGCTGCGCAGGTGAATGGTGCGGGTGGCGCCGTGGTAGGCGTCGGGCAAATCCAGCTCAATGCGGGCATGGCTGTCTTCGCCGCGCACCGGCCCGGCGGAGGCGCGGGCGCCGCTGGCGTGGCGGGCGCGGGCCGCGCGGCCAAACAGTTCTTCGAAGAATTCGCTGTGCGCGGCGCCGTCGCCGCCCGCAAAGCCGCCGAAGCCTTGATGAAAACCGTGGCCATCACCGCCGCTGCTGCGGCTGAAGTCAAAGCCCGCATCCCACCCGGGCGGTGGGCGCACATCGTCGCCCGAGCGTGCGCCGCGCGCCCAGGCTTGTGCGCCCACGGTGTCGTAGGCGGCGCGTTTTTCGGGGTCGGACAGGACGGTGTTGGCCTCGTTGACCTCGGCCATGCGCTGGGCGGCGTCGGCTTCCTTGCTCACGTCGGGGTGGTAGCGGCGGGCCAGCCGGCGGTAGGCTTTCTTGATGTCGTCGGCGCTGGCGTTTTTGTCCACGCCGAGGATCTGGTAGTAGTCCTTGTATTCCATGCGTTGCGGCTTTGGGCGGGGCGGTGAAAAGCGCGCGGCCAGCGACGGCTGGCCCCGGCAGTTTGACAGGAGATGCTAGCGGTTGGCCCGTGGCGGTCAAGCCGCCAGAATGCCGCGCGCCAGCCAGACGGCGGCCAGCGGCGCCAGCACCATCAGGTGCGCGCCCACCATGAGCCAGCGCCGGGCCTGGCGCAAGGCCGTGGCGTCGGGCAAGGCGCCGCTGGCGGCCAGGGCGCGCGGCCAGCCCGCCATGAGGCGATGCGCGCGCCAGATGCAAAACGCCATCAGCGCGAACAGCGTGACTTTGACGTGCAGCAGCGGCTGCCCCCACAGGGTCGCGCCCTTCACGCCCAGGTGAATGCGCGCCAGCCCGGTCAGCAGCACGGCCCAGGTGAAGATGTGCACCCAGCGCCCCAGCGCGGCCAGGCGCTGCACGGCGGCGGCGTTCAGCCATTCGGGGCGGCACAGCGCGGTTTGGCTGGTGAGAAAGACCGTCAGGCCCAGAAAGGCCAGGGTGTGGGCGTAGGCGAGCAGCGATTCGATCATCATGATGGCGGCCATTGTGGCAGGCGCGGGGCGGGTGGCGGGCGATCACCGGTGCGGGTTCGCCGCCAGACGGCGCGGGGGCTGTGCGATCATGCGGCGCATTGCCGACTTTGACCGTCCCCTGCCATGCCCGCCCCCCAGCCTGACCACAAGCCCGCGATTGACGTGCGCAAGCTCAGTTTGGCGCAGTTGAAGATGCTGGCCGACAAAGGCAGCCGCCGTGCCCGTGCCGAGCTGGAAGGCCGCATGCGCGCCATGTCTGCCGAAGCCGCGCCCCACACGCCTCATGCCGCGCCCCGCATGGCGCCCGTGGCGGCCGCACCGGCCCACCTGTCCACGGCAGCGCCCACGGCGGCTGTCCCGGCCTCGGCGCCTGTTGCCACCCACCGCCCCATGCCGGCGGCCCTGCCGGGCACGGCTGTGGCGGCTGCCCCGCGCCCGGCGGCGCGGCCCGGCGCCGTGCCTGCCATGCCACCCATGCCTGCCATGGCCAGTGCGGGAGCCAAGGAGGGCGATGATCTGGAAATGCAGAAGCTGCGCCTGCTGGCGCAGCAAGACGACGCCCGCACCCGCGCCGAAGGCCCGCCGCGCCTGATGGGCATGGTGCTCATGGGCTGGGGCGCGTTGCTGGGGCTGGGCGGGCTGGTCATGCTGGCGTCACGCTTTGGCGGCGGCTTTTATGCCGTGTGCGGCCTGATTTGCATTGGCGTGGGCTGGCTGCTGTGGCGCAGCAGCCGCCTGGCGCTTTATGCGCACGGCGCGGCGCTGGTGCTCATGCTGGGTTGGGCCTGGCACGATGCGCACGGCAGCTTCGGCCTGGCGCTGGTGCAGGCCGCGCCGCTGTGGATCGCCGGGCTCTGGATGCTGGTGCGCCCGGTGCGTGAACCGCTGGAGTGAACGGGATTTTCTACAAAAACAGGAGCACTTCAGGCAATCTGGCTGTGCCCTGAATCGCTTTTTTGATTGGGGTGGATAGGGGTTGTGCGGGGCGTGCCGCATGGCCCGCCTGGCGGGGGTGTTGGCGCGCCCAGCGGTGGCGCTGCAGCATGCCGCAGGGGCAGCCGCCATGGCAGGCGGCCAAGGCTGGATGGCAAATCGAATACAGTGCGGCGGCTCGCGGCGCGTGCGCCGCGTTTTCCTTTGGCTGCCCCGCGCTTTTTCTGCGCCTGTCTGCAATCTCGGCGTGAGGCGACGCAAGGAACGGATGGATGCATGAATGCGCCAGATCTTTCGCCGGCCCGCGCGCCTTCTTCTTTTTTCAGTCCGCCCTTGCAGCCGCTGTGACGAGGTTGCAGACAGTCTCTTAAACGAGGAGATTCGTTCCCATGACCCAGCGTATCGAAACCCACGACCTGCAAGTGGCCGCGCCGCTGCACCAGTTCATCAATGAAGAAGTGCTGCCTGGCACCGGCGTGGCGCCAGCGGCTTTCTGGCGCGGTTTTTCGGCGCTGGTGACAGACCTGGCTCCGCGCAATGCCGCCTTGCTGGCCGAACGCGATCGCCTGCAGAAAGAGCTGGACACCTGGCATGCCGCCAACCCCGGCCCCATCAAGGACATGCGCGCCTACCGCGCCTTCCTGGAAGGCATTGGCTACCTGGCGCCGCAGCCGGGCAAGGTGAAGGTGGAAACGAAAAACGTCGATGCCGAGCTGGCCCGGCAGGCCGGCCCGCAGCTGGTGGTGCCCATCCTGAACGCGCGCTATGCCCTCAACGCCGCCAACGCGCGCTGGGGTAGCCTGTACGACGCGCTGTACGGCACCGACGTGATCGCCGAAACCAAGGGGCTGGAAAAACGCGCCAAGTACAACCCCAAGCGCGGCGCCAAGGTCATCGAATGGGCGCGCCATGTGCTGGACCGCACCGCGCCGCTGAAAAAAGGCTCGCACGTAAGCTCCACCGGCTACAGCGTGAAGGGCGGCGAGCTGGTGGTGAAGCTGGCCGACGGCAAGAGCGCCCGGCTGGCCGATCCGAAGCAGTTCGTGGGCTACCAGGGCGAGGCCAAGGCGCCCACGTCCATCCTGCTGGTGCACCACGGCCTGCACCTGGACCTGCGCATTGACCCGCAATCGCCCATCGGCAAGACCGACCCGGCGGGCGTGTCCGATCTGGTGGTGGAAGCGGCGCTGTCCACCATTCTTGACCTGGAGGACTCGGTGGCCGCTGTGGACGCCGAGGACAAGCTGCTGGGCTACCGCAACTGGCTGGGCATTTTGCGCGGCAGCCTGACCGAAACCTTTGAAAAAGGCGGCCAGACACTGACACGCGGCCTGAACGCCGACCGCACCTACACCAAGCCCAGCGGCACGGGCAAGCTCACGCTGCATGGCCGTTCCCTGCTGTTCGTGCGCAACGTCGGCCACCTGATGAGCAACCCGGCCATCCTCTACAAGGCGGCCGATGGCCAGTGGAAAGAGATTCCCGAGGGCATCATGGACGCGGCCATCACCACCGCCATTGCCATGCACGACCTCAAGGGACTGGGCAAGAAAGGCTTGCGCAATTCGCGCAAGGGCAGCGTCTACATCGTCAAGCCCAAGATGCACGGCCCGGCCGAAGTGGCCTTTGCCGACGAGCTGTTTGGCCGTGTCGAGAAGCTGCTGGGCCTGCCCGAGCACACCGTCAAGCTCGGCATTATGGATGAAGAGCGCCGCACCAGCGTCAACCTCAAGGCCTGCATCGCCGCCGCCCGCCACCGCGTAGCCTTCATCAACACGGGCTTTCTGGACCGCACCGGCGACGAGATGCACACCTGCATGGCCGCGGGCCCCGTCTACCGCAAGGGCGACATGAAAACCAGCGCCTGGATCCAGGCGTATGAAAAGAACAACGTGCTCACCGGCCTGGCCTGCGGCCTGCGCGGCAAGGCGCAAATTGGCAAAGGCATGTGGGCCATGCCCGATCTGATGGCGGAAATGCTGCGCCAGAAAATCGCCCACCCCAAAGCCGGCGCCAACACCGCCTGGGTGCCCAGCCCCACCGGTGCCACCCTGCACGCCATGCACTACCACCAGGTGGACGTGCCCGCGCTGCAAAAAGAAATGGAAAAGACCGATGCCGACGCCCAGCGCGACGACTTGCTGGCCGCGCTGCTGCAAGTGCCCGTGGTGCAAGAAGCCAAATGGACAGCCGCCGAACGCCAGCAGGAGCTGGACAACAACGCCCAGGGCATTCTGGGTTACGTGGTGCGCTGGGTGGACCAGGGCGTGGGCTGCTCCAAGGTGCCTGACATCCACAACGTGGGCCTGATGGAAGACCGCGCCACGCTGCGCATCAGCAGCCAGCACATGGCCAACTGGCTCCGGCACGGCGTGGTCACGCCTGAGCAGGTGCGTCAGACCTTCGAGCGCATGGCCGCCGTGGTTGACCGCCAGAATGCCGGCGACCCGGCCTACCGCCCCATGGCCGGCCACTTCAACGAAAGCGCCGCCTACCAGGCCGCCTGCGATCTGGTTTTCAAGGGCGAGGCCCAACCCAGCGGCTATACCGAGCCGCTGCTGCACGCCTGGCGCCAGAAGGTGAAAGCCGCGCCCTGAGCATGAAGGGCCGGCGGACGGCAGGCTGGGCGGCGCCTGTAGCCAGCCTCAATGCCTGGCCTGCCGGTGCGCCTCCTGCCGGGCCAGCCGGTCCAGTTCGGCGCAAACGTCCGCCATGCGGCCGGAAATCAGCATGCGCGCGCTGGTGCCGCCGCAGTTCGGGTCAGCCACATGCACCACGCGCAAGGCCCGTGCATGGCTGGCGCGCGGGGCAGCAGGGGGCTCCGCACGGTACGCCGGGGCGGTGGTGATGCTGGCGGCGTGCTGCTGGCCCCGGGCCAGCGCGTGGCTTTGCCAAGCGCCCGCCTGGCCCGTGGTGGCGGAGCGATGCCGCCGGAAGGCGGGCGTGAGCAGGGCGGCGAACGAGGATGAGGTCAGGGCGATTCCCATGTGAAACCTTTCGGAAGGGAGGTTGGACACAGGCAGGATTGCGAACACCATCACCATCACCATCACCATCACTGTGAGGCCCGGATGCGGGGCGTGAATGCAAGGCGTGACAAGAGGTTCGTTGTTCGCGCCCGATGACGCGAAAAGCGCTGCCGCAGGGTGTGGACGACCCTGCGCCAACGCGCAACCGGGTCGCCAGACGCCCGCCACCTGACGGCGGCGCTGGAAAAAATCTTTGAAAAACCGTTGCTCAAGACCGCAGCCCGTGTGTCTGCGGCGGGGCAACAGGGCAACAACAATGGGGGCGGCGCCGGGCGCGATGCCGCCTTGCCCTTGCCGGGCGGCGGAGCCGGGGCCAGATAGCCTGGCCGCTACATCAGCATGGTGTTGCGGATCAGGCCCACGGCCAGTCCTTCGATTTCGAACGGTTCGCCGAGCCGGACGACGATGGTGGGGTAGTCCGGGTTTTCGGCGTGCAGCTCAATGGCGCCGTTGTGCCGGTGAAAGCGCTTGACCGTCACCTCGTCGCCCAGCCGGGCCACGACGATCTGGCCGTTGCGCGCATCGCGCGTGCTTTGCACGGCCAGCAGGTCGCCGTCCATGATGCCGGCATCGCGCATGGACATGCCACGCACGCGCAGCAGGTAGTCGGGCTTGCGGGCGAACAGGCTGGCTTCAACGTGGTAGGTCTGGTCCACATGTTCTTGCGCGAGGATGGGGGAGCCCGCCGCGACCCGGCCCACCAGCGGCAGCGCGAGCTGGGCCAGGCCGGGCAGGCCCAGCTGCGCGCCGGCCAGCTCGCTGGCGGCGCGGCGGGCAGCCCCCTTGAGGCGGATGCCGCGCGAGGTGCCGCTGACCAGTTCGATCACGCCCTTGCGCGCCAGCGCCTGCAAATGTTCTTCAGCCGCGTTGGCGGACTTGAAGCCCAGCTCGGCCGCGATTTCGGCGCGCGTGGGCGGCGCGCCCGTGCGGGCGATGACGGTTTGCACCAGTTGCAGGATCTGCTGCTGGCGCGCCGTGAGTTTGGGGTCGCTGTCGGTTGTCATGGCGGTGCCTCCGGGGTGCGCAATTGCACTGGATGAAAATAACTGTTTTGATGTCCAGTAAACTGTATTCTTATACAGTTTTTTGTGCCATGCAAGCGCTGGCCTGAACAGGCCGGCCAGTGGGCGCGGGGCCAGGGAAGAGGGAGCCATGTGGCCCACGTGTCATCTGGGCGGCATGGCGGATGCGGCTTGGCTGCCGGGCTTGGAGGCAAGCGCAAGACGCACATAGAAAAAGCCGACGGCGGCCAGAGGCCACACGCCGGCTTTTCTTGGGGGTTGCGGGTTCTTCAGCGCCTGGTGGGCGCGTGCTCAGCTGCCCAGCGCCGCCAGGGCGCGCTGCGTGATTTCTTCCACGCTGCCGGTGCCGCTGATGGCGCGGTACTTGGGCGCGGCGGCCGGGTCGGCCTTGGCCCACTGGCTGTAGTAGTCCACCAGCGGGCGGGTTTGCTCGGTATAGACGTCCAGGCGCTTGCGCACGGTTTCTTCCTTGTCGTCGTCGCGCTGCACCAGTGGTTCGCCCGTCACGTCATCCTTGCCCTCGACCTTGGGCGGGTTGAACTTGATGTGGTAGGTGCGCCCGCTGGCCGGGTGGCTGCGGCGGCCGCTCATGCGCTCGATGATGGCGTCGAAAGGCACGTCGATTTCCAGCACGTAGTCGAGCTTGACGCCGGCGTCCTTCATGGCGTCGGCCTGGGCGATGGTGCGCGGAAAGCCGTCGAACAGGAAACCGCCCGCGCAGTCAGGCTGGGCGATGCGCTCTTTCACCAGGTTGATGATGAGGTCGTCGCTCACCAGGCCGCCCGATTCCATGACGCTCTTGGCTTGCAGCCCCAGCGGCGTGCCGGCCTTGACGGCGGCGCGCAGCATGTCGCCGGTGGAGATTTGCGGGATGCCGTACTTCTGGCAAATGAAGGCGGCCTGGGTGCCTTTACCGGCGCCGGGGGCGCCCAACAGAATCAGTCTCATCTCGCTCCTCTTGTGATGTGGGTCAGTGCCCGCTGGTGCGCGCCAGCGGGCATGGGCCGGGGAGAATAGCATGCGCCCGCTGGCGGTGGCAGGCGGCGGGCCGTGCGGCGCACCCGGTGCGGCGGGCAGGCGGCGCGCAGGTGGCGCCCCGTTTCGTTTTGCCAAGCCTGCCAAGGATTGAAACAGGCTTTGCGGGCCGTGTCTTGGGCGTGAGGCGCTACAATTCTAAGAGTTTGACGCCTTGGCAGCCGCCAGTGCCCCTTCATGCCACTGCGCCAGTGCCCGGCGCGGATAATCCACGCTCTATGCATCGCCCCACTTCTGCCCCTGGCGCCATGCCAGACGCCGCTTCTTCCTCTGAAGCCGAACACCTCAGCGCGGCAGCCATTGCGCCCGTGCATGAAATCGTGGCCGAGCTGCGCGCCGGCCGCATGGTCATTCTGGTGGACGAGGAAGACCGCGAGAACGAGGGCGACCTGGTGCTGGCGGCCGACCACGTGACGCCCGAGGCCATCAACTTCATGGCGCGCTTTGGCCGCGGCCTGATTTGCCTGACGCTCACGCGCGAGCGCTGCGAGCGCTTGCAGCTGCCGCCCATGGCCACGCGCAACGGCACCAAGTACGCCACTGCTTTCACTGTCTCCATTGAGGCGGCCGAGGGCGTGACCACCGGCATTTCCGCCGCCGACCGCGCCCGCACCGTGCAAGCGGCCGTGGCGCCCGGCGCGCGCGCCGATGACCTGGTGCAGCCCGGCCATATCTTCCCGCTGCAAGCCGTGGATGGCGGCGTGCTCATGCGCGCCGGCCATACCGAGGCCGGCTGCGACCTGGCCGCCATGGCCGGCTGCACGCCTGCGGCCGTGATCTGCGAGATCATGAAAGACGACGGCACCATGGCGCGCCTGCCCGATCTGCGGCAGTTCGCCGCCGAGCACGGGCTGAAAATCGGCACCATTGCCGACCTGATCGAGCACCGCAGCCGCCACGAATCGCTGATCGCGTGCGTGGCCACGCGCGCACTGGCCACCGCGCACGGCGAATTCACCGCCCGCGCTTACCGCGACCAGCCCAGCGGCGCGCTGCACTTGGCGCTGGTCAAGGGCGAATGGCCCGCTCACGAGGCCGTGCCCGTGCGCGTGCACGAGCCGCTGTCCGTGCTGGACCTGCTGGAGCCGGCGCGCGGCATGCATTCCTGGAGCCTGGACGCCAGCCTGCGCCACATTCAGGCCGCCGGGCGCGGCGTGGCCGTGCTGCTCAACTGCGGCGAAAGCGCGGCGCAGCTGCTGGCCCAGTTCGAAGGCACGGCGCGCGCCAGTCACGCGCCCGAGCGCGGCCGCATGGACCTGCGCAGCTACGGCGTGGGCGCGCAAATCCTGCGCGACTGCGGCGTGCAGCGCATGCATCTCATGGGCACGCCGCGCCGCCTGCCCAGCATGGCGGGCGGCTTCGGGCTGGAAGTGGCCGGCTACATCACCTCTCCCGGCAGCAATGCCTGAGAACCTGTTCAAAATCCCTGCGCGGCGGGCAATCAAGCGGATGTGGGCGGTCTGCGGCGTTGCAAAACTGGCCAATAGCACGCGCTATTGGCGGCGTTTTGCGCCTTGCATCCCATCCCAAACCGCTTGTTGCCCACTCGCGCCGAGATCTTGAACAGGTTCTAGAACCTAACTGACGCATCACCGAAAGAACCCACCACCATGTTTGGCGCCCATCAAGGCCAACCTGAATCCGAACGGCTTGACGGCCGGGGCCTGGCCATCGGCATCGTGCAGGCCCGCTTTAACGAACCCATTACCCAGGCGCTGGCCGACGCCTGCCTGCAAGAGCTGGCCGCGCTGGGCGTGACCGCCGAGCGCATCACCCATGTGCAGGTGCCCGGCGCGCTGGAAGTGCCGGTGGCCCTGCACGCACTGGCGGCCAGCTGCCGTTTTGACGCGCTGATTGCCCTGGGCTGCATCATCCGGGGCGAGACCTACCACTTCGAGCTGGTGGCCAACGAATCCGGCGCGGGCGTCACCCGCGTGGCGCTGGACCACGGCCTGCCCGTGGCCAATGCCATCCTCACCACCGAAAACGAAGCCCAGGCCGTGGCCCGCCAGACTGAAAAAGGCCGCGACGCCGCCCGCGTGGCGGTGGAAATGGCCAACCTGCTGAAAGCCTTGCCCGCATGAGCGCTGCCGCCCCCGACTCCAGGCCTGCCACGGGCGCCGCCAAGCCCAAGCTCACAGGCGGCACGCGCCGGTCGTCCACCAAATCGGCGCGTTCGCGGGCGCGCGAATTCGCTTTGCAAGGGCTGTATCAGTTCATCGTTGGCGGCGGCGAAGCGGGCGCCATTGACGCCTTCACGCGCGAGCTGTCAGGCTTTCACAAGGCCGATTCGGCGCATTACGACGCGCTGCTGCACGGCTGCATCGAGCTGCAGGCCGATCTGGATGCCCTGATCGTGCCCTTGCTTGACCGCAAGCTGGCCGAGATTTCGCCCATCGAGCGCGCCTGCATGTGGATGGGCAGCTATGAGTTCCTGCGCTGCCCCGACGTGCCCTGGCGCGTGGTGCTCAACGAATACATCGTGCTGGCCAAGGACTTTGGCGGCACCGACGGCCACAAATACGTCAACGCCGTGCTCAACGGCATTGCCCCCAGCGTGCGCCCGCACGAAGTGGCGGCCGACCGCGCGGCTGGACGGGCGGGCCAAGGCAGCGGCAAGGCCAAGGGCGGGCCAGCGGCATGAAGCTCTCGGCCCGCGCGCGGCGCATTGAGCCGTTTTACGTGATGGAGATGGCCAAGCACGCCAGCGCCATCGCGCAAGACCTGGCGCGCCAGGCGGCAGGCGGCGGCCAGCCCATGATCTACCTGAACATTGGCGAGCCGGACTTCACCGCGCCGCCACGGGTGCAAGAGGCGGCCTGCCGCGCCATCCGTGACGGCCACACGCAATACACCCAGGCCACGGGCCTGCCCGCGCTGCGCGAACGCATCAGCGCCTGGTATGCCGAGCGATTTGGCGTGCAGGTGCCGGCGCGGCGCATCGTCGTCACCGCAGGCGCTTCGGCGGCCCTGCAACTGGCTTGCCTGGCGCTGCTGGACGAGGGCGATGAAGTGCTCATGCCCGACCCCTGCTACCCCTGCAACCGCCAGTTCGTCAGCGCCGCTGGCGCGCGCGCTGTGTTGCTGCCCGCCGACGCGCCCGCGCGCTTTCAGCCCAGCGCGGCCCAGGTGCAGGCGGCCTGGGGCGCGCACACGCGCGGCGTGCTGCTGGCTTCGCCCTCCAACCCCACGGGCACTTCCATCCACCCGGACGAGCTGGCCCGCATTCACGCCGTGGCGCGCGCGCGCGGCGGCTTCACACTGGTGGACGAGATTTACCTGGGCCTGAGCTTCGACCCCGCCTTCGGCCGCAGCGCCCTGGCGCTGGGCGAGGACATCATCAGCATCAACAGCTTCAGCAAATACTTCTGCATGACCGGCTGGCGGCTGGGCTGGCTGGTGGTGCCCGAGGCGCTGGTGGATGCCGTGGAGCAGCTCGCGCAGCACCTGTTCATCTGCCCCAGCGCCGTGGCGCAGCACGCGGCGCTGGCCTGCTTCGAGCCTGACAGCCTGGCTGAATACGAGCGCCGCCGCCTTGAATTCAAGGCGCGGCGCGACTGGTTCGTGCCGCAGCTGGCGCCGCTGGGCCTGCATGTGCCCGTGATGCCCGATGGCGCCTTCTATGCCTGGGCCGACTGCCGCGAGGCGGCCCGCCGCCTGCATGAGCGTTTTGGCCCTGCAGGCAGTAACCACGCCGAAGTTTGCTATCAATCAAATAGCAATGAAATAGCCGATAGCTGGGACTTTGCCTTTGCCCTGCTGCGCCAGGCGCATCTGGCCGTGACCCCGGGGCGCGACTTCGGGCAGGCGGCCACGGCCCATCACGTGCGCTTTTCCACCGCCAACGCCATGCCGCAGCTTGAGGAAGCCGTGGCCCGCCTGAAGGCCTTGCTGGGATAGGCATGGGGCAATGACGAGGCTGCGCCGCATGGGTTTCGAGGTCACCATCCGCGTTTACTGGGAAGACACCGATGCCGGCGGCATCGTGTTCTACGCGAACTACCTCAAATTCTTCGAGCGCGCCCGCACCGAGTGGCTGCGCAGCCTGGGCCTGCACCAGCGCGCGCTGCGCGAGCGCGAAGGCGGCATGTTCGTCGTCAGCGAAGCCAGCGTGCGCTATTTGCGCCCGGCGCGGCTGGACGATGAACTTGTCGTCACCGCCCGTCTCGAAGAGGCGGGCCGGGCCTCGGTCGTCATCGCGCAGCAGGCGTTCTTGCGCCCGCCCGGCGGCGGTGCACCGGACAGCGCGGCGCTGCTGGCCGAAGGCCGCGTCCGCACCGGCTGGGTGGACGCGCAGCGCCTGCGGCCCGCGCGCATTCCGCCCCTTGTTGCCGAACGGCTGGCCCAGGCGTCCGGCCTTTCCCTCCACCCCTTCACCAACCCCACCGCATGAACCAGCAGGAACTCTCCATCATCCAGCTCGTGCTGCACGCCAGCTTCGTCGTGCAGCTCGTCATGGCGCTGCTTCTGGCCGTCTCCATCGCCAGCTGGGCGGCCATATTCCGCAAGCTGCGCGCGCTCAAGAACATCCAGGCCGACAACGACATGTTCGAGCGCGAGTTCTGGTCGGGCACCAGCCTGAACGACCTGTACAACGCCGCCGCGCAGAATGCGCGCCACAGCGGCCCCATGGAACGCATCTTCGCCAGCGGCATGCGCGAATACCAGAAGCTGCGCGAGCGCCGCATCCAGGACCCCGGCGCCCTGCTCGACGGCGCGCGCCGCGCCATGCGCGCCAGCTTCCAGCGTGAGATGGACGCGGCGGAAACGCACCTGTCCTTTCTGGCCTCGGTCGGCTCCGTCAGCCCTTACGTGGGCCTGTTCGGCACCGTGTGGGGCATCATGCACGCCTTCACCGGGCTGGCCAGCCTGCAGCAGGTGACGCTGTCCACCGTGGCCCCCGGCATTGCCGAGGCGCTGGTGGCCACCGCCATCGGCCTGTTCGCCGCCATCCCGGCCGTGATTGCCTACAACCGCTTCGCGCGCGACATCGATCGCATCGCCATCCGGCAGGAGACCTTCATCGAGGAGTTCTCCAACATCCTGCAGCGCAACCTGGGCGTGCACTCGCCCTCCGGCCACTGACTGCGCCGTGATGCGCTTGCCGTCGCGCCCGCCCCGGCGCGCTCTTGCAAAGGACTGCTAGACATGCCTGCCGTTGCCTCCCGCGGCCGTGGCCGCCGCACCATGAACGAGATCAACATGGTGCCTTTCATCGACGTGATGCTGGTGCTGCTCATCATCTTCATGGTCACGGCCACCGTCATCACCCCCGGCGCCATCAACGTGCCCAGCACCGGGCAGGCGCCGCGCGCGCCCGACAACTACCTCACCGTCGCCATCGATGCCGGGGGCCAGCTCAGCGCCAACCAGGGCCGTGAAAACGGCCAGGACACCGAACTGCAACCCGCCGCCAATGAAAGCGAATTGCTGGCCCACGTGCAGCAGGCGCTGGCAAGCCAGCCCGGGCTGCCCGTGCTGCTGGCCGCCGACAAGACGCTGGAATACCAGAAGGTCATGACCGTCATGGGCAAGCTGCGCGAAGCCGGCGTGCAGCGCGTGGCCTTGTCCGTCAAGTAAGCGCCGCCATGATCCAGGTTGCCGCCGAACGCCCCGAATTCGACCCGCCCCCTGAAAGCGGCCACCCCCGCGCCCTGGCCCTGGCCTTGGGCGCGCACGCGCTGCTCATCCTGGCGCTGACCTGGGGGCTGAACTGGAAGCACGGCGATCAGAACGAGGCGGTTGAGGCCGAGCTGTGGGCCGACACGGCCCAGCAGGCCGCGCCGCGCGCCGCCGCACCGGCGCCCGCGCCCCTGCCCAAACCGGCGCCGCGCCCTGCGCCACAGCCGCCTGCGCCGCCGCCTGCTCCGGCCCCGGCGCCCAAGCCGCCTGAGCCGGTGGCAGCGGCCGAGCGCGCTGCCGACATCGCCCTGGCCGAGAAGAAAAAGCAGGAACAAGCCCGCCGGCGTGCCGAAGCGGAAAAACGCGAGCGCGAACGCCAGGCCGCCGAGGAAAAACGCTTGGCCGAACGCAAGAAGGCCGAAGAACAGCGCCGGCAGCGCGAAGCCGCCGAAAAGAAAGAGGCAGAGAAAAAAGAGGCTGAAAAGAAGGAAGCCGAGAAAAAGCGCCAGGAGCAGGCGCAGGCCAAGGCCGACGCGGAGAAAAAAGCCGCCGAGGAGAAGAAGGCCGCCGAAGCCAAACGCCAGGCCGAAGCCAAGGCGCGTGCCCAGGCCAAGGCGGAAAAAGAGGCCGAAACGGCGCGCCGCGCCGAAGCCCTGAAGCGCATGAGCGCACTGGCCGGCCGTGGCGACAGTGACGGCGGCAGCGCCAGCGCCGCGCGCAGCGGCAGCGGGCGCCACAGCGGCGCGGCCGAGCGGGACGCCGGCCCCTCCGCAGGCTATGCCGCCCGCGTGCGCGCCCGCGTGCGGCCCAACATCACGTTCCCGGACCAGATCAGCGGCAACCCGGCGGCCGAAGTGGAAGTGCGCACGTCGCCCGACGGCACCATCGTCGGCAAACGGCTGCTCAAGTCCAGCGGCGTCAAATCGTGGGACGACGCCGTGCTGCGCGCGCTGGACAAAACCGAGGTGCTGCCGCGCGATGTGGACGGCCGCGTGCCCACGCCGCTGGTGATCGTTTTCCGGCCGCGCGACTAGCGCAGCAGGCGCAGCCCCGCACTTGCTGCGCCCCCGGAGTCTTTTTCAGGCGGAAGCGGCTATAGGGCCTGCGAGCCAGGCTTGAGGCGCTTGGCTGGGCATGCGTGCCAGCCGCCGCCCGCGTGCTTGCGTGACGGTGCGCCCATGAAAAAGCCCCGTGGCATCGCGCAGCACCAACGGGGCGGGAGTGCAATGAAACGGGGCGCGGACGCCGCTGGCGCGCCCCCGTGGCGCCGTCTTACCAGTAGCCCAGCACCTTCCACCAGGCGCCGCCCACCACGACCCAGACGATGACGAGCACCACGCTCATCACAAAGCCCGCCTTCCACCACTCGCCCAGCGTGGTGTAGCCGGAGCCGAAGATCACGGGCGAGGTGCCGGTGGCGTAGTGCGTGAGGGTCATCATGATGTTGGAGGCGGCGGCCATCATCAGCGCGAAGGGCAGGGCGGGTGCGCCCAGAGCCAGGCCCGCGCCGTAGAAGGCGGCGAACATGGCCGTGATGTGCGCCGTGGTGCTGGCGAACATGTAGTGCGCGTACAAATACACCAGCATCAGCAGCGCGCTGGCGCTCACCCAGCCCAGGCCCAGGTGGCCGATGCCGTTTTCCATGGTCTTGGCGAACCAGCCGATCAGGCCCAGCTTGTTCAGGAAAGTGGCCATCATCACCAGCGCGCCAAACCAGACGATGGTGTCCCAGGCGCTTTTCTCCTTGATGACGTCGTCCCAGGTGAGCACGCCGGTGATCAGGCACAGCGACAGGCCGATGAAGGCGGTGGTGGTGGCGTTCACGGCGGCAGCCTTGCCGAAGATCATGGCGGGCACGCCGGCCCACAGCAGCAGCAGCACGCCGAACACGCCCAGCATGATCCATTCGCCCCGGCTGATGGGGCCCATTTCCTTCAGGCGCTCGCTGGCGAACTGCGCGGCGTTGGGCGTGCTCTTAATCTCGGGCGGGTACAGCCAGTAGAGCACCAGCGGCATCAGCGCCAGCGCCACCAGGCCCGGCAGCAGCATGGCCAGCGCCCAGGTGCCCCAACTCAGCGAGATGTCGGCGCCCGTGGCCTTGGCGATCAAATCCACCACCAGCGGGTTGGGCGCGGTGGCGGTGATGAACATGGCGGAGGTGATGGGGTTGGCGTGGTAGTTGGTCAGCGCCAGGTAGCGGCCCATGCGGCCTTGCGTGCCCTTTTCGGGGTCGGAGTCGTAGCTGCCCGCAATCGCCCGCATGATGGGGTGGATGATGCCGCCGCCGCGCGCGGTGTTGCTGGGGGTGACGGGCGCCAGGATCAGTTCCGACAGCGCCAGCGAGTAGGCGATGCCAATCGTCTTCTTGCCCCACACGGCGATGAACAAATAGCCGATGCGCGCGCCCAGCCCGGTTTTGATGATGCCACGCGAGATCATGATGGCGATGCCAATGAGCCAGATCAGCGGGTTGGAGAAGCTGCTGAGCGCATCGGCGATGGCGCCGCCGGGCTTGTCGTTGGTGACGCCGGTCACGGCCACCAGCGCCACGGCGATGATGGACAGTGCGCCAATGGGCATGGCCTTGCCGATGATGGCGGCGATGGTGCCCACGAACAGGGCCAGCAGGTGCCAAGCGTTGGGCGTGACGCCCTCGGGCACCGGGATGACGAACCAGATCAGCAGCCCGAGGGCCAGCGCGATGGCGGTGGGGATTGGCTTGAAGCCCATGAAGATTGCCTCCTTGATGCGATGTCTGGCCGGTCGCTGCCAGCCTGCCTGGCATCGTGCGGGCAGGGCGCCGTCATGGTCTTGACCTGCATCAATGCACAGACAGGTGTCATGCGCGCGAGACATGGGGTCGCTGCGGTGGTGGCGCCGATCGGCGATGATGTAGGAACTTCTGCCCACGAATGACACGGGCACGGGGATGCGCCAGGCGCCAGCCGGATGACGGCGCGCGACGCATCCGCCCGGAAAATGGAATGCCATGGATGCACTGATGCTTTCACGAATCCAGTTCGGGTTCGTCATTTCCTTTCACATCATCTTTCCGGCCCTGTCCATCGGCCTGGCCAGCTGGCTGATGTTTCTGGAGTGGCGCTGGCTGCGCACGCGCGAGCAGGCTTGGATGGATCTCTACAACTTCTGGCTCAAGGTGTTCGCCATCTCGTTCGGCATGGGCGTGGTCTCGGGCATCGTCATGAGCTTTCAGTTCGGCACCAACTGGGCGCAGCTGTCCGAGCGCGCGGGCAACATCCTGGGGCCGCTGCTCAGCTACGAAGTGCTGACCGCTTTCTTCCTGGAGGCAGGCTTTCTGGGCGTGATGCTGTTCGGGCGTGATCGCGTGCGGCCCTGGGTGCATTTCTTCGCCACCTGCATGGTGGCCATTGGCACGCTGATTTCCACCTTCTGGATCATCGCCGCCATCAGCTGGATGCACACGCCGCAAGGCCACGCCCTGGGGGCCGATGGCGTGTTCGTGCCCGCCGACTGGTGGGCCATCGTGTTCAACCCCTCGTTCACCTGGCGTCTGCCGCACATGGTGCTGGCGGCCTTCATCACCACCTGCCTGGTCATTGGCGGCACGGCGGCCTGGCACCTGCGGCGCGGCCTGCATGCCGCGCTGGCGGCGCGCACGCTGAAGCTTTCCGTGGCCTTTGGCGCCGTGGCCGTGCCCCTGCAAGTGCTGGTGGGCGACCAGCACGGGCTGAACACGCTGGCGCACCAGCCCATCAAGGTGGCGGCCATGGAGGCGCACTGGCGCCACGGCCCGCCCGGCGAAGGCGTGCCGCTCGTGCTGTTCGCCGTGCCCAATCAGAAGGCCGAGCGCAACGACTACGAAATCGCCATCCCGCGCGGCGCCAGCCTCATCCTCACCCATTCGTGGAGCGGCGAGATTACGCCGCTCACCGCCGTGCCGCCGCAAGACAGGCCGCCCGTGGCGCCGGTGTTCTACGCCTTCCGCGTCATGGTCGGCCTGGGCTTTCTGATGCTGGCGCTGGTGGCCGCCTCGGCCTGGGCTTGGTGGCGCGGGCGGCTGCTGCAAGCCACGGCGGTGCTGCGCGGCTGGCAGCTCATGAGCGCCAGCGGCTTCGTGGCGCTGCTGGCCGGCTGGTACGTGGCCGAGATTGGCCGCCAGCCCTGGGTGGTGTATGGCCTGCTGCGCACGGCGGATGCCGTCAGCCCCGGCCTGGCGGGCGGCACGGTGCTGGCCTCGCTGCTGGGTTACGCAGCCGCGTATGCCGTGATCTTTGGCGCGGGCATCTGGTACTTGTGGCGCTTGCTGCACAAAGGGCCGCAGCCCAAGGAACAAGCGCCCGACGCGGGGCAGGGCCGCAAAACGCCGGCGCGCCCGCTGTCGGCGGCGGACGAGAAAGACATTGCCCAGGGAGGTGCCGCATGAACGCGCAAGAGTGGCTGCCGGTGGCCTGGTTCGCCGTGATCGGCTTTGGCGTGCTGATGTACGTGCTGCTTGACGGCTTCGTGCTCGGCCTGGGCATTCTGGCCCCCTTCACCCGTGACGAGGCGCAGCTCGACCACATGATGAACACCGCCGCGCCCATCTGGGACGGCAACGAAACCTGGCTGGTGCTGGGTGGCGCGGGCCTGCTGGCGGCCTTTCCCAAGGCCTATGCGCTGGTGCTTTCGGCGCTGTACCTGCCGGTGCTGCTGATGCTGCTGGCGCTCATTTTCCGGGGCGTGGCCTTCGAATTCCGGTTCAAGGGCCAGGGCCGTGCCAAGCAGGCCTGGGGCGCGGCGTTTTCGGCGGGTTCCATGCTGGCCGCGCTGGCACAGGGCATGGTGCTGGGGGCGCTGGTGCAGGGCCTGCCGCTGCATGAGGGGCGCTATCTGGGCGGCGCCATGGGCTGGTTCAGCCCCTTTGCCCTGCTGACCGGGGTGGCGCTGATGTGCGGCTACGCCCTGCTGGGCACGGGCTGGCTGATTCTGAAAACCGAGGGCGATCTGCACCGCCTGGCGCGCCGGCTGGCGCGGCCGCTGGTGCTGGCGCTGCTGGCCTTCATCGCCGCGGTCAGCGCCTGGCTGCCGTTTCTGGATTCGCGCCTGATGGCGCGCTGGTTCGACGGCGCACACTTTTTGTGGCTGGCGCCCGTGCCCCTGCTCACGCTGCTGGTGGCCTGGCGCCTGTGGCGAGATGCGGCGCGCCCT
The DNA here is from genome assembly GCA_003859965.1 of Comamonadaceae bacterium OH2545_COT-014. Classification (GTDB taxonomy): domain Bacteria; phylum Pseudomonadota; class Gammaproteobacteria; order Burkholderiales; family Burkholderiaceae_C; genus Ottowia. The sequence continues at coordinate 409 of RQYR01000033.1, read as the reverse complement.
GCGGCCACCGTGGCAAACACGCCTGAGCGCTTGCACGATGCGCGCCCCTTCCTCTGGACGCTGGCGCTGTTCGGCCTGTGTTTCGCGGGGCTGGTGATTGGGCTGTGGCCGCACATCGTGCCGCCTTCACTCACCATCTGGCAGGCGGCTTCGCCACCAGAGTCGCAAGGCTTCACGCTGGCCGGGTTGGTGGTGCTGATGCCGGTGATTCTGGGCTACACCGCCTGGTCGTACCACGTGTTCCGTGGCAAGGTGGCGGCGGACGAGGGCTATCACTGAGTGATCGTTGGTGATCGCTGCGCGGCGTACGCGGCCGGGGTGGCGCGCCAGGGCTACAAACTCTTGTCTCTGTTCGATCACGGTTACAGGGCTCCAAGGCACAGGCTTACTCCGTCAATTCGACGGGAAA
>RQYR01000032.1 GCA_003859965.1 Comamonadaceae bacterium OH2545_COT-014 | reverse complement strand
ATTGCTCTGGGCTGATATCGCTTGGGTATTTCGCTCTCATGCAACGAGCATAGACAAATTGGCAAAAAGATTTTGAACAGGTTCTTAGCACCGGAAGGTACGAATTGCGGGGTGTCGCGGCGGACTCGCCCCGCCCCTCGCACAAACGCCAGCACAAGGGCCGTGCGTAGCCACCGGACACGCGCACCACGCAGGGCTGATTGACAGGCCAGGCCAGGCCAGCGGCCCGCGTCCCCACTCTCGCCTCAGGCGCTGCCCGCAACCGTGGACTGCGCCTGCATGGCCTGCCACACGGCCAGCGCCTGCACGGTTTCGCGCACGTCATGCACGCGCACGATGGCCGCGCCGCGCTCCACCGCCAGCAATGCGGCGGCCACGCTGCCGATAACGCGCTCGCCTGGCGGCACAGACGCTTTGGCAGCGCCCTGCAAAGCCACGCCGATGGACGATTTGCGTGACCAGCCGGCCAGCAGCGGAAAGCCTGGCGCCAGCAGCTCTTGCTGGCGTGCCAGCAAGGCGAAGTTCTGCGCCGGGGTCTTGCCAAAGCCAATGCCGGGGTCCAGCACGATGCGGCTTTTGTCCACCCCCTGCGCCTGCAGAACCTGCGCGGCCTGCTCCAGAAAGTGGAGCACCCGGGGAACGGCATCGCCTGTCATGGGCGCTGTCTGCATGGTTTGCGGGTCGCCATGCATGTGCATCAGGCACACGCCGCACGAGGGATGTGCCGCCACCGCATCCAGCGCCGCCGGTCGGCGCAAAGCCCATACGTCGTTGATGATGTCCGCGCCCAGATCCAGCACGGCGCGCATGACCTCGGGCTTGTAGGTATCCACCGAAACGGGCGCGCCCAAGCGCACGGCTTCCCCCACCACGGGCAACACGCGCGCCAGCTCTTCTTCTAGCGGCAGCGGCGGCGCGCCGGGGCGGGTGGATTCACCGCCGATGTCCAGGATATGCGCGCCGTCCTTGAGCAGCTGTTCGCAATGGCGCAACGCCGTCGCCGGGCTGGCGTGCCGGCCGCCGTCTGAAAACGAGTCGGGCGTGACGTTGACGATGCCCATCACGCGCGGGCGGCTCAAGTCAATCTGAAAGCGGGTGGTTTGCCAGTGCATGGGTTGGAGGTGTATGCGGTGTGATGGCGTGGGCGTCCACTATGGCACCCATGTCTTGCATGGCAGCCGCAATGCGGCCCAACTCCTGTTCGCTCAAGGCCAAGCGCGCCGCCATGAAAAAGCACATGTGCAGGTTCAATGGCCTGGGCGTTGCCCCGCCAGTGTATTTGCGCCACTGGCTATTGCTTGAGACGCTGGCCAGCTCGGCCATTTGCGTGCCGGTGTAACCCAGACGGTCTTTCAGGCAGGCCAGATCTTGGGGAATGGGTGGTGTATAGGCAATCATGGCGGAAACAAGTGACGGAACAAGGCGAAAACCAATGAAAAAAGCGGAACACAAAGGGCAACCCCCAAGCATTCCAGCACAAAAAAACGGGGCCGTTGCAAACGGCCCCGCAGGGTGTACGTCATGCCAAAGGCAGCGCGTCTTCAAGCCGCCGTGGGCGCCGGGTCGGCCGGCTCGGCTTCTCCGGCCGGCGTGCCGCCGCCGGGGCCGCCGGAGCTGGGCGCGCGGGGCGTGAAGTCCTGCGGCGGGCGCGGCGCGGCGGGCGACCCGCCATGATGTCGTCAAGCTGTTCGCTGTCAATGGTCTCCCACTCCAGCAAGGCCTTGGCCATGGCGTGCATCTTGTCCTGGTTATCCTCGATCAGCTTGCGCGCCAGGGCGTACTGCTCGTCGATGATGCGGCGCACCTCGGTATCAACCTTCTGCATGGTTTCTTCCGAGATGTTGGTGGTCTTGGTGACGCTGCGGCCCAGGAACACCTCGCCCTCGTTCTCGGCATAGACCATGGGGCCAAGCGCATCGCTCATGCCGTAGCGCATGACCATGTCGCGCGCGATTTGCGTGGCGCGTTCGAAGTCGTTGCTGGCGCCGGTGGTCATCTGGTTCATGAACACCTCCTCGGCAATACGGCCGCCGAACAGCATGCTGATCTGGTTCAGCATGTATTCCTTGTCGTAGCTGTAGCGGTCGTTCTCGGGCAGGCTCATGGTCACGCCCAGGGCTCGGCCGCGCGGGATGATGGTGACCTTGTGCACCGGGTCGCACTTGGGCAAAAGCTTGCCGATGAGGGCGTGGCCGGCCTCGTGGTAGGCGGTGTTGCGGCGCTCTTCCTCGGGCATGACCATGCTCTTGCGCTCCGGGCCCATGAGAATCTTGTCCTTGGCCTTCTCGAAGTCCTGCATTTCCACCACGCGGGCGTTGCGGCGCGCGGCCATCAGCGCGGCCTCGTTGCACAGGTTGGCCAGGTCGGCGCCGCTCATGCCGGGCGTGCCGCGCGCGATGACGCTGGCGCTGACATCCTGGCCGATGGGGATCTTGCGCATGTGCACGTTCAGAATCTGCTCGCGCCCGCGGATGTCGGGCAAGGTTACGTACACCTGCCGGTCGAAGCGGCCGGGGCGCAGCAGAGCGGCGTCCAGGATGTCCGGGCGGTTGGTGGCGGCCACCACGATCACGCCCAGGTTGGTCTCGAAGCCGTCCATCTCCACCAGCATCTGATTAAGGGTTTGCTCGCGCTCGTCGTTGCCGCCGCCCAGGCCGGCGCCACGCTGGCGGCCCACGGCGTCGATTTCGTCGATGAAGATGATGCAAGGCGCGTTCTTCTTGGCGTTCTCGAACATGTCGCGCACGCGGGCCGCGCCCACGCCGACGAACATTTCCACGAAGTCGGAGCCGCTGATGGAGAAGAACGGCACCTTGGCCTCGCCAGCGATGGACTTGGCCAGCAGCGTCTTGCCGGTGCCGGGCGGGCCCACCAGCAGCAGGCCGCGCGGGATGCGCCCGCCCAGCTTCTGGAACTTCTGCGGGTCTTTCAGGAAGTCCACCACTTCCTTGACTTCTTCCTTGGCCTCGTCGCAGCCGGCCACGTCGGCAAAGGTGACCTGGTTGTTGTTCTCGTCCAGCATGCGCGCCTTGCTCTTGCCGAAGCTGAAGGCGCCGCCCTTGCCGCCGCCCTGCATCTGGCGCATGAAGTAGATCCACACGCCGATGAGCAGCAGCATGGGCCCCCAGCTGATGAGCAGGGACATCAGCAGCGAGCCTTCTTCGCGCGGCTTCACGTCGAACTTGACGTTGTGGTTGATGAGGTCGCCCACCAGCCCGCGGTCCAGATAGGTGGCCTGGGTGCGCACGCGGCGGTCGTCGTTCATCACCGCCACGATGTTAGTGCCGCCCGGCTCTTCCTGAATGGTGGCGCTCTTCACGCGGCCCTGGCGCACTTCTTCCAGAAAGTCGGAATACGCCATTTGGCTGGCACCTGCCATGCGGCCGCCATCGAACTGCTTGAACACGGTGAACAGCACCATGGCGATCACCATCCACACAGCCACTTTCGAGAACCACTGATTTTTCAAGCCAGGCTCCAAATACGCAAAAAACAAAACTCGACCAGGGCCGAGCAAGTGCGGGCCATTTTAGGCATTTCAAGGGTGGCTGCGCGGCAGTTTTACGCGCAACCCCTTGTCAGCCAAGGCCATCCATGGAGCGCGCCAACATTCAGCTACACCGCCTTGACAGGAGTCAAGGCTGCGGCGGTTTTTTCAGGCCGATGCCCACCAGAAAAGTCTCTGAAGAGCGGCCGCGCGAGGCCTTGGGCTTGATGGGTTTGGCTACCTTGAAGGTATCTTTGAACAGTTTCACCAGCTGGCTGTAGCCACTGCCGTGAAACACCTTGGCCACCAGCGCGCCCTCCGGGCGCAGGTGGTTTTGGGCAAAGTCCACGGCCAGCTCGATCAGGTGGGCAATGCGCGCCGCATCCGCCGACTCGATGCCCGACAGGTTGGGCGCCATGTCGGACACCACCACGTCCACCGCGCGGCCGCCCAGCGCCTCGCGCAGGCGGGCCAGCGTGTCTTCTTCGCGGAAGTCGCCCTGCAGGAAGGTCACGCCTTCCACCGGCTCCATGGGCAGCAAGTCCAGCGCGACGATGGCGCCATCCAGCGCGCCCACCGCCGCGCCGCCGGGCGCCAGGCGGCGGCGTACGTACTGGCTCCACGCGCCGGGGGCCGCGCCCAGATCCACCACCACGTGGCCAGGGCGAATGAGGCGCAGCGCCTCGTCAATCTCCTTGAGCTTGTACGCCGCCCGCGCGCGGTAGCCCTCGCGTTGCGCGAGCTTCACGTAGGGATCGTTCACATGGTCGTTCAGCCACGCCTTGTTGACCTTCTTGCTTTTGGTTTTGACTTTCATCGCGCGCGGATAATACGGCCCCATGCCCCAGATCGAACTCACCCCCGCCGAACGCAAGGCGCACCGCGCCGAGGCGCACCATCTTGACCCCGTGGTCATGATCGGCAGCGACGGCCTGACGCCCGCCGTGCTCAAGGAAACCGACGCCGCGCTGAACGCGCACGGCCTCATCAAGATTCGCGTGCTGGGCGACGACCGCGCCGCGCGCGAGGCCATCTACGCACGCCTGACCGACGAGCTGAATGCCGCCCCCGTGCAGCACATTGGCAAGCTGCTGGTGCTGTGGCGCCCCATGCCCGAAAAAACCCGTGCGCCGGACGAAGACCGCAAGCCCGGTCCCAAGGACGTGAAGGTGCTCAAGTACAGCAGCCGGGGCGGCCAGCGCCCCGAGGTGCGGGTGCTGCGCGTGCTGGGCAACCAGCGGCTGACAGCCGGCGGCAAGGTCAAGAAAGCCCAGCCCAAGCAGAAGTCGGTGAAAAAAGGCCGCGGCGACTAGACGGCCCGCGCCCCCCGACCATGCCTGAAACCATCAAAAAAGATAGCAAACAAGGCAGTGCAGTCGTGCCCGAAAGGCATATTCTTTGCATGAAGTGGGGCGCCAAATACGGCCCCGAATACGTCAACCGCCTTTACGCCATGGTGCGCCGCCACCTGCGCGGCGCGTTCAACTTCGTCTGCCTGACGGACGACGCCACCGGCATCCGCCCCGAGGTGCAGTGCCTGCCCATACCCCCGCTGGCGCTGCCGCCCGGCATCCCCGAGCGCGGCTGGACCAAGCTCACCACCTTCAGCGCCGATCTGCACGGCCTGCGCGGCACGGCCCTGTTTCTCGACATCGACGTGGTCGTAGTCGGCCCGCTGGACGACTTTTTCACCCAGCCGGGCGAGTTCCTCATCATCCACGACTACAAGCGGCCCTGGCGCATCACCGGCAACTCCTCGGTCTACCGCTTCGAGCTGGGTGCGCACCCTGACGTGCTGGAGCACTTTCGCGCCCACTTCGAATCCATCCGCGCGCGCTTTCGCAACGAGCAGGCCTACCTGTCGGACTTCCTGCACCGTCAGGGCAAGCTCGCCTACTGGCCCGCCGCCTGGTGCCCCAGCTTCAAATACCACAGCATTCCGCGCTGGCCCGCCAACTACTGGCAGCCGCCGGCCATTCCGCCCGGCGCACGCATCGTCATCTTCCACGGCGAATGCAACCCGCCCGACGCGCTGGCCGGCCGCCGCAACCGGCGCTTTCGCTACATTCGCCCGGCCACCTGGGTGGGCGAGCACTGGCGCGAATAAGCCATCCCCCGGCAGCCCGCCCAGGCCAGCCGGCCGCCACGCCTTTCCAGAGCCTGACCATGCGAATCCTCGGCATCGACCCCGGCCTGCGCACCACAGGCTTCGGCGTTCTGGACGTGGCCGGCGCCGAGCTGCATTACGTGGCCAGCGGCACCATTCAGACCACGGATGCCGAGCAAGGCAACCTGCCCGCGCGGCTGAAGCTGCTGTTTGACGGCATTGGCGAGATCAGCCAGCGCTACGCGCCCGACGTGGCCGTGGTGGAAATCGTGTTCGTCAACGTCAACCCCCAAGCCACGCTCTTGCTGGGGCAGGCGCGCGGCGCCTGCGTCACGGCGCTGGTGGCGCAAAACCTGGCCGTGGCCGAATACACCGCCTTGCAAATGAAACAGGCCGTGGCCGGCCACGGCCGCGCCGCCAAGGCACAGGTGCAGGAAATGGTGCGCCGCCTGCTGCACCTGCCCGCCGCCCCACGCCCCGACGCCGCCGACGCGCTGGGCCTGGCCATCACGCACGCCCACGCTGGCCGCGCCCTGGGCCGCCTGCACGCCGCCGACGCGCAGGCGCGGCGCACCAGCGGCATGTACCGGCGGCGTTGAAAGCACAGCACGCTTCGCCCAGCCAGACACCTCCAGCGCGCACCTTCCGGCAAGCTGTCACCGCTGCGATACCCGCCGCGCCAAGGCCAGTATCAGTGGCGCGAGATGCCAGACGCCACCGCGCGCGCCGCTTCCTGACACCAATGGGCTGGCCGCTTCGCCATCGCCCGCAGCCTTCACAGGCGCAGCCCGGCGGCAAGCAGCCTCAGAGCGCCTTCGATAACATTAAAAAGCGGCCTCAAGGCACACCCCTATTGCCTGAGAAGCTCACTTTTCAATAGCAAACCACTACCCGCCCGGCGGCCACCACCGTCAGAGCATGCGCTCAGCAATCAGCACGGCGAAAAAGCCAAGCCCCGCCAGCAGCGCCCACTTGAGCACCACCCAGCCCCAGCGCAGATAACGCCGGTCACCTGCGGCCACGTAAAAGGCAAAGCACACCAGCGCCACCAGCAGGCCCAGCAAGACAAGGGTGCGGAAAAGCAACATGTGCCGATGCCCGTGATGCCTGGTTGTGAAACGCGCTGGTTCCGCGTTCTGGGCCGCCCGGCTTACCAGGCGCGCGCGAGCTGCGCAAAGCCCGCAGGAGCCTGGCGCTCGTCGGCGAAGCTGACGGTTTCATACGCATCAGGCTGCGCCAGCAACGCGCGCAACAGCTGGTTGTTGAGCGCGTGGCCGGAGCGGAAGGCGCTGTAGGCGGCCAGCAGCGGGTGGCCGATGCAGTACAGGTCGCCAATGGCGTCCAGGATCTTGTGCTTGGCGAATTCCTCGTCGTAGCGCAGGCCGTCGGCGTTGAGCACCTTCACGTCGTCCATGACGATGGCGTTATCCAGCCCGCCGCCCAGCGCCAGGCCGTGCGAGCGCATGGCCTCCACGTCGCGGCTGAAGGCGAAGGTGCGCGCGCGTGCGATGTCGCGGCTGTAGCGGCCCGAACCCATGTCGAAGTCCACGCGCTGGCCGGTGGCGTTGACGGCGGGGTGCCGGAAGTCGATCTCGAAGCTGAGCGTGAAGCCGTGGTGCGGCGTCAGCCGCGCCCATTTGAGTTGCTCGCCCTCGCCTTCGCGCACTTCCACCGCGCGCTTGACGCGCACGAACTTCTTGGGCGCGCCCGGCTGCGCCACGATGCCCGCGCTTTGCAGCAGGTACACGAAGGACGAGGCCGAGCCGTCGAGGATCGGCACCTCCTCGGCGGTGATGTCCACGTACAGGTTGTCCAGCCCCAGGCCGGCGCAGGCGGACATGAGGTGTTCAATGGTGCGCACCTTGGCTTGGCCGTTGGACAGCGTGGTGGCCAGGCGCGTGTCGTTCACGGCCAGCGCGCGCACGGGAATGTCCACCGGCTCGGCCAGGTCGATGCGGCGGAAGACGATGCCGGTGTCCGGCGGCGCGGGGCGCAGCGTGAGCTCCACGCGCTCGCCGCTGTGCAGACCCACGCCAACGGCGCGCGTGAGTGTTTTGAGGGTGCGTTGCGCAAGCATGGGCGGCGATTCTAGGGGGCGGGAACAAACCGGACGGCGGCAGGGAAATACGGCGCCCGGCGGCCGGCGGTCATGGCCCGGGGGCGACGCGAGGCCAAGCGTGTGCCTGCCCCGCGCATGCGGGCGTTCCTTCTGCCTCCACCCGGCAGAAGGAACGGACAGGGGCGGAAAAGCCGCCCCGGTGCGTCAGTCCGCCTGCTTGCGCAGGAAGGCCGGGATTTCAAAGTCATCCATGCCACCGGACGACAGCGCGTCCACGCGCGCGGCGGCGTGCGTGCGGTCAGGCGGTTTGCGCCAGACGCTGGGCACGGCCATGTGGCCGTAGTCGCGCGACGAAGCCGCGCCACCGCCCATACCGCCGCCGTGCGCGGCCGAAGGCACGGCCAGCGGCACGTTGTCAGTGCCGGTGCGCAGGCCGCCTTGCACCACGGTAATGGGCTGACGCATCGCGCCCTGGCGCGACAGGCCGGTGGCCACCACGGTCACGCGGATCTCATCGCCCAGCGAATCGTCGTAGGCAGCGCCGTAGATCACGTGCGCATCGGGCGAGGCGTAGGCGCGGATGGTGTTCATCGCTTCCTTGGACTCGTTCAGCTTGAGCGAGCCCTTGGACGCCGTGACCAGCACCAGCACGCCCTTGGCGCCGGAGAGGTCGATGCCTTCCAGCAGCGGGCAGGCGATGGCCTGCTCGGCGGCGATGCGGGCACGGTCGGGGCCGCTGGCGGCGGCTGTGCCCATCATGGCCTTGCCCGGCTCGCCCATCACGGTGCGCACGTCCTCGAAGTCAACGTTGACGTTGCCGTAGTTGTTGATGATCTCGGCAATGCCGCCCACGGCGTTCTTGAGCACATCGTTGGCCTGGGCAAAGGCTTCTTCCTGGGTAATGTCATCACCCAGCACCTCGAGCAGCTTCTCGTTGAGCACGACGATCAGCGAATCGACGTTGGCCTCCAGCTCGTTCAGGCCAGCCTCGGCGTTGGTCATGCGGCGCCCGCCCTCCCAGTCGAACGGCTTGGTGACTACGGCCACGGTGAGGATGCCCATGTCCTTGGCGATGCGGGCGATCACGGGGGCAGCGCCGGTGCCGGTGCCGCCGCCCATGCCGGCGGTGATGAACAGCATGTGCGCGCCGCGGATAGCCTGGCGGATGTCATCGGCCGCGGCCTCGGCGCACTCGCGGCCCTTGTCGGGCTTGCTGCCCGCGCCCAGGCCGCTTTGGCCGAGCTGGATCGCGGCACTGGCCAGCGTGCGGCTCAGCGCCTGCGCGTCGGTGTTGGCGCAGATGAATTCCACGCCCTGCACGTTGCGGTTGATCATGTGATCCACCGCGTTGCTGCCGCCTCCGCCCACGCCGATGACCTTGATCTGCGTGCCTGCGTGGAATTCGCCCGTGTCGATCATTTCGATGCTCATGTGTCTATCTCCTGATGTTCCTGCAGTTGCCTTGAATGGGTGTGATGAGTTGTTGTGATGCGTGATGCGGTGTGTGTGTGACATGCCCTCCCCGTTTCATGCAGGCGGCCCGGCGCCAGGCCAGCCGGGCAGCGCCGCGTGGAGGGAAGGGAAATTCCGTGACAGGCGGCGCATGGTCAGAAATTCCCCACGATGAAGTCCTTGAAGCGGCCAAAGGCGGTTTTCACGCTGCTGGCCTTCTGGGCCACCTTGAAGCCGCGCAAGCGCGCCAGGCGGGCCTCTTCCATCAGCCCCATGACGGTGGCCGCGCGCGGCTGCGCCACCATGTCGGACAGCGCGCGTGAATATTTCGGAATGCCGCGCCGGACGGGCTTGAGAAAAATGTCCTCGCCCAGCTCCACCATGCCCGGCATGACGGCGCTGCCGCCGGTGAGCACCACGCCGGAAGACAGCACTTCCTCAAAGCCCGAATCGCGGATGACCTGCTGCACGAGCGAGAAGATTTCCTCCACGCGCGGCTCGATCACCCCGGCCAGCGCCTGCTTGCTGAGCATGCGCGGCGTGCGGTCGCCCAAGCCCGGCACTTCGATCTGTGTTTCGGGGTCGGCCAGCAGTTGCTTGGCAAAGCCGTGTTCGACCTTGATGTCCTCCGCATCGGCCGTGGGTGTGCGCAGCGCCATGGCGATGTCGCTGGTGATGAGATCGCCCGCAATGGGAATGACCGCCGTGTGGCGGATGGCGCCGCCGGTGAACACGGCCACGTCGGTCGTACCCGCGCCAATGTCCACACAGGCCACGCCCAGCTCGCGCTCGTCGTCGGTCAGCACCGCCTGGGCCGAGGCCAGCGGGTTGAGCATCAGGTGCTCCACGTCCAGCCCGCAGCGGCGCACGCACTTGATGATGTTCTCGGCCGCGCTCTGCGCGCCGGTGACGATGTGCACCTTGGCCTCCAGCCGCATGCCGCTCATGCCCACCGGTTCGCGCACGTCCTGGCCGTCGATGACGAACTCCTGCGGCTCCACCAGCAGCAGACGCTGGTCGCTGGAGATGTTGATGGCCTTGGCCGTGTCCAGCACGCGCGCCACGTCCACCGGCGTGACCTCCTTGTCCTTCACCGCCACCATGCCGCTGGAGTTGATGCCGCGGATGTGGCTGCCGGTGATACCGGTGTACACGCGGCCAATCTTGCAGTCGGCCATCAGCTCGGCCTCTTTCAGCGCCTGCTGGATGCTGGCCACCGTGGCGTCGATGTTGACCACCACGCCGCGCTTGAGGCCGTTGCTGGGCGCCACGCCCAGGCCAGCGAGCTTGAGGTCGCCGCCGGGCAGGACTTCGCCCACCACCACCATGATCTTGGCGGTGCCGATGTCCAGCCCCACGATCAAATCCTTGTACTCCTTGGCCATGACTTGCGTCCGATTCGTGTCCTGTGTAGTCAGCGCCGGCGCGGCGCGGGTGAAGCCGCGGCGGCGCGCCGCGCGGCAGCAGAAGAAGGGGCCGGGCGTGCCGCCGCGGGCCGGGCAGGCGCCACCGTGACCGCAGCCGTGGCGGCATCTGGCCGCAGCGTGGTTACGCCACGCAAGCGCAGTGCATAACCGCTGGCGTGGCGCAAGTCCGCCCGCTCAATGGCGTCAGGCGTGCGCTGGTAGCGCGCCGCCACCTCGCGTGCGGTGGCGGCAAACTGTGTCAGCCTGTCTGCCAGGGTGTCGGGGGCGCCATAGCCCAGCTCAATCACCGTGCCTTTGTCCAGTACGGCATGCCAGTTGCCGCGCGCCTGCAGGGTCAATCGCTCCAGGCGCGCGCCCAGCGGCGCCACCAGGGGCGCCAGGCGCTGGTACATGGCCAGCACCAGGGCAGACTGGCCTTCCGGCCCAGCCAGCCGGGGCAAGCCCGCGCCTTCTTCCACGTCGTCATGCTGCGCGTCGAACACTTCGCCCTGGACGTTGACGAGCTGGTTGCCCTCATCGCCCCAATACGCTGCTGGCACATGCTCTTGCAGCGTGACGTGCAGGCGGTTGGGAAATTCGCGTTGAACCACGGCCCGGCGCACCCAGGGCGCTGTCTGAAAAGCCGCTTGAGCCCCGCCCAGATCCAGCGTGAAGAAATTGCCCGCCAGGCGCGGCACCACGCTGGCGCCCAGGCTGGCGGCGCTGTTGTGCGCCACATCGCCAGCCACCGTGATGTGGCGGATGGAAAAGGCCGGGTGACGCAGCCCCCACCACAAGGCCGCCACCATGCCGGCCAGCACCAGGCCCGTGACGAGCAACGAGGCCGTCACGTTCATGAGCCTGACGTCGAGCGGGACGGGCAGCGCGTCGCTCATGCGGCGTCTCCTTCCGGCGGGGCGGGCGGGTAATCCAGCGTGGCCGAAGCCAGCAGCGCCAGGCACAGGTCTTCATAGCTCGTGCCCGCCGCCTGCGCCGCCATCGGCACGAGCGAGTGGCTGGTCATGCCGGGCGAAGTGTTGATCTCCAGCAAATAGGGCTGGCGCGTGGCGGCGTCGATCATCACGTCAAGCCGGCCCCAGCCCCGGCACCCGAGCACGCGGTAGGCGCGCTCGCACAGCGCCTGAACGGCCGCTTCTTCGCCCGGCGGCAAATCGCAAGGCACGCGGTACTCGGTCACGTCGGTGTAGTACTTGTTCTGGAAGTCGTAGTTGCCTCCTGGCGCCACGATGTGGATGACCGGCAGCGCACGCACGCGATCTCCCTCGCCCAGCACCGGGCAGGTGACTTCATCGCCCGCGATGAATTGCTCGCACAGCACGTCGGCGTCCAGCGCGGCAGCGGCGGCCACGGCCTCTTGTATTTGCGCTTCGCTCGTGACCTTGGTCACGCCCAGCGACGAACCTTCGCGCACCGGCTTCACGATCAGCGGCAAACCCAGCTCGGCGGGAATGCCACGCACGCGCTCGTCGCTGAAAGCGCCCCGGTGCAGCAGCACGTAGCGCGGCGTGGGCAGCCCCTCGGCCAGCCAGACGCGCTTGGTCATCACCTTGTCGATGGCCATGCTGGAAGCCATGACGCCCGCGCCGGTGTAGGGAATGCCCAACAGCTCCAGCGCGCCTTGCACCGTGCCGTCTTCGCCGTAGCGGCCATGCAGCGCAATGAAGCAGCGCTTGAAGCCCTCGCGGCGCAGCTCGCTCATGTCCCGCTCGGCCGGATCGAAAGCGTGCGCATCCACGCCGCGGGCGCGCAAGGCCTGCAGCACGCCAGCGCCGGACATCAGGGACACCTCCCTTTCTGCCGACCGGCCCCCCATGAGGACGGCCACTTTTCCGAATTGAGCGTTTTGGGTTGACATGGCGGGTGAAATCAGCGTGGATTATGCTCTATTTTTTGTAGCATTTCAACGACTTTCGCGGGCACGCTGCCAATGGAGCCAGCGCCCATGCACATCACCACGTCGCCGGCGCGCGCATGCGCGGCCACGGCCTCGGGCATGGCGGCGATGTCGTCCACGAACACCGGCTCCAGCGGCCCGGCCACGCGCAGCGCGCGCGCCAGCGCGCGGCCATCGGCATGGGCGATGGGCTCCTCGCCGGCGGCATAGACCTCGGCCAGCAGCACGGCGTCGGCCGCGCCGATGACCTTGACGAAGTCCTCGAAGCAGTCGCGCGTGCGGGTGTAGCGGTGCGGCTGAAAAGCCAGCACCAGCCGCCGCCCGGGGAAGGCGCCGCGCGCAGCCGCCAGCGTGGCGGCCATTTCCACCGGGTGGTGGCCGTAGTCGTCGATCAGCGTGAATGTGCCGCCGCCCTTGGCGGGCAGCTCACCATAGCGCTGGAAGCGCCGGCCCACGCCCTTGAATTCGGCCAGCGCTTTTTGCACCGCCGCGTCGGGCACGTTCAGCTCCACCGCCACGGCGATGGCGGCCAGCGCGTTGAGCACGTTGTGCGCACCCGCCAGGTTGAGCGTGACGGGCAGGTCGGGCAGCTGCACGCCGTTGCGCCGTTGCACGGTGAAGTGCATCTGCCCGCCGGCGGCGCGCACGTCCACCGCGCGCACCTGCGCCTCCTCGCCAAAGCCGTAGGTGGTGACGGGGCAGACCACGTCGTTCAGGATGTCGCGCACGGCAGGACTTTCCAGGCACAGCACGGCGGTGCCGTAGAAGGGCATGCGGTGCAGGAAATCGACGAAGGCCTGCTTGAGCCGGCCGAAGTCGTGCCCGTAGGTTTCCATGTGGTCGGCGTCGATATTGGTGACCACGGCCATCACGGGCAGCAGGTTGAGGAAGGAGGCGTCGGACTCGTCGGCCTCCACCACGATGTGCTCGCCCGCGCCCAGGCGCGCGTTGGCGCCCGCGCTGTTGAGGCGCCCGCCGATGACGAAGGTGGGGTCCAGCCCGCCTTCGGCCAGCACGCTGGCCACCAGGCTGGTGGTGGTGGTCTTGCCGTGCGTGCCGGCGATGGCAATGCCCTGCTTGAGCCGCATCAGCTCGGCCAGCATGAGCGCGCGCGGCACCACGGGGATGTGCTTGTCGCGCGCGGCCAGCACCTCGGGGTTGTCGGGCTGCACGGCGGTGGAGGTGACCACGGCATCGGCCCCCTCAATGTGCGCGGCGGCATGGCCGATGAAGGTGCGTATGCCCAGCGCTGCCAGCCGTTGCAGCGTGGCGCCGCCAGCCAGGTCGGAGCCGCTGATGACGTAGCCCAGGTTGTGCAGGATCTCGGCGATGCCGCTCATGCCCGCGCCGCCCACGCCGACGAAGTGGATGTGACGGATGGCGTGTTTCATCGCTGGCTCAGCTCCTCGCATGCGGCCACCACGGCCTGCACGGCATGAATCTTTTGCATGGTTTTGGCCTTTTCGGCATGCTGCATCAGCGTGACACGCTCCATTTTCAATAGCATTCCAGCCAGTGTTTCCGGCGTCAGCTCGCCTTGCGGCAGCAGCCAGCCGGCGCCCTGCTCGACCAGCCAGCGCGCGTTGGCCGTCTGGTGGTCGTCCACCGCATGCGGGTAGGGCACGAACAGCGCGGCCGCGCCCACGGCGGCCAGCTCGCTCACGGTGGTGGCGCCGGCGCGGCAGATCACCAGGTCGGCCTCGGCATAGGCGCGGGCCATGTCGTCGATGAAGGGCACGGTTTCGGCGCTCACGCCAGCGGCGGCGTAATGGGCGCGCAGCGCGTCGATCTGCCGCGCGCCGCTTTGGTGCAGCACCTGTGGGCGTTGGGCTTCGGGCAGGCGCGCCAGCGCCTGGGGCACCACCTCGTTCAGCACCTGCGCGCCCAGGCTGCCGCCCACCACCAGCACGCGCAGCGGGCCGCCGCGGCCGGCAAAGCGTTCGGCCGGGGGCGGCGCCTCGGTGAACGCGGCGCGCAGCGGGTTGCCCACCCATTCGCCTTGGGGCAGCGCGCCGGGGAAGGCGGTGAACACGCGGTCGGCCACATGGCGCAGCACTTTGTTGGCCATGCCGGCCACCGAATTCTGTTCGTGCAGCACCAGCGGCTTGCCGCAGGCCACGCCCATCAGCCCGCCCGGAAAGGTGATGTAGCCGCCTAGGCCCACCAGCACGTCGGGCCGCACGCGGCGCACCACGCCCAGCGCCTGGCCGAAGGCGCGCAGCAGCCGCAGCGGCAGCAGCGCCAGCGTGAGCGGGCCCTTGCCGCGCACGCCGCCGAAGTCGATGGGCTCGAACGCAAAGCCCTGCGGCGGCACCAGCTTTTCTTCCATGCTGGCGGGCGCGCCCAGCCAGTGCACGCGCCAGCCGCGCGCGCGCAGCGCCTCGGCCACGGCCAGGCCGGGAAAGATGTGGCCGCCGGTGCCGCCGGCCATGACCAAGGCGCACTTCTGGCGCGCGCGCTCCACTGCCGCGTGCGGGGCGCTCATGCGCGGCCTCCATGCATGAGTTGGCGGTTCTCCAGATCGACCCGCAGCGCGATGGCGATGCCCACCATGTTCACCAGAATGGCCGAACCGCCGTAGCTCATGAACGGCAGGGTCAGCCCCTTGGTGGGCAGCGCGCCCAGGTTGACGCCGATGTTGATGAAGGCCTGAAAGCCGATCCACAGGCCGATGCCCTGCGCCACCAGGCCGGAGAACACGCGGTCCAGCGCAATGGCCTGGCGGCCGATGACCATGATGCGGCGCGTGATCCACATGAAGGCGACGATGACGCAGCTCATGCCGATGAGGCCGAATTCCTCGCCGATCACGGCCAGCAGGAAGTCGGTGTGCGCCTCGGGCAGCCAGTGCAGTTTCTCGATGCTGCCGCCCAGGCCCACCCCCCAGATTTCGCCCCGGCCAATGGCGATCAGCGCATGCGAGAGCTGGTAGCCCTTGCCCAGCGCATGCTGCTCGCTCCACGGATCCAGGTAGGCGAAGATGCGTTCGCGCCGCCAGTCCGAGGTCCAGATCATCAGCGCGAAGGCAACAAACAGGATGGCCGCGATCAGGAAGAACATGCGCGCGTTCACGCCCCCCAGAAACAGGATGCCCATGGCGATGACGGCGATCACCATGAACGCGCCCATGTCCGGCTGGGCCAGCAGCAGCATGCCCACCACCCCCACGGCCGCAGCCATGGGCAGCACGGCGCGAAAGAAACGCTCTTTCACGTCCATCTTGCGCACCATGTAGCCTGCGGCATACAGCAGCACCGCGAGCTTGGCCACCTCTGACGGCTGAAAGCGCAGCGGCCCCAGACCAATCCAGCGGCGCGCGCCATTGACCACGATGCCCACGTGCGGAATCAGCACCGCGATCAGCATCACCAGCGCCCCCACGAACAGCCAGGGCGCCGCCTTTTCCCACCAGTTCATGCGCACCTGAAACGCCAGCAGCGCCGCCATGCAGGCGATGACCACCCACATGGCGTGGCGCAGCAGAAAGTCATGCGGCGCGTAGCGCGCGAAACGCGGGTTGTCCGGCAACGCGATGGTGGCCGAATACACCATCACCAGCCCCCAGGCCAGCAGTCCCACCACCACCCAGATCAGCACCTGGTCAAAGCCCAGCACATGCGCGGGCGCATTGGACGTGCGCGCGTATTCCATGCCGCCAATGCGCACGGGCAAATCCACCCCGGCGGCGGCGCGGCGGCGGCTTGGCCTTGCCGGGCCGGGCAAACGGCCCATGCCGGAAACCAGTTTGTCCGCCAGGCCGTTCATGCCGCAGCCTCCAGCGTGGCGCCTGCTTCCATGGCCGCCGCCTCGATGGCGGCGCGAAATGCCTCGGCACGGTGTGCGTAGTCGCGATACATGTCCAGGCTCGCGCAGGCGGGCGAAAGCAGCACCGCATCGCCCGGGCGCGCCGCCTGGCGTGCCGCCGCCACGGCTTGCGGCATGCCAGCCGCGCGGTGCAGGGGCACGCTGGCGCTGGCCAGCGCCTCGGCCAGACGTTCGGCGTCACGCCCGATCAGCACCACCGCGCGTGCAAAACGCGCCACCGGCCCGGCCAGCGGGCCAAAGTCCTGTCCTTTGCCGTCGCCACCCAGAATGACGACCAGTTTTCTTTCAGCCCCCAGGCCATGCAGCGCGGCCACGGTGGCGCCCACGTTCGTGCCTTTGCTGTCATCAACGTATTCCACGCCATCCAGCACGCCGACGGGTTCCACGCGGTGCGGCTCGCCACGGTATTCGCGCAAGCCGTAGAGCATGGGCGCCAGCGCGCAGCCGGCCGCTTGCGCCAGGGCCAGCGCGGCCAGCGCGTTCAGCGCGTTGTGACGGCCGCGGACGCGCAGCGCATCCGCCGGCATCAGGCGCTGCAGGTGCCGTTCGTCCTCCGCCGGGCCGTGCTTGCGGCGCGTGCGGGTTTCATCGGCTTCTTGCGCGCGCACCAGCCATGTCATGCCGTTGATGGTTTCCAGACCGAAATCGCCCGGCGCGGGCGGCAGATCGGCGCCAAAACTGACCACGGCGCGCGGGGCGGGGCGCGGCGCGCCCCTGGGCGGCTTCGCCACGGGCGGCGGCTCGGGCCGCATGGCGGCCACCAGCGGGTCGTCGCGGTTCAGCACCATCAGGCCGGCGTGACCGAAGACCTTGGCCTTGGCGGCCGCATAAGCGGCCATGCCGCCATGCCAGTCCAGATGGTCTTGCGTGAGGTTGAGCACGGCAGCAGCCGTGGGCTCGAACGCCTGCGCGGCGTCGAGCTGGAAGCTCGACAGCTCCAGCACCCACACCTCGGGCAAAGTGTCCGCCGCCAGGTGCGCCGCCAGCGTGTCCAGCAGCGTGGGGCCGATGTTGCCCGCCACCGCCACGCGCTTGCCTGCGCGCTCGGCCAGCTGGCCGGTCAGCGACGTCACCGTGGTCTTGCCGTTGGTGCCCGTGATGGCCAGCACGGCGGGCGCGTAGCCGCGTTCGGCGCGCAGCGCGGCCAGCGCTTCGCTGAATACGTCCAGCTCGCCCGCTACCGGCACGCCGCGCGCCTGGGCCGCTTGCACCAGCGCCGCGATGTCCGCTGGCGGCAGGCCGGGGCTGCGCAGCACGCGGGTGAAAGGGGCGCTGTCCAGCAAGGTGGCATCGAACGCACCGGCCACGAAGCGGGCGGCGGGCACCTCTTGCGCCAGCGCGGCGCGCTGCGGCGGCGCCTCGCGCGTGTCAGCCACCGTCACCGCCGCCCCTTGGCGGGCGCACCAGCACGCCATGGCCAGGCCCGAATGGCCCAGCCCCAGCACCAGCACGTGCGCGTCAGGCGACTGATCCGGCGTCATGCGCGGGCCTCCTTGCCAAGAAAAAGAGGGAAATAGCGTGCCGGGCGCGCGCCCCTCTCGCAGCGGCGCAGCCGCGTAGAGAAAGGTGAGAGAGGGAGGAAGGCGCGAAGCGACTCAGGGGGGATGCTCATCCGTTACCTCAGCTTCAGCGATGCCAGCCCCACCAGGCACAGCAGCATGGTGATGATCCAAAAGCGCACCACCACTTGCGTCTCGGCCCAGCCGCTTTTTTCGAAATGGTGGTGCAGCGGCGCCATGCGCAGCAGGCGGCGGCCTTCGCCGTAGCGGCGCTTGGTGTATTTGAAGTACAGCACCTGGGCCATGACCGACAGCGCCTCGGCCACGAACACGCCGCCCATGATGGCCAGCACCATTTCCTGCCGCACGATGACGGCGATGGTGCCCAGGGCGCCGCCCAGCGCCAGCGCGCCCACGTCGCCCATGAACACCTGCGCCGGGTGGGCGTTGAACCACAGAAAGGCCAGGCCCGCGCCCGCCATGGCGGCGCAAAACACCAGCAGCTCGCCCGCGCCCGGAATATGCGGAAACAGCAGGTACTTGGAAAACACCGAGCTGCCCGTGACATAGGCGAACACGCCCAGCGCCGAGCCCACCATGATGACCGGCATGATGGCCAGCCCGTCCAGCCCGTCGGTCAGGTTCACGGCGTTGCTGGCGCCCACGATCACCAGGTAGCTCAACACCACGAAGCCCAGCACGCCCAGCGGGTAGGCCACTTCCTTGAAAAAGGGCACGAACAGTTGCGTGGTATGCGGCAGGTCAATGGTGAAGCCCGAGGACACCCATTCCACGAACAGCTCCCACGCGCGCGCGTTGCTGCTCTCGGAAATGCTGAACACCAGCATCAGCGCCGCCACCAGGCCGATGACCGATTGCCAGAAATACTTCTCGCGCGAGCGCATGCCCTCCGGGTCCTTGTTGACCACCTTTCGCCAGTCGTCCACCCAGCCGATGGCGCCAAAGCCGAAGGTGACGAGCATCACGATCCAGACGAAGCGGTTGCTCAGGTCAAACCACAGCAGCGTGGCGATGGCGATGGCCAGCAGCACCAGCACGCCGCCCATGGTGGGCGTGCCGCTCTTGGACAGGTGCGTTTCCATCGCGTAGCCGCGCACCGGCTGGCCGATCTTCAGCTCGGTCAGGCGGCGAATGACCCACGGCCCCAGCGCCACGCCGATGAGCAGCGCCGTCATGGCCGCCATCACCGCGCGGAAGGTGAGGTACTGGAACACGCGGAAGAAGCCGAAGTCCGGCGACAGCGTTTGCAGCCACAAGGCCAGGCTAAGCAGCATGGGCCGCTCCTTCCTGCGCCACCTCGCCAGAGGCGGCAGCCTGCAAGGCCCGCACGGCCCGCTCCATGCGCATAAAGCGCGAGCCTTTCACGGCCAGGCTGGCACTGGCGGCCAGCGCCTGGCGCGCGGCGGCGTTGAGCGCGTCGATGCCGTCACAGTGCGTGCCGCCCGCGCCAAAGGCTTGCGCGGCATGCGCCGCCAGCTCGCCCAGCGTCAGCAGGCGTTCAATGCCGCGCTCGCGCGCATAGGCGCCCGCTTCGGCATGAAAGGCCGGCCCTTGCGCGCCCACTTCGCCCATGTCGCCCAGCAGCAGCGTGCGCGGGCCGGGCAGTTCGGTCAGCACGTCGATCAGCGCGCGTACCGAGTCGGGGTTGGCGTTGTAGGTATCGTCGATCAGCGTCACGGCGCGGCCGGCCACGCGCAGCCCCAGCGTGCGCGAACGGCCCTGCACCGGGCGGAAAGCCGTCAGCCCCGCAGCCATGTGCGCCGGCGGCACGCCTGCCACCTCTGCACACGCCAGCGCGGCCAGCGCGTTGCGCACGTTGTGGCGGCCCGCCGCATGCAATTCGAACGCGACTTCGCCCGCCGGCGTGGCGGCCTGAACGTGCCAGGCCGCGCCCTCCCAGACGGCCGCGCGCGCAAACACGGCAGCGCCGTCGGACTGCTCTCCAAACAATCTCATCTCTCGTTGATGTGCCAAACGCGTCCAGAGCGCCTGGTAGGCATCTCCGGCAGGGAAAACGGCCGTTCCGCCTTCTGCCAGCGCGGCCAGCACGGCCCCGTTTTCGCGCGCCACGGCATCCACCGTGGCCATGAATTCCAGATGCTCGCGCTGCGCGTTGTTGACCAGCGCCACAGTGGGCGCGGCCACGGCGGCCAGCTGGGCGATTTCGCCCGGGTGGTTCATGCCCAGCTCCACCACGGCCACGCGGTGCGCGGGGCGCAGGCGCAGCAGGGTCAGCGGCAGGCCGATGTCGTTGTTGAAATTGCCTTCGGTGGCCAGCGCCGCCTCGCCCTGCCAAGCGCGCAGCATGGACGCGATCATCTGCGTCACCGTGGTCTTGCCGTTGCTGCCGGTCACGGCGATCAGCGGCAGCGTGAACTGGCGGCGCCAGCCGGCGGCCAGCTGGCCCAGGGCGCGCCGCGCATCGGGCACCACGATGCCCGGCAGGCCGGACTGCTGCAAAAGCGGGAGCGCCTCGCGCCCGACCAGCGCGGCCACCGCACCTTTTTGTCGCGCCTGGGGCAGAAACTGCGTGGCGTCGAAGCGCTCGCCGCGCAGCGCCACGAACAAATCGCCCGCAGCCAGCGTGCGGCTGTCGCTGTGCACGCGCGCCACGCGGGTGGCGGCATCGCCCACCACTTCGGCGCCGTCCAGCCAGGCGGCGGCCTGGGCCAGGCTCAGCTGCATATCGTTCATGCGCGCGCCTCCGCCGTGCCCAGGCGCGCGGCCAGGGCGCGGCGCGCCTCGGCCTGGTCCGAGAAGGGGCGGCGCTCGCCCTGCACTTCCTGGTAGTCCTCGTGGCCCTTGCCGGCGATCAGCACCACGTCGGCCGGGGCAGCCTCGGCCAGCGCATCGGCGATGGCGCGCGCGCGGTCGGCCTGCACGCGCGCGGCGCCAGGGGCGCGCAGGCCGCGCCGCATGTCGTCGATGATGGCCTCGGGCGCTTCGTCGCGCGGGTTGTCGCTGGTCAGGCACACGCGATCGGCGCGCGCCTCGGCAGCGGCGGCCATCAGCGGACGCTTGCCCGCGTCGCGGTTGCCGCCGCAGCCGAACACGGCCCACAGCCGCCCGCCGCGCGCCTGCGCCAGCGGGCGCAGCGCGGTCAGCGCCTTGTCCAGCGCGTCGGGCGTGTGGGCGTAGTCCACCACGGCCAGCGGCGCGCCGGGCTGCGCGATCTGCTCCATGCGCCCCGGCACGGCGGGCAGGTGCGCGCAGGCGCGCACGGCATCGGCCAGCGGCACGCCCAGCGCGCGCAGCGCGCCAATCACGCCCAGCAGGTTGCTGACGTTGTATTCGCCAATCAGCGCGGTCGCCAGCGCGTGCGCGGCGGCGCCCTCCTCGCGCACGGTAAAAGACAGGCCTTGCGCGCGCTGAACCAGCGCCTCGGCGTGCAGGCGGGCCGTGGTGGGCTGGTGCAGCGAGAAAGTCCACACATCCAGGCCGTAGTCATTGGCCAGGCGGGCCAGTTCGGCGCCCTTGGCGTCGTCCATGTTGATGACAGCGGCCGACAGGCCGGGCCAGGCAAAGAGGGCGGCCTTGGCCTCCCAGTAGGCCTGCATGCTGCCGTGGTAGTCCAGATGGTCTTGCGTGAAATTGGTGAACACGGCCACGCGTATGGCGGTGCCGGTCAAGCGCTGCTCGGCAATGCCGATGGAAGACGCCTCCATGGCGCAGGCGCGAACCCCGGCGTCGGCAAAGGCGCGGAAGTGGCGGTGCATGCGCACCGGGTCGGGCGTGGTCATGCCGGTGCCTTGCAGCGCGGGCGGCACGCCCACGCCCAAAGTACCCACCAAGGCACACGGGCCGTGCCCAAGCAGCTCCTTTTCTGATAGCGCCGCAGCCAGCCACCAGGCGCTGGAGGTTTTGCCGTTGGTGCCGGTGAACGCCACCACGTCCAGGGCGCGGGAAGGCGCGCCGTAGTAGGCGTCGGCAATCAGGCCGGTCACGGCTTTCAGGCCGGCATAGCAGGCCACCTGCTCGCTGGCGGGCAGCTCGAAGGCTTCCATGCCCTGACGTTCCACCAGGCAAGCCGCCGCCCCTTGCGCCAAGGCAGCGCGCACGAAGCGCCGCCCGTCAGTGGCCGCGCCCGGCCAGGCGATGAAGCCATCGCCCGCGCCCGCCTGCCGGCTGTCCACCTGCAGGCTGCCCGTGACACGCGCGCGCAACCACCGCGCGGCCTCCTGGGGGGTGTGCAACTGCATGATGGTTGTCATCAAAGCGTTTCCTCCACCGCTTCGGCCACGATCTGCGGCTGCACCGCCATGTCGGGCGGCACGCCCATCATGCGCAGCGTCTGTTGCACCACTTCGCTGAACACGGGGGCCGCCACGGCGCCGCCGTAGTAAGTGCCGTTGCTTGGCTCGTCAATCATCACGGCCACCACGATGCGCGGCTGCTCCACCGGCGCCAGGCCGGTGAACCAGGCGCGGTAACGGCCCGCGTCGTAGCCCTTGCCGACTTGCTTGCGCGCCGTGCCCGACTTGCCCCCCACCGAATAACCCACGGTTTGCGCGCGCTGGCCCGTGCCGCCGGGGCCGGCGGCCATTTGCAGCATCTTGCGCACAGCCCGCGCGTTCTGGGGCGAAAAAACCTGCACGCCTTGCACGGGTGCGCCGTCCGGGCTTTTAAGCAAGGTGGCGGGTATGACCTGTCCGTCATGCGCGAAGGCGGTGTACGAATGCGCCATCTGGAACAGCGAGGCCGACAGGCCATAGCCGTAGGACATGGTGGCCTGCTCCACGGGCCGCCAGCTCTTCCACGGGCGCAGCCTGCCCACGGCCACGCCCGGAAAGTCCAGGTCGGGCCGTTGGCCGTAACCCAGCGCGGTGTAGGTGTCCCACATCTCTTGCGGGCGCAGCCTTTGGGCGATCTTGAGCGAGCCCACGTTGCTGGACTTCTGGATCACGCCTTCCACGGTCAGCGGGCCGTAATTGCGCGTGTCGCGGATGGTGAAGCGGTCCAGCTGGTACGTGCCCGGCGCGGTCTGGATCACCGTGCGCGGCGTCACGCGCCCGGCTTCCAGGGCCATGGCCACGGTAATGGGTTTCATGGTGGAGCCAGGCTCGAAGGTGTCGGTCAGCGCGATGTTGCGCAGCTGCGCGCCCGTGAGGCGGCGGCGGTCATCGGGCGAATAGCTGGGGTAGTTGGCCAGGGCCAGCACTTCGCCGGTCACGGCGTCCAGCACCACCACGCTGCCCGCGCGCGCCTTGTGTTCGGTCACGGCGTCGCGCAGCTTCTGGTAAGCGAAGAACTGCACCTTGGAATCAATGGACAGCTGAATATCCTGCCCGTCCACCGGCGGCACCTCATCGCCCACGGCCTCGACCACGCGGCCCAGCCGGTCCTTGATGACGCGGCGCGAGCCGGGGCGGCCCGCCAGCTGCTTTTCAAACGACAGCTCCGCGCCTTCCTGCCCGCGGTTTTCCACATTGGCAAAGCCCACCACATGGGCCGCCGCCGCGCCTTCCGGGTATTTGCGCTTGTATTCCTTGCGCTGGTGAATGCCGGCCATTTTCATGTCGGCGATCTGCTTGGCCACCGGCTCGTCCACCTGGCGCTTGAGCCAGACGAAGGTTTTTTCATGGTCCTGCAGCTTCTTGTTCAGCTCGGCCACGGGCATGCCCAGCAGGCGCGCCAACTGGCGCCGCCGGGCCGGGTCGGGATCCACATCTTCCGGAATGGCCCAGATGCTGGGCGCCACCACGCTGGAAGCCAGGATGAAGCCATGGCGGTCCAGAATGCGCCCCCGGCTGGCCGGCAGCTCCAGCGTGCGGGCAAAACGCACTTCGCCCTGGCGCTGGAAGAAGGCATTGCCAAACACCTGCACGTAAGCGGCGCGCCCGATCAGACCCATGAAGGCCAGCGCCAGGCACGCCACGATGAACTTGCTGCGCCAGACGGGCGTTTTGGACGCCAGCAGCGGACTGGCCGTGTAGCGAATGCTTTTCACCGCGCCGCCCCTCCAGGCGCCGGCGCCGCGGTGCGCAGCGTGACGTATTCCGTGATGGCTGGCGTGGCCGCGCGCATGCCCAGCTTTTCCTTGGCCAGCTTTTCCACGCGCAGCGAGGTGGCCTCGGCGCGTTTTTCCACTTCCAGGCGGCTGTGCTCCGTCTCCAGCCGGTGGGCTTCAGCCAGTGCACGGTCCAGCTCGGTGAACAGGCGGCGCGAGTCATATTGCACGCGCACGATGTACAGCGCGCTGAACACCACGGCCGCCAGCAGCATGACGGAAAGGCGCGTCATGCCGCCACCTCCTGCCGCACGGCGGCGTCCGCCGTGCGCTCGGCCATGCGCATGACCGCGCTGCGCGCGCGGGGGTTGGCCGCCACTTCCGCATCGCCCGGGCGCACCCGCCCCAGCGCCCGCAACGGCAGGGGCGGCACAGGGGCGAAAGGCGCGCGCCGGTCCACCACCGCCCGCGAATGGCGCGCGATGAACTGCTTGACGATACGGTCTTCCAGCGAGTGAAAACTGATCACCACCAGACGCCCCCCCGGCCGCAACACATGCAACGTGGCCTCTAGCGCCTGTTGGAGCTCTTCAAGCTCGGCGTTGATGAAAATCCGAAAAGCCTGAAATGTGCGCGTTGCAGGGTTCTGGCCCGGCTCGCGGGTTTTGACCGCGCCAGCCACGAGTGCGGCCAGTTCGGCGGTGGTTGAAACAGGGCCCCGCTCCTGTCGGCGAGCCACAATCGCCTTTGCAATCGAAACAGCAAACCGTTCTTCGCCGTAGTCACGAATCACCTCCGCGATTTGCCGCTCGCCGGCCTCGGCCAGCCAGTCGGCCACGCTCTGGCCGCGCGTGGGATCCATGCGCATGTCGAGCGGGCCATCGGCACGAAAAGAAAAACCCCGGGCGGGGTTGTCGATCTGCGGCGAACTCACGCCCAGATCCATCAGCACCCCGTCCACACTGCACGGCGGCAGCGCCGCCAAATGGCGAAACCCTTCGTGCCGGATGGCAAAGCGCGCGTCCTGAATGCGGGCCGCCTCGGCCAGCGCCTCCGGGTCCTTGTCAAACGCCGTCAGCCGCCCCTGGGGCGACAGCCGCGCCAAAATGGCACGCGCATGGCCGCCGCGGCCGAACGTGGCGTCGACATAGCTGCCCCCCGGCGCGGTGACCAGCTGATCGACCGCCTCCTGAAGCAAAACCGTGGTGTGCTGCCATGTTTGCACCGCGCGCCCGCCTTTCAGAACGAAAAGTCCTTGAACACGTCGGGCATCTCGGCCTGCATGGCTTCCGCCTCCTTGGCCTGATAGGTGTCTTTGTCCCACAGCTCAAAGTGCTTGCCCATGCCCAGCAACAGCACTTCGCGCGTGATGCCCACGGCCTGACGCAACTCGGGCGAAATCAGCACGCGGCCTGTGCCATCCATCTCGACATCCATGGCGTTGCCGAGAAAAACGCGCTTCCACCACTGCCCCGTCATGGGCAGCGCGGCAATGCGCTCACGCGCCTTCTCCCACTCTGGCCGGGGAAACACCATCAAATAACCGTCCGGGTGGCGCGTGATGGTGAGTTGACCGCTGGCCGTGGCGCTCAGGACGTCGCGATACCGGGTCGGCACGGACATGCGACCCTTGGCATCCAGATTGAGCGACGACGCCCCTTGAAACACTTGCGAAAACTCCTGCTTTTATGGGTGCAACCAGCCACCTGAGGCCACTTTTAGCCACTTAATTGCACTTTTTTGCACTGTAGCAGGAAATGCCGCCACCCCGCATGAGGCGGCTACAAATTATTTCAATGAAATCAAGGCCTTAGCCGCCATTCGTCATGCCGGTATCGCTAAAAACCCTTTCAAAAAAAGTACTTAGCGCATATTTTGAAAGTAACCACCCACCCCCGCATTCG
Source organism: Comamonadaceae bacterium OH2545_COT-014 (assembly GCA_003859965.1). Classification (GTDB taxonomy): domain Bacteria; phylum Pseudomonadota; class Gammaproteobacteria; order Burkholderiales; family Burkholderiaceae_C; genus Ottowia. Next base: position 9,610 of record RQYR01000032.1, on the reverse strand, counting down.
AGTGACGGCATCTTGCCTGCGGCCCAAGAAAACGGCCCCTGACAAGCAGTCAAGGGCCGGTGGTGGTTAGTAGCGGCTTTGGCAAGCCCCTGCGATGACGGCTACGCCCGCCAGCAGGGCGCGCCAGCCACGGCTTCACAGGATGTAGCGCGACAAGTCTTCGTCCTGGCTCAGTGCATTCAGGCGCTGATCAACATAGGCTGCGTCGATGACAACGGTCTGCCCCTCCAGGCGCGTGGCATCGAAGCTCACCTCGTCCAACAGGCGCTCCATCACCGTGGCCAGGCGGCGCGCCCCGATGTTTTCGGTGGACTCATTGACTGCGCAGGCGATGTGCGCCAGGCGGGCGATGCCGTCAGGCCGGAAATCGAGCGTGACTCCCTCCGTTGCCAGCAATGCCTGGTACTGGCGCACCAATGAGGCATGTGTTTGCGTGAGGATGGCCTCGAAATCCGACACGGACAGCGAAGCCAGTTCCACCCGAATGGGAAAGCGCCCTTGCAGTTCCGGAATCAGATCGCTCGGCTTGGCGAGGTGGAAAGCGCCAGAGGCAATGAACAGAATGTGATCCGTGCGCACCATGCCGTATTTGGTGCTGACGGTGGTGCCCTCCACCAGCGGCAGCAGATCGCGCTGCACGCCTTGGCGCGAGACTTCGGCCGTGCCGCCGCCTTCGCCACGGGCGGCTACTTTGTCAATCTCGTCGATGAAGACGATGCCGTTTTGCTCCAAGTTGCGCACGGCGTCGGCACGGATTTCGTCCTCGTTCACCAGCTTCGCCGCCTCTTCGTCGGTCAGCAGCTTCATGGCTTCACCGATTTTCACGCGGCGCGTCTTGCGGCGCTGCGCGCCCATCTGGCCAATCATGCCGCGCAGCTGCTCCGCCATGTCCTCCATGCCCGGCGGGCCCATCACTTCCAGCATGGGCTGCGGCTGGGCCAGATCCAGCTCGATCTCCTTGTCGTCCAGCTGGCCTTCGCGCAGCTTCTTGCGGAAGCCCTGGCGCGCCGCGCTGTCGGCGGCAGCCGCGTTGCTGCCATCGGCATTGCGGGCGGGCGGCAGCAGCACGTCCAGAATGCGTTCTTCCGCCAAATCCTGCGCGCGCGTGCGGTGCTGCTTCATGGCCTGCTCGCGCGTTTGCTTGACGGCCATTTCCGCCAGGTCGCGGATGATCGAATCCACATCCTTGCCCACATAGCCCACTTCGGTGAACTTGGTGGCTTCCACCTTGATGAAAGGCGCATTGGCCAGCCGGGCCAGGCGGCGCGCGATCTCGGTCTTGCCCACGCCAGTCGGGCCAATCATCAGAATGTTCTTGGGCGTGATTTCGGGACGCAGTTTGGCGTCCACACGCTGGCGTCGCCACCGGTTGCGCAACGCAATGGCCACGGCGCGCTTGGCGTCTTGCTGGCCAACGATGTGGCGGTCAAGTTCGGAGACGATTTCCTGGGGGGTCATGCTGGACATGGAATTGGGAGCTTCGGTGAAGGATGACTGGGCCGCTGCGCGGCCCGAATGACGGAATGATGGCTACCAGATCATGGCGGCGCAGCCGCCGTCATGGCTGCCGCGCAGCGGCGCGATCATCTCCGTCATCGTTCACAAGGTTTCGATGCTGTGCTGCATATTGGTGTAAATGCACAGCTCACCGGCAATGGCCAGAGACTGGCGCACGATGTCTTCGGCGCCCATGTCGGTGTGATTGAGCAGCGCCTTGGCCGCCGAATGCGCGTAAGCGCCGCCCGAGCCAATGGCCACAATGCCCTGCTCCGGCTCCAGCACATCGCCATTGCCGGTGATGATGAGCGAAGTATCACGGTCAGCCACGGCCAGCATGGCTTCCAGCTTGCGCAGCACGCGGTCGGTGCGCCAGTCCTTGGTCAGTTCAATGGCGGCGCGGGTCAGATGACCCTGGTGCTTTTCCAGCTTGGCCTCGAAGCGCTCGAACAAGGTGAACGCATCGGCCGTGGCCCCGGCAAAACCTGCCAGCACCTTGCCGTGGTAGAGCTTGCGCACCTTGCGCGCCGACCCCTTGATGACAATATTGCCAAGCGTGACCTGCCCATCGCCGCCAATGGCGACTTGCCAGCCGTCAGGGGTTTGGCGGCGCACGCTGAGAATGGTGGTACCGTGAAACTGTTCCATCGCGCCCAGATGGGGATGGTCATGCCGTTTGACAAGAGGCGATGCCGGCACACCGCCAGCGGCGGCCTGTTTCAGTGGGCACGCACATCCTTGCGCGACACCACGGCCTGCGATGGCGTCAATCCTGGCGCGGCACCACGCGCGCCACGTCCTGAATACCCACCACGCCGAAAAACACCGCTATCAGGCGGTTGAGCTGGGTAAACATCACTTTCTGGCCCTTGGATTGGCGCTCCGCCGCCCAGTTGAGCAGCGTACCGGCAGCGCCAAAATCCACACGCAGCAGCTGGCGGCAGTTGAGCTCGATGGTTTGTGCACGGCCCACCTGTGCATCCACGGGCGCCAGTGCGCGTGTGGCATCGTCCAGAATTTCCCCCCGCAAACTGGCCTTGAGGTGCCCTTCATGCAGTTGCGCCACATGATCGCCCGGCGTGGGCGGCACGGTTTGCGCGAATGCGGGATGCACGTCGCGCACATCTTCAGCCGCCACCGCGTCCTTCTCTGGCGCAATGGTGTTGCCCTCCGGCGTCATCGCGCTGTAGCGGCATTGGGGGTCTTGCCAGGCGGGCGGGGAAACCTCATAGGTCACGCAGTAGTTCAGCGCCACCAGATCAAACTCGTCCATTTCCCCCATCAGGCGCAGCAGGGCCAGGCGGGCCGTCCACCACTGGGGATCAACGCCCTGGTCATCCGTGGGCGAGTGATCGACAAGCAGCTGCAGCAGTTGCTCGCCTCCTATGAATTTCACGTCGGCACGGCTGTCACCCCACTGCTGCAACACATCAATGAAAGCGGGCAGCGCGGCCGGATCAATGCTTTTGAGATAGCGCCAATCAATACGCCAAGGCGGCGACTGGCGTCCGAGCACCGCCTTGAGCGCCGCCACGGACTGCACCGTCATGACCGAAGGCGCGACCCACTGCGCCACAGCGGCGCTGGCAGCCGCCGTGGCTGTAGCCGGTTGCGCCGACAGGGCTTCCACGGCTTCCTGCGTCAGCACTCCCCACTGCGGCGCAGACCGGCCGAAACGGCTGGCAAAGTCCTCCGCAGCGGCATCAAACTTGGCTTGCTGTGCCGTGGCGCGATAAAAGTCGAACAGACAAAGCCACGTTTCCATGTGATCCGGGCGCGCACCGCCTTCACTCACCAGCGCCAGCAGGCCCGCCTCGGCACCGATCATGTCGCCATTGGCAAAGCGGATAGCGCTTTCTTCCAGCTCGGGGTCCTGGGCCGTTTCGGCCGTGACCTCCACATTGAAGTCGCCCTCAAAGCCGAACGTCGCCAGTGTCGAAGGCAAGGCACGCGCCGGGGCGGGCCGGGGCGCTTCCACTGGCAGAGATGGCACCGGGGCCAAAACCGGGGCTGCCGGCGTCGGCACCAGGGCCGGCGCGCCCTCTTCGGCCGGCGCGTCCGCATGCTGCATGGGCTCGGTCGGCGCAAAAGCATTGGCCAGATCCGACGGCATTTCGCCCAACGGCACGGAGCGCGTGGCAGGCGCAGAAGGCGCGGAGGCTGGCACAGAAACCGCACTTGAAGGTGCATCCTTGCGCTTGAACCAGGTGCTGGACATCTGCTCTTCGATCTCGTCGATCTTCTCGAGCGTGCGGGCGCGGTCATCCGTGCTGGCAGGCAGGCTGCTGACATAGAAGGAGGCGTGGGCCACCCCTTCTTGCCCGGCCGTGATCTCACGGCGGCGCACTTTGCGCAGCATGTCGAATTCGCGGTTGCGCACGAAATCGTTGCGCCGTTTGCGCTCAATCATTTCCTTGAGAGCCTGGCGCGTTTCGTCAGCGCCACTTTCCGAATCGGGGCGATCGAGATCAGCCCAATCCGTCGCGGGGTTCTTGACGAACTTGACCACCTTGGCCAGCAAGCCGCCGGAAGATGAGTCTCGGCTCATGGTCGTGCCTTCAACGAGATAGGAAGGGAAATGCTGCCAGCGTGCGCCACTCAGTCGCCAAACATCTTCTGCTTGAGTTCGCGGCGTTGCTGCGCCTCCAGCGACAGCGTGGCAGTGGGGCGGGCCAGCAGGCGGCCCACGCCAATGGGCTCGCCCGTTTCATCACAGTAGCCGTAGTCGCCCGTGTCAATGCGGGCAATCGACTGCTCGATTTTCTTGAGCAGCTTGCGTTCGCGGTCGCGCGTACGCAGCTCCAGCGCATGCTCTTCCTCAATGGTGGCGCGGTCGGCCGGGTCGGGCACGACCACAGTGTCTTCCCGCAGATGCTCCGTGGTTTCACCCGCGTTGGCCAGGATGCCCTCCTTCAGCGCCACCAGCTTGCGGCGGAAGAAAGCCATCTGCACGTCGTTCATGTATTCGTCATCGGGCATGGCAAGAACCTCGGGATCGGTCAGTTCCTCGACGGGCTTGCTCTTCCAGTTGTTGGCCAGGCGCGGGTCTTTTTTCAGGATGTTCATCACGGGGCGCCCATTGGCAGCGGGCATGGGTAGTGAGCGTTGGTTGGGAGATGCCTCGCGGCCGGCTGATACCGCCGCGGGCCGTGGAGAAGCTGTGGGCGTCCGGCGACGGGCGCTGTCAGCATTTTTGGCGGCGGCAGGCGCAGGAGAAGAACGAGATGCGGCAGCCGCGCCAGCGGCCGCCGGACGGGCTGCCAACGCCTTGGCAGATGCCTTGCCTGTGGCTTGGCGACTTGCTTTCTCAGCCGTGGTTTTCACGCTGTCTCCCTTTATGCCGGCAAGCCGGCTTTCAAACGCCTGCCAGGGGCAGGTCTGGCATGGGCTTTCGCTCCCATGCGCGTCCGCTGGCCGCCCCACCCTGACAGGTGGCCTGCGGGCTGCCTGCCTTGCACTAGCCAGAGCCAGGCAGGACAGCGCAACACGGCGGGCGATTGTATCGGCGTTGCCACGCCGGGCGAAACCCTGGCCGCGCCATCAGCTCAGGCACTGGCCCAGGCCCTGCTCCAGAATGTCGCGCGGCAGGTCGATGCCGATGAACACCATCTTGCTCACGCGCGGCTCGCCCTCGCCCCAAGCCGGGCCCAGGTCGCTGCCCATGAGCTGGTGCACGCCCTGGAAGATGACCTTGCGCTCCACCCCTTTCATCCACAGTACGCCCTTGTAGCGCAGCATGCGCGGGCCGTAGATGTTGACGATGGCGCCCAGGAAGTCCTCCAGCCGGGCCGGGTCGAAGGCGCGGTCGGCGCGGTAAACGAAGCTCTTGACGTCGTCGTCATGGTGGTGATGGTGGCCGTGCGAATGGTCATGGTCGTGGCCGTGCCCGCACTGGTGCGAGGGGTGGTCGCAGTGCGTATGGTCGTGGTCATGGTCATGCCCGTGGCCGTGGTGGTGGTCATCGCCCTCCTTCAGGAAGTCGGGGTCGATGTCCAGCTTCGCGTTCAGGTTGAAGCCGCGCAAGTCCAGCACCGCGCCCAGCGGCGCCTCGCCAAAGTGCACCACTTGCTGCGGCGCGCGCGGGTTCATGTGCTTGAGGCGGTGCTGCAGCGCGTCCAGCGCCTCGGGCGGCACCAGGTCGGCCTTGCTGATGAAGATCTGGTCGGCAAAGCCCACCTGGCGGCGCGCCTCCTGGCGGTCGTTGAGCTGCTGGGCGGCGTGCTTGGCGTCCACCAGGGTGACGATGGCGTCCAGCAGGTACTGCTCGGCCACCTCGTCGTCCATGAAGAAGGTCTGCGCCACCGGGCCGGGGTCGGCCAGGCCGGTGGTTTCGATGATGACGCGCTCGAAGTCCAGCTCTCCCTTGCGCCGGCGCGCGGCCAGATCGGTCAGCGTGGCGCGCAGATCTTCGCGGATGGTGCAGCAGATGCAGCCGTTGCTCATCTGCACGATCTGCTCCTTGTCGTCGCTGACGAGGATGTCGTTGTCGATGTTCTCCTCGCCGAATTCGTTTTCGATGACGGCGATCTTCTGCCCGTGCGCCTCGGTCAGCACGCGCTTGAGCAGCGTGGTCTTGCCCGAACCGAGAAAGCCGGTGAGGATGGTGGCAGGAATAAGAGACATAGACGGCCCGTGGAACAACAGAAACCGGCCAGTTTAGCGGCCCCGCATTGGCAGCGCTTGGCTTTTTCAGGCGGCTTGCGGCACATCACCCCTCGCAGCGGCACACCGCATCACCTGACCAGAGCCGGGCATAACGGCGACCCCAATGCACACCCTTTCTTTGGGCCAGGTCTGACCGGCCAAACGAAGCGGCGCCCTGCGGCGGGCCGACTGGCCGCTGTACCACACGACATCGGCCGCAACATTTTCCTTCGCCTTAAGTCGCCAGGGAACTTCAAAAACAATAGCTGCTGCGGCTCTATACACGGCCCCAACCGCCCTTTCAAGCCCCCCCCGGTTTGCGCCGTGCGCGCGGGTGCGCGGCATCGTAGGCCTTGGCCAGATGCTGGAAGTCCAGCCGCGTATAGACCTGCGTGGTGCCAATGCTGGCATGGCCCAGCAGCTCTTGCACGGCGCGCAAGTCGCCGCTGGATTGCAGCAGGTGGCTGGCAAAGCTGTGGCGCAGCATGTGCGGATGCACGGGCGTGCCCAGCCCAGCGGCCTGGCTGCGCCGCCGCAACCGCTGCCAGACCGATTGGGCCGTGAGGCGCGTGCCGCGCTGGCCGATGAACAGGGCCTGCGCCGCGTCGTCATTGGCGGCAGGCACTTGGCCGCGCACGGCCAGCCAGGCGTGCAACGCGGCGCAGGCGGCACGGCCCAGGGGCACGGCGCGGCGCTTGCGGCCCTTGCCGATGACGTGCACCTCCGCGCCCGGCAGGTCAATCCAGCCCCGGCCGGCGCGCAGCGCGGCGTCGCTGGCGGTCTGGTCCAGCCCGACCAGCTCTCCCACGCGCAGGCCGCAGCCGTAGAGCAGCTCCACCATGGCGGCATCGCGCGCCTCATGCCAGGGGCTGTCGGCCTCCAGCGTGCTGTCGGCCAGCTGCATGGCCGCATCCACCGGCAGGGCCTTGGGCAAGGGACGCGGCTGGCGTGGCGCGCGGATGCCTTGCACGGGGTTGGCGTCTATCAGCCCTTGCCGCCCCAGCCAGGCGTAAAAGCCGCGCCAGCCCGAGAGGATGAGGGCAATGCCGCGCCCACTGCGCCCGCCAGCGTGCATCTGCGCCACCCAGCGGCGCACGTGGTCGGCGCGCACGACCGTCAGCGGCACCCCGGCCTGCGCGGCCAGGGCGGCCAAGCGGCGCAGGTCTTGCGTGTAAAGCGCCAGGGTGCGGTCGGCCAGGCGCTTTTCAAAGCGTGCGTGATCCAGATAGCGCACGGCCAGGTCGTCCAGCGGCGCGGTGGCCCATGTGCTGTCCGGCCGATGGGGCCGATCAGGCACGGCCTGAGGCGGCGCGGTGCGAGGGGGCGAGGGACGGGAACGCAAAGGGTGGTTCATGGGCGGGCCGCATGTGTGGCGCGCCCCGCACCAGGCGCGGCGGCACGGGGTGGCCGGGGTGGCCGGGGCGGCGGGGCCGGCGCAGCGTCGGTGGCGGGTGGCACGCTCCAGTCCGTGGCGGAAGCGTTGATGACGCCAACGGGTGCGGTGATGTGCGAGGGGCGCGCCGGGCTGCGTCAGTCACGCACGCGCGAGAGCGCGGCGCTGGCCAGCTCGGCAATGCGCTCCAGAAAATCGGTGGCCATGCCGGCTTCGTAGCGCTGGCTGTCGGGCGAGGCCAGCACCAGCAGGCCGAATGCGCCCTGGGCCGCCCCAGACGGGCGCAGCGGCAGCAGGGCCAGCGAGGCCGCGGCTTCAGGGTCTTCCAGCCACTGCACGGCATCAAAACCGGCGTTGACGCCGCAGTAAGGCGACGCCAGGGAGGCGGCCAGGCTTTTCACGTCGTCGCTGGCGCCCTGGGCAAAGGGTTCGTTGGCGTACACCTCGGCCACGTCCCACACCTTCAGCGCCACTTGCGGCACGGCGAACTGGCTCTTGAGTTCGCTGACCAGCACGGCAGGCAGGTCCACCGGCCGCGCCACCAGGAACATCTGGCGCGCCCAGCGCTGCACCTTGTCGGCAATGAGCATGTTCTCGTTGCCGTGGCGCATCATTTCCATGACGCGGTGCTCCAGCACCTTGATCTTCTCGCGCAGCATCTCGGCCTGGCGCTCTTGCAGGCTGACGGCGCGCCCGCCGTGCGGGCTGGTGAGTTGCACGCCGGCCAGCAGGTCGGCATTGCGCTCGAAAAAGCTGGGGGTGTTGATGAGGAACTGGGCGATGTCTTCTTCGGTGATGGGGTTCATGGCGGTGGGCTTCATGCAAGGGTGTCGGGAATGTCGATTTCGCCTTCGAACACAGTGACGGCCGGGCCGGTCATGTGTACCGGGTCATGCTCGCCGCCGGCCCATTCAATGGTGAGCAGGCCGCCGCGCGTCTGCACGTCCACCTGCGGGCCCAGGTAGCCCAGGCGGATGCCGGCCACCACGGCGGCGCAAGTGCCAGTGCCGCAGGCCAGGGTTTCGCCCGCGCCGCGCTCCCACACGCGCAGGCGCGCATGGCTGCGGTCCAGCACCTGCATGAAACCGGCGTTGACGCGGCGCGCAAAGGCGGGGTGGGTTTCAATCAGCGAGCCAACCGTGCGCACGGGCGCCGCTTCCACGTCGTCCACGAAATGCACGGCATGGGGATTGCCCATGGACAAAACAGCTACATTAATAGTAGCAGCAAACCCAGTATGGGATTGCCCAAAGGCCGGATTTTTATTCAGCTCCAGCGGCCAGAGCTGCCAGCCGTGCGCAGCCACGGGCGTCATGCCGGCGGGCTGGAACGGCACGCGCGCCAGGTCGAACATGGGCGCCCCCATGTTCACGCGAACGCGGCCATCGGGTTGTTCGGCCAGCTCAATCACGCCGTGCCGCACCTGCACGCGCACCACGCGCTTGTCAGTCAGGCCATGCTCGCGCACATAGCGCACGAAACAGCGCGCACCGTTGCCGCAGTGCTCCACCTCGCCGCCGTCGCTGTTATGAATGACGTATCCAAAATCCGCCTCAGGCGACAGCGCGGGCCGCACGCTGAGTATCTGGTCGGCGCCCACGCCGAAATGGCGGTCCGCCAGAAAGCGGTATTGCGCCGGCGTCAGGCCCAGCCGGGCGCGCGTTTCGTCGAGCACCACGAAGTCGTTGCCCGCACCCTGCATCTTGGTAAAGCGGATGTGCATGGGCGCGGATTATCGCGCCGCCATCGCCCGCCCGCCGGGCACACGCCCCGCCATGGCGGGGCGTGCCGCACGCCTCAGAACCTGTTCAAAGTCTTGGCGCGAGTGGGCAACAAGCGGTTTGGGATGCAATGCCAAGCGCTTGCCTCTTGCACACATCACACCGCCAATAGCCCGTGATTCCCATGCTATTGGCCAGTTTTGCTTGCGACGCAGACTGCCCAGATCCGCCGGAGTGCCCGCCGTGCAGGGACTTTGAACAGGTTCTCAGAACCTGTTCAAAATCTTTTGAGGATGAGCGCCAGGAAAGCCAAGTGGATGAACTGCAAGCTGGTATTGAGCAGGCGCTCGCAGTT
>RQYR01000031.1 GCA_003859965.1 Comamonadaceae bacterium OH2545_COT-014 | reverse complement strand
AATTGCTCTGGGCTGATATCGCTTGGGTATTTCGCTCTCATGCAACGAGCATAGACAAATTGGCAAAAAGATTTTGAACAGGTTCTAAGGCCGTGGCTGCCGCCATTGACGCTGCAATTGACCGTCGCTACGAATTGCACGCGAAGCAGTTGGCGACGCGGGGCGATATTGAAGCGGTTCGCAAGGAAATTGGTGAAATGCGAGGCGATATGAAGGCAGAAATCGCCAAGGCGCAGGCCGAAATCATCAAGTGGTGCATGGGGACCATTTTTGGCTCAGCGGGTATGACGATTGCCATCGTCAAGCTTCTTTCGTGATGATGAGCATTCAAAGCCAAAGCCGCCTTCGGGCGGCTTTTTTGCTTCATGATGCCGCTGCACGCACGGCCTGCACGGCTGTCGGATGGCGAGGCGCGCTGATAACTGCACCGGTGAAGTGGAAGCAGTCGCGGGCCCGCGCTGTTGGACCTGCCCGCGCTTTCTGGACGGGGGACACCGCGTCTTCCTGCTGAACCGGCCTGCGGCGCGGCCCTGGCGGCGCCTCGCGCCAGCATCCAAACCGTGGGAAAATCGCGGCTTTGCCGCTGCCATCGCGCAGGCAGGCTGTTCAAGCGCTCTTCTTACAAGTCATGTCGTCCTCCCTGCACCCCATGCTCAATGTGGCCATCAAGGCCGCACGCGCCGCTGGCGCCATCATCAACCGCGCCGCGCTCGACGTGGAAGCCGTGCGCGTTTCGCAAAAACAGGTGAACGATTTCGTCACCGAGATCGACCACGCCAGCGAGAACATCATCATCGACACGCTGCTGTCGGCCTACCCGCAGCACGGCATCCATGCCGAGGAGTCGGGCCGCACGCATGGCAACCCGCAGGCCGATCACGTCTGGATCATCGACCCGCTGGACGGCACCACCAACTTCATCCACGGCTTTCCGGTGTACTGCGTGAGCATTGCGCTCAGCGTGCGGGGCCGCATCGAACAGGCCGTGGTGTACGACCCCACGCGCAACGACCTCTTTACCGCCACGCGCGGCCGCGGCGCCTACATGAACGACCGCCGCATGCGCGTGAGCAAGCGCGCCCGCCTGTCCGACTGCCTGATCTCCACGGGCTTTCCCTTCCGCAAGGGCGACGACTTCAAGACCTACCTGCAAATGATGGCCGACGTGATGAAGCGCACCGCCGGCCTGCGCCGCCCCGGCGCCGCCGCGCTGGACTTGGCCTACGTGGCCGCCGGCTTCACCGACGGTTTTTTTGAAACCGGCCTCAAGCCCTGGGACGTGGCCGCCGGCTCACTGCTGGTGACCGAGGCCGGCGGGCTGGTGGGCAACTTCACGGGCGAAGCCGATCACCTCACCCCCAGGGAATGCCTGGCCGCCAACCCGCGCGTTTACGCACAGCTGGTGTCCCTGCTGCGCTCCTATTCACGCGCGAACCCGGCCAGCGCCGCCCAGCCCGCTGCCCCAGCCCCTTCCGCCGCCACGGCGGCCGATGCGGCGGACACCACCGATGACGCCAGCCGCGCCCCGTGAACGCCAGCCCCCTTCCATCGCCCGCCAGCAGCGCGGACAACCGCCCGGCGGCCTCCGCTGCCGCGCATCCGCGCGCCATCCGCAGCTTCGTCGTGCGCGCGGGCCGCACCACCACCGGCCAGGCACGCGCCCTGGCGGCGCTGGGGCCGCGCTACGTGCTGCCCTTCAACCCGGCCATCACTGATTTGGCCGCCGCCCTCGCCCGCCAGACGGGCGATGGCGCCCCGCCCCCATTCAGGCAGGCCGTTCTTGAAATCGGCTTCGGCATGGGCCACGCCACCGCCCACATTGCCGGGCTGATGCCTGAGACCCTGTTCATCGGCTGCGAAGTGCATCCGCCCGGCGTGGGCGCGCTGCTCAAGCTCGTGGGCGAGCAGGGCCTGCACAACATCCGCATCGTGCAGCACGACGCGGTGGAAGTGCTCGACCACATGATCGCCCCGGCCTCGCTGCACGGCGTGCACATCTTCTTTCCCGACCCCTGGCACAAAAAGCGCCATCACAAGCGCCGCCTTATCCAGCCCGCCTTTGTCCGCAAGCTGGCGCTGCGGCTGGCCCCCGGCGGCTACCTGCACTGCGCCACCGACTGGCAGCCCTATGCCGAGCAAATGCTGGAGGTGCTGTCCGCCGAGCCGCTGCTGCGCAACACCGCCAGCGGCTACGCGCCCCGCCCGGCCTACCGCCCCCCCACCAAGTTCGAGCAGCGCGGCCTGCGCCTCGGGCATGGCGTGTGGGATCTCGTTTTCGAGCGACGCCCGGACTGACCAGCCCCCTGCTACCGCCCCTGCGCACCATGTCCATCATCTGCCCCGCCTGCGGCGCCAGCAACCGCGCCTCCGCCAAGTTCTGCCGCCAGTGCGCCAGCCTGATGACCCCGCTCTCGCCCGAAACCCAGGTGCTGGAGCGCGACACCGAAATGCTGCCCCCGCCCGGCCAGCGCCAGCGCCGCCGCGGCTCGGGCAGCACGCCATGGCTGGTGCCCATCGTCGTGGCCGCCCTGTGCCTGGGCCTGCTGGTCATCTGGCTCAGCCGCCTGGGCGCCACCCGCGCGCCAGCCGTGCCCGCCACACCGGCCGCGCCCCCCGCTATCACGGCCCAGGCGCCCGCGGCGCCCCGTCCTGCCGCCCCTGCCACCGCAAATACGCCCACGCTGGCCACGCCCGGGCCGGCGGCCCCAGACCTGGCGACTGCCGCCCTAAACGCCCCGCACACCCCGGCAGCCACCCCCTCCATGGCAGCGCCGCAGCCGGTCGCCTCCGCCCCACTGCCTGCCGTCACCCTGACGGTAGCGCCCACCCCGGCCGCCGCCCCAGCGCCGCGCCCGGCCGCCAAGCCACGGCCCCGTGTGCGGCCCGCGCCAGTGCCGGCCGCGCCGCCCCCCGCCCCGGAGCCGCCGCCCCCGCCCCCCGCTCCGGTGGCTGTGCCCGCGCCGCCGCCTCCTGCCCCCGCCGCACCAGCACAAACCTGTGGCGACCGCCGCTTCATCGCCCGCGCCGTCTGCATGCAAAACGAGTGCGACAAGCCGGGCCTGCGCAACCACCCACAGTGCGTGCGCATGCGCGAGCAGCAAGAGGCGCTGCGCCGCGCCAGCGGCGGCGGCTGACCGGCCTGGAAAGGCCGGGCGCGCGCCCCAGGTGATCCAGGCGCCCCACACGCCTGTGCCTCCCCCCGCCGGAGCCATGCGCTGCGCCCTCGCCCGGATGGCGCACGCCATGGCCGGACAAGCCATCGCCCCGCCACCCAGGCCCGCGCGTGCGGCGGGCGCGTGGCCAGTCACACCCTTGGCGTCTTGGCGGCCTCACCGCCGCCGGGGGCTGAGTCAAGATGGCTGCCCCCTTTCCGCCCCCGCGCCCACGGCCTGCGCCCGCCGCATCCGCCACAATGGCGCGATCCTGACAGCCCTGCCCGCTTTCACCATGCTTTTGAACACACGCTTTTCCCTGATGGCCGCCGCCGCGCTGCTGGCCCTGGGCGGCTGCGCCTCGCTGCCCGCCAGCGCCCCGGCCACCCCCCCGGCCGCGCCCGCCGCATCCGAATCCGCATCCGTGTCCCCGGCCGCCAGCGCCGCCATCCACCAAACCGTGCTGCCCAACGGGCTGACCCTCATCGTCAAGCCCGACCGGCGCGCGCCCACGGCCGTGCACATGCTGTGGGTGCGCGTGGGCTCCATGGACGAGGTGGACGGCCTCAGCGGCCTGGCCCACATGCTGGAGCACATGATGTTCAAGGGCAGCGACACCCTGGCGCCCGGCGAGTTCTCACGCCGCGTGGCCGCGCTGGGCGGGCAGGAAAACGCCTTCACCAGCCTTGACTTCACCGGTTACTACCAGCAGGTGCCCGCCCACCGCCTGGCCGACGTGATGGCGCTGGAGGCCGACCGCTTCGCCCACAACCGCTGGCCCGACGACGAGTTCACCCGCGAGATGGCCGTGGTCAAGGAAGAACGCCGCCTGCGCACCGACGACAACCCGCGCGCCCGCCTGCACGAGCAGCAGATGGCCGCCGCCTTCATGGCCTCGCCCTACCACCGCCCCGTCATCGGCTGGATGGGCGACCTGGACAGCATGACCGCCGACGACGTGCGCGCCTTCCACCGCCACTGGTACGTGCCCGCCAACGCCGCCGTCGTGGTGGTGGGCGACGTGGACCCCGCCGCCGTGCAGGCGCTGGCCGAAAAAACCTACGGCCGCATCCCCGCCCGCGCCGTGCCCGCCCGCAAGCCCCGGCCGGAGCCGGTGCAAACCGGCCTGCGCCGCATTGAAGTCAAGGCGCCGGCCGAACAGGCCGTTGTCTCCCTGGCCTTCAAGGCGCCCCGGCTCGATGGGCTGGACGCTTCGCCCGCCAATGACGACGCTCTCGCCCTCACCGTGCTGGCCGCCGTGCTCGACGGCTACCAGGGCGCACGGCTGGAACGCGCGCTCACCCAAGGCCCCCGGCGCGTGGCCGACGCCGTGCACACCAGCAACGGCCTCATGGGGCGCGGCCCGCAGCTGTTCACCCTGTACGGCGTGCCCGCCAAGGGCCGCACCCCGGCCGAGCTGGAAGCCGCCCTGCGCGCCGAAGTGGCCCGCATCGCGCAAAACGGCATCGGCGCCGCCGAACTGGCGCGCGTGAAAACCCAATGGGTGGCCAGCCAGACCTACAAGCGCGATTCCGTCATGGGCCAGGCGCAGGAGCTCGGCCACCAATGGGCGCTGGGCCTGCCGGTGGACGCGGACGAACGCCTCATCGAACGCCTGCGCACCGTCACCGCCGAGCAAGTGCAGGCCGTGGCCCGCCGCTATTTCGGTGATGACCAGCTCACCGTGGCCACCCTCGTGCCGCAGCCGCGCGACGCCCGACAAGACACCCGCCGCCCCGCGCCCGCCGGGCTGCGCCACTGACTACCGCCGCCCGCGCCGGCAAGCGCGCCTGCCCGCCCCCGCCCAGCCCCCATTGCCTTTGGTTTCCGCCATGCAAACGCTCAAAAACACAGCCCTCCAACTCCTTCTGACCGGCGCCAGCGCGCTGGCCCCCGTCATGACCGCGCAGGCCGCCCTGGCCATCGAGCACTGGACACAGCCCAGCGGCGCGCAAATCTGGTTCGTGCCCAGCCCGGCCATTCCCATGCTGGACGTACAGATCGACTTTGACGCCGGCAGCCGCCGCGACCCCGCCGCCCAGGCCGGCCTGGCCAGCGCCACCGCCCTCATGACCGGCAAAGGCGTGCGCGCCGCCGGCGGCCAGCCCGCGCTGGGCGAAAACCAGCTGGGCGAAGCCTGGGCCGACCTGGGCGCCAGCTTCGGCGCCGGCGCCAGCGCCGACCGCATGAGCTTTCACCTGCGCACCCTGACCGACCCCGCCCTGCTGCCCCGCGCCGTGGCCCTGGCCGCGCGCGAACTGGCCGAACCCGCCTTCACCCCCGCCGTCTGGCAACGCGAACGCGCACGCCTGTCCGCCGCCATTGAAGAATCCCTCACCCGCCCCGGCGCCGTGGCCGCGCGCGCCTTCAGCCAGGTCGTGCACGGCGGCCATCCCTACGGGCAGGAAACCACGCCGCAAACCCTGGCCCGCATCACCGCCGCCGACCTGCGCGCCTTCCACCAGCGCACCATCGCGCCCTGCCGCGCCAAGGTCAGCGTGGTCGGCGCCGTCAGCCGCGCCCAGGCCGACGCCATTGCCACCCAGCTGCTGGCCCGCCTGCCGCAGGCCAGCGGCAGCGGCTGCCCGCCCCTGCCCGCCGTGGCCGAGGTGCCGCCGCTGGCCCAGGCAGCCCAAATCGACCTGCCCTTCCAGGCCGCCCAGGCCCACGTCCTCATCGGCCAGCCCGGCCACAAGCGCAGCGACCCCGACTTCTTCCCCCTGCTGGTAGGCAACCACATCCTGGGCGACGGCGGCTTCACCGCCCGGCTGATGCATGAAGTGCGCGAAAAGCGCGGCCTCAGCTACGGCGCCTACAGCCAGTTCAGCCCCGGCCTGCACGCGGGCGCCTTCACCATCAGCCTGCAAACCCGCCCCGACCAGGCCCGCCAGGCCGTGCAGGTGGCGCGCGACGTGCTGGACGGCTTCGTCCAAAACGGCCCCACGGCCGACGAACTGCAAGCCGCCAAAGACAACCTCACCGGCGGCTTCGCCCTGCGGCTGGACAGCAACGCCAAGCTGCTGGGCAACGTGGCCAACATCGCCTGGCACGGCCTGCCGCTGGACTACCTGGACCACTGGACCCAGCGCGTCAACCAGGTCAGCGCCCAGGACATCCGCCGCGCCTTCCAGCGCGTGCTGCAACCCGGGCGCATGGTCACCGTGACCGTGGGCGCCCCAAGCCAGGCCACGCCGCCTGCGCCCGCCGCCCCCTGGAAAGTGCACTGAAACCAGCGCACTGAAGCACCCGCCACCCGCATGGGGCGCGGCTCAGCCCCCAGCGCACGCCAGCAGCCATTGATTCAAAAACCATAGCAACCCAGGCCGTTAATACAGCCTGAAACGGCTTTTTCTTCCATGGCTGCCGGCCGGCCGCCGCCGTGCGGGCCGCCACGGCAATGTGTACCCGCGTTGCAGCCACGCGCTGCACTGGCGCGACAATGCGCCCCCATGCCCAGACCTGCCTCGCCAGTGCGCGCTGCCGCGCCACACCCCAAGCCCTCCACCCGCGCAGGCGCATCAGCGCGCCCGGCAGGCGATGTGCGCCTGATTGGCGGCCAGTGGAAACGCACCCGCTTGCCCGTGCCCGCCAAGCCTGGCTTGCGCCCCACGCCTGACCGCGTGCGCGAAACCCTGTTCAACTGGCTTGGCCAGGACCTGACGGGCTGGCGCGCCGTGGATGCCTTTACCGGCACCGGCGCGCTGGGGCTGGAAGCCGCCTCGCGCGGCGCGGCCCGCGTGCTGCTGCTGGAACAAGACGCCGCGCTGGCCGCCGCCCTGCGCGCCCACCAGCAGCGCCTGCACGCCAGCGCCGTGCAAGTGCAGCGCGGTGACGGCCTGGCCGCCCTGCGCGCGCTGCCTGCGGCCAGCGTGGATCTGGTCTTTCTCGACCCCCCTTTTGACGCCGCCCACCTGTTCGCCCCCGCCCTGGCCGCCGCCGCCGCCGCCGTGCGCCCCGGCGGCTACGTCTATCTGGAAGCCCCCGCCCGGCACGACCACGACAGCGCCGCCCTGGCCTCGCTGGGCCTGGCCCCGCACCGCTACCTGAAAGCAGGCGCCGTGCACGCGCACCTGTTGCAGCGCTCTGCATAATGCCCCGCCTGCCAGAAGGAGACCCCCGCCCCATGAGCGCCCCCGCCCGCCGCCCCGTCGTCGCCGTCTATCCCGGCACCTTCGACCCCATCACCCTCGGCCATGAAGACATCGTGCGCCGCGCCCGCGAGCTGTTCGATGAAGTCATCATCGCCGTCGCCATCGCGCACCACAAGAAAACGCTGTTCAGCCTGGAAGAGCGCCTGGCCATGGTGCGCGAATCGGCGCGCCAGTGGCCTGGCGTGCGCGCCGAGCCGTTTGACGGCCTGGTCAGCCACTTCGTGCAGGCCAAGGGCGGCAAGGCCATGGTGCGCGGCCTGCGCGCCGTGACCGACTTTGACTACGAATTCCAGCTCGCCGGCATGAACAGCAAGCTCGCGCCCGAGGTGGAAACCGTCTTTCTCACCCCCAGCGGGCGATACCAGTTCGTCAGCAGCACTTTCGTGCGCGAAATTGCCCTGCTCGGCGGCGACGTGGCGCAATTCGTCTCGCCCCACGTCTGGGCCAAGCTGATGGCCCGCAAAAACGCGGGCACCAAGCCCTGAGCGGCAGCCGCCCGCCACCATGACGACCCCCGCCGCGCCCCCGCCGCCCGCCCCTGCCCCCGTCCTCGCGCTGGCCGGCCCCACCGCCAGCGGCAAGACCGGCGCGGCGCTGGCGCTGGCCGCGCAGCTGGCCGCGCGCGGGCAGGCGGCGGAAATCATCAGCGTGGACTCGGCCCTGGTTTACCGGGGCATGGACATTGGCACCGCCAAGCCCAGCGCCGCCGAGCGCGCGGCCGTGCCGCACCACCTGATCGACATCCGCGACCCGCGCGATGCCTACAGCGCCGCCGAATTCGTGCGCGACGCGCGCGCGCTCATCACCGCCATCCGCGCGCGCGGCGCGCTGCCGCTGCTGGTAGGCGGCACCATGCTGTACTTCAAGGCGCTGCTGCACGGACTGGACGACATGCCCGCCGCCAACCCCGATGTGCGCCGCCGCCTTGAGGCCGAGGCCGCCGCCCGCGGCTGGCCCGCGCTGCACGCCGAGCTGGCGCGCGTGGACCCGGCAACCGCCGCGCGCCTGGCCCCGGCCGACAGCCAGCGCATTCAGCGCGCGCTGGAAGTCTGGCGCCTCAGCGGGCGGCCGCTGTCCAGCTTTCACGCTACAAAAAAAGAAGCTAATCAGGCAGGCTGGGCGGGCGATATCGTGCTTTTTTCTCTGGAACCCGCCGACCGCGCCTGGCTGCACGCACGCATTGCCCAGCGTTTCGACGCCATGCTGGCCGCTGGCTTCATGAACGAAGTGGCCGCCCTGCGCGCGCGCGGCGACCTGCACCCCGCGCTGCCCGCCATGCGCTGCGTGGGCTACCGCCAAGCCTGGCAGGCGCTGGATGAAGGCTGGCCCCCGGCCGTGCTGCGTGAACGCGGCGTGGCCGCCACCCGCCAGTTGGCCAAGCGCCAGCTCACCTGGCTGCGCGGCATGCCCGCCCGGCGCCCCATCACCGTCGGCCCCGGCAGCACGCCCGAGGCACTGGCCCAGGCTCTGCTGGACGCCTGGGCGCGCCCCGGCCCTCGTTAAAACACACGGGCTCCAGCGCGGCGCGGCCTGTCCGGCCCGGGCGCGCTTTCAGCATTGCCAATACACCTCTGCCATGCCCACAGCTGCGTTGGCGGGGGGCTGCCCATGCGCCTTTTCGCCCTGCGCCAAGCAAGTGCCCACCCGCGCGCCAAGCCTCGCCGTTACGTTGTTCTGATGGCTGGCTTACAAAAAAGGGACATTTTTGCGGTAACGTCTGCGCTGCTTTTCCCATGGACGTTTCCGACCGGAAGTTCCACATGACGCACAACAACGACACCCTGGCAGGCCCAGACGCCGCTGGCGCCCCTGATGACGCTGCCCCGCCCGCCACGGCCCGCCGCCCCGAACCTTCACCAGACACCGGACGGCCCCGCCGCACCACCACGCTGGCGGGCTTGGCCGCCCTGAGCAGCGCGCTGGCCGCCTGCGGCGGCGGCGATGGCGGCGCCCCAGCCCCGGCCCCGCCCGCGCCATCCATCCCCGGCCCCGCGCCCGCACCGGCACCCGCGCCCATTCCGGCCCCTGGCCCGGCACCCATTCCACCGCCCCCGCCGGGCCCAGCCCCTGCGCCCGGTCCAGCCCCCGCCGGGCCGCATGCCATCAGCGAGGCCGACGCGGCGCGCTTTCTGCACCAGGCGCAGTTTTCCTCCAGCGACGAGGAAATCCAGGCCGTACGCGACCAGGGTTACGCCGCCTGGCTGCGCGCGCAGATGGACGCGCCGCTGGGCCAGCGCGGCTGGGACTGGCTGATGGATCAGGGCTACAACCGCGAGGACGTGGTCTATCACGCGCACTTCGCCGACTTCATGATCTGGAACCAGCTCATCGCCTCGCGCGATGCCGTGCGCAAGCGCGTGGCGCTGGCCTGGTCGGAAATCATGGTGGTGGCCACCCAGGCCATCGACGACGAATCGCCCTCCTTCGCCATGGCCGCTTACTGGGACTTGCTGAACCAGCACGTGTTCGGCAACTTCCGCCAGCTGCTGGAAGCCATCACGCTGAACCCGGCCATGGGCGCGTACCTCAATACGCGCGGCAACCAGAAGGAAGACCCGGCCACCGGCCGCGTGCCTGACGAGAACTACGCGCGCGAGGTGATGCAGCTGTTCACCATTGGCCTGCACCAGCTCCACCGCGACGGCACGCCCCGGCGCGACAGCCGCGGCCAGCCGCTGGAAACCTACGGCGCGGACGACGTGACCAACCTCGCCCGCGTGTTCACCGGCTACCACTGGGACCGCAGCGGCCACGTGCGCGCCGTCAACCCCTTGCGCGTGCGCAAGCCCATGGTGCTGGACGAAAGCAAGCATTCCACGCAAGACGTGAACTTTCTCGGCGCCCACATCCCCGGCGCCACGCCCGGGCGGGAAAAGCTGCGCCTGGCGCTGGACTGGCTGTTCCAGCACCCCAACGTCGCGCCCTTCATCGGCAAGCAGCTCATCCAGCGCCTGGTCACCAGCAACCCCAGCCCGGCCTACGTGGACCGCGTGGCCGCCGTGTTCGAGAACAACGGCCAAGGCGAACGCGGCAACCTGCGCGACGTAACCGCCGCCGTGCTGCTGGACCCCGAAGCACGGCAAGACCCCGCGCTGGCCCCGCCCGGCTGGGGCAAGCTGCGCGAACCCATGGTGCGCTTCATTCAGTGGGCGCGCACCTTCAACGCCATCTCCACCGACAACCGCTGGATCATCTACGAGCTGACCGACCCCGCCATCCACCTGGGCCAAAGCCCGCTGCGCAGCCCCTCGGTATTCAACTTCTTCCGCCCCGGCTACGTGCCGCCCGGCACCGCCATGGCCGCCAGCGGACAGGTGGCGCCCGAGTTCCAGATCACCAACGAGAACTCCACCGCCGGCTACATCAACTTCATGATGGACGTGATCGGCTACGGCGTGTGGGACCGCAACCCGCCCACCTCCAAGCTGATCGCCAGCTACGGCGCCGAGCTGGCCCTGATTGAAGATCCGCCCGCGCTGGTGGCGCGCATCAACCGGCTGATGGCCGCCGGCCAGCTCTCCGACGCCACCCTGCGCACCATCACCGACGCCGTGGCCGCCATCCAGCTCTGGGGCGAGTACGACCGCAACGCCCGCGTGTGGACAGCCATCCTGCTGGTGATGAGCTGCCCCGAATACCTCGTGCAGAAATGACCGCCAAGGAAAGCGCCCCATGACCCACCGCTCCCACCTGCTCGCGCGCCGCGCCTTCCTGCAACGCATGGGCCAGCTCAGCCTGGCCAGCACCGCCATGCCCTGGGCCATCAACCTGGCCGCCATGGGCGAAGCCGCCGCCTTCAACGCCAGCGACGACTACAAGGCGCTGGTGTGCGTGTTTCTCTACGGCGGCAACGACCACGGCAACACCCTCGTGCCCTGCGACCCGGACCGCTACGCCGAATACGCCAAGGTGCGCGGCGGCCTGGCCACGCCCCGCGCGGCGCTGGACGCCACCCAGCTCGCCGCCCTGCCCGACGGCACGCAATACGCGCTGGCGCCGCAGCTCGCGCCGCTGCTGCCCCTGTTCGAGGCCGGGCAACTGGCCGTGCAGCTCAACGTGGGCCCGCTCATCCAGCCCACCACGCTGGCGCAGTTCCGCCAGCGCAGCGTGCCGCTGCCGCCCAAACTGTTCTCACACAACGACCAGCAATCCGTCTGGCAAAGCTCCGGCGCCGAAGGCGCGGTGCGCGGCTGGGGCGGCCGCATGGGCGACCTGGCCTTGTCGCAAAACGGCCAGTCGCTCTTTACCTGCATGTCCGTCACGGGCAACGCCGTGTTCGTTTCCGGCCAAAACGCCATGACCTACCAGATCGGCACCCGCGGCGCCACCCCGGTGGAAGGCGCGCAAGACAAGCTCTATGGCTCCGCCGCCGGCGCCGAAGCGCTCAAACGCCTCATCACCGAAACGCGCCGCCACGCCATGGAGCAAGCGCTGAACCGCATCACCACGCGCTCCATGAGCGCCTACGGCACCCTCACCAGCGCCCTGGACGGCGTGAGCGACGACATGACCGCCGAACTGCCCGACAGCATCGACAGCCCCCACCGCAACGGCCTGGCCGCACAGCTGCGCATGGTGGCCCGGCTCATCTCCGCCCATCAGGCGCTGGGCATGAAACGGCAGGTGTTCATGGTGTCCATGGGCGACTTCGACCTGCATGACGGCCTGCTGCAAAAACACCCCGCGCTGCTCACCCGCGTAGGGCGCGCGCTGGCCGGCTTTCATCAGGCCATCAGCAAGCTGGGGCTGGGCGCCAACGTCACGACCTTCACCGCGTCCGAATTCGGCCGCACCCTCACCTCCAACGGCGACGGCTCCGACCACGGCTGGGGCAGCCACCACTTTGTGATGGGCGGCGCCGTCAAAGGCGGGCGTTTTTACGGCCAGGCGCCGCAAGTGGCGCTGGGCGGGCCGGAAGACACCGGCCAGGGCCGCCTGCTGCCCAGCACATCGGTGGACCAGTTCGCCGCCGCGCTGGCGCGCTGGTTTGGCGTGAGCGACACCGAGTTGCCCCTGGTTGCGCCCCACATCGGCAACTTCGGCATGCAGTGGCCCGAGTTCATGCACACCGGCGCAAACGCCTGAGCAGCGGCTTGGGCTGCCGGTGGCCCATCTCCGGCAGCGGGCGGGATTCATCTCACCAGCCCGCAAAAAAAAGCGGCCTTTTCAGGCCGCTTTTTTTCTCCCCCGCTCCACTCATCCCCAACCAACCCGCTCAGGCCCGCCGCAGCCACAGGGCCAGCAAGGCAACCACGCAGAACGCGAACCACATGAAAGACCAGTTGGCGATGGTGCCGCCCAGAAACGTCCAGTCCACCGCCGCGCAGTCGCCGCCGCCCTTGAAGATCATGGGAATCACCCGCTGCAGCGGCAGCGACTCGATCATGCCGTACAGGTCACGCCCGCACGTGGCAAACGGCGGCGGGTTCCATTGCAGCCAGCTCTGACGCGCCGCCGTGAACGCGCCAAACCCCGCCGCCAGCAACGCCAGCGCCATGAACGCGCGCCGCCAGCTGCGCCCCGGCCGAAGCGCCGCCAGCGCGCAAAAAACCGCCACCAGAATCAGCGCCTCACGCTGCACGATGCACATGGGGCAAGGCTGCAAGCCCACCACCCCCTGCAAATAGAAGATGCCAAAGGCCAGCATGCCCAGACAGGCCACGCTGATCCCCACCAGAACGCGGCGCGGCGCCGCCAGAAGTCGTGCAATCACCAGAAAACTCGCTTGGGGTTGGAATGCGGAAAAACCCGATTGTGCCGCGCCATCCAGACGCTGGCAGCCTGCGCATGCCCCAAGACACGCCGCTGGGACAGGTGTGCTGCCGCCCTTCAGCCGTTCGGACGTATCCCCAGCTTGAACTGCAAGGTCTCAAGCACGCTCGCGTCTTTCCGCTCCAAGCTCTCATTGCCGCATTTCGGACACGACTCAAACCAATCCCGCCCCAGGTAAAAACAGTCTGACCTTGGAAAAACCGCCTTCCGCCACCGGCAGGCTGGGCAGTAAAACGCCCAGGGCTTCCTTGGCGCCACGCACATTTGTTTTCTCCCTCATCAAAAAAAGCCCGCCCGCTGCCAAAACAACAGGAGGCATCACTCCACCACTGAAAGCGCCAGGTCAATCAGCCCTGCACCACCGGATAAAAAGGCGGCGCCTGAAAATGCCCCGGCTCATCCATCATCACGGCCAGCATGGCCGGCAGCACCCGCGCCAGAATCGCCCGCCCGTCGCGCACCTGCGCCCGGTTGACCGAACTGGCCCACGTGGCCCCGCCATGCACCAACTGGTTGCGCAGCGTGTACAGGCGCTGAAACACCGTAAACAGCACCTGCGCCGTATCCTGCCGCGCCAGCGCCCGGCCCGCCGCCGCCTTCGCGCCATCGAACGCGCCGCGCCACTCGGCCTCATCGCCGCCGCTGTTCAGGCAATCCCAGAACGGCTGATAAACGTAATGGTTGTTCAGCAAGTTCCGGATCGGCCCCGAAAAATCGCGCCACACCAGCGCATACAGCAAGCGGGAGTGATCCAGATCGCAAACCCGCCGCATGAACTGCTTGAACAACGCCTTTTCCGAACCGCCTTCCAGCTCCTGCGCATACGCCGCATTGAAGGCGATCCACAGGCAAATGAACGCCACATCGTCGTCCCCCGCCGCCGCCTCCGCGCGCTTCAGCCAACTCAGCGCGCGGTGCATGCGCAAGGTCAGGCCGGTGCGGCCTTGCGCCACCAAGGTCTGGTGGCGCTCCACGAGATGCGCCACGACATCCTTTGTACTCATGGGCATAGCTGACGAGTCATCAAACGCCTACGCAGCAGCGCCACCCGCCAGCTCTTTTTCCAGCTCTTTGATCAAGCCTTCAACTTTGGCGCGGTGCATTTTCCGCAGCAGCGCCACATGCACAACCGCGGGCAGCGTCACACGAAACGCCGGGCTGGCGATATCGACAAGGGTCCATGCGCCTGTCACCGCCCAGCCAATCGGCCCGCTGATCACGCCAATGGTTCGCGCCAGCGTGGCGTTCGCCGCCAAGGTCAACCCGCGCCCCAACAGGGCGCGGCTCACCTGGTTGGCCACGATCAATGCAATGCGGTAAGAAGCGAATCCCCCTGCGATGATGGCGGCCTGGACTGCCGCCGCCATGGCCTCTGGCGCGAATGTTTTCACGGCCTCCAGGCCCACGACTTTGGCAAACTCCTCGCGCTCATCAGCGGACATTTTGTCCATCATGTCAGCAAACAGCTTGGCGAGCAGCTGGGCCTCGATGCTCTCCACAGACTCATGCTTTGCGTATTGCACCTTGAGCTTGTCGCAAACGTCCTGGAGCACCTCGCGATAAAGAACACCCTTGCCAAGCCGGAACACGTTGCTGACGATCGTATTGCCGCCAAAAAGCTGAATCTCCGCCGCAATCAACTCCCAGTATTTGTTGTGATCCGGCGCATGCTGCTTGTAAAGTTCGCTTGACGTCAGCTCCTCCGTCAATCTTGCGCTTCCGTCCTTGTCCTTCGTGAGCACATCCACCAGATCGCTCAGCACCTCGCTCTCCATCTCGCCAAGAAACTTCAAGTCATCATCTTCTCGGTATGCCATTTTTATCCCCAAAATATTAAAAGAGTGCACTCAATTAGTTTATTCAATTTCTATATCCAATGTATCTGGATCATCTTTAATATCCATCCTGAAAAGCTCATCAGCCTTTTTACCAATGCTCTTGGTCATGTAATTTGACCAATAAGCCATAGCAGCAGCCCCTGCAAATGGAATCCACTTGCTTAGGGCTGACTTCAGGGCTTGCTGGGTAATTCTGCCGCCCAGCATTGCAACAACTTTTTGAATAACACGCAGCGAGGCACGTTTAACTAAAATTCTACCACCATGAACAGCAATAACACCCCCTGCGCTCGTCCCCGCTGCGGTAACAAATATACCAATCAACAACTCTTTTGTTATTTGAGCTTGCTTGCCATGCGCCACGCCAATGTCATAAACCATCTGAACCTGGTTTTTTATAACCAGCGTCAACTCTGGCAAAATTGCCGCCATTCCCAATGGTCCAGGAATCAGGCTGGCACCACCAGAAATTGCAGCATTATTTCTCGCATAGGAATTTATCATGCCTTCTATACCAACCACATCCGGGAGTTTTTCCGGATTATCTGAAAAGTAACCTCCCCTAGTATCAATAACATAATCAAAAGCTGAATGAAGCGTATCACTCACCTTCTCAGTAAGAGATTTTTTACTATTCCCCATCTTTCACCTTTCATCAAAAAACACAAAAAACACAAAATATTCACCTGAAATCACTTACCAAGCCCCTTAAAAAGAAAAAACTCCGCAATAATTTCATTTTCCGAAAGAAACACATCACCCCCTTTCCCTCCGGGGCACCGCGCCTAGGATTTTTTGCTTCAGAAGCAGAAACTCCTCCGCCGAAATGGCGCCTGTCTTGTGCAGTTCGCTCGCCTCCCTTATTTGCCTCAGGGTTTCTGCCAGCGGATCGATGGCGCTTTTCATAACAGGTATTTGCACTGGCGTTTCCTGCGGTTGCTTTGGCTCGTCTTTGTTACGCCATCTCTTGAATATGTTGCCAATGGCGTTGATCACCATCCCTGCGCCAAAAAGCAGGCAGAACAGCAGAAAAATAAAGACCATGAATCCTCCACCTTTCATGAAGCGCCTTTCTATTGGTTGAAATCGGTTTGTTCATCCACTGATCCCGTACCGGCAGCCGTCTGAGCCGCGCCCCAGGCCGCCAGGCTTTCGCGCAGGCTGTCCAGCAGCGCCTCATGCCACGCATCGGGCTTGAGAATGCGCACGTGCGGCAGCCAGTAGCGCACTACGGGCAGAAGTTGCTGGGGGTGGTGGATGCGGGTGGTGACGAGCAGGCTGCCGTCGGTGTCGGCGCGGGTGTGCTGGTGGGGCAGCAGCGGGCGGCGGGTGAAGTAGTGGGCAGCCTGGGGGCTGACGCGCAGCACGGCTTCGGTGGCCTGGCTGGTGAACCACACGTCTTGCTGTTCGTCGATGTAGCGCTGGTGCGCAGGGTTGCGGGCAAAGCGGCTGGCCTGGTCCACGAGCAGGTCTTGAATGAGACTGACGCTGAAGTTCTTGGGGTGCGGGGTGTCACCCGGCACTTCGGCGGCGGCCAGGTACCACACGCCGTTACGCTGGATCAGGCGCAGGGGCTGGGCGTGGCGCGGTTTGCCTTTGTAGGTGAAGCGGCAGGGGTGGCGCTGCTGCACAGCGTTTTGCAGCTGCTCGAACAGGGCGCCTTGGGCGCGCAGGTCTTCGGCGGGGGTGGCTTGCGCATGCAGGCCGGTGTGGGCGGGGCCGGTTTCAAGCTGACGGATGAGCCAGCCGCGGCTGGTGTCTGGGAAGAAGCCCTGGGTGCCGGTGAGCTGGGCGTAGCCTTCAAGATAGCTCGCCGGAACGGTGCCGCGCGCCGCGGCGCTGAGCTGCCACCGGCCTTCGGCGTTGCGTTCGATGATGCCGCGCAGGCGCTGGTGCAGGTCGCGCTCGATGGTGCGCACGTCCACGCCAAAGTCCGCGGCCAGTTGCCGTTTGTCGAGCGCATCGCCCTGGTGCAGTCGGGCGATGATGTGCGCGATGCGCCAAGCCAGCTTTTCGTTTTTGGCGTGATGCGTCGGGCGGGTGAGGCGGGCAGGCTGCATGCTTGTGGCGAAAGGCAAAACGGTGAAGGCAGTCTAGGAAGCGGGTGCGACAGCTTGTGCCGCACCTTCAGGCCCTGGGCAAAGCGCTTCAAAAAGTCCATTTGTCACTTTTCAAGTCAAATTGTAATCATAATTTACTGCCGTATATGTGCAGAAATACCGGCATTTGCTGCCGCACGCTCGCGCCATGGCGGAGGTGGTGGATCAGGCGCTGGGGCAGGCACTGCGCAAGCTGCGCACGGAACGGGGTTGGAGCCAGACCGAGCTGGCGCTGCGCGCGGGGATGGACCGCAATTACCTGTCCTTGATTGAACTGGGGCGCAATAGCCCCAGCGTGCGGATGCTGCTGCGTCTATGCCAGGCGCTGGACATGAGCGCGGCGGAGGTGCTGGCCGATGCGGAGCGCCGCATGGCGCTATTGGAATTGGATGAAGGGTTGTCTGGCCCCGGTCAGCAAAACACGCTGCCGTAGAAGGCCAGCGCTGTTTCTGCACGCTGCTGGCAGCTAGGGGAAATACGCCAATCGCTCAAGGGCTCACAGCCGTCTGGCTTGCCCCGCGTGGTCAGGGCGCAGTAAAGCGACGCACACGCCCAGCTTCAGGCGCTGGGCCAGCGGCGATCAGGAAGCAAGCAAGTCACGAGGCTGCCTTTTTCTGGCCTCTTTGCCTGGCATGTCTGGCCATGCGCGCAGCCGGGCTGCAAGAGCCCAGCTTGTCGGAAGGCATGCAGTTTGGTGCATGGCCTTGCGCTTCGGCGGTTCTCAAGGGCTGGGCGGTAGCCGCTTGGGCGCAGGCGTCTGCGTGCGCAAAAAGATGCGCGAAATGGTTTGGCTGGTTTGTTCGCGGTGGTCGGCGTCGGCGGCGTGCAGTTCGGCCAGGGCGCCGTGCAGCATTTTTTGGGTAAGGCCGCGCGAGAGGGCTTCCAGCACGGCTTCCACATCTTCGCCTTTGGCCAGGCGCTTGCGGGCGCGGGAAAGTTCGGCGGCGCGCCAGGTGTCGGCCTGGGCGTTGAGCTGCCGGATCAGGGGCACCACGCCGCCCACCGGGTGGCGTTGGCCCAGCCAATGGACAAAGCTGCGCACGCCCGCATCAATGATGGCCTCGGCCTGGGCCACGGCGGCCTGGCGGTTGGCGTGGGCGGTTTGCACCACTTGGGCCAAGTCGTCCACGGTGTAGAGGTACACGTCGCTGAGCTGTTTGACTTCTTGCTCGATGTCGCGCGGCACGGCCAGATCGACCATGAAGATGGGGCGGTGGCGACGCTTTTTCAGCGCGCGTTCGACGGCGCCCAGGCCGATGATGGGCAGCTGGCTGGCCGTGCAGCTGACGATGGCGTCGAACTCGTGCAGGCGCTCGGCCAGATCGGCCAGGCGCAGCACTTCGGCGCCGAAGCGGGCCGCCAGTTTTTCGCCGCGCTCCAGCGTGCGGTTGGCGATGGCGATGGCCTTTGGGTTGCGGGCGGCGAAGTGGGTGGCGGCCAGTTCAATCATTTCGCCCGCGCCCACGAAGAGCACGCGGATGTCGCTCAGGTCTTCAAACAGCTGGCCGGCCAGGCGCACGGCGGCGGCGGCCATGCTGATGCTGTGCGCGCCAATTTCGGTGCTGGTGCGCACTTCCTTGGCCACGGCAAAGCTGCGCTGGAAAAGCTGGTTGAGCGTGGCGCCCAGCGCACCGGCGTCTTCGGCGGCGCGCACGGCGTTTTTCATTTGACCCAGGATCTGCGCCTCGCCCAGCACCATGCTGTCAAGCCCGCTGGCCACGCGGAAGGCATGGCGCGCGGCCTGCCCGTCTTCCAGCACATAGGTGTGGCGGCGCAGCGCGTCGGCCGGTACGTCGCCCGCGCGGGCCAGCCAGTCGAGGGTGCGGTCGATCTGCGGCGCTTCGCTGGCGCAATAGACCTCGGTGCGGTTGCAGGTGGAAAGGATGGCGGCTTCGGGGTGCTGTGCGTGAGACTGGCGCAGCGTGTGCAGCACGGGGTTGAGCTGGTCCAGCGCAAAGGCGAAACGCCCGCGCAAGTCCAGCGGCGCGGTGTTGTGATTGAGTCCCAAAGCCCAGACAGCCATGAGGGCGATTATAAAATTCGGCGCTTTTCCACGACGGGCGGCGGGCCGTTATCACGCACTGGCTTGACTCGCATCAAGAAAAGCCAGCCACCAAGGAACATGGCATGGGCATGGCCGATTTGCTGTTTCACGTTCTGGGCTTTGCCGCGCCCGCGCTTGCCCTGTCGCTGGGCATGGTGGGCGTGTGCCGAATGGTCTGGCGAAAATCGTGCCCAAGGCACTCTCTTATTGCCCAAGCAGCTACTCTTTTCATAGCATCCTTGACAGTTCTGCTGGCAGGGTTGTGGCTGACCGGGCATGACGGGCGTCTGGGCACCTATGCCGCCATGGCGCTGACATGCGCAACGTGCCAATACGGGTGGTTGCGAAAGTGCAAATGACACAGGGGCAGAGTGCCATGCTCGGCGTCGTGATCTGCGTCTGCCCCATCCGCCCTGCCCTGCGCTGCAATGGCGCCTTCGTCTTCCGTAGCCAGCTGAAATGCCGGGCAGGTGGTGGCCAACGCCCTGAGCGGAGCCCCGCCCTCAACCGGGACAGAAAAAGTCCACCCGGTCGCTCACGATGCCGTCGGCGCCCAGGTCAATCAGGCGCTGGGCGGCCCAGTCGTCGTTGACGGTGTAGCTCAGTGCACGCAGGCCCATGTGCTTGACTTGGGCCACCAGGCCGGCATTCCACAGCGCATGGTTGCAAACCAGCGCCGCGCAACCCAGGGCGCTGGCCTGTTCAGCCCAGTCGGCGGGCAAGGTGTCAAGCAGCAGGCCACGCGGCAGATGCGGGGCCACGCGCCGGGCGGCGGCCAGCGCCGCTGGCTGAAAAGAGGTGAGCAGCGGCGGCACGGGTGCGCCAGCCCACAGGCGGGCGGCGTGTTCGGCCACTACGGCGCCGGTTTCTTCTTCCATGCCGGGGGTGGGCTTGATTTCAATGTCCAGCAACAGGCCGTTGGCCAGGCACCAGCGCGCCAGGCTGGCCAGCGTGGGCAGCGGCTCGCCCGCGTACTGGCGGGAATGCCAGCCGCCGGCGTCGAGCTGGCTCAGCGCGGCCCAGGGCAGCGCGCCGGCCGTGCCGTGGCCGCTGGTGGTGCGCTCCAGCGTGGCGTCGTGCAGCAAGAAGGGCACGCCGTCGGCGGAGAGCTTG
The DNA here is from genome assembly GCA_003859965.1 of Comamonadaceae bacterium OH2545_COT-014. GTDB lineage: Bacteria > Pseudomonadota > Gammaproteobacteria > Burkholderiales > Burkholderiaceae_C > Ottowia. Next base: position 14,125 of record RQYR01000031.1, on the reverse strand, counting down.
ACGTCGCACTCGAACATGCGCCAGCCGTGGGCGGCGCCCAGACGGAAGGCGGCGAGCGTGTTTTCCGGCGCCAGGCGGCCCGCGCCACGGTGGGCGATCCAGAACGGGTAAGGCCAGTGGGCGGTGGCAGGCAGGGCAGCAGGCATGGCGGGCGCGTTCAGGCTTCGAGGCGCTGGCCGCTTTCCGCGTCAAACCAGTGCACGCGGTCTTCCAGCGGCAGCAGGTGGATGGTGCTGCCGATCTCGGGCGGGGCGTCGGTTTCGCTCATGCGCAGGATGGTCCATTCGCCGCCCAGGTGGCCGTAGATCAGGCGCTCGGCGCCTAGCATTTCCACGGTTTCCACGGTCATGGCCCAGCCGCTGTCAGCCAAGCGCAGGTGTTCGGGGCGGATGCCGAGGATGCTGCCCTGCGGCACGCCTTGCACGCCCTTGAGCAGATTCATAGGGGGCGAGCCGATGAAGCTGGCCACGAAGGTGGAGGCCGGGCGGTGGTACACCTCCTCCGGCGTGCCGAACTGTTCCATGCGGCCGCCGTTCATGACGATCATGCGCTCGGCCAGCGTCATGGCTTCCACCTGGTCATGCGTGACGAACAGGCTGGTGATGCCCAGCTCGCGGTGGAGCTTTTCGATTTCCAGCCGGGTCTGCGCGCGCAGCTTGGCGTCGAGGTTGGACAGGGGTTCGTCGAACAAAAACACCTTGGGCTGGCGCACGATGGCGCGGCCCATGGCCACGCGCTGGCGCTGGCCGCCGGAGAGCTGGCGCGGCGTGCGATCGAGCAGGTGGCCCAGCTCCAGAATGGCGGCGGCCTTGTCCACGCGGGCCTTGATTTCGTCCTTGGGCACTTTGGCGATCTTCAGGCCGTAGGCCATGTTGTCGTACACGCTCATGTGCGGGTAGAGCGCGTAGTTCTGGAACACCATGGCGATGTCGCGTTCGGCCGGCTCCAGGTTGTTCACCACACGTCCGCCAATGCTGATGGTGCCGTCGGAGATTTCTTCCAGCCCCGCCACCATGCGCAGCAGCGTGGATTTGCCGCAGCCGGAGGGGCCGACGATGACGATGAATTCGCCGTCGCGGATGTCGGCGTTCACGCCGTGAATCACCTGGTTGGCCTTGGGGCCGGTGCCGTAGCGCTTGATGACGTTGCTGAATTGGATGGAAGCCATGGGTTCGGGGTTATGCGTTGCGAACATGGGCGGGCGCAGCCGGCCCGCGGGTCATTTTTCGGAGTCCACCAGTCCTTTGACGAACCAGCGCTGCATCAGGATCACCACCAGCGCGGGCGGCAGCATGGCCAGCATGGCGGTGGCCATGACGGCGTTCCACTCGGTGTAGGCGTCGCCGCCGGCGATCATGCCCTTGATGCCCATGACCACGGGGTACATGTCGCTGCTGGTGGTCACCAGCAGGGGCCACAGGTACTGGTTCCAGCCATAGATGAACTGGATGACGAACAGCGCCGCGATGCTGGTCTTGGAAAGAGGCAGCAGCACGTCCTTAAAAAAGCGCATGGGGCTGGCGCCATCAATGCGGGCGGCCTCCACCAGCTCATCAGGCACCGTCAGGAAGAACTGGCGGAACAGGAACGTGGCCGTGGCCGAGGCAATCAGCGGCACCGTCAGGCCGGCGTAGCTGTTGAGCAGGCCCAGGTCGGACACCACCTTGTACGTGGGCAGGATGCGCACCTCCACCGGCAGCATCAGCGTGATGAAGATGGCCCAGAACACCAGCCCCCGCAGCGGAAAGCGGAAGTACACGATGGCAAAGGCCGACAACAGGGAGATGATGATCTTGCCAATGGCAATGACCAGGGCGCTGACCAGGCTGACCCACATCATGGGCCACACCGGGTCAATGCGCGTGCCATAGCTGCTGGTGCCGCCGAACAGCGCCAGACGGTAGCTTTCCATGAAGTTGCTGCCGGGCAGCAGCGACATGGGCACGTTCTGCACGATGGCCTCGGCCGTCTGCGTGGACGCCACGAAAGTCACATAGACCGGAAAGGCAATGATGAGCACGCCCAGCACCAGCACAAGGTGCGACAGCAGCGTGGCAACAGGACGGTTCTCAACCATGAATCACCTGGTGAACAGCGGGAAAAAAGCGGGGGGAGAGAAGCGGCGCAGGCAGCCCGCGCGCCGCGCCTGCGTTACTGGTACTTGACCTTCTTCTCGATGAAGCGGAACTGGAACACGGTCAGCGCGATGACGATCACCATCAGCACCACCGACTGCGCCGCCGAGCCGCCCAGATCCAGCGCCTTGAAGCCGTCGTGATAGACCTTGTAGACCAGAATGGCCGTGTCCTGCCCCGGCCCGCCCTGGGTGGCCGCGTCCACGATGCCGAAGGTGTCGAAGAAGGCATACACCACGTTGATGACCAGCAGGAAGAACGCGGTGGGCGACAGCAGCGGGAACTGCACGCTCCAGAAGCGCCGCCACGGCCCCGCGCCGTCAATGGCGGCGGCCTCGATGAGCGACTTGGGAATGGATTGCAGCCCCGCCAGGAAGAACAGGAAGTTGTACGAAATTTGCTTCCACACCGCCGCCATCACGATCAGCGCCATGGCATGGCCGCTGTTGAGCAGGTGATTCCAGTCCAGCCCGGACGCGCGCAGCCAGTAGCTGACGATGCCGATGGACGGCGCGAACATGAACAGCCACAGCACGCCCGCCACCGCCGGGGCCACGGCGTAAGGCCAGATCAGCAGGGTTTTGTAGAAGGCCGCGCCCTTGATCACGCGGTCAGCCATCACGGCCAGCATGAGCGACAGCGCCAGACCCAACACTGCCACCAGGACGGAAAACACCAACGTGGTCTTGAAGGAGGCGAGATAGCTGTCGTCCTCCCAGAGATGGCGGAAGTTGTCCAGCCCCACGAACTGCGTGCTGGTGCCAAACGCATCTTCCTGCTGCACGCTTTGCACAAGCGCCTGCCCCGCGGGCCAGAAGAAGAAAACCAGAACAATCGCCAGCTGGGGCGCCACCAGCAGCCAGGGTAGCCAGTTGGAGCGGAATACGACGCGCTTTTCCATGAAATAGAAGCTGTTTTGCTATTTAATCAATAGCTGCTTGCGCCCCAGGGACGCGGGAAACGTAGCATTTTATTGCAAAAGCGGCGTTCTTCTCGTGAAGAACGCCGCTTGACATGCCAAGCCCGGTGTGCCTTGCCCTGGCGCAAGGCGCACCGGCGGCAAAAGCCGCATCAGCGGTTGGCTTTCTGGAAGCGCTCCAGCTGCTCGTTGCCGCGCTTGGTGATGGCCGCCAGCGCCGCCTTGGGCGTCTGCTTGCCGCTCCACACGCCTTCCAGCTCCTCGTCCACAATGGTGCGGATCTGCACGAAGTTGCCCAGGCGGATACCGCGCGACTTGTCGGTCGTCTTGCGGATCATCTGCTGCACAGCCACGTCGGTGCCCGGGTTTTCCTTGTAGAAGCCGGACTTCTCGGTCAGCTCGTAAGCGGCCGTGGTCACGGGCAGGTAGCCGGTGCGCTGATGGCTCTTGGCCGCCACCTCGGGCTGGGACAGGTAAGCGAGGAACTGACCCACGCCCTTGTATTCCTCAGCCTTCTTGCCACTCATCACCCACAAGCTGGCGCCGCCAATCACGGTGTTCTGCGGCGCGCCTTGCACGTCGGGGTAATACGGCATGGTGCTGATGCCGATGCTGAACTTGGAATTGCGCTTGGCGTTGGCATACACGCCGGAGGAGCCGGTGAGCATGGCGCATTCGCCCGAGACGTAAGTGGCGTCAGCCAGGTTGCCCCGGCCCTTGTAGATCATCAGCCCGTCCTTGACCATGCCGGCCAGGTTTTCGATGTGGCGCAGGTGCAGGGGCGAGTCCACCGCCAGGCGCGCCTTGGTGCCGCCAAAGCCGTTGTTCTCGGTGGCGAACAGCGTGTTGTGCCAGGTGGAAAAGCTCTCCAGCTGCGTCCAGCTTGGCCAGCCGGTCGTGAGCGGGCATTTGTGGCCGCTGGCCTTGAGCTTGGCGGCGGCTTCCTTCACCTCGGGCCAGGTTTTGGGCGGCTTTTCGGGGTCCAGGCCAGCGGCCTTGAAAGCGTCTTTGTTGTAGTGGAACACCGTGGTGGAGCTGTTGAAGGGAAAGCTCAGCATCTGCCCGTTGGGCGCGGTGTAGTAGCCGGCCACCGCAGGCACGTAGGCGGCGGGGTCAAAGCTCACGCCCGCTTCCTTCATGACTTCGGCCACGGGCTTGATGGCGCCCTTGCTGGCCATCATGGTGGCGGTGCCCACTTCGAATACCTGCAGGATATGCGGCGCATTGCCCGCGCGGAAGGCGGCAATGGCGGCGGTCATCGACTCGCCGTACTGACCCTTGTAGGTGGGCACGATCTTGTATTCCTTCTGGCTCTCGTTGAACTCCTTGGCCAGATCGTTCACCCATTCGCCCAGCGCGCCGGACATCGAATGCCACCACTGGATTTCGGTTTGCGCATGAGCGGCAGGCAGCGCCAGGGCGGCGCCCAGGGCCAGTGCCAGGGCATGGGGTTTGAAGGACATGAATCGCTCTCCAGTTCTCGGAAGGTTGCAAAAACAAAGCGCAAGCATGGCATGCCTGCATGACAAAAAAGTTTCAAGAATATGTCACAACTTGAGATACTCTCCCGCCGGGGCTTTCCCCAAACCGGGCCAGACGCCGCTCAAAGCCGGTGCTTGGCCCACTTGGCGCGAATGGCCTCGGCCACCGACAGCCCGCGCGAGCCGGGCCGCACCACAAAGCGCATGCCCGCGGCCAGCTGGCCGGGCGATTGCACGGCCAGGTAAAAGCCGCAGCGCGCCTCGCGCACCATCACGCGGGCGGCTTCGGCAAAGCCCATCACGGCGCAGAACTTGTCGCAGGGTTCGCGCGGCGCGGTGATGCGCAGCACGCAGTCGGAGCCGATGAAATGCAGCGTGTCGCCCACCCAGGCCTGCTCTTCCAGCAAGCCGGTGATGCGCAGGTTCTCGCCCATGCAGCCGGGTGGCAGCGCCGGGTCGCCCGCCAGGCTGTCCGCGCCCTCTTGCACCGGCACGCCATGCAGGCGGCGCTGCGCCAGCCAGAAAGGGATGTGCTCGGCCGGGTAGGCGTACACGGCCCGTTGCAGGCCGCCATGCACGCTCCAGTCGGCCTGCTCGTCGCCCGTCAGGCCCAGCGGGTACACGGCCACCGGCCCGTCCACCGTGCGCTTGCCGATGGCACTGGTGAGCCGGCGGCCGCCCAGGTTCACGGGTTTGGCCAGGCCCACGCACACGGCCTGCACGGCGCCTTGGGCCATCACGGCCTCATGCGGCGCGGCCAGGGCGTTGCGGGGCAGGTCAGGCGGCGTCATGGCGGGGCTGGTCGCGCATCAGCGCCTCGATCTCGCTGGCGGCCACGGGCACGCCGCGCGTGAGCAGCTCGCAGCCGGTGGCGGAGACCACGGCGTCGTCTTCGATGCGGATGCCGGTGTTCCAGAACTCGCGCGGCACATCGTCGCCCGGCCGCACGTACAGGCCCGGCTCGATGGTCAACACCATGCCGGGGCGCAGGATGCGGCTGGGGCGGCTGACGATGACTTCGTTCGACAGCGGATCACGCCGCTCGCTCGCCTGCCCCACTTCGGACGGCTCCACGTAGCTGCCGCAGTCGTGCACGTCCATCCCCAGCCAGTGGCCGGTGCGGTGCATGTAGTAGCGAAAGTAGGCGCGGCTGGCGATGGCGTCGTCCACGCCGCCGTGGCGGTTCTTGTCCAGCAGGCCCAGGTCGAGCAGGCCCTGGGTGAGCACGCGCACGGTGGCCTCGTGCGGGTCGGTGAAGCGCGCGCCAGCCCGCGTGGCGTCAATGGCGGCCTGCTGGCTGGCCAGCACCAGCTCGTACAGCGCGCGCTGCGGGCCGGTGAAGCGGCCGTTGGCCGGAAAGGTGCGGGTGATGTCGCTGGCGTAGCCGTCCAGCTCGCAGCCCGCGTCAATCAGCACCAGCTCGCCGTCGCGGATGGGCGCGTCGCTGGCGCGGTAGTGCAGCACGCAGGCGTTGGCGCCGGCGGCCACGATGCTGCCGTAGGCCGGAAACTGCGCCCCGCTCTGGCGGAATTCGTGCAGCAGCTCGGCCTCCAGGTGGTATTCGCGCACGTCCTGCCCGGCGCGCAGCATGGCGGCGCTGCGCTGCATGGCGCGCACGTGGGCGCGCGCGCTGATGACGCTGGCGCGGCGCATCAGGTCCAGCTCGTGCGCGTCTTTCACCAGGCGCATTTCGTCCAGCAGCGCGCAGGCGTCATGCTGCGCGGCGGGCGCGAGCGCGCCGTAGCGCACGCGGGCGCGCACTTTCTGCAGCCAGCCTTCCACCCGCGCGGCCAGCCCTTCGTGCGTGGCAAAGGGGTAGAACACGGCGCTGCGGTTTTCCAGCAGCGCGGGCAGGCGCGCGTCCAGCTCGTCCACCGAATACGCCTCGTCCACGCCCAGCGCGGCGGGCGCGGCCTCGGGGCCAAGGCGGATGCCGTCCCAGATCTCGCGCTCCATGTCCTTGGGCTGGCAAAACAGGCGGCTGCGCCCATCGCCGGTAAGCGCCAGCCAAGCGTGCGGCTCGGCAAAGCCAGTCAGGTAATAGAAGTAGCTGTCGTGGCGGTAGGGAAAGTCGCTGTCGCGGTTGCGCTGGCGTTCCGGCGCAGTGGGGATCAGCGCCAGCGCGTCCGGGCCGGCCAGGCGGGCCATGTCGGCCGCCAGGCGCGCGCGGCGGGCCGCATGAACATGGCAAGCGGCTTCTGCCGCCTGGCGGCCTGCGCCCTCCGCCACCGCGCCACGGACGCCGTGGGTGTTTTCAGTCGTGGTCATGGAGCGCGAGCTTAGCGGATGCCCGCCCGTCCGCCTGGCGCGCCCGCCCATAATCGCCGTCACCATGCCCCGCCCCAGCCAGCTTTTGCACCCGCCGCGCACGCCCGCGCCCCTGCTGCCCGCCGCCACCTTGCTGCTGTTGCGCGATGGCGCGCAGGGGCTGGAGGTGCTGATGACGCGCCGCCACCCGGCCGCCCGCTTCGCGCCCGGCGCCTACGTGTTTCCGGGCGGCGTCATCGACGCGCAGGATGCCGCCGCCCACGCCCATGCCACCCGCCGCGCCGCGCAGGACGACAACACCCTCACCGCCGCCCTGGCTGCCATCCGCGAATGTTTTGAAGAAGTGGGCGTGCTGCTGGCCCGCCGCGCCGACGGCACGCCCGCCACCGCTGGCGACGTGGCCGCCCTCGACCGCCATGCCCCGCTGGCCGCCCAGTGCGCCGCGCGCGGCCTGCGCCTGGCCGCGGCCGACGTGTTCTGGCTGGCGCGCTGGCTCACCGACCGCGACCTGCCGCGCCGCTACGACGTGCCCTTTTTCGTGGCCCACATGCCTGCCGGCCAGACCCCCGTGGCCGACGGCGCCGAGCAGTTCGCCCCCGAGTGGGTACGCCCCGCCGACGCGCTGGCGCGCCATGCCGCCGGGCAGTTCCACATGATTTTTCCTACCATCCGCACGCTGGAGCGGCTGCGCCAGTGGCCCGATGCCAACGCCGCCCTCGCCGCCTGCGCCGGCGAGCAGCCGCTGTGGACAAGCTGCCCGCGCGCCGGCACGCTGGCCGGGCGCGAGGCGCGTTACATGGAACACGAGCCGCCTTTTGGCGAGCTGGCCCTGACCTGCCCCGACGGCCAAATGGGCCACGCGCTCGACTGGCAAAGCGCCCAGCCCGTGCCGCTGCTGAAAAACGTGCTGCGCCTGACCGCGCCCAACCCCGGCTTCATGACCGGCCCCGGCACCAACAGCTACCTGGTGGGCAGCGCCGCCAGCGGCTACATCGCCATCGACCCCGGCCCGCACGACCCCGCCCACCTGCAACGGCTGTGGCAGGCCGCGGGCGGCGACATCCGCGCCATCGTCTGCACCCACTCGCACGCTGACCACTCGCCCGGCGCCTACCCGCTGCAAGCCCTGTGCGGCGGCCGCCCGCCCGTGCTGGGCCTGCCCTCGCAACCCACCGCCCGCCCCGCCAGCCGCTTCACGCCCCAACGGGCGCTACAAGATCAGGAGCTGCTCACGCTGAAGGAGCCTGCCCTGGGGGGCGAAATCACCCACACCCTGCGCGTGCTGCACACCCCCGGCCACGCCGCCAACCACGTCTGCCTGCTGCTTGAAGAAGACGGCCTGCTGTTCAGCGGCGACCACATCCTCAGCGGCAGCACCACCGTGGTGGACCCGCCCGACGGCGACATGAGCGCCTACCTGGACTCGCTCGACAAGCTCGACGCCGCCTGCGCCGCCCACGGCGTGCAGTTCATCCTGCCCGCCCACGGCCACGTCATGCACGAAGCGCGCGCCACCATCGCCCGCCTCAAGGCCCACCGCCTGGCGCGCGAGGCCAAGGTGCTCGCCGCCCTGCGCGCCCTGCCGCACGGCACGCTGGATGACTGGGTGGCCCACGCCTACGCCGACGTGCCCCGCCAAGCTTGGCCCGTGGCCAAGCGTTCGCTGCTGGCCCACGCCCAGCGGCTGCGCGCCATCACGCCCGACCTGGCCCCGCTGGCGCTGCCCGCCACGGCCCTGCCGCCCAATCCCACCGCCCTTGCCACCGCTGCGCCCCCTGCGCCATGAACCGCCCGCCCCCGCCCCTGTCGCGCCGCGCCCTGCTGCACGCCGCCAGCGCCCTGCCCTGGTGGCTGGCCAGCGCCGCGCAAGCCGCGCCCCGCCGCGCCAGCGCCCCGCTGCTGGCCGCCACCTGGGCCGACACGCGCACCGGGCACTACCACGCGGGCCTGCTTTCGCTACATAAAAAAGAGCAAACAGTCTTACAACCATCTGCCAAAACGCCTTATTCAACCCAAGAGCTGCCCACCCGCGCCCACGCCCTGCTGGCCGCCCGTGACGGCAGCCTGCTCGTCGTCTCGCGCCGCCCTGGCGACTGGCTGCTGCGCTGGCAGCCCGGCCGCCGCACGCCGCCCCAATGGGCCTGGGCCGAGCCAGACCGCGCCTTCAACGGCCACGCGCTCTGGAGCGCCGACGGCCGCCGCCTGTTCACCACCGAAACCGACCTGGCCAGCGGCGCCGGCCTGATCGGCGTGCGCGACGCGCGCAGCCTGCGCCTGCTGCACGAATGGCCCACCCACGGCATGGACCCGCACGAGCTGCTGCTGGACGCTGACGGCAGCCTCATCGTGGCCAACGGCGGCATTCCCACCCAGGCCGAAACGGGCCGCGCCAAGCGCGATCTGGCGCGCATGGACTCGTCCATCGTCCGCCTCGACGCCGCCAGCGGCGCCCTGCGCGGCCAGTGGCGCCTGCCTGACACGCGCCTGAGTCTGCGCCACCTGGCCTGGCTGCCCGCCCGCGACGGCGGCCCCGCGCGCCTGGGGATCGCCCTGCAGGCCGAACACGACGAAGCCGCCGCCCGCGCCGCCGCCCCCGTGCTCGCCACCTTTGACGGCCAGCGCCTGCAAGCCCACGCCCTGCCCGCGCCGCCCGGGGCCGCCCCCGCCGCCCTGACCGCCACGCCTTCCGGCCCCGGCCCTGCCAGCCCGCCTGTAGCTGCGGCCCTGGCCGGCTATGGCGGCTCCATTGCCGCCTTCGACGGGCAGTGGTGGGTGAGCTGCCCGCGCGCTCACGGCGTGGCCCGTTTCAGCGCCAGCGGGCAATGGCAAGGCTTCGCGCCCCTGCCGCAAGCCTGCGCCCTGGCCGCCCAAACGCGCGCGGACGGACAACGCCACCTGTGGATCGGCGGCCATGAAAGCGCCGCCCGGCACAGCGGCGGGCCGCAAGCCGCCACCGCCAGCCCCGCGCCCCATTTGCAGCTGGACAACCACTGGACCGCCTGGCCGCAGGGCTGAGGCCTGAGTTCGGCCCCTGGCCTGCGCGCAGCGGGCTGTTATCTGCCACTGCGCACTTGCTGCGCCGCTTTCTCTATGCGTGAGGCCCGGCCGCAGACCTCACCGCACGCCAAGGTCAAAACGGGCACAGGGCCGGTTTCGCTCCATCACCAGCCCGCAATAACGCCATTTTCAATACGCCCCGAAACACCCGCCTGTAACGGCCTGGCTTTTTTACGGATGCCGCATCACAGGCACATTGCGCCATGGCGTGGCGCCTGGCTAAGAACCTGTTTGAGCGCGCAAGGCCACAGTCATGCGGCCATCCATATCCGGCAGCGACATCAAAAACAGAACATCACAAGCAGGCAAAAAAATCTGCAAACCCCTTTCAAAAAATTGCCCCAAAACAATCACCACAAAATCAATCCCCGCCAAAAACAATCACCTTTCAACAAGGTAAATTCAAATCCGAAGAAAAAAGCAAGGCACTTTCCCTTTCACACAACCATGACAAAATTTTGAAATTTTTATTAAATCCATCCGCTCCTGATGTAATAAAAATCACCAAGCGCAACATGTTTCAACTATTTCAAATATATATCCATAACGGCAGATAACATTTCGTTCGATTTTTTCGAACCCGCTCCATGCCATGCTGCCACGGCTGTTCATCATTGCGCTTTTTCTCTGCCTGCCCATTGCCATTGCCCTGCTGTCGCAGTTGCTGGCGAACAAGGTGGCACCGCCCGAGCTCTCGGGCAAAGTCATTGAGGTCAAGCTCGGCCAGGTGCGCGCCACTGGCCGCGCCGCCGCCGATGCGGCCAACGGAGAGGTGCCGCAGTTTTATGTGCCCCGCTCTGTCAAGCAGGTGCATTCAGTCGATGAGGAGCCGGCGCCGGCAGGTCAGGATGCCGCACCCGCCGAGGCGCCAGCGGCATCGGCCCGGAAGGAGGGCCAGCCATGAAAGCCCCAAAGCAGGACAACGAATGGCTGGTGATGCCCACCACGGCGCGCTGGCGCATCGTCGGCTGGATTGTTCTGACCGCGGCGCTGGCCGTGCTGGCACTGCTGTTGACGGCGCGCTCCATTTTTCTGCGCCAGGTGTATCTGGATGCCAATGCGGCCATCGTCCAGGAAATCCGCGAATTCAATGCGTTTGCCAGCGAAGCCGTGGACTCGCGCACCCGCCGTCCCTTCACGTCGCTGACGGCGCTGATGGAGCGTTACCTGGAGCGCCAGACGCCCGACCGGGGCGAGGCTTTCATTGCCGTAACGCCCAGCGACGTGCTGTTCGTGGACAACGCCAGCAACGATGCGGGCGAACGTCTGGCTGGCGACCGGCAGCGGCTCAACGCGCTGATCAATGACGCCGCGCCCTCGGGCGTGGTGAACACGCCCGACGGCGAGCTGCGCTGGGGCAAGAGCACCGTGGAAGGGCGCGGCCAGCAGGGCGTGCTGCTGGTGGCGCAGTTCGTGCAGTCCGACATCAACGGCGTGCGCCGCAACATGCTAGTGCTGTTCGGCGTGATGCTGGCCGGCATGCTGCTGACCGCTTCCATCGCCTGGCTGGTTGCGGGCCAGATTCTGGCGCCGGTCAAACGCTTTGCCCGGCTGTCCGAGCGCGTGGGGCCGCTGGATCTGGCCACGCGCCTGCCAGAAGACGGCAACGATGAACTGGCCGGCCTGGCGCGCGCCATCAACGGCATGCTGGACCGCCTGAGCACCGCGCATGTTGAGCAGCGCCATGTGCTCTCCGAAGTGCTGGTCCAGATGCAGGCCCAGGTAAACGCGCTGGCCCTGTGGCGTGATCAGCCTTCCGGCCTGGGCCCGGCCGCGCTGGACGGGCCGCTGAACCACCTGCGCCGCCTGACCCACGACCTGGCCCTGCTGATCGACAGCGGCCAGCCCGGCTTTCTGCATCAGCGCGAGGTCAAGCTGGACGCCCTGACCCACCAGCTGGCGCAGCAGCTGCGCCAAGCCTTCCCTGAGCGGCATTGGCAAGTGACGGAAGCGCTGCATTGCACCGTCAGCCTGGATCCGCAGCGCGTCAGCCAAGGCATACGCCACCTGGCCAGCAACGCGGTGGAGCAGACCCGCCCTGGTGAAACCATAGAGCTGGGCTCCTCTCTGCGCCGCTTGCCTGATGGCGAGGCCATGGTCAGCCTGTGGGTTGTGAACCAGGGGCTGCCGCTGAACGAAGCACAGGCGCGCGCCATCTTCGAAACCCCCGTGCACCAGCGTGATGCCAGCCCGGACACGGCCGCCGCCGGCACCACCGCCGAAGCGCCGCGCATGGGCATGGGGCTGGCCGTGGTGAAAGCCTTGGCGCATGCCCACGGCGGCTATGCCTGGGTGGAGTCGGGCGCCGCGCGCGGCACCGTGTTCGGCATTGATTTGCCGCTGACGCACGCCATCGACGCCACCCGCGCGGAACAGGTGCAGGAAGCCACGCTGGAAGCCATGCAACAGGAGAAATGACCCCCGCGCGCCAGCTAACAGTTGTGTGTCACACACCGGGCCGTTGCCGCCGTGCCGGTGGGCGCCCGCAGTGTTACCGCCGTGCAGGCGGCGGCCGGTCTTCCTCCACGAGTCCGCCACACGAACCGCTTATGTGAATCACCCATGTCGCAGCAGCCCCCGCCCGAACCAGCCCCGGTTTTCTACCGTACCCGCTCCTCGCTCAATCTGACACTCGGGGATGAGCGGTCTTTTCCCGCAGCGGCTTCGTCTGGCGCCCAGCCGTCCCAGCCGGGGGGGTTGCTGGCGCGCCTGCAGCGGCTGGATCTCTCCGGCCGCCATCTGGTCGCCATTGGCACTGCGGTTCTGGTGGTCGCGCTGGCGGCGTGGTGGATCACCATCGCGCTGGACAAGACGGGCGGCGCAAGCCGCCTTGGCACGCAAGGCGCGCTCACGCTCTCCGTTTTCGCCATTGCGGTGTGGTTCTGGATCTTCACCGCCATTGACGACACCTACGTCGCCCTGGGCGCTGCCGTGCTGCTGGTGGTGCTGGGCGTGCTGCCGGAGAAAACCCTGTTCGACTCGCTGGGCGAAGACACGGTGTGGCTGCTGCTCGGCTCCTTCGTCATTGCAGCGGGTATCACCGCCTCGGGGCTGGCCACGCGGGCGGCAGCCTTCATCATCTCTGGCGCACAAAACATGCGCCAACTGCTGCACCTGAGCAATGCGGCGCTGATTGCCACCGCCTTCGCCGTGCCTTCCACCTCGGGCCGGGCGGCGCTGGCCATGCCGGTGTTTCTGGCGCTGGCGTCGGTGCTGCGCGGGCGGCCCGCCGTGGTGCTGGCGCTGGCGCTGCTGTTTCCCTCGGTCATTCTGCTGTCGGCCGTGGCCTCTTACCTGGGCGCGGGCGCGCACCTGATTACCAGCCAGATCCTGGCGGCCAGCGGCCATGCCAGCTTTTCCTTCGCCAACTGGATGCTTTATGGCCTGCCGCTTGCCGTGGTGTCCTGCGTGGTGTGCGTGGAGCTGGTGCTATGGCTGTTCACCACGCGCGCCGACCGCGCCCAGCCGCTGGCCGTGTCAGTGCGCGAGTTGCAGAGCTACACCACCATTCCCATCAGCGGCAAGCTGACGGCGGCGCAAGGGCGGGCCGCCTGGCTGGTGGCCGCCGTGGTGGCGCTGTGGTGTTCCGAGCCGCTGCACGGCATTCACCCGGCGGTGATCGCCCTCACCGGCGGGCTGGCGATGAGCAGCAACAGCCTGGGCGTGGTCAAGCTGGGCAAGGCGCTCAAGTCGGTGCCGTGGTCGCTGCTGATTTTCATGGCGGCCACGCTGGCACTGGGCTCAGCGCTGGTCAGCTCCGGCGCGGCGGCCTGGGCGGCCGAAGGCATGCTGGGCCCCATTCGCAGCGCGGGCAAAGCCGCCGGGGTGGTGTTCATCGTTGTCATCGTGCTCATCTCCACGGCGGCGCACCTGGTCATTCAGTCTCGCTCGGCGCGTTCGGCGGTACTGATTCCGCTGGTGGTGTCGCTGGCGCCGGAAGTGGGCGTATCCGCCGTGGCGGCCGCTTTTGCCTCCACCGCCGCCGCCGGCTTTTGCCACACCATGAGCAGCTCGGCCAAACCGATGGCGCTGTTCGCCAAAGTGGAAGACGCGCCCACCTATTCGGCGCAAGACCTGCTGCGCCTGAGTCTGTGGCTTGGCCCCATCAGCGCCGTGCTGGTGCTGCTGTTCGCCTTTGCCATCTGGCCGCTGATGGGCTTGCCGCTGTTTCTCTGAGAACCTGTTCAAAGTTTCGGCGCGAGTGGGCAACAAGCGGTTTGGGATGGGATGCAAGGCGCAAAACGCCGCCAATAGCGCGTGCTATT
>RQYR01000004.1 GCA_003859965.1 Comamonadaceae bacterium OH2545_COT-014 | reverse complement strand
CCCCGCCCCCGCCCCCGCACCTGTACCGCCCACCGCACCCACGCCAAGCCTGCCGCTACCTGGCAACCACGCTGGTCAGGTGGCCATCAATGGCGAGGCCCGGGTGGGGCGCACCTTGACGGCCCTTGTCACGGATGCTGATGGTGTTTTCGAGGCAAGCGTCATTTACCAATGGCTGGCCGATGCTCAGCCCATCCCAGATGCCAATAGCCAGAGCTACCCGTTGCCATCGAAGCATGTCGGCCAGCGCATCAGCGTACGGGTGTCATATACGGACCACCGCGGGCACCATGAAAACATCGTCAGCGCAGCCACGGATGCCGTGGCGCCGCACAACCTGCCTGGCAGCGTCAGCATTCAGGGGATCGCCAAGGTGGGACAGACCTTGAGCGCACAAGTGGCCGATGCCGATGGCCTGCCAGCAAGCATCGCCTATCAGTGGCTGCTGGACGGCCAACCCATTGCAGGCGCCACGGCATCCCGCTACCAGATCACGTACGGTGACGCGGGCAAGGTCATCGCCGTCCACGTCCGCTACACGGATGGCTCAGGCTACCCGGAGGCCATTACCAGTGTGCCTACCAGCCTTGTGCTGCATGACGGGCAGCCCACCGTGGGGGGCTACCACGTGCACCAGCATCCTGAATATGGCAAATATGTGGATGCCCGGGAGTTTGGCGCGGATCCAACTGGCAAGACGGACAGTATTGGTGCCATCCGCAAAGCGCTGGCTGCGGCTCATGAGCAAAAGGCCGCGCTGTATTTGCATGGCCATTTGCGAATTTCCGAGCAGATTCGCATTGATGCCAGCAACGCGCAGGTAACCGCCATTTTTGGCGAAGGGCGGGAAAAGACCAAAGTGATCTTCAACAAGCCCCAGGTGAGTACACACAACCCCCAGACCAATGAAACCGACTCCCGTGATTTCGCCGGACTTTTGGTCGATGGGCAAAATGGCAAGATCATTGGCGACCTGGCTGTGGAATACACGGGCGAGTTTTATCGCCCCGGCGAAAGCTATTTTGGCCGCGTCAACGGTATTTACATCAACGATGCCAGCCACACCACCGTGCAGCGCGTGTGGGTCAAAGGTGCCAACCGTGCCGGCATTTACCTTTCTTCCACCAAGGCGCTGGCAAAAGATCCGTCCAGCCCTCAGGGGCGGACGTACAAAGCCCGCCTGATTCGCGGTGAGATCGCTGAAAAGGACGTGCCGGCAGGCAACAACAACCGGGTCATTGACAGCCACCTGCACGAAAACCGCGTCGCGGGCATTCTGGTGGCCTATCAGCGCAACTTCACGGCCGAGCGCAACCACTTGGCGCGCAATGGCCATGCCAAAGACGGTGGCACAGGCTACGGCATTGCCACCATGGCGGGCAGCTACAACTTCGGCGTGGCCTTCCGGCACAACACGACAGACCACAATTACCGCAAGGGGTTGGACGTGCACGACGGCAACCGCATCGTCATTGAACACAACACGGTGGTTGGCGACCGCCTTTACGGCATCGCGGTTTACAACCGCGGATTTTCAATGACTCAGGTGCGTATTGCCAATAACACCATCCAGCTCGACCCTGACTTCCGGCTCCCGGTGGATGACGACCTGGTTCCCGATGACAAAAAGACCAAATATCACGGCGTTGCGGGCATTCATCTGGCTACCAATACACAGCGCCGCGACCTGCGCAGCGCGTCGCCTGGGAAGTTCGAAATCCTGAACAACAAGATTGACGGACTGGATATTTTCCGCGACGCAGGCCACACGTATGGCATCGAATTCCGGAACTACGAACCCCAGATTGATTACACGCTTGATATTCTTCAAAACGATATCCGTGGCAAAAGCAGCGCCTATCTGATTGCCATCTTCAATGAAACCGGAACCTTGGCATCAGGCGCCACGGCCCAACCCGGTGCCGGTTCGGGCACTATTCGCGTTCACGGGAACACTGCCAACATGGGTGTGGTGCGCATTGGCATGCCCGTCATAGTGCAAGAAACGGGGGCAGGCTCCAAGCCCCGTGGCAGCATCAGCCTGACCCAGAATCACTTTGTGATGCAAACCCATTCCAACGATGGCTGGTCGGAAGGCTTCGAGCTGGGCAGCAACGCGCCCCGGCAGGTGATAGAGGGCAACACCCTGCGCATCAGCAAAGGGCACATTGGCAACCCCGTGCTCATCATTCGCCCGCCAGCTCCTCACAAACCAGTGGTGCAGATCACCCGGAATGCCTTTTTCACCGAATCGGCGCCGCTATTCATGCGCACCCAGCGCTGGCTGGAAACCTACAACGCCCGCGTCAGCAGCCAGGGCAACAAGCACAACGGCGAAAACATGCCTGACTTCCGGGTCAACTGAAAACCGGAGGGCATCCAACAAACCCCCCGGTGAGATAGGCAGACAAATGGGATTGCTGTAGCCCCGCCGGCCATGGCAAGCGCATGGATGGCAACGGGCGCCTACAGGCCCGCCCGCTTTGGCAGGCATATCCATATGCCCAAACGCACACATGCCCTGCGCCAGAATGGCCGCTCCTTCACTCATGCACGACAGGAGCCGCCTCATGAAAGCCCGCACCATTCTGGACACCATTGGCCGCACGCCGCACGTGCGCATCAACCGCCTGTTTGGCCCTGATGCGCAGGTGTGGGTGAAGGCCGAGCACGCCAACCCGGGCGGCTCCATCAAGGACCGCATTGCGCTGGCCATGATCGAGGACGCCGAAAAAGCCGGCCTGCTCCAGCCCGGCGGCACCATCATCGAGCCGACCAGCGGCAACACCGGCGTGGGTCTGGCCATGGTGGCCGCCGTCAAGGGCTACCGGCTGGTTCTGGTGATGCCCGAGAGCATGAGCGTGGAGCGCCGCCGCCTGATGCTGGCTTATGGCGCCACGTTCGATCTCACGCCCCGCGAAAAAGGCATGAAGGGCGCCATTGCCCGTGCCGAGGCGCTGGTGGCCCAGACCCCGGGCGCCTGGATGCCGCAGCAGTTCAGCAACGCATCCAACCCCGCCGTGCACGCCCGCACCACGGCGCAGGAAATTCTGGACGACTTTCCCGAGGGGCTGGATGCGCTGGTGACCGGCGTGGGCACGGGCGGCCACCTTTCCGGCGTGGCCCAGGCGCTGAAGGCCCAATGGCCGCAGCTCAAGGTGTTTGCGGTGGAGCCGTCGCAATCGCCCGTCATCAGTGGCGGCCAGGCCGCGCCGCACCCCATTCAGGGCATTGGCGCTGGCTTTGTGCCTGACAACCTGGACACCCGGTTGCTGGACGGCGTGATCCAGGTCGATGCCGAGGCCGCCCGCGAATACGGCCGCCGCAGCGCGCGTGAAGAAGGCATGCTGGTGGGCATCAGCAGCGGCGCCACGCTGGCCGCCATTGCCCAGAAATTGCCAGAACTTCCCACAGGCAGCCGCGTGCTGGGCTTCAACTACGACACGGGCGAACGCTACTGGTCGGTGGAAGGCTATCTGCCTGAAGCATGACGCGACGGCGCTTGGCTTGACCGGGCGGCCCGCCACGCCTGGATGGCTGGGAGGCAAGGCCAGGTTTCGGTAAGCGGCCTAGCAGCCTGCCGCCGCTTCAGCGCAGCGGCGGCGTCCCCCACTGGCTGACCATGCTGGCCAACGTATCACCTTGTGCCTGCTGCAATGCGGCCAGAAAGGCATCCACCGCCTCGGCAGCGGCGCGCGTGGGCGGCATGCCGCCCGCGTTGCGCCAGCGTTCAGCCATGGCGCGCAGGGCAGACCGCGTGCGGCGTGACCAGGAGCCGCCCAGCGGATCCTCCGCGTCGGCCAGCAGCTTGGTGCAGTAGAGGCGGCGCGCGGTGTCGCTGTGCGACACCAGGCCCAATAGTGCGCGGGCGGCACGGTCGAACGCGGTGGCGCTGAGCGGGCCACGGGCATCCGGCTGGGCATGCCAGGCGCACAGGTATTCAATGGGCCCCATGGCGCGCGATCCACCCACGTATTCCGCCGCACCCCAGGCTGCATGGCGGCCCGAAGGGATGCGGCCGCTTTCCAGCGCATGCACCAGTGTCTCGGCCACGGCGCGCTGTGCGTCGGCGTCGCCGTGCTCGCCAATGCGGCACAGTACATGCAGGAAGGCGGGGTAAAGGGCATCACCCAGTGAAAGGCACAGCCGCTCCAGCCAGCGCACACGCTCATCTTGCGTGGGCAGGTGGGCACAGCCTTCAATCAGCACCTCGGCGGCGCTGGACCAGTCTGGCTCGGCGCGCAGCACGAGCGATGGGGAAGATGGATTCACGGGGCCGCAGTATGCATGGGCCGCCCGGCTACCGCCAGTGCCCGGGCCACGCCGGGCACCCGCGGCGCACGAATGCCAGCGCTGTCAGCGCCGTTCGAACAGGTGGGCCAGAAAGCGCGATTCCAGCTGCGCTGCGGTCTCACCGCTGGATGGCGGCACGGAGAGCGTGCGGGCCGGGCCGCTGGCATGAAAGCCGAATGCCGTGGCCGCGTCTGGCACATGGCTGGCGGACGACGGTCCGCCCGCCGCCCGCGCCCACCCTGCGCCGCCCGCAAGGCCGGTGAGTGGTGTGGATAGCGTGGAAAGGTTCATGGCGTCAGAAAGACCGTTTGATTGAAAAGAGAACTGAATGCTACGTGCGTGGCCCCGGTTGCGCTACTAGGATCGTTCCTAATTTGTGTGATGCATGTCACATGCAGAAACACCTCTGGAGCCCCGTTTGCTTTATTTTTGATAGCAAACTTTGGCTTGTATTCTGACTGGAAAGGCTTTTTAGTAAGTGTACCTATGCCAGAGTGGCCTGGACTTTCTGCAAGAGCTGGGGCATCAGTTCACTGACTTGGTCCATCAGCGTTTGCACCACGGTGGCCAGCATCACCAGCCACACCAGCACGGCCGCTAGCCCCTTGAGTGAGATGGAGATGGAGATCAGGTTGAGCTGCGGCGCATAACGGTTCATGAGGCCGAGCGAGAGGTCGATCATGTACAACACCACCAGCGCCGGCGCGGCCAGCACGAACATCAGCCCGGCAAATTGCGCGAAGGCCGATTCGAACAGCACCACGCTCTCGCGCCGGGGCAGCAGGCCGCCCTGCGCCAGCGGCCATAGCGCAAAGCTCTCCAGCAGCGCGCCCACCCACAGCAGCATGCCGCCGGTGGCCATGAACAGGTAGACCGACAGACGTCCAAGAAAAGCGCCAGTCAGAGAGGTCTGCCGCCCCGATAGCGGGTCAACGATTTGCGCCATGCCCATGCCGCTGGCGCCATCCACCACTTCGCCAGCGGCGTGAAAGGCCCACAAAATGGCCGCCAGCAGCGTGCCCATGGCCAGGCCCAGAAAGGCTTCCTTGGCAAACAGCATCAGCCACTGCTGCGTGCCCCAGTCGTGCACGTCAATTTGCGGCTGCACCGCCAGCGTGATGACGCCAAAGCCCAGAAAGATGGCGCTGCGCACGGTGGCTGGCACCGTTTCCTGCGCCAGGATGGGCAACAGCAAAAAGGCCACGGCAAAGCGCGTGCTGGCCAGCGCCGCCAGCAGCGCCAAATCGCCCAGGTTGCCAATGGCGCCGAAAGCCTCACCCATCTAGCGCTCCCGGGCGGCCGGCGCAGCCTGCGGCCCACGGCCCACCGCAGGCCG
The DNA here is from genome assembly GCA_003859965.1 of Comamonadaceae bacterium OH2545_COT-014. Taxonomy (GTDB): domain Bacteria; phylum Pseudomonadota; class Gammaproteobacteria; order Burkholderiales; family Burkholderiaceae_C; genus Ottowia. The sequence continues at coordinate 139,181 of RQYR01000004.1, read as the reverse complement.
TGGCTGGCCGCTGGCGCGGCGGCGTGGCGGACGTGCCAGGCGTTGCCTCATTTCTTCACCATGGCCGGAAACTCGGTCATCACCCGGTCGGCAAAGCGGTAGAGCGAGCTGCCCAGCAGCGAGGCGGTGATGAAGATGGTGAGCACGATGGCGAAGAACTTCAGCGCGTATTGCAGCGTCTGCTCCTGAATCTGCGTGGCTGCCTGCACCAGCGCGATGAGCAGACCTACCAGGGCGGCCACCAGCACGGGCGGCGCCGACAGCAGCAGCACCAGCCACAGCGCCTGGTAAACGAGTTGCAGGGCTTCACTGTCAAGCATGTTCAAACCTTTCGTGACACGGATCCGTGCGCTCAGTACGAGAGCACCAGCCCATGCGAGAGCTTGACCCAGCCGTCCACCAGCACAAACAGCAGCAGCTTGAAGGGCAGCGAAATGGTGGTGGGCGACAGCATCATCATGCCCATGGCCATCAGGATGTTGGCGATGATGAGGTCGATGATGAGAAAGGGCAGGAAGATCAGAAAGCCGATCTGGAACGCTGCCGCCAGCTCGCTCACGGTGAAGGCGGGCACGACCACGACGAAGTCGCGCTCGGTCAACTGCGCGGCGCGCTCGGGCGGCAGGTTCTTCTGCGCCGTTTTCAGGAAGAAATTGCGCTCGCGCGGGCTGGAGTGTTTGACCAGAAAGTCGCGCAGCGGCTCCTTGGCGGCGTCGGCGGCCTGCATCATGTTGTCGGTGCTGTTCATGGCCTTGGGCAGGCTGTCCACGCGCGAAAAGGCTTCCAGCCCCACCGGCAGCATGACGTAGATGGTGAGCACCAGCGCCATGCCATTGAGCACCACGTTGGGCGGCACCTGCTGCAGCCCCAGCGCGTTGCGCAGCAGGCTGAGCACCACGATGATCTTGGTGAACGAAGTAATCATCACGCCCACGAAGGGCGCCAGCGCCACCAGGATGACGGTAATCAGCGCGGATGAGGGGGAAAACTGGGTCAGGTCCATAGGTCGCGGCAGGCGGGTCGGCCAAGCGCCCCGCTTACGATGAATTCAATCGCTTTCAGGGCAGTATGAATCGGCCCCGGGGGCCAATGCTTCTTGCGGTGATGGCGTGACGGCGCGGGAGGGCGCCGTGCCCAGCGTGTCAATGCGCAGGCCGCAGCCGCCGCCCAGCGCCAGCAGCGCACCGCGCGCGTGCATGGTTTGGCCCGTGCGCAGCTCTGCCTGCCACGGCGCGGGCAGGGGCCAGCCGGGGCTGGCGCCGGTGGCGCCATCGGCGCGCGGCCAGCCCAGCCAGGCGTCCAACGGCGCGCGCACCGGCTGGCGCAGCACCACATGGGGGGCGTTGGGATCGACTTCAGGCGGTGGGGCGCTGGCGTCCAGCACCAGGCGGGCGGCGGCCAGATCGAGCCAGCCCGCCGAAGGCGGCAAACGGCCCGCTCGGTCATGCAGCGCCACCGGCCAGCGCTCGGCAAAAGAAGCGGGCAGCCAGAGCAGGGCGCCTACTTCCAGCTGCGCCAGCGCTTCCACAGGCACCGCGCCCAGATGCACCTGCCCGACCACGGCGCTCCATGCCAGGCGCGGCGCCAGCAGCGTGTCGGGCGGGGTCATGCCATGCAAGGCCTGGGGCGGCAGAACCAGCCGGGTGCCGGGGGGCGCCAAGGCCGGGTCGCGGACTTCGGCGGTCAGCGCGCTGGCGGGCGCGTCCACGGCGTGCGCGGGCGCCGGATCCCACCCGGTGTGCAGCCAGGCTTCCACATCGGCCAGCAAGGCTTCAGCCTCGGCCAATTGAAGCACCTGCTCAACCCCGGTGGGTGTGCCGGCCATGCCGTCCGGCCCGGCGGCACGCGGCACGCTCACATGCAGCCAGCCACGGGCAGTGGCGCCGCTGTAGTGCAACGGTACTGGCGCTGAGGCCGCTTCCACGGGCGGCGCCGCTTCCGGCCCGGCATCGCTGCCAGGCGAGTCAAAGGGAGAGTGCCAATTCATGCTGGGGGCGCAGTGTGTGACAGAGCGCACGATTTGAACAGATGGGAGCGTTACTACCGGGGCTGCCCTTGCCTGTCTCTCCTGCTTCTGGCCCCAAAGCGCCGCCCGCTGTTGCGTTGGCAGTGGAGGCGCGGCTTGTGCCAATGAAGCGGGCCCAAGGGCATCTCTCATCCCATGCCGCCGCTCTTGCGCAATTTCTTGATGCTGAAAATCAATGTAAATAGGTTTGCAATGAGGTTCTTTATTTGTCCCTGGGTAAATTTGGTATTCGACAGAATGATTTGAAACAAATGATGAAAACAAATCCGGGCTGCAGACCAGGTAATCACACCTACATCAATCAATGGCCAAAAAATATTTTTTGAATTTATGAAATTCAATTCATCATCATTTGATGAATTATGACCCTATTGGTCATGCAAAAAAGAGTGGCAAAAGGGTATTTCATTAGAAGTCTCACCAGCTTTCATGGCCTGCCGGGGCCACCTAGGATGCAAGTGCCTGCTCGCTTACAGCTGCCGTGGCGCCGGGGCTGTCGGGCGATTTATCTTTCACTTGCGTCCCGAAAGGAAGGTCAACCATGACTGCTGTTTCTTTTGCCAATCCGGCCAGCCGCCTGGGGCAGACGGCTTCTTCCACGCCTGCCGTTACGGTAGAGCGCAGCGACACTTTGTCCAGTATTGCCGCCCGCATGGGTGTTTCGCTGAAAGACCTGATTGCGGCCAACCCGCAAATTGCCAATCCGGATCGCATTGGGCCGGGCGACCTGATTCAAATGCCGGCGGGCGCCCAGGCCTCCGCCGCCAGCGGGGCCGCGCCTGCGGCGGCTTCCGCGCAGAGCGCGGCCGCTGCCGGTGGCGGCTCGGCCGCGAACATGAGCGTGAGCCAGGCCGGCCTGGATCACTTGAAGGCCAGCGAAGGGCTGCGTACCACCGGCTACCTGGATCCGGTGGGCGTACCCACCATCGGCTACGGCCACACCGGGCCGGACGTGCAAGTGGGCCAGCAAATCAGCGAAGCGCAGGCCGAAGACCTGCTGCGCCAAGACGTGAGCTGGGCCGAAGACGCCGTGCGCCAGAACGTCAAGGTGCCCATCACCCAGGGCCAGTTCGACGCGCTGGTGAGCTTTACCTACAACATGGGCGCGGGCGCGTTCGCCGAGTCAGACGTGCTGCAAAAGCTCAACGCCGGTGACTACGCCGGCGCCCAGGAAGCGCTCAAGGGCTGGGTGCATGCCGGTGGCGAAGTGCTGCCCGGCCTGGTCACGCGCCGCGAGCAGGAAGCGGCCATGTTCGGCAACCAGGCGCCTGACGGCAGCGCGGGCACGAATGGGCTGGCCGAGGGCAAAGTGCCGCCCAACCTGATTGACACATTGCCGCCGCCCCAGCCGGCCAAGATGGTGCACACCGTGGTGCCGGGCGACACGCTGTGGGACATCGCCAAGGCCAATGGCGTTTCCTTGCAGGATCTGATTGCCGCCAACCCGCAAATTGCCAACCCCGACCTGATCTACCCCGGCGACAAGGTCAACCTGCCGCCCGGCGCTGGCAAGCCCGTCCCGCTGGATGGCGGCGAAGCGGGCGGCCCTGGTGGCGTGGGCGGCCCCACGGGCACCGGCGCTCCCACGCCGGCCGGCAATGGCACGGGCGCCAACGCCGCTGCCATTGCCGAGAGCTTTGTCGGCCAGAACGCCTCCGAGCTGAAAGGCAGCGGCGCGCTGCCGATGGACAGCAGCATCCCTAACGACGTGTGCTGCGCCAACTTCATCTCGGCCGTGCTGATCAAGAACGGCCAACTCGACCCGAGCGAGCACACCAGCTGGGTGCCGCAGCTGGATCAGACGCTGCGCAACAAGGGCTGGCGCGAAGTCAGCCCTGCCGAGGCCAAGCCGGGTGACGTGGTGCTGATGAACAACAACGGCCACGTCGAAATGGTGGTCAAAAACGCCAACGGCGAGTTCCAGCTGGTCGGCTCCAACAACAGCAATCCCGACGGCAGCCAGCGCATTGGCTACGACGACGGTAGCTGGACCAACATGGTCATCCTGACGCCGCCCAACTGAGGCCGGTTGATGCCTTCGCGCGGGCCCGAACAGCCCGCCCAAGCCAGCCCGCGGCGGCTATAACGCCTGCCGGGGCTGGCTTTTTCCGCTGCCGCTTCCCCCATTGATCCGTTGAAAGGAACGCCCGTGAAACGCTTTGTCTTTCACCCCACCCGCTGGCTGCTGGGCCTGGCGCTGTGCCACGCCCTGCCCGCCAGCGCAGCCGATGCCGGGCTGACCCCGGCCGAACGCGATGCCATGGTGCTCACCGCTCGCTCCGCCACGGCCGAACACCTGGGCCTGCAGCAGGGCCCCGTGCTGCAACTGGAGGCGCTGCGCACGCAAGACGACTGGGCGTTTCTGACCGCGCGCCTGCGTGATGCCAACAACGGCCAGCGTTTCGACTACGCCGGCACGGACCAACATGCCGCAGCCCAGGCGGGCGCCAAATCCGACCGGTGCGTGGCACTGCTGCAACGCCAGTCCGATGGCGCCTGGAAGGTCGTGGCGCTGGCCGTGGGCCCGACCGATGTGGCCTGGCAAGGCTGGGCCGCGCAATACCAGGCGCCTGCGGCGCTGCTGCCATGAGCCGGCGCCGCCCTCTGCTGACTCGCCGCCAGCCCGGCGTGGGCCTGGCCGCCCTTGGCGTGCTGGCCGCAGCCGGATGGTGGCCACTGGCCAGCATGGCCCAGACCGCCCATACGGCCGCCCCGCTGCCCGCCCGGCCGCCAGCCGCCACTGCGGCCAGTGCGCCGCGCCCCTCCGTCGCCACGCGCGCGGCCCCGGCCGCAGTGCTGCCAGCTGCTTGGCACGGCTCCTGGGAACCGCTGAGCCGCGCCCTGGCCTCGCTGGGCACGGTCACGCTGGCCGCCCAGACCGTGCAGTGGTCCATCTGCGGCGCGGCGCCGCATGCCGTCATGGCGGCCCAAGAGCCCGTGGCGCCCGCGGCCCCGCCGCCAGGCACGCAAGAAGCCGGCGGGGCAACCACCCCCGCGCTCACCGCCTTGCTGGCGCCTTCTGGCCCGCCTGGCTGCACGCTGGATGGCACGCGCCTGTCTCACCTGCGGCTGGCCCAGCCGGATGGCCAGCCGTGCGAGCTGGAAGTGTCTCTCTACGAAAACGCGGCAGCCCTCGCGCAAAACGAGCGCCTGGCTTGGGGCGTGCTGCAACGGCGCAACTGCCCGGCGGCGCCGTGACAGAACACGGCACAGGGCAAGGCGGGCACGGTCGCGGTAGTTGCCTGGTTCCGCCTGCCCGATGCGCCCAGGCGTGGGCCGGCGGAGTCATCCTGGCCGCCTAAAAGCGCCCCAGCAGCACCCCGGCTCCGGCGAGCACCCAGCCCCCGGTTGGCGCGCCGCGCGCCAGGCAGATGGCCCTGCAGGCCACCGCGGCAGTGGTGGTGCGGTATGATGCTATCAATTCAGAAGCGAATTTGCGCTGCTTCTTTCACCCGCTGCCTGGCCAACCGCCGCCGCTTGCCTGTTCTGCCTTCACGCCATGTCCATGCGCCCCCAAGATCCGCTGCAATACCTTCACCCGGGCTGGTTCGCCATCGTTATGGGCTTGGCGGGGCTGGCGCTGGCCTGGGCGCGCGCTTCGGCGCTGATGGGGCCGCTGGCCGGCGCCGGGGCACTGGTGCTGGGGGCGCTGGCGGCGCTGGTATTCGTGGCGCTGGCCGGGTTGTCCTGGCTGCGCTGGCAGCGCCACCCGCAGGCGCTGGCGGCTGACCTGGCGCACCCCGTGCGGCATGCCTTCGTGGCTGCGCCCGCGGTGTCGCTGCTGCTGCTGGCCAATGTGGCCGTGAATGTGCTGGGCGATACCGGGGGCTGGGTGGCGGCGCTGTGGTGGGCGGGTTCGCTGGCACAGCTGGGCGCCACGGTCTGGGTGCTGGGGCGCTGGCTGCGGGCTGGCAAGGGGGGCGGACAAGCCGCCGGCTGGCCGCCGGTGACGCCGGCGCTGTTCATCCCCGTGGTCGGCAACGTGCTGGCGCCGCTGGCCGGCGTGGCCGTAGGGGCCGGGCCGTGGGCCGTGGCGCAATTTGGTTTGGGGCTGGTTCTGTGGCCGGTGCTGCTAGCGTTGCTGCTGGCGCGCGTGGCCGCACAAGGGCTTTGGGCCGAACGGCTTCTGCCGCTGACTTTCATCACCATCGCCCCCCCGGCCGTGGCGGGGGTGGCGGCGCTGCAGCTGGGCTGGCCGGTGATGGCCGGGTGGATGGCCTGGGGCACCGCCCTGTTTTTCCTGCTGTGGAGCGCCACCGTGGCGCGCCGCATGTTGGCGCAGCCGCTGGCGGTGACGGCGTGGGCGCTGTCTTTCCCGCTGGCGGCTTTTGCCGTGCTGTCGCTGCGGCTGGCCGCGCAGGGCGATGCCGGTGCGGCTTTCGGCACGCTGGCGCTGCTGAGCCTGGCTTTGGCCTCGCTGGTCGTGGCGGTGCTGGGCCTGGCCACCGTCAAGGGGCTGCGCAATGGCAGCCTGCTGCAACCAGAGGCTGTGCCCGTGGCTTCTGCCGCCACCGCGGCCGGGCCGGCGCCGCATTGACCCAACGCTGTGGAACAGCCCTCCGTTGCCTGGAAGCTGTTCAAGTTCTCGGCGCGGGTGGGCAACAGCGGTTTGGGTGGGATGGAAGGCGCCAAACACAGCCGGGCCTCGTGGCCCGGCCAGGCATTTGCAATGCAGGCAGGCCGCGCCCCAATCCGCTTGCTGGCCTGCCGCGCAGGGCTTTAACAGGCTCTTAGCCCAGGCGGCCAAAGCGCCCGCTGTTGAAGTCGTCAATCGCCTGCGCAATTTCAGCCTGGCTGTTCATCACGAACGGGCCGTAGCCCACCACGGGCTCGTTGATCGGCTCGCCAGCCAGCAGCAGCAGCTTGGCCTGGGCCTGCGCTTCGATGCACAGCCCGCTGCCTTCGTGCGAGAGCGTGGCCACTTCGGCCTGGCGCAGCACGGTGTCCGCGTTGATCTGGACGGCGCCATCCAGCACCAGCACCAGCGTGCTCCAGCCTTCGGGCTGATCCAGCGTGGCGCTCTGGCCGGCGTTCAGGCGCACGTCCCACACGTTCATCGGGCTGTAGGTTCGCGCCGGCCCCTGGGCTTGGCCGTAGCGCCCGGCAATCACCCGTACCTGGCCCGCATCGCCGGGGAGCGCCACTGCCGGAATTTGCGCATCGGTCACGCCCTGGTAATGCGCGGGCGTCATCTTGTCTTTCCGGGGCAGGTTCACCCAGAGCTGCACCATCTCGAACGGGCCACCTTCGCGGCTGTAGCGTTCGGAATGGAATTCCTCATGAATGATGCCGCCGCCCGCGGTCATCCATTGCACATCGCCCTTGCCGATGACTCCACCCGCGCCGGTGGAGTCGCGGTGCTCCACCTCGCCTTCATAGACGATGGTCACGGTTTCAAAGCCACGGTGCGGGTGCCGGCCCACGCCCCGGCGGTGGCCGGTGCGGGGCGGGAAGTGGGTCGGGGCTGCATAGTCCAGCATCAGAAACGGGCTGCGAAGCGCCACGCCATCGCCGCTGTAGCCAAACAGGCCGTGCACGGGAAAGCCATCGCCCACCCAGTGGCGGCCCGGGGCCGCTTGCACCTGGCGAACCGTTTTCAGGGGGATAGACATGGAAAGCTCCTTTTCAAAAAAACCGCCTCGCAATCGGCGTTGATTGAATGTTATGGCGCAACGATCAAGGATCAAAGGCTGTAATTCAGTCCACATCGTTCCAAAAAAAGAACAATAAGCCATGCAAGACTTAAATGACCTCGCTTATTTCGCCGCCGTGGCCGACCACGGCGGCTTTGCCCCGGCCAGCCGGGTTCTGGGGCTGCCCAAATCCAAACTGAGCCGCCGCGTGGCCTTGCTGGAAGCACGCCTGGGCGTGCGCTTGCTGCACCGCACCACGCGCCGCTTCGCCATCACGGAAACGGGCGCGGCCTTTTTGCGCCACTGCCACGCCATGCTGGCCGAGGCCCAGGCCGCCGAAGCCCTGGTGGCCGAACAATCTGGCGCACCGCGCGGCACCGTTCGCCTGGCTTGCCCGCCCGCGCTGCTGCACGCCGCGGTGGGCGACATGCTGGCGCACCTGCTCAACGCCTGGCCGCAAATCAGCCTGCAAGTGCAGGCCACCAACCGCCCGGTGGACGTGTGGGAAGGCGGCGTGGACCTGGCGCTGCGCGTGCGCACGCCCGGCACCTTGCTGCCGGCTGAAGAAACCGTGAAACCGCTGGCGCTCAGCCCCCATCTGCTGGTGGCCGCCCCCGCCCTGCTCACCAGCGCCGCCCCGCCTGCCACGCCACACGACCTGCTGCACCTGCCCACACTGGGCATGGGCGCCTTGCCTGACGACGCGGTGTGGACGCTGCACGGCCCGGACGGCGAAACCGTGACGCTGCCGCACCGCCCGCGCCTGATGGTGGATGACATGGCCGCCCTGCTGTGCGCCGCCCGCGCAGGCGTGGGCTGCGCCGTGCTGCCGCGCCTGCTGGCCTTCGAAGCGCTGGCACGCGGCGACTTGCTGGAACTGCTGCCGGGCTGGGCACCCCCTGCCGGGCAGGTTCAGGCCGCCTTTGCCACCCGGCGCGGCATGCGCCCCGCCGTGCGGCAAGTGCTGGATGCCCTGGCCGCCGGCTTCGAACAAATGGCACGGCAAGGCCGCTGCCTTGCATGGCCGGCCTCTCCGCCAACGCCTGCGCGCGCTTGGGCCTCTCCGGCCCGCTGATTGGGCACGAAAGCGGGCAGGGGGGCTTGCTGGCCGGGCCACCCGGCGACCCACCCGCCGTTTGCCCTTGCGAGTGGCAGGGCCATCTCCGGGTGGGCCGTGTCACCGTGCCACACTGCGCGCTTTTTGCACGCCCCTGCCCGTCATGCACGGACGTGGTGAACCGACCCTCATGGCATTCATTTCTTTCTCACAGGCCCCATTCCCTTCCGGGCATCACCACACGCGCCAAGCATGTCATGCACGCGGCTTCTCTGCCCGGCGGGCCGCCGCATGGGCGTTGTGTGCCCTGGCCGCAGCACCCGCCTGGGCGCAAGCGCCCGCGCCAGCTCCCATGGCGAATGCCAGCGCACCAGGCCAGGCCGCCGCCGCTTCCGCGCCCTTGCCAGCCGCTTCCAGCTGGCAAGCCGCCACGCTGGTGGGCGCGCGCGAGCGCGTCATGCACAGCCAAATCACCGGGCGCCCCTACCGCATCCAGATCGCCACCAGCGGCAAGGCGCCGCCGGGCGGCTACCCGGTGGTGTATGTGCTGGATGGCGATGCCATGTTCCCGGTGCTGGCGCTGCTGGCCCAGGCTTGGCAGTACCGCGCGGCGGAAACGGGCGCGCAGCCGCTGGCGGTGGTGGGCATTGGCTACCCCGGCGGGGCATTGCTGGACCTGCACGCCCGCGCCGAGGACTTGACGCCGCCTTCGGACGATTACGCGCACACAGGCGACCGGCTAAGCCAGCGCTTTGGCGGCGCGGCGCGCTTTCACCGCTTCATCGAGGAAGAACTCAAGCCTGAAATCGCCCGCACCCTGCCCGTCAACGCACAGCAGCAGGCCATTCTGGGCCACTCCTACGGCGGTTTGTTCGCGCTGCACGCGCTGCTGAACCACCCGGGCGCCTACCGCTACCACCTGATCTCCAGCCCGTCGATCTGGTGGAACGGGCGGCGCATCCTGCAAGACGAGAAAGCCTTTGCCACTGAGCGCCTGCCCGCCCTCAAGGGCGAGCCACTGCGCGTCCGCATCACGGCAGCGGAGCTGGAAGAAAAGATGAGCCCCCGCCTGCCACCCAATCCGCAGCGCCAGCAACAGCTGCAGGCGCGCGGCATGGTCAGCCAGGCCCGCGCGCTGGCCGAACGCCTGCAGGCGCTGCAAGCGCCGGGGCTGGCGGCAGAGTTTCATGAATATCCGGGCGAAACCCACGGCACCGTGATGTTCACGGCCATGAGCGATGCCCTGCGCTACCTCTACCGCGAGCTGGCCGCCAGCCCGCCGCTCCCCAGCCCCGCGGCTACGGCGGGCACCGCCTCCGCGCCCCGCGGCTCGCCCTGAGCATGCCCAAACAACCAAGCGGGGCCACGGCGGCGCGGCAAAGTATGGCCCCCACACCACTGGCCCGGGCGGGCGCGCCCGTTTCCCGATCAGGCGATTTGCGGGCCGCACAGACCGCCTGCCCCGGCCACTAACTCAGGCGCTCGGCGCAGCCTGCCGAATCTGTTGCAGCAGGCCAGCGCAGGCGTCCTCCACCAGGTCCAGCACTTGCTCGAAGCCATCGGCGCCGCCGTAGTAGGGGTCGGGCACTTCGTGCGCGGCATGGCGGGTGCAGAAGGCCGTGAGGCGGTGCAGCTTGTGCTGCTGGCCGGGCGGGCACAAGGCGCGCGCAGCGCGCTCGTTGGCGGCGTCCATCACTAGCACCAGGTCGAAATCCAGGAAGTCGCGCGCGAGCAGTTGCCGGGCGCGCTGGCGGCTCAGGTCATAGCCGCGCCGGGCGGCGTGGGCCTGGGCGCGGTCGTCGGGCGGCTCGCCTGCGTGGTAGCCGTGGGTGCCGGCCGAGTCCACGCGGATGCGGCCGGTCAGTCCGGCCTCGTCCACCCGCTGTTGCAGCACGCCATGCGCGGTGGGGCTGCGGCAGATGTTTCCCATGCAGACCATGAGCACGCGCACGGTCTGGCCGGGCGTCAGGTGGATCAATGCCGGCCCGGGCTTGATTGCTTCATTTTTCATAGCTGCTTAGGCAGACGGGGCGTGCCTGAAGGCCGTTTTTTATGCGGCACTCCATCAGAAAGGCAGCTTGCCGCCCGGCGGCAGCGGGGGCATGCCGCCGCCCATGCCGCCCATGAGCTTGCCCAGCCCCTTCATGCCGCCCATGCGGCGCACCATCTTCATCAGGCCGCCGCCTTTGAACTGTTTCATCATGCCCTGCATCTGCTCGAATTCCTTGAGCAGGCGGTTGACTTCCTGCACCTGCACGCCGGCGCCGGCAGCGATGCGGCGCTTGCGGCTGGCCTTGAGCAGCTCGGGCTTGCGGCGCTCCTCGGGCGTCATGCTGTTGATGATGCCTTCCTTGCGGCGGATGTCTTTTTCGGCGCGGGAGAGGTCGGCCTCGGTGGCCTTGCCGGCGATTTCGGTGGGCAGCTTGTCGATGAAGCCGCCCAGGCCGCCCATTTGCTTCATTTGCTGGAGCTGGCCGAGGAAGTCCTGCAAATCAAAGCCGTCGCCCTTTTTCACCTTCTCGGCCAGCTTCTGGGCGGCGGCCAGGTCCACGCCTTCGGCCACCTGCTCGACCAGGGCCACGATGTCGCCCATGCCCAGGATGCGGCCGGCATGGCGTTCGGCATCGAACACTTCCAGCCCGTCGATCTTCTCGCTCACGCCGGCGAACTTGATGGGCGCGCCGGTGATCTGCCGCACCGACAGCGCCGCGCCGCCGCGCGAGTCGCCGTCCATCTTGGTCAGCACGATGCCGGTGAGCGGCAGCGCCTCCTTGAAGGCCTTGGCGGTGTTGGCCGCGTCCTGGCCCTGCATGGCATCGACCACGAACAGGGTTTCCACCGGATTCAGCGCGGCGTGCAGGGTCTTGATTTCCTGCATCAGCGCCTCGTCAATGGCCAGGCGGCCTGCGGTATCGACGATGAGCACGTCGTAATACTGCTTTTTCGCGTGGTCCAGCGCGGCGCGGGCAATGTCCAGCGGCTTTTGGTCGGGGCTGGAGGGGAACCAGTCGGCCCCGGCCTGGGCGGTGACGGTCTTGAGCTGCTCGATGGCCGCAGGCCGGTACACGTCGCCCGAGACGGTGAGCACCTTCTTCTTGCGCCTTTGCACCAGGTGGCGCGCCAGCTTGGCGCAGGTGGTGGTCTTGCCCGCGCCTTGCAGGCCGGCCATCAGGATCACGGCGGGCGGCTGCGCGGCCAGGTTCAGGTCGGACACGCCCTCACCCATGGTGGCGGCCAACTCGCGGTTGACGATGCCCACCAGCGCCTGGCCGGGCTTGAGGCTGCCCAGCACCTCCTGGCCCATGGCCTTTTCCTTCACGCGGGCGACGAAGTCGCGCACCACGGGCAGGGCCACGTCGGCCTCCAGCAGCGCCATGCGCACTTCGCGCAGCATGTCGGCCACGTTGCTTTCGGTGATGCGGGCCTGGCCGCTCATCTGCTTGACCAGGCGCGAGAGTTTTTCGGTAAGAGCGGAAGCCATGCGGGAAAAAAAGCAGAAAAAGAAGCGGAAAACGCGGCCTGGAAAGAGAGGGCGACGAAGCCGTCCGCCGCCAGGCGCATTGAGGACTTGCCACGCGTGCGGCAAGCCGTGCGGCATGGCAAGCGGCGGTGCGCCCTCGCCCGCCACGCCAGGCGGGCTGCCCGACCACCAAGCCGCTAAACTTGGCCGCATGATTTTAGCCAGCCCCACCCCTGCGGCCGCCCTGCTCAGCGCGGGCGCGGCGCTGGCCTATGCCGTGCCGGCGCTGGCTTGGCGGGCGCTGGGGGCGCGCCACGCGCGCGCCGCGCTGCTGGTGGCCTGGATCCTGCATGCCGCCGTGCTGGCCTGGGCGCTGCTGGGCGACGGGGGGCCGCGCTTTGGCTTTGCGCAGGCGCTGTCGGTCACGGCCTGGCTGGTGATGACGGTGTACGTGGTCGAAAGCCAGGCGCTGCCGCAGTTGCGCACGCGCTGGACGCTGGCCGGCTTTGGCACGGCGGCGGTGCTGCTGGCGCTGCTGTTTCCGGGGCAGAAGCTGCCGCCCACGCACTCGGCCCTGCTGCCATTGCACTGGGCGCTGGGCATCGCCGCCTACGGTCTGTTCGCCGCGGCCGTGGCGCATGGCTGGCTCATGACCCGCGCCGAAGAGCGCTTTCGCCAGGGCGCGGACAACGCCAGCGGCGTGCCGCTGCTGACGCTGGAACGGCTCATGTTCCGCCTGGTCACCGCCGGCTTCGTGGCGCTGTCGGCCACGCTGCTGGCCGGGGCGCTGTTTGGCGAGCAGCTCTACGGCAGTCTCTACACCGGCTGGCGCTGGGACCACAAGCGCATGTTCGCGCTGCTGTCCTGGCTCACGTTCGCCGTGCTGCTGTGGGGGCGCTGGCGCCTGGGCTGGCGCGGCAAGCGCGCGGTGCGCGTGCTGTACGCGGGCGCGGCGCTGCTGCTGCTGGCCTATGTGGGCTCACGCTTCGTGATGGAAGTGCTGCTGGGGCGCGCGGCATGAGCGGCAAGCTGCTGATCGTGCTGCTGGCCGTGCTGGCCGGCGTGTGGCTGTGGCGGCGTGGCCGTCGCCTGGCGCGGCAAGCCGCGTCCGTGCGGCCGCCGCCCCGCGTGCAAACCATGCTGCGCTGCCACGTTTGCGGTACGCATGTGCCCGAAAGCGAGGCCGCCCACGGCGCGCACGGCGCTTATTGCAGCGCGGCGCACCGGGCGCAGGCCGGCGACACCGGCCACGCATGAGGCATGCCTGTGCACAGCGGCAGCCAGGCCCCCGCTTTCCCGGTGAATGACGCCGGGCTGACCACGCTGGACACCCAGCCGCCCGCCGCCAGCGCCGCCCCCCCGCTGGCACCGGCGGCCGAAGCCGGCTTTGCGCGCCTGTGGCAAACCTTCATGTCGGCGCGCCTGCTGGTGGCCGTGGCCTTGCTGGCCCTGCAGGGCATGGCCTACGGCATGGGGCGCTATCCGGCGGCCTGGCTGACGTGGGCCTGCATGGCGTATCTGCTGCTGACGCTGGCCGCACGCCTGTGGCTGAAGCCCCGCAGCCGCGCCCTGGGCATGCCCTGGCATGGCTTGTGGCTGGTGGGGATCGATCTGGCCATGTTCACGCTGCTGCAACTGGGCCAGACCGGCGCGGTGAACTACACCCCGCTATTCGTGCTGCCCGTGCTGATGACTGCCATGCTGGGCAGCCGCGCCATGGCGCTGGGCGTGGCCGCCGCCGCCACGCTGCTGCTGCTGGGCCACGCGGCCTGGGTGAATCTGCTGGCCTGGACCGATTCAGTGACCAGCGTCACGCAGGCGGCCCTGACCGGCACCGGGCTGTTTCTGCTCGCCTTGCTGACCAGCCAGCTATCAGCGCGGCTGGCACGCCAGGAAGACCTGGCGTACCGCAGCCGCGCCGAGGCGCAGGTGCAGTCGCTGGTGAACGACCTGGTGATCGAGCACCTGCCCGAAGGCGTGCTGGTGGTGGACGAGGCCCGCACCGTGCGCGCCGCCAACCCGGCCGCCCGGCTGATGCTGGGCTCTGACGACGAGGTGACGCCGCACCGCTTCAGCCTGGACGACGAGCCCGCCTGGACGCCGCTGGCCGACCTGGTGCGCCAGGCCTTTGCCAGTGACGAAGTGCAAACCGCCGAAGTCACGCTGAACCACCGTGGCCGCGCCCGCAGCCATGCACAGGTGCGCGTGCAGCGCACCCCCGCGCCCGGCGCGCGCGGCAAAGGGTTGTGCGTGCTGTTCATGCAGGATTTACGCGAACTGGAGGCGCGCGTGCGCACCGAAAAGCTGGCCGCCATGGGCCGCATGTCGGCCGCCGTGGCGCATGAAATCCGCAACCCGCTGGCCGCCATCAGCCAGGCCAATGCGCTCTTGCTGGAAGAGCTGGACGCACCGGCGCAGCGCCGCCTGGCCGACATGGTGGCGCAAAACGCGCAGCGCCTGGGCCGCATCGTCGATGACGTGCTTGACATCGCCCGCGTGCAGCACCAGGGCGGCGGCGCGGGCGAGCGCCAGCATCTGGCGCTGGATGACGAAGCCGCCGCCATCTGCGCCGACTGGGCGCGCCAGCACGGCATCAAAGGCGCCTTGCGCATCACGCTGGCAGCGCCCGGCGTGCAGGTGCGCTTTGCCACCGACCACCTGCGCCGCGTGCTCGTCAACCTGCTGGACAACGCGCTGCGCTATGCCGGGCGCGATGAAGGCGCCATTCAGGTCAGCACGCAGTCGCTGCCGGGCGGCCAGGCGCGGCTGGCCGTGTGGAGCGATGCCGCCGCCCTGGAGCCTGCCGTGCAGCGCCACCTGTTCGAGCCGTTCTTCTCGTCTGAAAGCCGTTCCAGCGGCCTGGGCCTGTACATCTGCCGCGAGCTGTGCGAGCGCCACGCCGCCGCCATTGCCTACGAGCGCACTTCGCGCGAACGCCAGGGCGCCTGCACCGAGGGCAATGAGTTTTTCGTCACCCTGCAAAAGACAGCCTCTCTTTCATGACCGTGATGACCGCTGTTTCGCCCCCCTCGCCACTGGCCCGGCCAGCGCTGCTGGCGCGTGGCGCCATCCCCGTGACACCCTGCATCTGAATGCCATGACCGTGCCCCACTCCCCAGCCGCCCGCATCCTGGTCGTGGATGACGAGCCTGACCTGCGCACCCTGTACGAGCTGGCGCTGCTGCGCGAAGGCCACCAGGTGCAAGCGGCCGGTTCGCTGGCCGAAGCGCGCGATCTGCTGGCCACGTCGGCATTCGACGTGCTGATTACCGACATGCGCCTGCCTGACGGCGTGGGCCTGTCGCTGCTGCACGAACTGGCCGCCGCGCAGCGGCCCGAGCGCAGCATCATGGTGACCGCCTACGGCTCGGCCGAAAACGCGGTCGAAGCGCTGAAGGCTGGCGCGTTCGACTACCTGACCAAGCCGGTTGACCCCAAGCAGCTGCGCAGCGTGGTGGCCTCGGCCCTGCAAAGCGGCCCGGCAGCCCGGCCCGCTCCCGCCAGCGCGCCCGCCCCGGCCACGCCGCCCGCCGCGCACCCAGCCCCCGTGCCGCCCGCCGTATCCACGCCCCCCGTATCCGCGCCGTGCGTGGCCGCTGGCGAGGACTCGGCGGGCGCTGGTGCGCTCGCGCGCTTGGTGGGCCAATCCGCCGCCATGCAGGGCGTCAAGCAGCGCATTGCCAAGGTGGCGCGCAGCATGGCGCCGGTGCTGGTGCATGGCGAATCCGGCACGGGCAAGGAGCTGGTAGCGGGCGCCGTGCACGCCTGCAGCCACCGCGCCAGCGGCCCTTTCGTGCCGGTGAACTGCGGCGCCATCCCCGAGAACTTGCTGGAGGCCGAGTTCTTCGGCGCGCGCAAAGGCTCCTACACCGGCGCGGCGCAAGACCGCGACGGCTTTTTCCAGGCAGCGCAGGGCGGCACCCTGTTTCTGGACGAAATTGGCGACTTGCCGCTGGCCATGCAGGCCAAGCTGCTGCGCGCCATTCAGGAGCGGCGCGTGCGCCCGCTGGGCGCCACACAGGAAGAGCCGGTGGACGTGCGCATCGTCAGCGCCACCCACAAGGATCTGGCGGCCGAAGTGCAGGCCGGCCGCTTCCGGCAAGACCTGTATTACCGCCTGAACGTCATCGAAATCACCGTGCCTCCGCTGCGCGAGCGGCGCGAAGACCTGCCCGCGCTGTGCGAGGCGCTGCTGGCGCGCATCGCCCACGAGTCTGGCAGCCCGCCGCTGGCGCTGACCCCGGCGCTCATGCAGGACATTGCCGCCCAGCCGCTGGAAGGCAATGTGCGCGAGCTGGAAAACCTGCTGCACCGCGCCGTGGCGCTGGGCGAAGTGGTGGAACGCGGCAGCGCCCCGGCAACCTCCGCCGACTGGGCCACGGCGCCCGCCGCGCCCGCCTTGCCCGCTGCGCCAGCGGTATCGGCGCCAGCCGCTTTGGAGGCCGCCGCGCAGACACCGCCAGGCGACAGCCCGCCGCCCGCCGCGCCTTCCCTGCCCGCGCCAGACGCCCCCCTGCCTGACAACCTGGAGGCCTGGCTTGACCAGCAGGAGCGCGCCGTGCTGGTGCGCGCCCTCCATGAAACCGGCTTCAACCGCACGGCCGCCGCGGCCCGCCTGGGTTTGAACCTGCGGCAAATCCGTTACCGCATGTCGCGCCTGGGCATCACGCCGCCCGGCAGCGCCGGCGACGAAACCCCCGATGCCAGCGACGCCACCTGAACACAGCCGCGCCGCCGCCAGGCCCGTGGCGCCTGCGCCGCTCTGGCAAGCGGGCTGGTACGCCCCCGCGCGCCGCTGTCCTTCGCCCAACGTGGGCGAGCGCCCCGCCGGCGTGGCCGTCGATCTGCTGGTTATCCATTCCATCAGCCTGCCGCCGGGCGAATACGGCGGCGACGCAGTGCCGCGCCTGTTCACCAACACGCTGGACTGGGACGCGCACCCCTATTTCCAGCAGATACGCGGGCTGCAAGTGTCGGCCCACTTCTTCATCCGGCGCGACGGGGCGCTGTGGCAGTTCGCCAGCACCCAGGCGCGCGCCTGGCACGCCGGCGCGTCCAGCCACCGGGGGCGTGCCAACTGCAACGACTTTTCCGTGGGCATCGAACTGGAGGGCCTGGAGGGCCACATGTTCGAGGCCGTGCAATACGCCGCGCTGGCCGCCCTGTGCCGCGCCATTGGCACGCAGCACCCCATCCGCGCCGTGGCCGGGCACGAGCACATTGCCCCCGGCCGCAAGCAAGATCCCGGCCCCGGCTTCGACTGGCCGCGCCTGCGGCGCCTGACCGGCCGGCCCGGCTGGCAATTTCCCTGAGCCGCCCAATTCCCCTCGGTTCGCACAACTACTTTTTCAATAGCAGTCGCCCGCCACGGCCAGCCGGGCATCTGCGCCGCGCGCACCAGCAATTGCGCGGCTTCGCGGGCCAAAAAGCCGCCCAGGCCGCACGGGCCGTCGCTTCGCCAAAACTACTACCTATAGCGTATTGAACTTATGCAAAACGCTATATATAGTGCCCCTCGTCTCAAGATAGGCACGCCTTGGCGCGTGTCTTGCCCGCTTTTCTGGCGCCGCCTTGCTGCGGCGCTTTCTCCGTTGACTGCCCTCGAAGGAACCGCATGCAAACCGCTTTCCGTGCGCCGCCTGCCACGCCCGCTACCGCCTCGTCCGCCTCGCCCGCTTTGGCTTCCGGTGGCGCTTCGCCTGAAGCGCAGGAGCTGATGGCGCACTACCAGATCATCCGCCGCAATGGCGCCGTGGTGGCCTTCGAGCCGAGCAAGATCGCCGTGGCCATGATGAAGGCCTTTCTGGCCGTGCACGGCACGCAGGGCGCAGCCTCGGCCAGCGTGCGCGAGGTGGTGGACGGGCTGACGCAGGGCGTGGTGCGCGCGCTGATGCGCTCGCGCCCGGCGGGCGGCACCTTCCACATCGAGGACGTGCAGGACCAGGTGGAGCTGGGCCTGATGCGCAGCGGCCACCACGAGGTGGCGCGCGCCTACGTGCTCTACCGCGAGCGCCGCGCGCAGGAGCGCGCGCAGCAGCAGGCGGCGCAGGCGCCAGCCGCGCCGGCGCTGCATGCGCTACGAAAAGGAGAGCGCGTTGCGCTTGATATACCTGCCCTGCAAGCCCTTTTCGACCAGGCCTGCCAGGGGCTGGGCGATGACGTGAAAAGCGCCCCCATCCTGGCCGAGACGCTGCGCAACCTGTACGACGGCGTGCCGGAGGAAGAGGTGTACAAGGCCGCCATCCTGGCCGCGCGCACGTTGATCGAGAAAGACCCCGGCTACACCTACGCCACGGCGCGCCTGCTGCTGCACACCATCGCCGCCGAGGTGCTGGGCGAGGCCGTGACCCCGGCCAGCCTGGCCAGGCGCTATGCGGACTATTTCCCGCAGTTCATCAAAAAGGGCGTGGCGCACGAGCTGCTGGACGAGCGCCTGCTGCAATTCGACCTGGCGCGCCTGGGCGCGGCCCTCAAGCCCGAGCGCGACATGCAGTTCGACTACCTGGGCCTACAAACACTGTACGACCGCTACTTCCTGCACGTGCGCAAGCAGCGCATCGAGCTGCCGCAGGCCTTCTTCATGCGCGTAGCCATGGGACTGGCGCTCAACGAGATCGACCGCGAGGCGCGCGCCATCGAATTCTACGAGGCGCTCTCCAGCTTCGACTTCATGAGCAGCACGCCCACGCTGTTCAACAGCGGCACGCGCCGCCCGCAGCTGTCGAGCTGCTACCTGACCACGGTGCCGGACGACCTGGACGGCATCTACGAAAGCATCAAGGAAAACGCGCTGCTGTCCAAGTTCGCCGGCGGCCTGGGCAACGACTGGACGCGCGTGCGCGCCCTGGGCAGCCACATCAAGGGCACCAACGGCGAGTCGCAAGGCGTGGTGCCTTTCCTGAAAGTGGTCAACGACACGGCCGTGGCCGTCAACCAGGGCGGCAAGCGCAAGGGCGCGGTCTGCACCTATCTGGAAACTTGGCACCTGGACATCGAGGAGTTTCTGGAACTGCGCAAGAACACCGGCGACGACCGCCGCCGCACGCACGACATGAACACGGCCAACTGGATTCCCGACCTGTTCATGAAGCGCGTGATGGAAAAGGGCCAGTGGACGCTGTTTTCCCCCAGCAGCGTGCCCGATTTGCACGACAAGTTCGGCGCCGAGTTTGAAGCCGCCTACCTGGCCTGCGAAGAAAAGGCCGCGCGCGGCGAGATTCAGCCCAGCAAGACCCTGCCCGCAGTGGACCTGTGGCGCAAGATGCTCTCCATGCTGTTCGAGACGGGCCACCCCTGGATCACCTTCAAGGACGCCTGCAACATCCGCTCACCGCAGCAGCACGCCGGCGTGGTGCATTCCAGCAACCTGTGCACCGAGATCACCCTGAACACCAGCGACAGCGAAACCGCCGTCTGCAACCTGGGCAGCGTGAACCTGCCGCGCCACCTGAAGGACGGCGCGCTCGACCACGACAAGCTAGGGCGCACCATCGCCACCGCGATGCGCATGCTCGACAACGTGATCGACATCAACTACTACGCCGTGAAGAAGGCGCGCGACGCCAACCTGCGCCACCGCCCCGTGGGCCTGGGCCTGATGGGCTTTCAGGACGCGCTGTACGCGCTGCGCATTCCCTACGGCTCCGAAGCCGCCGTGCAGTTCGCCGACCAGTCCATGGAAGCCATCTGCTACCACGCCTACTGGGCCAGCACCGAGCTGGCCGCCGAGCGCGGGCGCTACTCCAGCTACAAGGGCTCGCTGTGGGACCAGGGCGTGCTGCCGCTGGACACGCTCAGCCTGCTGGAACAGGCGCGCGGCGGCCACGTGGACGTGGACCGCGCCGCCACGCTGGACTGGGACGCGCTGCGCATAAAAATAGCGCGCGACGGCATGCGCAACAGTAACTGCGTGGCCATCGCCCCCACCGCCACCATCAGCAACATCGTCGGCGTGGATGCCTCCATCGAGCCGTGCTTCGGCAACCTCTCGGTCAAGAGCAACCTCTCGGGCGAGTTCACCGTCATCAACCAGTACCTGGTGCAGGATCTCAAGCGCCTGGGCCTGTGGGACGATGTGATGGTGATGGACCTCAAGCACTTCGACGGCTCGCTCGCCCCCATCGACCGCGTGCCGGCTGACATCAAGCAGCTGTACGCCACCGCCTTCGAAATCGAGCCCAAGTGGCTGGTGGAAGCCGCCGCGCGCCGCCAGAAGTGGATCGACCAGGCGCAGAGCCTGAACATCTACATGGCCGGCGCCAGCGGCAAGAAGCTGGACGAGACCTACAAGCTCGCCTGGCTGCGCGGGCTGAAGACCACCTACTACCTGCGCACCACCAGCGCCACGCAGGCCGAAAAATCCACCGTGCAATCTGGCCGCCTGAACGCCGTGCCGCAAGCCGGCGCCAGCCACGGCGCGGCGCCAGCCGCGGCCGCCGAACCCGCCACCGACGTGAAGTTCTGCGCCATCGACGACCCCGGCTGCGAAGCCTGCCAGTGAGCCGCCGCCACGGCGCCGCCCGCCCGCCTGCCCCCGCGGGCGCGATGCCGTGCCGCAACACATTCGCCCTTCAAACCCGCGGACAGCGCGCATGAGTGCTTTGCATTCCATCGCGTTGCTCCCATAATCGGAGCATTGGAAACACCATGTTGACTTGGGACGACGACACCACCCCCGCCACCGTGCAACCGCGCGCCGTGCCGCGCCTGCAGCCGGTGGCCAACCTGTCGCCCGCCGCGCACGCACCAGCCACCGCCGTGCACCACGCCCCGGCCGCCCCCGCCAGCTTTCAAGGCGCGGCCGGGCAGCAAAGCCAGCGCCGCGTGAACGTGGCCGACAAGCGCATCATCAACGGCCAGACCGACGTCAACCAGCTCGTTCCCTTCAAGTACAAGTGGGCTTGGGAAAAGTATCTGGCCACCTGCGCCAACCACTGGATGCCGCAGGAAGTGAACATGACGCGCGACATCGCGCTGTGGAAAGACCCGGGCGGCCTGACCGAAGACGAGCGCCGCATCGTCAAGCGCAACCTGGGCTTTTTCGTCACCGCCGACTCGCTGGCGGCCAACAACATCGTGCTGGGCACCTACCGCCACATCACCGCGCCCGAGTGCCGCCAGTTCCTGCTGCGCCAGGCGTTCGAGGAAGCCATCCACACCCATGCCTACCAGTACATCGTCGAATCGCTGGGCCTGGACGAAAGCGAGATCTTCAACGCCTACCACGAAGTCGCCTCCATCCGCGACAAGGACGAGTTCCTGATCCCGTTCATCGACGCCATCATGGACCCGGCCTTCGTCACCGGCACGCCCGAGGCCGACCAGACCCTGCTCAAGAGCCTGATCGTCTTCGCCTGCCTGATGGAAGGGCTGTTCTTCTACGTCGGCTTCACGCAAATCCTGGCGCTGGGCCGGCAGAACAAGATGACCGGCGCGGCCGAGCAGTACCAGTACATCCTGCGCGACGAGTCCATGCACTGCAACTTCGGCATCGACCTGATCAACCAGATCAAGCTGGAAAACCCGCAGCTGTGGACGCCCGCGTTCAAGGCCGAGATCCGGGCCTTGTTCGAAAAGGCCGTCGAGCTCGAATACCGCTACGCCGAAGACACCATGCCGCGCGGCGTGCTCGGCCTCAATGCCTCCATGTTCAAGGGCTATCTGCGCTATATCGCCAACCGGCGCGCCACGCAGATCGGCCTGGAGCCGCTCTACCCCAACGAAGAAAACCCCTTCCCCTGGATGAGCGAGATGATCGACCTGAAGAAAGAGCGCAATTTCTTTGAAACCCGGGTAATCGAGTACCAGTCGGGCGGCGCGCTCTCGTGGGACTAGCCCGGCCATGACGCGGACGGCCCACCTGCGTTGCGCCTGCCCGGAACATTCGGGCGCGCTGGCGCTTCAGGCCCAAGCCGGCCGGCGGGCGGCTTTTCCCCGTATTCATGGCGTTGCGCCGCGCGTGCAGTGCCCTGGATCGCCCCAGGCCCGACCGCTCGGCGGCGGGGCGTACTCTGTTGACAGTGCTACTTGATCAAGGAGAAAACCATGGCAACTGCAAAGAAACCGGCCGCCAAAAAAGCGCCCGCCAAAAAGGCCGCCGCACCGGCCAAGAAAACAGCCGACAACACCAAGGCCACCGCCAAGAAAGCGGCCACCCCCGTGAAGAAGGTCGCTGTGCCCGCCAAAAAGGCCACCGCACCGGCCAAGAAGGCCGCACCCGTGAAGAAGGCTGAAGCAGCCCCCAAGGCTGCGGCCAAGAAAACTGCTGCGCCGGCCAAGAAGGCCGCCGCCCCCAAAACGGCCAGCCCCAAAGCCACGCCGGCCGTGAAGAAAGCAGCCACACCGGCCAAAAAAGCCGCTGCGCCCGCCAAGAAGGCAACGCCGGCCAAGAAAGCAGCCGCTCCCGTGAAGCAGCCCGCCGCGCCGGCCAAGAAAGCCACTGCACCAGCCAAGAAGGCTGCCGCGCCCGAGAAAAAAGCCGCGGCCCCCAAGGCCGCCGTCAAGAAAGCAGCCGCGCCGGCGAAGAAGGCGACGCCCGCCAAGCCCGCCGCCAAAGCCGCTGCGCCCGCCAAGAAAGCCGCCGCACCGGCGAAAAAGGCCACGGCCCCCAAGGCCGCCGCCAAGAAGCCCGCGGTCAAGAAAACGGCCAAAACCACTTTGGCGCCGCAAGCGGCGTGGCCTTTCCCCACCACCACCAAGCCCTGACCCTGAGCAGGCAAGCCGCTGCACCCAGCGGCTCAATGGCCAACAGCCCGGTGCGTCCGCCGCACCGGGCTTTCTTGTTTGAACGCCAAGCCGCGCCCATGGCCAGCGCGCCTTGCCAGCCTTGGCGATAATCACGGGTTTTGCTGAGCGTATGTCTTAGCGCTTGCCGGCCTGGTGTTTTTGTTGAGGCCGCCTGCACCGCGCGGACGGGGCTGCCCCGCATGTGCCGCGCAGCCCAGCCAACGCCTTTGCACGCCCCCGTCCAAGACGCCATCCACCCCTCCCGCATGACCCCATTGCCAGCTTCCTCCGTGCCGCGGCTTGAGCTTGCCGGCATTACCAAGCGCTATCCCGGCGTGGTGGCCAACGACGGCGTCTCGCTGACCGTGCAACCCGGAGAGATCCATGCCGTGCTGGGTGAAAACGGCGCGGGCAAAAGCACGTTGATGAAGATCATCTACGGCGCCACCGCGCCCGATGCGGGAGAGGTGCGCTTCGATGGCCAGCCCGTGCACATCCGCAACCCGCAAGAGGCGCGGCGCTTGGGCATTGCCATGGTGTTTCAGCACTTCAGCCTGTTCGACACCCTGACCGTCGCCGAAAACGTGTGGCTGGGCCTGGACCGGCAGATACCGCTGGTCGAAGTCACCCACCGCATTCATGAGGTGGCCAGCGCCTACGGCTTGCCGCTGGACGCCACCCGCCCCGTTCATTCGCTCAGCGTGGGTGAAATGCAGCGGGTCGAGATCATTCGCGCGCTGCTGGCCAACCCGCGCCTGCTCATTCTGGACGAGCCCACCTCCGTCTTGACCCCGCAAGCCGTTGAAAAGCTGTTCGTCACGCTGCGCCAGCTCAGCCAGCAGGGCTGCAGCATTCTCTACATCAGCCACAAGCTGCATGAAATCCGCGCCTTGTGCAGCGCCTGCACGGTGCTGCGTGGTGGCCGGGTCACGGGTTTTTGCGATCCCCGCACGGAAAGCAACGCCTCGTTGGGCCGCATGATGATTGGGGCCGATCCGCCGGCACTCACGGTGCGCCCGCACCCGCGCGGCGATGTGGTGCTGGACGTGCAGGCGCTCAACCTGCCGCGCGACACGGCTTTTGGCGCGGACCTGGTGGACATGCACTTGACCGTGCGCGCCGGCGAAGTGGTGGGCATCGCCGGGGTGTCGGGCAATGGCCAGCGGGAGTTGCTGGCCGCCCTGTCAGGCGAAGACACACGCGCGGCGCCCGGCGCCATCACCATCGCGGGCCAGCCCGCCGGCCGCCTGCCGCCCGGCCGACGCCGGGCGCTGGGCCTGCATTTCGTGCCCGAAGAGCGGCTGGGCCGCGGCGCCGTGCCCGAACTGAGCCTGGCCAGCAACCTGCTGCTGACACGGCGCGAGGCCGTAGGGCCGCTGGGCTGGCTGCGCACCCGCGCGCTGCAGCGGCAGGCGCAGGACATCATGACCCGCTTCGGCGTGAAAGCCGCCGGGCCGCATGCGCCCGCGCGCGCGCTGTCTGGCGGCAACCTGCAGAAATTCATCATGGGCCGGGAAATCGATGCGCGGCCGACGCTGCTCATCGTTTCGCAGCCCACCTGGGGCGTGGACGTGGGCGCGGCCGCGCAGATTCATGACGCCTTGCTGGCACTGGCCGCCGAGGGCTGCGCGGTGCTGGTATTCAGCGAGGAGCTGGACGAACTGTTCGCCCTGTGCGATCGCCTGTATGTGATGGCCAAGGGGCAGCTCTCGCCCAGCGTGATGCGCGCCGAAGCCACGGTCGAGCGCATCGGCGCCTGGATGAGCGGCCTGTGGCACACCGACGTACAGCAGCACCTGGGCCAAATGGCATCGCCAGCCGCACAGGCGCCGGCCTGCTCGCTTGAGGAAGGATTTGCGCATGCTGCGCCTTGAAGCCCGACCTGCCCCCTCGCGCGCCTGGACCTGGGCATCGCCCCTTCTGGCACTGGCGCTCACCGTGCTGATCGGCGTGCTGCTGTTCGCGGTGCTGGGCAAAGACCCGGTGCGCGGCCTGCAGGTGTTTTTCTGGGAGCCTGTGAAAAACACCTATGCCCTGGGCGAGCTGGGCGTCAAGGCCACGCCGCTGCTGCTGATTGCGCTGGGACTGGCCGTGGCGTTCCGCTCCAACGTGTGGAACATCGGGGCCGAAGGGCAATTCATCATTGGCGCCATCGCCGCCAGCGGCGTGGCGCTGCTGGCCGGCCCCGGCACGGGGCGCTGGATCGTGCCCGCCCTGCTGGCCGCTGGCGTGCTGGGCGGCGTGGCCTGGGCCGCCCTGGTGGCGCTGCTGCGCGACAAATGCAACGCCAGCGAGATTCTGGTGAGCCTGATGCTGGTGTACGTGGCCGTGCAGGTGCTGGGCTACCTGGTGTACGGCCCGTGGAAGGATCCGGCTGGCTACAACTTTCCGCAAACGCGCAATTTCGACGCCGTGACGCAAATTCCGCGCTTGATAAGCGGCTCGCGCGTGCATGCCGGGCTGCTGCTGGCGCTGGCGGGCAGCGCGTTGCTGTGGGTGTTTTTGTTCCGCACGCGCGGCGGCTTTGCGCAGCAGGTGGGCGGGCTGGCGCCCGCGGCGGCGCGCTACGCGGGCTTTTCATCGCGCCGGGCGCTTTGGGTGGCGCTGCTGGTGTCCGGCGGCGCTGCCGGGCTGGCAGGGGCTTTGGAAGCGGCCGGGCCCATTGGCCAGCTCACGCCCTACGTGCCGGCGGGCTACGGCTTCGCGGCCATCATCGTCGCCTTTGTGGGGCGGCTGCACCCGCTGGGCATGGTGCTGGCGGCGGTGCTGATGAGCATGTTCTACATCGGCGGCGAGCTGGCCCAGTCGCGCCTGGGGCTGCCCAAATCAATCACCGGCGTGTTCCAGGGGCTGTTGCTGTTTGCCTTGCTGGCCTGCGACACACTGGTGAACTACCGTATCCGCCTGGGGAGGGCGCGTTGATGGACGCTTGGGCGCTGCTGATCGCCGCCACGCTGAACGCGGGCACCGTGCTGGCCATTGCCTCGCTGGGCCTGCTCATCAACGAGAAGGCGGGCATTGTCAACCTGGGGGCCGAAGGCATCATGCTGTGCGCGGCGCTGGCCGGCTTTGCCGCCGTGGTGCACACCGGCAGCGACTGGGCCGGTTTTGCGGCCGGCATGGCCGCCGGCGCGGCGCTGGCCGCGGTATTCGGCTGGCTCGTGATTTGGCTGAACACCAACCAGTACGCCACCGGGCTGGCATTGAGCATGTTCGGCGCGGGGTTTTCGGCCTTCGCCGGCATTGGCTACGTGCAGGCCAAGCTGCCGGAGCGCGGGACGTTTGCCTGGCCCGTGCTGGGCGACCTGCCGTTCATCGGCCCGGCCCTGTTCCGCCAGCATCCGCTGGTGTATGGCGCCATGGCGCTGGCGCTGGCGCTGGCCTGGTTTCTCTGGCGCACGCGTGGCGGCCTGGTGCTGCGCGCGGTGGGTGAGTCGCCTCCCTCGGCGCACGCGCTGGGTTATCCGGTACGGCGCATCCGCCTGGGCGCGGTGGTGCTGGGCGGCGCGCTGTGCGGCCTGGCCGGGGCGTATCTTTCCGTGGTTTACACGCCGCTGTGGGTGGAAGGCATGGTGGCGGGCAAGGGCTGGATCGCACTGGCGCTGACCACCTTCGCCACCTGGCGGCCTGGTCGCGTGCTGCTGGGCGCCTACCTTTTTGGCGGCGTGACCATGCTGCAGTTGCACTTGCAGGGCCAGGGCGTGCAGTGGCCCAGCCAGTTCATGACCATGTTGCCCTATCTGGCCACCATTGCCGTGCTGGCGCTGATTTCACGCAATCCGGCGTGGATCCGGGCCAACATGCCGGCTTCGCTGGGCAAGCCGTTTTATCCGGGGGCGTGATCCGCTGCGGCCTTGGGCCGCGCCGTTCGGCGCCAAGACGCTTGAACACGATGGCGTTGCCGCCATTCCCCTGCCCCCCGGCTCCGTAGGCAAGAAAAAGGCTCCCTGCGCAAATAGGGAGCCCCCAGGCGGGCGGCTGCCGCCGCGGGCGGATTACAGCGCCCGCGTGATGATGATCTTCTGCACGTCGCTGGTGCCTTCGTAGATCTGGCACACGCGCACGTCGCGGTAAATGCGCTCGACAGGGAAGTCCGCCGTCACGCCGTAGCCGCCCAAAGTCTGGATGGCGGCCGAGCACACGTACTCCGCCACCTCGCTGGCAAACAGCTTGGCCATGGCCGCTTCTTTCAGGCAGGGCAGGCCCGCGTCGCGCAGGCTGGCAGCGTGCCAGATGAGCTGGCGTGCCGCTTCCAGCCGGGTGGCGCAATCCGCCAGGCGGAAAGAAACAGCCTGGTGGTTGAAGATGGCCGTGCCAAAGGCTTCGCGCTCCTTGGCATACTGGATGGCGAATTCCAGCGCGCTGCGCGCCATGCCCACGCTTTGCGACGCAATGCCGATGCGCCCGCCTTCCAGCGCGCTCAGGGCAATCTTGTAGCCCTCGCCTTCTTCGCCAATCAGGTTTTCCGCCGGAATGCGGCAGTTTTCCAGCAGGATTTGCGCCGTGTCGCTGCTGTGCTGGCCCAGTTTGTGCTCCAGGCTGGCGACTTTCCAGCCAGCATTGCCCAGGTTGTGCGTGGGCACGATGAAGGCCGACAGCCCCTTCTTGCCCGCAGCCTTGTCGGTCACGGCAATGACCACGGCGGCCTGACCGTTCTGGCCGCTGGTGATGAACTGCTTGGTGCCGTTCAGCACATATTCATTGCCTTCCTTCACCGCCGTGGTGCGAATGGCCGAGGCATCGCTGCCCACGTGCGGCTCGGTCAGACAGAAGGCGCCCAGGTACTCGCCGCGCGCGGCGGGCGCCAGCCACTTCTGCTTTTGCGCCTCGTTGCCGTACTTCATCAGGATGGCGTTGTAGGGGCAGTTGGTGACGCTGATGGCCGTGCTGGTGCCGCCGTCGCCCGCGGCAATTTCCTCCAGCACCAGCGCCAGCGTCACGTAGTCCAGACCGGCGCCGCCATAGGCCTCAGGCACGCAAATGCTATAGCAGCCCAGCTCGGCCAGGCCTTGGTGGGCCTCTTTGGGAAAGTGATGTTCCTTGTCCCACTGGGCGGCATGGGGCCACAGTTGTTCCTGGGCAAAAGCGCGCACCGCGTCGCGAATCATTTGCTGGTCTTGGGTCAGAAGCATGGAGCGTTTCCTTTCTTGTTTTCAGCTGTGGAAGCAGGTTGGTGATGAAGATCTCACCTGGGCAGACGTCCTGGTTTACGCCCGGGGCACCACCTGAATGTTACAGAGCGCCATGAATCGTGAATAATAATAATTCTCGTTGCTGGGCGCGGACACGGCTGCACGCCGGTGCACACACTCTACGGAAAGCCGCCCTGTGCCTGCCTGATTTTTCTCAAGCTTTTTTCAATCGCGCCCAAGCGCAAGGACTTTTCAAGGAGCAAAAACCCATGAGCCGCCCCTCCATCCGCCGCCCCCTTTTGCTGTGCCTGCTGCCGCTGGCGGCCTGCGCACCGACCGCTCCACACCAGTCAGGCGCTGCCGCCCCGCAGGCCCATGCCGTGGCCGCTGCTGGCACGAGCCAGGCCGGGCAAGCCAAAAAACCCGTTTCCGTGGGCCACGGCAACAACGTGGATGTGTACATCCAGGTCATGGATTTGAACCAGGACGGCGCCGTGACCCCGGATGAAGTCGAAAAGCAGCGCCGCCAGCACTTCGCCACCGTGGACCGCAACGGCGATGGCGGCATCGACATGCAGGAATACGTGGACGAGTTCCGCCAGCGCATGCAGGGCCGCATACAGGACGAAATGGGTGAGATCAACCGCATGACGGACGTGCGCTTCGAGTCCCTGTCCGGCAAGCAGAGCCACATCAGCCGCAGCCGTTATGACCAGGCAGGCGAGCGCGCCTTCAGCGCCTACGCACAGGGCAAGCTGCCCGCCGCCCTGCCACGGCAGCCTGGCCAGCGCCGCAGTGCGCTGCAAATGCCGACCAACCACACCAAGGAAGGCATGCTGGCCCTGTACGACCGCAACCTGGACGGCCAGCTCACACGCGAAGAATTCGACCTGGTTCGCGACGAGCAATTCAAGCGCACCGACATCAACCGCGATGGCCGCCTGAGCCGCGCCGAGTATGCAACCGAATTCCAGCAGCGCGTGGACGCCCGCCTGCACGAGCTGATGACGCGCGAAATGCGCCAGGCGCGCGTGCGCTTTGGCGTGCTGGATGACAACAAGGACGACCGCATCGACGCCGACGAATACGTGCGCACCGGCCAGCAGATGTTCAAGCGCGTGGACCGCAACCAGGACGGCAAGGTCACGGCTGCCGACGTCGCTCCGCCCAAGAGCAAAGACGCCAAGAACAAGGACGTCAAGGCGTCCCAGGGCCAGCCCAAGCGCCCGTAAGCCACCGTGTGGGCCGCGCCACCCACAGCCGGCGCATAGTGGGAGCGCAGCAGCCGCCATCTGGCCCCGTCTGCACCCAACCGCCCTTCCGCCAGCGGCAGGGCCTCGGTCTGGATGCTGGCGGGCCACTGCCCAGGTGGCTCGCCGCTGGCCCACCGGCCAGGCGGCGCGCCCCGGGCCGCTAGCCTTCTATCCCCCAAGCCCCTTGCCAATTGTGACCTGTCCCAAGGCGGGCAGGGCGGCCATGCCGCAGGCTCAGTCCACGTGCTGGCCCAGGCCTTCCTCGCTCAGCTGGGCGCGGTAGCGCTGGCGGGCTTCTTCTTCCGTTTCAGGCACGACCTGCGCGCCGAGCTGGGCGCGCAGCATGGCGTTCATGCTGGGGAAGGCGCCAGGCGCCGCCTGCGCCTCGGGCCGCCACAGGCGGGCGCGCATCAGTGCCTTGGGGCAGTGCAGGTAGGCCTCTTGCACGGCCATTTCGATCACCAGGCGCGGCGGCCGGATGCCGCCTGCCGCAAAGCGCTGGGTGAAGGCGGCTTCGTCACGCAGGCGCGCCGTGCCGTTGACGCGCAGCACCTCGTCCACACCGGGCAGCAGAAACAGCAGGCCCAGGCGCGGGTCGGCCAGCAGGTTTTCCAGCGTGTCCAGGCGGTTGTTGCCCGTGGCG
This sequence comes from Comamonadaceae bacterium OH2545_COT-014, assembly GCA_003859965.1. Lineage (GTDB taxonomy): Bacteria > Pseudomonadota > Gammaproteobacteria > Burkholderiales > Burkholderiaceae_C > Ottowia. Next base: position 109,252 of record RQYR01000004.1, on the reverse strand, counting down.
TCGGGGATGAGCAGGGTGCGCGCATCGGGCACTTGCACGAAGCCGGGCAGGCCGCCGCGCGGCGAGGCGTCCAGCAGGCCCTGCCCGTTCGCGCCCGCGCTGGCGAGGATGCACAGCGGCGCGTGGGCGATGAAGCGGCGCATGGTGGCGTCCAGATGGTCCAGCTGCTTGGCGCGCGAGCGCGCCGAGGCTTGCGGGTAGAGCTGGCGCAGGGCTTGCAGTGATTCGATCATGGCGGGGCGGGCCTTTCTTGCTTGGGTGGCATGCGGATGAAAAATAGCGCCATCGCCCGCCAGTGGGGCGATGGCGCTATTTTTTTCAGGAGCAGCCCGGCACTTTCCGGGCTCCTCCATGGCCTTGATGCGGCCTGGGGCACGCCCCGGTCAGGCATGCGGGCATGCCGTGCTGCTTACAGCATCTCCACCGTCAGCGCCGTGCCCTCGCCGCCGCCGATGCACAGCGTGGCCAGGCCTTTTTTCAGGCCACGCGCCTTGAGGGCGTACAGCAGCGTGACCAGGATGCGCGCGCCGCTGGCGCCGATGGGGTGGCCCAGGGCGCAGGCGCCGCCGTTGACGTTGACTTTGTCGTGCGGCACGTTCAGCTCATGCATCAGCGCCATGGGCACGACGGCGAAGGCTTCGTTGATTTCCCACAGGTCCACGTCCTCGACCTTCCAGCCGGCCTTGTCCAGCGCTTTCTGGCTGGCGGGCACGGGGGCGGTGGTGAACCAGCCGGGCTCTTGCGCGTGCGTGGCGTAGCTGACGATGCGCGCCAGGGGCGTCAGGCCCAGGGCCTTGGCTTTGCTTTCGGTCATCAGCACCACGGCGGCGGCGCCGTCGTTGATGCTGGAGCTGGCCGCGGCGGTGATGGTGCCGTCCTTCTTGAAAGCGGGCTTGAGGGTGGGGATCTTCTCGGGGTTGATGCGGCCGGGGCCTTCGTCGGTATCGACCACGCGCTCGCCCTTGCGCTCCTTGACGGTGACGGGGGTGATCTCTTCCTTGAACGCGCCGTTGGCGATGGCGGCCTGGGCGCGCTTGACGCTGGCCATGGCGAACTCGTCCTGCGCCTGGCGCGTGAAGTTGTATTTCTCGGCGCAGTCCTCGCCGAAGGTGCCCATGCTGCGGCCTTCTTCATAGGCGTCTTCCAGGCCGTCGAGCATCATGTGGTCATAGACCTTGTCGTGGCCCAGGCGGTAGCCGCCGCGGCCTTTTTTCAGCAGGTAGGGGGCGTTGGTCATGCTCTCCATGCCGCCGGCGACGATGACCTCGGCCGAGCCGGCCTTGAGCATGTCGGCGGCCATCATGATGGTTTTCATGGCCGAGCCGCAGACCTTGTGCACGGTCACAGCGCCGGTGGACAGCGGCAGCCCGCCCTTGAGCGTGGCCTGGCGCGCCGGGGCCTGGCCCTGGCCGGCCATCAGCACGTTGCCGAAGATGACTTCATCGACCTGCTCGGGTTTGACACCGGCGCGCTGAACGGCGGCCTGGATGGCGGCGCCGCCCAGATCGTGCGCGGCCAGCGCGGCGAAGTCGCCCTGAAAGCTGCCCATGGGGGTGCGGGCGGCGGAGACGATGACGATGGATTCGGACATGGGTTCAGTGCTCCTTTGGCAATGAGGGAAGGGAAACGGGCGGCAAGGCCGCCCAACGTGAAAGATCAAAACGGTATAGCTGCATGCCGCCGCCGGTAAGGACGGCGGTCAGGCGCAGTTCGTCCGCAGCGTCCAGCGCGGCGCCGTCCATGCGGGCCATGCCTTCGACCAGGGTAACGGGCGCGCTGCCGTCGGCGCGCGCCAGCAGCAGGCGGCGCTGGTCGCTGGGGCTTAGGCGGCCATCGCCGTTGCTATCTTGACTCACCACTTCATAAAGGCGTGCGCGCACGGCAGGCGGCGGCCGCTCATCGGTTTCAGGCCCATAGGTTCTGCTCACCGCGCCGTCACCACGTACGGCCCAGACTTGCACGACCAAGCCGCGATCATCGGGCAACAGGCGCGCGCTGCTGCCATCGGCCACGTTCACGAACAACTGGTTGCGCATGACGCCCGAGGCTGTTTTGGAGCCCAGCGCCTGCTCGATCTGCTGGTCGGCCACCACGTCCAGCACCACCACCTGGCCCTGAGTATGGCGCAGGCGGTAGGACAGGCGCTCGCGCTGTACATGGCCGCTCACGTCCGTGGCCACCAGGTTAACCACCGGCACCGGGCGCGCACGCCGCCATTCCCAAGCCAGCAGGGCCAGGCCCACGAGCAGCAGCACCGAAGCCAGCGCACAGGTGATGAGGATGAGGTAGGCGTTGATGCGCCAGATGGTCTGGGGTTGCGCAGTGGGCAATGTCATGGTTGCAAGGCGGCTAGCAGGCAGGCGCGGCAAGCAAGAGGGCTATTCATAAGACTCAAAGCGCATCTGCCAACGCCAGACGGCGCGGCGCGCGCTGACGCTCAGGCGGGCACATTGCCGCTCTGGGCCGTGCCACCGGGCGGAGCCAGTGCGGCGGCATCGGCAGGCGCTGCGCCGCCTTCGTCGGCAAAGCGGCTGCTGCCGTCGTAGGGGAACACATCGTACACATGGCCTTGCTGGATGCGCTCCTTGTGCTGCTGCCAGAACTGCGGCTCAAGCAAATCGCCGTGGTGCTGCATGAAGATGTCGCGCACGCGCGGGTTGCCCAGCAAGAAGGGGCCGAAGGTCTCGGGGAAGACGTCGTTCTTGGCCACGCTGTACCAGATCTCGCCGCTCATCTCCTCTTCCTCGTTGCGCGGCGCGGGCACTTTGCGGAAGTTGCAGTCGGTGATGTATTCGATCTCGTCGTAGTCGTAGAACACCACCTTGCCGTGGCGGGTGACGCCGAAGTTCTTCCACAGCATGTCGCCGGGGAAGATGTTGGCCGCCACCAGGTCCTTGATGGCGTTGCCGTATTCGATGACGGCGTGCTCCATCTGGCGCTGGGCGCGCGCGTCGCCCTCGCCAGCGTCGAAGGTTTCCTGCAGGTAGATGTTCAGCGGGATCATGCGCCGCTCGATGTACAGGTGCTTGAGGATGACCTCGATGTTGCCGTCGCCGTCGCGGTCGGAGATCTCCAGCTGGCTGGGGGCGAACTTCTGGATTTCCGCGATCAGCTCGTCCTCGAAGCGCGCGCGCGGGAAGGCCACCTCGCTGTACTCCATGGTGTCGGCCATGCGGCCCACGCGGTCGTGCTGCTTGACCAGACGGTACTTGCCCTTGATCTGCTCGCGCGTGGTCTCCTTCTGCGGCGGGTAGTAGTCCTTGATGAGCTTGAACACGTAGGGAAAGCTGGGCAGGTCGAACACCAGCATCACCATGCCCTTGATGCCCGGCGCAATGCGGAACTTGTCGGTGGAGCTGCGCAGGTGGCTGAGAAAGTCGCGGTAGAACAGGTTCTTGCCCTGCTTGGCCAGGCCCAGCGAGTTGTAGATCTCGTTGCGCGGCTTGCGCGGCATGATGCTGCGCAGAAACTGCACGTAGGCCGAGGGGATTTCCATGTCCACCATGAAATAGGCGCGCGAGAACGAGAACAGCGTGTGCATGTCGCGCTCGGTGTGCAGCAGCCCATCCACGTACAGGCCGCCGTGCTCGTCGTGCAGGATGGGCAGGCAAATGGGCATCTCGTCAAAGCCGTTGATGAGCTTGCCCACCAGGTATGCGCCCTTGTTGCGGTAGAACAGGCTGGAGAGCACCTGAATCTGGAAATTGGTGCGGATCTTGGCATCGCCCAGCAGCGCCGACAGCGCCTGCGCCACGCGCCGCACATCGCGCGCGCGGTCGGTGAAGGCGCGCTGCAGGCGGCAGTCCTCCAGCATCTGCGCCACCACCTCCTCCAGCGCATCGCGCCGCGGGTAATAGCAGCGGAAGGTGGTCGATTCCGAGGGCTCGTCGATCTGGATGTACTCCGTGCTGATGGCCGGGCGCACGAACAGGAAACTGTTCTGGAAATACGTGCGGTGCAGGATCTTGGTCGTCACCGAGTTGAAGAAGGTCTCGGCCAGCTCCGGCTGGAAATGCCCCACCAGCAGGCCGATGTACAGCAGCTTGGCCTCGTACCAGACCTCCATGGGCTGCGAACCGGCGCGAAACTCTTTTTCCAGCCGCTGCACGCACTCGCGCACGCGCACGTCGTAGAACTCGATGCGCTCGCGCTGGCCGCGCTGCTGGCCATGCCAATCGGCCGTCTCGAAACGGTGCTTGGCGCGCGCCGTCTCCTGACGGAACAGGCGGTAGTGGCGGTTGAAGCCTTCCATCATGGCGCTGGCAATCTCATGCGCCAGCGGCGAATCGACGCGCGGCACCACGGGCAGAGTGGTTTTCATGGTTCCTCCGGCAAATCTTCCGGCCCGGCGGTTTCCAGGCCAGGCGCGCGCGGGTAGCGCTTGATGGCGGTGCGGTACACATCCACAACATCTTGCGCGCGGGTCATGGTCACGCCCAAGTCCTTGACCTTGCCGTCCTTGAGGCCGTAGCACCAGCCGTGCACGGCCACTTGCTGGCCGCGCGCCCAGGCGTCTTGCATGACGTTGCTCATGGCAATGTGGCCAACTTGTTCGATGACGTTCATCTCGCACAGCGCGTCTTCCTGCTCGTGGCGGCACAGGTGCATGAGGCGGCCGCGGTGGCGCATTTTCACGTCGTGCACGTGGCGCAGCCAGTTGTCGGCCAGGCCCACGCGCGTGCCGTGCAGCGCGGCCAGCACGCCGCCGCAGCCGTAGTGGCCCACGACCATGATGTGCTCGACCTTGAGGAAATCGACCGCGTACTGGATGACCGAGAGCGCGTTCAGGTCGGAGTGCACGACGACGTTGGCGACGTTGCGGTGCACGAAGACTTCGCCCGGCGCCAGCGCCACGACCTGGTTGGCGGGCACGCGGCTGTCGGAGCAGCCGATCCACAGGTATTTGGGCGTTTGCTGCTGCGCCAGCTTTTCAAAAAAGCCGGGCTTGTCGCGCGCCACCTGCTCGGCCCAGGCGTGGTTGGCGTCGATGAGGTGTTGGAGGATGCTGGATTCGGGCATCAGGCAATGCGGAAGCTGGGAACGAAAAGGGTTCATCCTACAGAGTGGCCAAATGAACACAGAAACAATGGGACGCGCCGCCAAGCCTGCGCACGTGTCGCTTCATCAAGACGGGCCGTGCGTCTGGCTCAAGCCCTGTGTTCTCCCTTGATGAAAGCAGCCCGCTCATGACCTCCCCCACGATTTACGAAGCCCTGCGCGAAAGCCACGACATCCAGCGCGAATGGTGCACCCGCCTGACGCGCACCCGCGCCACCAACCCGCAGGGGCGGCGTGATGCCTTTTTGACGCTCAAGCTGGAATTGGCCGCCCACGCGGCCGCCGAGGAGCGTTTTCTGTATTCGCCCATGATGATGGACGACATGGGCCTGGACAGCGCGCGCCACGCCCTGGCCGAGCATCACGAGCTGGACGAGCTGGTGGCCGAGCTGGGCGCGCTGGCACCCGAAGGCCAGGCCTGGGGCGAAAAAGCCAAGGCGCTGGCGCACGAGGTGCGGCACCACCTCAAAGAAGAGGAGCGCGGTTTTTTCCAGGTCAGCGGCAAGATCCTGACCGACGCGCAAAAAACCCGCCTGGGTTCGCAATACCTGCGCGACTACGCGCGCATGAAGCGCAAGTACGCGGCCGATTGGGGCTATGCCGCCGAGCGCGCCGGGCAAACCGACACCCCCGCCGTGCGGCGCGCCACTGCCCATACCGGACGCTCACGCTAAAACGAGGGCAGCCCCGGCCCGGTTTTTGCGCCCCGCCATGGGGCGTGGGCCGGCACCCAGGCGTGGTTGGCGTCGATGAGGTATTGAATGGAAGAAGTCATGCCCTGGGCTTTCAAATTTGGTTGAGGGGCGGCTTGAGCCCTCCCGCCCAGGTGTCCCGGTAGGCGGCCCATAACACGGTATCGACGGGACGTCCTTTCTTGAGCGCACTCATGCGCAGCAGCCCCTCGCGCACAAAGCCGTTTTTTTCGCACACCCGCTGTGAGGCGATGTTTTCCGGGCGAATGGGGGCCACCACACGCATGACGCAAGGGTCTTGAAATGCCTCTGTCGTCAGGCAGCGCACGATGTGCGTGCCCACACCCTGGCCCCAGAAAGAGCGGCCCAGCCAGTAACCGATCATGGCATTGCACGCATCGCCATGGGGGTGTATGCCTGCCGACCCCACGGCCTGCGCACCGTGAGCGACGGCCCAACTACGGCCCGGCATGGCCAGCGCACCGCCACTGACCCAATCCTGGGCCATTTCCAGGGTGTATTCGTCGGGCATCCAGTCGCCCAGCCAGCGGGTGACATCGGGTTGGTTGATGTGCAGATGCAGGCTGGCTGCATCGGAGGCTTGCCAACCGCGCAGACACCAACCGTCCAGTCCAAGCGGCAGAACAGGCAAGGCCAACGCCTGAGGGCGGCAAGCATTCGACGTCATCACATCGTCTCGGCAAACAGCTCGCGGCCGATGAGCATGCGGCGGATTTCGCTGGTGCCCGCGCCGATTTCGTACAGCTTGGCGTCGCGCCACAGGCGGCCCAGCGGGTATTCGTTGATGTAGCCGTTGCCGCCAAAGAGCTGGATGCCGTCGCCGGCCATTTTGGTGGCCTGCTCAGCGCACCAGAGGATGACGGAAGCGCAGTCCTTGCGCACCTGGCGCACGTGCTCAGTGCCCAGCACGTCCAGGTTCTTGCCGATGGTGTAGAGAAAGGCCCGGCCCGCTTGCAGCACGGTGTACATGTCGGCCACCTTGCCCTGCACGAGCTGGAATTCGCCAATGCTCTGGCCAAACTGCTTGCGGTCGTGGATGTAGGGCACGACGTTGTCCATCACGGCCTGCATGATGCCGATGGGGCCGGCAGCCAGCACGGCGCGCTCGTAGTCCAGGCCGCTCATCAGCACTTTCACGCCATTGTTGAGGCCGCCCATGACGTTCTCGGCGGGCACTTCCACGTTGTCGAACACCATCTCGCCAGTGTGGCTGCCGCGCATGCCCAGCTTGTCCAGCTTTTGCGCGGTGTCAAAGCCTTTCATGCCTTTTTCGACGATGAAGGCGGTGATGCCGCGCGCGCCCAGCTCAGGCTCGGTCTTGGCGTAAACGACCATGGTGTCGGCGTCCGGGCCGTTGGTGATCCACATCTTGCTGCCGTTGAGCAGGTAGTAGCCGCCCTTGTCCTCGGCCTTGAGCTTCATGCTCACCACGTCGCTGCCTGCGCCGGGCTCGCTCATGGCCAGCGCGCCGATGTGCTCGCCACTGATCAGCCTGGGCAGGTATTTCTTTTTCTGCTCCTCGTTGCCGTTGCGCTTGATCTGGTTCACGCACAGGTTGGAGTGCGCGCCGTAGGACAGGCCCACGCTGGCGCTGGCGCGGCTGATTTCTTCCATGGCGATCATGTGCGCCAGGTAGCCCATGTCGGCACCGCCGTAGGCTTCGGGCACGGTGATGCCCAGCACGCCCAGCTCGCCCATCTTGGGCCACAGGTCCATGGGGAACTGGTCGCTCTTGTCGATCTCGGCCGCGCGCGGAGCGATTTCGGCTTCGGCGAAGGTGCGCACGGCGTCGCGCAGCGCGTCGATGTCTTCGCCAAGCTGGAAGTTCAGGCCGGGCAGGTTGCTCATGGGTTTGTCTCCTGGATTTGAAGGTATGAATCAACGGCGAGCGCTGTGACCTGGCAGGAGGGTTTTGCATCCCACGCCTGGCTTTATGCCCTGCACGGCATGCGAAAAGGCACAAGGCAAGACTTGCCGGGCTGGCACGGACTGGACGCCGTTACGTTGACGTGAACGTCAACCCATTATCGCCGTTGCCAGCACCGCGCCGGCCCGGCTGGCCTGTCGTACACCGGGCGGCCATGGCGGGCGCGGCAGACAGCAGCGCGGCACGCGCCTCTTTCTCATGCGCCTTGACCTCGCGCAGCGTGGCCTGCAACTCGGCCAGCTGCGCTTCAATCTGGCGCCGGTGGGCGGCCAGCACTTGCAAAAACCGCTCCAGCTGGGCCACGGTGTCTCGCGGGCTGTCGTACATGTCGATCAGCGCCTTGGCCTCCGTGAGCGACAAGCCCAGCCGCTTGGCGCGCAGCGTGAGCTTCAGGCGTGTGCGATCACGTGCGCTGTACTGGCGCTGCCGCCCGCCAGGGCCGGTGCGCGCGGGTTGCAGCAAGCCCATGTCTTCATAAAAACGCATGGCGCGCGTGGTCAGGTCAAACTCGCGCGCCAAATCGCCAATGGTGTAAGTGGATGCGTTGCTCATGAGCGAACCAGAGGGCAATGGACGCATCCATCGTACCGAGCGGCCGTGGCGGGTGTCAACGCAAGCCGGGCCGCGCAGCCCCGTCATGAATTATCAAAAATATAGCACTTCAGGGCGTATCTACGGCCTCAAATACCTACTGGCCTTTATTGGTACGCACTGACGCGATGCGCTTTAGTCCTCGGGGCGCTGCCACAGCCAAATGGCGACCGCCAGCATGACGGCCGGCACGCCCAGGCGCAGCCAGAGCGGCAAGGGCATGAACTGAAGCCCGGTGGCACTGATGCTCATCATGATCGTGGCCAGCCATTTGGCCCGGCGCGGCACCACGCCGCGTTCACGCCAGCGGCGGATGTGCGCGCCAAACAGCGGGTGGGCCAGCATCCACTGCTCCAGCCGTGGCCAGCCCTTGCCTGCCGCCCAGGCGGCCAGCAGCACAAAGGGCACGGTGGGCAGCACCGGCAACGCCATGCCCGCTGCGGCCAGTATCAGGCTGACCACAGCCAGGGCGCGCCACAGCAGCATGGCCATGCGGCGACGCCACTGCACGCGGGCCGGGTTGGGAACGGGGCGGATCGGGGGTTTCATGAGGCGCCGCGACTGTAGCGCAGCCGCCGCCCCGTTGCCGGGTGACTGCATGGGTAGCGCCGTAAGAGCCTGTTCAACATCCCTGCGTGACAGGGGGCAAAAGCGGCTGGGGATGGGATGCAAGGCGCCACCACGCACCGAGCTTGCCGTGGCCCGTGCCAGGGCGAGGCTTGGCCCCACGGAAGCAGACCGCCCCCATCCGTTGGATGGCCCGCCGCGCGGGGATGTTGAACAAGTTCTAGGGCGAGGCCGAGCTGCGTGGCGACGCCGCCGGTGGCGCGGCGTCCCCATCGGGTGGCGCAGCGGGCGGCGCTTCTTGCAGGCGGGCGCGCCAGGCGCCCAGCGCCTGGTCCAGCATGGCGTCGTTGTGCGTGAAGTCGCGGCAGTGGCGGCACACGAGGCGGTGCAGCGCGGCCTGCATGCGTTCGCTGGCCGGGGCATCCTGCAGCTGCCCCGAGGTGAGCTTGAACAGGTATTGCTGGCAGTTCATGCCGCGCGCTCCCGTGCGCCAGGGTTCTGTGTGCCGAACCAGTGCTGGTGCAGGCAGATTTGCAGCTGCTTGCGCGCACGGCTCATGCATTGCCAATAGTCGGTCTTGGTCAGCCCCAGGGTGTCGCACACCTCGGCGCTGTCGCATTCCAGCAGCTCTTTCATGCTGAACACGCGCGCTACCTTGGGCGGCAGCTTGTGCACGCACAGATCGACGATGGCGAAGAACTGGCTGTTTTGCAGTGCGCCTTCGGGGCTGCTCCAGGGGGCAGGGGCCACGCCGGGTTGCCAGTGGCCGCGCGCGTCGAACAGCACGTTGTCCAGCTCGTCCTCGAAGGCTTCCTGGTAGCCCACTTCGGGGCGGTACTTGGCGCGCAGGCGGTCGGTGATCTTGTGCTTGAGGATGCCGAACAGGTAGTGCCGGGGATCGCCCTGCGTGAGGGCGGCGGGCTGGGCGTTGAGCAGGGCGAGCAGGGCGTCTTGCACGGCGTCCTCGGCTTCTTCAGGCGGTTGCAGATGCAGCAGGGCAAAGCGCAGCATGGGCTGGCGCCAGGCGTCGGCCAGCGCCGCCGCGTCGATGGCGGGAGAGGACGGCTGGGTCATGGCCGCGCATTATGTCGCCCGCTGCACGGGTCGGGGCCAGGCCCTAGGCGCCTTGGCAGCGGCGGCGCAGCAGCAGCCGGTCGAGCGACCAGCGCCCGCCGCCCTGGGTGAGTACGGCAAACAGCATCAGGCCCAGCATCAGCGGCACTTTGAAGCCCTGACCTTCGTCGGTGTCGATCTGGTTCCAGCCCGCCCAGCCCAGATCGAAATGCACGGTGTACACGGCCACCCAGGTGATGTAGAGCAGGCCCAGCGCGGCCAGGCGGCTGCCCAGGCCCAGCGCCAGGGCCGCGCCCAGCAGCAGCTCGCCCCAGCCGGCGGCCAGCCAGTTGAAGTCGGCGCTGAGCAGGCTGTTGGGAAAGGGAAAGTCCAGCCCGGCAAACCACTCGGGCGCGCCGCCGCTGCCTTGCAGCTTGGTCAGCCCGGCACGGATGAATTCCTGCCCGGCCCACAGGCGCAGGCCCAGCAGGCCGGCGTCTTGCAGCAGGCGGCGCAGGCCGCCGAGCACAGCGCAGCCCTGGCAGGCTGTGGCCTCACTGGCTGGCGCGGGCGAGAAAGTCGGTGAATGCATCGTTGAGGTCTTCATAAAAATTCGATTGCCAGCGTGAGTCGCGCACGAAGGCTTCGATCAGGGTGCGCCAATCCTGCTCGCCCAGTTGCTCGCGCAGCGCGGGGTGGTGGGCTTCGATCATCTGGCTGGCGCCCAGATAGACGAGGTAGCGGTACACGCGCAGGCCCGCTTCGGTGTAGCCGGGCGGCACGGTGTCCGTGCGGCCGCGCACGTAGTCGTAGAAGGCGGCGGTGCTGGCTTCGGTCTGGTTTTGTTGGGCCTGGGGCGGCAGCGGCAGGGTGGCGGCGGCGTTCATGCCAGCTCCTTGGCGCGGCGGCGGGCGGGGTCGCTGCGGGGCACGCCAGCGGTAGCCGCCGTGAGAGGAGCGGCCGCCGGCAGCGGCTGGCGCAGGCTGGCCAGCTCGCGGTTGAGCGTGGCGGCGTCGGGGATGTCGTTGTCCCACTCCAGCAGGATGGGCAGGCCGTGCGCGGCGTGCAGCGCGCGCGCCTTGCGCGCGGTATGCGGCTCCACGGGCTGGCTGTGCGTGTCCACGTGCATGCCAAAGCGTTCGTCGAACTCGTGCCCGGCCACGTGCATGTAGCTCACGCGCGAGAGGTCCACCTGCGCCACGTAGGCATCCAGGTCGGGGCCGCCGTGGTTCTTGTTGTTGACGTCGATGTTGTTCAGATCGAGCAGGATGCGGCAGTCGGCGCGGCGTACCACTTCCATCAGAAATTCCGGCTCGCTCATCTCGCCCACGTTGGTGTACCAACTGCTGTTTTCGATGGCCATGCGCTGGCCCAGCAGGTCTTGCACGCGGCTGATGCGCTCGGCCACGCGGCGCGCCTCGCCCAGTGTGAAGGGGATGGGAAACAGGTCGTAGAGCTGGTGCGCGTCGCCGCTGGCGGCCAGGTGGTCGGAATAGCGGTCGGTGCCCAGTTCGGCCAGCAAGTCGCGCACGCCACGCACGAAGTCGGCAGAAATCTCCGAAGTGCCGCCCAGGTTGAGCGACACGCCATGCAGGAACACGGGCCGGCCCAGCGCCAGCAATTGGTGCAGCGGCTCGCGCGAGCGGCGCAGCCAGTTCTCCGGCGCCACTTCAAAAAAGTCGGCGTTCAGGGCGGCAACGTCCCAATCGCGCATTTCGCGCCGGTAGCCCAGTCCGATCATGGTGATTCCTGCCTGTGTGACTTGCGTGCGTGGTGATGCGATGAGGCGATTACTTCTTGGAGCAGGCCGCTTCTTTCTTGGAGCAGCCAGCTTCCTTCTTGGAGCAAGCGGCCTCCTTGCCTTCTTTCTTGGAGCAAGAAGCCTCTTTCTTGCCGCAGCCGGCTTCTTTCTTGGAGCAAGCGGCTTCCTTGGCGCCCTTGGCGGGGGCCGCGCTTTCCTTCTTGCCGCAGGTGCCGGCGCCGCACTTTTGCTCAGCCGCGTGGGCAGTGGTGAAGGCGGAAGCGGCAATCAGCGAAGCAGCCAGGGCGGCGATGTTTTTCAGTTGGCTCATGAGGGTTCTCCAGATCAAAAAAATTGAAAAAAGCATGCGGCAAACACGCCGCACACCAGCCATGTCGGGCCAGGCGGCAAAACCTGACACGGGTTACGAAAAAAAATTTGAAATTTTTTTGAACAGCTTTTGACGCACCGGCCTTCAGGAAAAGCGCGCGGGACGGGCATGAAAAAGCGCCTGGGCTTCATGGCAAAGCCGCAGGCGCTTAGAACAGGCAGGACCGCCGGTCGTCAGGCCAGCAGCGCGTTGACCCCCTGCACATAAGCGGCGGGGTCTTCGGGCAGGCCGCCTTCGGCCAGCAGCGCCTGGTCGAACAGGATGTGAGCGAGCGCCTCGAAGTGCTCGCCGCCTTCCAGCCGCTTGACGAGCGGGTGCGCGGGGTTGATTTCCAGCACGGGCCGCACCTCCGGCGCCTGCTGGCCGGCCTGGCGCAGCATGCGGGCCAGTTGCAGGCTCATGCCGCCGCCTTCGGTCACCAGGCAGGCGGGCGAATCGACCAGGCGGGTGGTGGCGCGCACGTCGGCGGCCTTGTCCTTGAGCGCTTCTTTCAGCCGGGCCAGCAGCGGCGCGGCGGCGGCGCTGGCGGCTTCCGCGGCTTTTTTCTCGGCCTCGTCCTGCAGCTCGCCCAAATCCACCGCGCCGCGCGCCACCGACTGCATCGGCGTGCCGTCGAATTCGTGCACGAAGTTCATGGCCCATTCGTCCACGCGGTCGGTCATCAGCAGCACTTCGATGCCCTTCTGGCGGAACACTTCAAGCTGCGGGCTGCTGCGGGCGGCGGCGGGCGTTTCGGCGGTGAGGTAGTAGATGGCTTTCTGCCCCGGCTTCATGCGCGCCTTGTAGTCGGCCAGTGAGACGCTGGCGCCGCCTTCGCTGGCGGTAGAGGCGTAGCGCAGCAGCTTGAGCAGGCGTTCGCGGTGGGCATGGTCTTCGCCCAGCCCCTCTTTCAGCACGGCGCCAAAGGCGCGCCAGAAGCGCGCGTAGCGGCCGGCGTCTGGCGTTTGGGCCTGGGCTTCAGCGAACCGGGCGGCCGTGCCGGCGGCGGTGGGGGCGTCGTTCTTGTCCACCACGTCGGTCGCGCCATCGGCGGGCCGCTCGGTCGGCTCGGGCGCGGGCGTGGCGTCGCCGGTGCCAATGTCCACCTTGCCGCCGGGGGCCGGGCCGTCCTGCGGGCCGTCGGCTGCGGGGATGGGGGCGGCGGCATCGGCCTTGGCCAGCTCTTCCAGCATGGTCAGCACGCGGCGCGTGTTGCCGTCGCGAATGGCCTTGACATCGCGGCTTTCCTGCAGCAGCTCGCGGCTCACGTTCAGCGGCAGGTCGGCCGAATCGACCACGCCCTTGACGAAGCGCAGGTAGCGCGGCATGAGCTGCTCGGCGTCGTCCATGATGAACACGCGGCGCACGTACAGCTTGATGCCGGCCTTGTGCTCGCGGTCCCACAAATCATGCGTGGCGTGCTGCGGAATGTAGAGCAACTGGGTGTATTCGGTGCTGCCTTCCACGCGGTTGTGGCTCCAGGTGAGCGGGTTGTCCCAGTCGTGCGCGAGTTGTTTGTAGAAGTCCTGGTACTGCGCTTCGGTGATGTCCTTGCGCGGGCGCGTCCACAGGGCGGTGGCCTGGTTGACGGTTTCCCACTCGCCGGTTTTCACCATCTGGCCGGGCTGGCCTTCCTCGGGGCTGTCTTGCCATTGCTCGCCTTCCATCTTGATGGGCAGGGCGATGTGGTCGGAATATTTGCCAATCAGCTCTTTCAGGCGCCAGCCGTCGGCAAAGCCCAGCGCGTCCTCGCGCAGATGCAGCGTGACGCTGGTGCCGCGCTCGGCGCGGGTGATGGGCTCCACCGTGAAGTCGCCCGCGCCGCTGCTTTGCCAGCGCACGCCGGCTTCGGGCGGCAGGCCGGCGCGGCGCGATTCGACGGTGATCCGCTCGGCCACGATGAAGCCGGAGTAAAAGCCCACGCCGAACTGGCCGATGAGTTGGGCGTCGGCCTTCTGGTCGCCCGACAGGCGCGCCATGAAGTCGCGCGTGCCGCTTTTGGCGATGGTGCCCAGGTGCTGCACGGCCTCGGCCTCGCTCATGCCGATGCCGGTGTCCGTCACCGTGAGGGTGCGGGCGGTTTTGTCGAAGCTGATGCGCACTTCCAGCGCGGGCTGCTCGCCGTAGAGCGAGGGGTCGGCCAGCGCCTCGAAGCGCAGCTTGTCGCAGGCGTCGGAGGCGTTGGAGATCAGCTCACGCAGGAAGATCTCAGGGTTGGAATACAGCGAATGCGTGACCAGGTGTAGCAGTTGCGCCACCTCGGCCTGGAAGGCGTGTTTTTGCGTGCTCATGCGTGGTGTGATGAAAGGGGAGGAAAGGGGGGGATGAAAAGCAACCCGCGTCATACAACCTGCGCCATTTGGGGGCGCGGTCGTCGGGTTCAAGGCGGGGGCGGGCGGCCCTGTTTTCTGGCGCGCCGGGCCGACAGCCCTTTCTGGAGGCCGTCCAGCACGCCGCGCCGGGGCGGGGCCGCCGCCGGTTGCAGCGCCAGGCTCAGCTCGACCGTGCTGGCGTCGCCAGGCGTGGGCAGCTCGGCAAAGCCGAACTTGCGGCCCAGGCGGCGCATGCGTTCGTTTTCGGCCAGCACCAGCGCCACCAGGCGCTGGGTGCCGGCGGCGCGCTGGTAGGCGATGAGCTTTTCCATCAGCAGGCTGCCCAGGCCGCTGCCCTTGCATTCGGGGCGGGTGATGATGCCGAATTCGGCACTGGCGTTGTCGGGGTCGGCCAGCGCGCGGGCCACGCCCAGGGTGCGCTCCACGCCGTTTTCATCCAGCGCGGTGGCGATGAAGGCCATCTCGCGCGCGTAGTCGATCTGCACCAGCCGCGCCAGTTCGCTGCGCTCGAGCATGCGGCGGCTGTGGAACATGCGCATGCGCATGTCTTCCGGCGCCAGGCTGTCGATGAAGGCGCGGTGCTGCGCTTCGTCCTCGGGGCGGATGGGGCGCAGGGTGACCGCGCCGCCCCCCGCCCAGGGCACGGCCTCGATGAGCTGGGCCGGATAGGGCCGGATGGCGAAATTGGCGGCGCCGGCTGGCTGCGCGCGGCTCACGCGCACGCGGGCATCCAGCGCGATGGCGCCTTCGGCATTGACGATCAGGGGGTTGATGTCCAGCTCGGCCACTTCCGGCACGTCCGCCAGCAGCTGCGACACCGCTTGCAGCACGCCGACGATGGCGCCCATGTCGGCGGGCGGCACGTCGCGGTAGCCGGCCAGCAGGCGGGCCACGCGGGTGCGCCGGATCAGCGCGCGCGCCAGCGGCGGGTTGAGCGGGGGCAGGGCCATGGCGCTGTCTTTCGTCACCTCCACCGCCGTGCCGCCCTGGCCGAACAGGATGACGGGGCCAAAGGTCGGGTCGATGCTGGCGCCCACGATCAGCTCTTGCGCCTGCTGGCGGCGCACCATCTGCTGCACGGTAAAGCCGTCGATGCGCGCCTGGGGCTGCAGCCGCCGCACGCGCGCCAGCATGGCGCGGGCGGCATCGCGCACGGCGGTCTCGTCGTCCAGGCCCAGCGCCACGCCGCCCACGTCGGACTTGTGCGAAATGTCTTCCGACAGGATTTTGAGCACCACCGGGTAGCCGATGCGCGTGGCCTCGGCGGCGGCGGCTTCGGCGTCCGGCCCCACGCTGGAGGTGGCCGCCACCGGGATGCGGTAGGCCGCGCACACGGCCTTGGCCTCGGGCTCGGTGAGCATTTCGCGCCCGCCATCGAGCACCTGCCGCACGATGGCGCGCACGGCGGCGGTGTCGGGCGGCGCGCCGCCCTGCACCTGCACGGCGGGCGGCGCCTCGGCCAGCTCGGCCTGGTTGCGGGCGTGGGCTTGCAGCAGGCCGATGGCGTGCACGGCCTGCTCGGGCATGTCGTAGCAGGCAATGCCGGCGCGGGTGAAGCGGCGCCGGGCCGCGGCCACGGCCGGCCCGCCCATCCAGCTGCTGATGACCGGCAGCGCCGCGCCTGCGGGGGGACGGATCACCGGGGCCAGCGCCTGCGCGATGTCATCGGACGGTACGATGGCCGTGGGCGCATGAATGAACAAGATGGTGCCCGTGGCTTGCCGGTGGCGGGCCAGCGCCTGCAGCGCGGCCACGTAGCGTTCGGCCGGCGCGTCGCCAATGATGTCCACCGGGTTGCCGCGCGACCAGTTGCCGGGCAGCGCCTGGTCCAGCTCGCGTACCAGCGCAGGCGGCAGCTCGGCCAGGGGCACGCCGTAGCGCTCGGCCGCGTCGGCGGCCATCACGCCCGCGCCGCCGCCGTTGGTGAGGATGGTCATGACCTCGCCCACCGGCGCGCGGTAGCGCGTCAGCGCCTCGGCGGCCAGAAACAGCTCGTCCAGGCTGTCCACCCGCAGCATGCCGGCGCGGGCAATGGCCGCGTCGTACACCGCATCGGCCCCGGCCAGCGCGCCGGTGTGCGAGGCGGCGGCCTTCTGGCCCTGCGCGCTGCGCCCGGCCTTGACCACGATCACCGGCTTGTTGCGCGCCGCCGCGCGTGCGGCCGACATGAACTTGCGCGCATGCGTCACCGCTTCAACGTAGAGCAAGATGGCGCGCGTGCGCGGGTCGCTGGCCAGAAAGTCGAGCATGTCGCCAAAGTCCACGTCGGCGTGCTCGCCCAGCGAAACAAAGTGCGAAAAGCCGATGTCGCGCGCCTCGGCCCAGTCGAGCAGGGCCGTGACCAGCGCGCCCGATTGCGAGACAAACGCCATTTCGCCACGCCGCGCGCTGATATGCGCGAAGCTGGCGTTCAGCCCCGCGTGCGGCGCCAGCAGGCCCACGCAATTGGGGCCGAGGATGCGCATCAGCGTGGGCCGCGCGGCCTCCAGCATGGCCTGCTTGTCCTTGCGGCTCAGCCCGGCGGTGATGACCACCACCGCCCGGGCGCCCCGCGCGGCCAGTTGCCGCACCAGTTTGACCACGGTGGCCGGCGGCGTGCAGATCACGGCCAGCTCGGGCGCCTCGGGCAAATCGGCCACGCTGGCATGGCAGGGCACGCCGTCCAGCGCCTTGTATTTGGGGTTGACGGGGTAAATGGCCCCCTGAAAGCCGCCCTGCCGCACGTTGCGCCACAGCGTGCTGCCCACGCTGGCCGGCCGGCTGGACGCGCCAATGACGGCCACGGAACGGGGGGCAAACAAGGATTCGAGATGTCGGGTACTCATGCGACCATATTTCCCTTCAAGACATGCCGGAGGCGCAGATCATGGGCCATGGCGCCGAACCAGCGCCCCGCCTTGGCCTGCCGCCAGCATACCTACCCGGCCGCCGTTCACGCCGGTCGCCGCCCTGGGCGTGCGCCGGCGCAAGAGGGCGGGGGCCAGCAGCCCATCTGCCGCAGGCTCGCCCGCCCTGCCCTGCCTTGCATCCACCCCGGACGGGGCATAGACTGCCAGCGCTTTCTGGCACGCCAGACGGCGGCTGCGGCGTCTCCGTTGCCGCCGATGCGCTGGCGCAAGCCAGGCTTCCCCCATCTCCTCACAGGAAGGCACGCGCATGAAACACTTTCGCAGCCAAGCCGCCCGGCGGCTCCCATCCGGCACATGGCTGGCCGCCGCACTGGTTTGCATGGCCACCTTGCCCTGGCAAACCGCCCATGCCCAGCCAGCGCCGGCCCAGCCCGTGCCGCTGCAGGCGCAAACCAGCAGCCAAGGCGGCTGGCACCTGCGCGCCAAGAGCCTGGCCGCGCAGCCCGACCACACGGTGCTGCACCTGCACGTTTCCTTCGCCAACCAGCGCCGGCCCCAGGGAGCGCAACTGGCCAACAGCGACACCTTTTTGCTCACCGACCACGGCGAGCGCCTGTGGCTCAAGCGTCCAGACGATGACCGCGTGCTGCAAATCGCCAACAACGCCTCCGTGGAAAAGACGCTGACCTTTCTGGGCGCCATTCCGGCCGGCACGCAGCACGTCACGCTTGTCGTCAACGAAGGCAATGCCGCCGACAGCGTGCGCGGCCCCAGCCTGCGTCTGCCCATCGCCTTGCCGCCCCCCTTGCAGGCGCAGCTGAAGGTGCGGCGCGTGGGCGCCGACCCGGCCACGCTCGACGCCTCGGCGCGCTACCCGGTGCAGGCGGGCAACGCGGGCGGCCTGCTGGTGCAGGTTCAATCCGTCCACCGCGAAGCCAACCACACCCGGCTGGCCGTGAGCGTGGCCTACAGCCACCGCCGCCGCCCCGAGGGCACGCAACTGGCGGGCGGCGAAACCTATTTGCGCACCGCCTCCGGCCAGCGCTTCATGCTGCAGCGCCCGCCCGACAGCCCCACGCTGCCCCTGGCCAACAACAGCACATTCACGGGCGATCTGCGCTTTCAGGGCGTGCTGCCCGCCGACGCGAAAGGCCTGGCACTGGTCATCAACGAAGGCTTTCCGGCCGATTCCACCCGGGCTTCGGGCATGGTCATGGCCCTGCCCGCGCCTTGATGGTGCGCTGACGGCGGCGCTGGCCACAGCGCAGCACGGCACAGGCCGCCAGGCTTCAGGCCGCGCGGCTGGTGCAGCTGGCGCGGCGCAACCGTTCGCGCCGTGGCAGCTCGCGGCTGGCCTGCCACTCCTCGCGCGTGAGCACAAAGGCCGCCGCGGTGTGGCCGTTGTAGGGGGCCGTGCCCGCGGCGCTGAAGCCCAGGGCGCGCAGGCAGTGCGCGGCCGAGCGGTTGGCCGGATCGCAATAGCCGAACACGCGCGCCCGGCCGGGCTGGGCGAAGGCGCGCGCCAGCAGCCATTCGCCGCCGTCCAGCGCCAGCGTGCCGCACCAGGCCTCGGGCCGCAGGCGGGCGCCAATTTCCACCTCCTGCGGCGCGTGCTGCACATGCACCAGGCTGAACCAGCCGCAAAAGCGCCAGGTGGGCGCTTCCACCAGCGCGAGCAGGGGCGCTTCGATCTCGCCGGCAGCAAAGGCGGCGCGCGCCTCGGCCACGCTGTCCGGGTCGGGCGGCACGGCGCGTTCGGCGCACCAGATGCCGGTGCCCTCGTGTTCGCGGTAGAAGGCGCGCATGCCTTGCACGAAGGCGGCGGCGCGCGCGGCTTCGTGCAGCGGCACGTCATCCACCAGCTGCGCGCGCACGCGGGCGTCCTGGTGCATGCGCTGCACGTCGGCGATGTCGGCGCTGTCGAACTCGCGCAAGCGCAGCCGGGCGCTGGCGGGCCAGGGGCCGGGCGGGCCGAAAGGGGAAGAGGCATCGCAAACCGTCATGAATGGCGAGTATGGCGCAACCGGCATTGGGCATCAAAATGGCCTTTGGGGCCGTCAATACGGCCATGGAAGCTATTTTTTCAATAGCAAACAAGCCGCCCGGCTATGATGCCGCCCCGTTTTGCTTGATTGCCACAAGCCTGCCCATGATTCGCCTGTCTGAAATCAAACTGCCCCTCTCGGCCCTGCCGCTGGAGCCCGATCAGCACCCCGAAGCCGCCCTGGCCGAGCAGGCCGCGCAGGCGCTGGGCGTGCCGCTGGCCGCCATTGCCCGCGTGCAGGTGCACAAGCGCAGTTTCGACGCGCGCCATGCCGAGCCGCGCGCGGTGTACATCCTCGACGTGACGCTGGCCGACCCCGCACAAGCGGCGGCGCTGCTGGCGCGCCACGCCGCGCACCCGCACGTGCAGCCCACGCCCGACATGGCCTGGCGCCCGCCCGTGGCCGCGTCCGCTGCGCCCGCCGCGCTGGCGCAGCGGCCCATCGTCGTGGGCTTTGGCCCCTGCGGCATCTTTGCCGCGCTGGCGCTGGCGCAAATGGGCTTTCGCCCCATCGTGCTGGAGCGCGGCAAGGCCGTGCGCGAGCGCACGCAAGACACCTGGGGCCTGTGGCGCCGCCGCGTGCTCGACCCCGAGAGCAACGTGCAGTTCGGCGAAGGCGGCGCCGGCACCTTCAGCGATGGCAAGCTCTACAGCCAGATCAAGGACCCGCGCCACCTGGGCCGCAAGGTGCTTGAGGAGTTCGTGGCCGCGGGCGCGCCGCCCGAAATCCTGTACGAAGCGCACCCGCACATCGGCACCTTCAAGCTGGTGAAGATGGTGCAGCACCTGCGCGCGCAAATCATCGCGCTGGGCGGCGAGGTGCGCTTTCGCCAGCGCCTGAGCGGGCTCATCATCGAGCAAGGGCGCGTGCGCGGCGTGCGCGCGCTGGACCTGGCCACGCAGCAAACGCACGAGCTGCGCAGCGACCACGTGGTCATCGCCCTGGGCCACAGCGCGCGCGACACCTTCTGCATGCTGCACGCGCACGGCGTGGCCATGGAGGCCAAGCCCTTCTCGCTGGGCTTTCGCATCGAACACCCGCAAAGCCTGATCGACCGCGCCCGCTGGGGCCGCCACGCCGGCCACCCGCTGCTGGGCGCGGCCGAATACCGGCTGGTGCACCACGCGCGCGAGGGGCTGGCCGCCGGCCGCAGCGTCTACAGCTTCTGCATGTGCCCGGGCGGCACCGTGGTGGCCGCCACCAGCGAGCCGCAGCGCGTGGTCACCAACGGCATGAGCCAGTACTCGCGCGCCGAACGCAACGCCAACGCCGGCCTGGTGGTCGGCATCACCCCGGCCGACTACCCGCGCGACGCCGCCGCGTTCGAAGCCACGCTGGGCGCCAGCTTCGGCGCCGAAGCGCTGCCCGCTGGCGCCGTGCACCCGCTGGCCGCCATCGTGCTGCAGCGCCAGCTCGAATCCGCCGCCTACGTGCTGGGCGGCGGCAACTACAACGCCCCGGCGCAGCGCGTGGGCGACTTTCTGGCGCAGCGCCCCTCCACCGCGCTGGGCAGCGTGCAGCCTTCCTACAAGCCGGGCGTGACGCTTACCGACCTGAACCCCGCCCTGCCCCCCTGGGCCAGCGCCGCGCTGCGCGAGGCCCTGCCCGCCTTCGGCCGCAAGATCGCCGGGTTCGACCTGCCCGACGCCGTGCTCACCGGCGTGGAAACGCGCACCTCATCGCCACTGCGCATCACGCGCGGCGACGATTTCCAGAGCATCAGCACCCCCGGCCTCTACCCCGCCGGCGAAGGCGCTGGCTACGCCGGCGGCATCCTCTCCGCCGGCGTGGACGGCATCAAGGTCGGCGAAGCCGTGGCCCGCGCGATGGCGGGGGGTTGAGCCGGGCACGGCCCCGAAGCACACTGCCGCGCCCGCACCCCGCCCTCACCCCAACCCTCTCCCGCCAGCGGGAGAGGGAGAAAAACCCAGGGCCGAGCGCAGCGATAGCCCGAAGTGTATTCAAGCGCCCCTCTGGCTGCGCCTGTGCTGGCGGCCCCGTAGCGCAGCGAAGGGGGTCGCAGACAGTGGGGGCGCCTTTCTTTTGCCTACTTTTCTTTGGCAAGAAAAGAAAAGTAGGTGCGCCGCCGGGCGCACATCCCGGCCTCTACCCTTCGATCAAGCACGGAAGGTTGCTACCGGGCGCAATGCCACCGCTTCACAACAACGGCCCGAAAAAAACCCCGCCCCCCACTCACGCCACCGGCAACCGCAAGGTAAAGCGCGCTCCCCCGCCAGGGCGCTCCGCACAGCGCACCTGCCCCCCGTGGCGCTGGGCGATGGAGCGCACCAGCGCCAGGCCCAGCCCCACGCCGCCTTCACGCTCGCTGGCGCCGGGCAGGCGGAAAAACGGCTCGAAGATGCGCTCGCGCAGCGCCGGGGGCACGCCGGGGCCGTGGTCGCTGACATGGATCAGCGCATGGCCGTCCTGCCAGGCCAGCTCGGCGTGCACGCCGTCAGGCGCGCCGTGGCGGCCCGCGTTTTCCAGCAGGTTGCGCACGGCGCGGCGCAGCAGCTTGGCCACGCCGGGCACGGTGGCGCTGGCGGGCGTGCCGGGGGCCAGCGTGAAGGTGGCGCTCACGCGCGCGCATTCCTCGGCCAGCAGACCCGTCAGGTCCACCGCCTCCACCGTGCCCAGGTCGGCCTCCTGGGCGTCCAGGCGGCTGGCCAGCAGGATTTCGTCGATGAGCTGATCCAGCTCGGCAATGTTGCGCGCCAGCTCGGCGTGCACGGCGGGGCCGGGGCGCTCGCCCATCAGCTCCAGCGCCATGCGGATGCGTGCCAGCGGCGAGCGCAGCTCGTGCGAGGCGTTGGCCAGCAGCGACCGCTGCGCGGCCATCAGCGCCTCGATGCGGGCGGCGGCGGCATTGAAGCGGCGTGAGAGATCGGCCACTTCGTCATGCCCGTCCTCCGGCACGCGCACGGCCAAGTCACCCGCGCCCCACTGCTGCACGCCGCGTTGCAGGCGTTCCAGCCGCTGGGTGAGGCGGCGCGCCACGGGGTACACGCCGGCCATCACCGCCAGCCCGGCCAGGGCGATGACCCACAAAAAACCGTAAGGCGGGCGCAGCCAGAACGGCGGCGCGTTGTCGCGCCCCCCCCGGCGGTGCATGCCGTGCGGCGGTGCATGCGGGGCACGCGGCGCGCGTTGCACGTGCAGGGTCTGGCCATCGGCCAGCGTCAGGGTGAGTTCGGCCGTGCCGCCGCGGCGCTGCCATTCGGCGCGGCCCACGGGCTGGCCGTCTGCGCCGCGCACGATGAGCGTGCGCGGCGGCGCGCCGGGGCGCAGCTCGGTGTCGCCCTCGCGCTCCCTTTCCCGCTCCCGCTGGCGTTCGCGTTCGGCCTCGGCGGCGTGCCAGCCCCAGGCGATGAGCAGGCCCAGCACGGTCACGCAGGCGGCCACGGCCAGCCAGATGCGCACGTACAGGCGCCGGGTTACCAGGTTGTCGCGCATGGCCATGCCGGCGCCCCGGGTCGGTTCAGTCTTGCTGGCGGGCGAAGACGTAGCCCACGCCGCGCACAGTGAGAATGCGCCTGGGGTGCTTCACATCCGCTTCGATGGCGGCGCGGATGCGGCCCATGTGCACGTCGATGGAGCGGTCAAACGCCTCCAGCTCGCGCCCGCGCACGGCTTCCATGATCTGTTCGCGCGTGAGCACGCGGCCGGCGCGTTCGGCCAGGGTCACCAGCAGGTCGAACTGGTAGCTGGTCAGCTCGGCCGGCTGGCCGCCCACGCAGACGGTGCGCGCATCGCGGTCGATTTCCAGGCTGCCGAAGCGCAGCACCGGCTGCGTGGGCGCGGCGCCCGGCGCATGGCGGCGCAGCACCGCGCGTATGCGCGCCAGCAGCTCACGCGGCTCGAACGGCTTGGGCAGGTAATCGTCGGCGCCGATTTCCAGGCCAATCACGCGGTCCATCGCGTCGCCCTTGGCGGTGAGCATGAGCACGGGCACGCGCGCGGCCTCGCCCGGCAGCGCACGGATGCGGCGGCACAGCTCCAGCCCGTCCATGTCGGGCAGCATCAGGTCAAGAATGACCAGGCTTGGGGCGCTGTCTTGCAGCGCCTGCAGGCCGCTGGCGCCGTCGCCCCGGTGCATAACCGTGAAGCCGGACTGGGTGAGGTACTCACCCACCATGCCCGCCAGGCGGGCATCGTCCTCAATCATCAAAAGGCGTGAACTCATGACAGGGGCGTGCATGAAGGCATCGTGCCCGCGCGGCACGGCGCGCGGTTGAAGCGGGGGTAAAGAAGGGTAAAGCGCACACTTGGGCAGTGTTGTCTTTCTCAAAGACGACGCTGACTGCTCAGCGCAAGCCGCCAAAGTGGGCGCAGGGGGCTGGGCATTGGCGCAGGCTGCAAGGATTTTGCACAGGCATTTTGAGCACGGCCGGTCGCGCCTCGCCACCACGGCGACGCCAGCCCGCCTTTTACCAACCCGCCTGGTGGCTTCACCGTTCGGTTCGCGCCGCGCCTGTCCAAAAAGAAAAAGGCTCTTGCTTCTGCAAGAGCCTTGGGACAGCGGTCGCGGGCACCCAGGGCGCCTGGAAAGCAGGGTTTACTTGCTGTCCTTGGCCGCTTCCTTGCCGCCGGTGGCGCCAAAGCTCACTTCACCGGAGAGCTGGCCGCCTTCTTCAATGACGATCTTGCCGTAGCGCACCTTGCCGGTGACTTTGCCCGTGGAAAAGATCACCAGCTTCTGGCGCACGGTCAGCGTGCCGTCGAACAGGCCACGCACTTCGGCGATATCGATCTCGGCCGAGCCTTTGAACGCGCCCTTTTCGGCGATCTGGATCACGCGCGAATCCATCGTGGCCTCCACCGTGCCTTCCACCACCAGCGTATCGCAGTCGGTGATTTCCACGCCCTTGAGCTTGATGTTGGGGCCCACGGTGAGCTTGGCGCCGCTTTCGGCCGCGGCAGGCGTGGCCGCGGTGGCCGCAGCGCTGCTTGGCATGGCCGCACTGGAAAACGGCTGCGCCACCGGGCTGGCCGACCCCAGCGTGCTGGCAGCCCCCAACGGGGGGGCAGGGGTACGGGGCGGGGTGGGTTCGCTGTCGCGTTTGCCGAAATGCAGTGCCATGTTTGCTCCTTGCCTTGGATGAATGAATAATCGAACGATCCTAATGGCTGCCTCTGCCGCCCTTGTGTCCGCCCGCACAAACAAGAGGAAAAAAGCGTAACCGGAGCGCACACTTTCGGCCCCCTGACACAGCTTGCCACGCGCTACCATGCAGCCTGGCACTTTTTCTGCTGCACTTTTTGCCCGTTTCCCCTATACCGGCCCCATACCGTCCTTTTGCTTGCCGCTTTGCGGCGGGCGCCCCTGCCTTTCACAACCCGCATGCCTGGCCTCTCGCCCCGTCTGACCCGCGCGCCCGCCGACCAGGGCGGTGAATGGGCCGTGCCCGAAGGCGCGTGGACGGCGGCCGCGCTCACGCAAAAACGCAGCCTGCGCAGCGTGGAAGACGCCCTGCGCACGCTGGCCAAAGCGCCCCCCGCCGGCTGGGACTTGCGCCGCCTGACCGCCCTAGACCACCTGGGCGCGCTGCTGCTGTGGAACCATTGGGGCCGGCAGTGGCCCGCCACCCTGCATGCCAGCGACGACCAGCGCGCCCTGCTGGCCCGCGTGGCCAGCCACCCGCCCTTGCCCGCCCGGCAAGCCGCGCCCACGCTGCGCCAGCGCGTGGATGCCCTGGGCCTGGCCGTTGAAGGCGCACTGGCCCAGGTGCGCGATTTCGTGCAGCTCATGGGCCAGCTGCTGCTGGACTTGCTGCGCCTGGCGCGCGCGCCGCACAGCGGGCCGTGGCGCGACTTCTCCGGCCACCTGTACAACATTGGCGCGCAGGCGCTGCCCATCACGGCGCTGGTGGGCTTTCTGATTGGCGTGGTTCTGGCCTACCTGATGAGCCAGGTGCTGCGCGACTTTGGCGCGGAAGCGTTCATCGTCAACATCCTGGGGCTGGCGCTCATCCGCGAGCTGGGGCCGCTGCTGGCAGCGGTGCTGATTGCCGGGCGTTCCGGCTCGGCCATCACGGCGCAAATTGGCGTGATGCGCGTGACCGAGGAGCTGGACGCCATGCGCGTGCTGGGCATTTCCACGGGCTTTCGCCTGGTGATGCCGCGCGCGCTGGCGCTGGCCATTGCCATGCCGCTGATCGCGGTGTGGACCAGCCTGGCCTCGCTGCTGGGCGGCATGCTGGCCGCCGACATGACGCTGGGCATCACGCCCAGCTTTTTCATGGAGGCGCTGCCCAAGGTAGTGAAGGTGTCCAACCTGACGCTGGCGGTCGGCAAATCCGCCGTGTTCGGCGTGGCCATTGCGCTAATCGGCTGCCACTACGGCCTGCGCGTCAAGCCCAATACCGAGAGCCTGGGGCGCGGCACCACAGCCTCGGTGGTCACGGCCATCACCGCCGTGATCCTGATCGACGCCCTGTTTGCCGTGCTGTTCAAAAGCGTGGGGATCTGACCGCATGCGCGCTGCTTTTCAACGCCTGCCGCCCGCCCCCTTGCCCGCACCGGGGCAGCCCATCATTGAGGTGCGCGGCCTCTGGAGCGTGTTTCCCGTGCGCGGCGGCGGCGAAGTTGTGGTGCACAAAGATCTGGACCTGACCGTGCGGCGCGGCGAAGTGCTGACGCTGGTGGGCGGCTCCGGCACCGGCAAAACGGTGCTGCTGCGCCAGATGCTGGGGCTGAACACGCCCGCGCGCGGCGCCGTCACCGTGCTGGGGCGGCCCGCGGCCGAGCTGGGCAGCCCTGGCGCCGCCGCGCGCGTGGGCATGCTGTTTCAGCAAGGCGCGCTGTTCTCGGCCTTCAGCGTGCTGGACAACATTGCTTTTCCCCTGCGCGAGCTGCGCGCCCTGCCGGACGAGCTGGCGCGCGAGGCCGCGCTGCTGAAGCTGCAAATGGTGGGACTGAAGGCCAGCGACGCCCACAAGATGCCCGCCGAACTGTCGGGCGGCATGATCAAGCGCGTGGCGCTGGCGCGCGCCCTCATCATGGACCCGCCGCTGCTGATGCTGGACGAGCCCACCGCCGGGCTGGACCCCGACAGCTCCGACGCCTTTTGCGCCTTGCTGCGCTCGCTGCACCAGGAGCTGGGACTGACGGTGGTGATGGTCACGCACGATCTGGACACGCTGTTCGAGCTGTCCACCCGCGTGGCCGTGCTGGCGGACAAGCACGTCATCATCGCCGCGCCCGTGCCCGAGGTGCTGGCCTTCAAGCACCCGTTCATCGAACACTTCTTCCTGGGCGAACGCGGCCAGCGCGCCATGGCGCTGCTGCAGGGCCGGCGGCGCCCCTGCGCCGCTGCCGCCCCGGCGCCCGCCACTGCCCCTGAAGCCGCTGCATACCCGCCCGCGCCCCCGCAGGGGGCGCCGGGCGCGCAAGGAGAATAGCCCCATGGAAAACAAGTCCCATGCGCTGGCCGCCGGCCTGTTCGTGCTGGTTGTCTCGGCCATGCTGATTGCGCTGGCCGCCTGGCTCACGCGCGACACCACGTCACGCGACACCTACGAGCTGAGCACCCGCGAAGCCGTCAGCGGCCTGCAAGAGCAGGCGCCCGTGCGCTTTCGCGGCGTCTCGGTCGGCAAAGTTACCCGCATCAGCTTTGACCCGGCCAAGCGCGGCAACGTGCTGGTGCGCATTGCCGTGGACAAGGACGCGCCCGTCACCCGCTCCACCTACGCCACGCTCAACTTCCAGGGCGTCACCGGCCTGTCCTTCGTGCAGCTCGATGACGACGGCAGCAGCACCGAACCGCCCGAATCGCACGAAGGCGGCCCCCCGCGCATTCCGCTGCGCGCCGGCCTGCTGGGCGAAATCACCGACCGTGCGCAAGCGCTGGTGGACAAGCTCGACACCACCGCCGAGCGCATCAACACCCTGCTGGCCGACGAGAACCAGAAAACCCTGCTGACCGCCGTGCAATCGCTGGGCGACGCCGCGCGCGACATGGGCAGCGCCGCCCGCAGCGTGCAGCAATTTGCCATCAACACCGACAAAACCATTGAAGCGCAGTTCGGCCCCCGGCACAGCAGCATTCCGCAACTGGTGCGCCAAACCACCCGCGCGCTGCAATCGGTGGAGGGCGCCGGCCAGCAAGCCCAGCGCACCCTGGCCAAGCTGGACGACGCGGCCAGCGAACTAAAAAACGGCATGAGCGCTTTCACCGGCCAAGGCGGCGCGCTGGAGCGCCTGAACGAAAGCGCCCACACCATCACCACCACCACGCTGCCGCGCATTCAGCACCTGACCGAAGACGCCAGCCGCACGCTGCGCCGCATCGACCGCATGGCCGGCACCCTCAGCGACAACCCGCAAGCCCTGCTGTACGGCGACGGCCCCATCCCCCCCGGCCCCGGCGAACCCGGCTTTACCCCGCCCCGCGCCGGCACGCCCTGACCCAACGCCATCATCCAACGCGACACGCGCCAAACTATGAAAAAGATAGCTGCCCAGGCTGTGGATACGGCCCAAAATGCCTTTTCGGCACATCGCTCCGGGTGGGCGGCCGCCCTGCTCTGGGCCTGCGCTGCCGGGTTGACTGGCTGCGCCCTGCCGCTGCCTGACAAACCCGCCCGCCCCGCCACGTACGACTTCGGCCCGGCGACCGCCCCCACCACCCCCACAGACACCGCCCCGCAGGCCAGCGCCATCGCGCTGCCCCCCGTCACCGCCCCCGCCGTGCTGGACACCCAGGCCGTGCTGTACCGCCTGGCCTACGCCGGCCATGCGCAGCAGCTGCGCCCCTATGCCCAGGCCCGCTGGAGCATGACGCCGGCCGATTTGTTCTCGCAGCGCCTGCACGCCGCCCTGGCGGCCATCCGGCCCGTGGTGCCCACCGGCGAAGGGCTGGCCCCTGTGGAGCTGCGCGTGCATCTGGACGAATTCAGCCAGGTCTTTGACGCCCCCGGCCAAAGCCATGCCCGGCTGCGCCTGCGCGCCACCGCCATCGCGCCCCAGGCCGCCCAGCGCCTGCTGGGCCAGCGCAGCTTCAGCGTGCAACGCCCCGCCGCCACCGCCGACGCCCCCGGCGGCGCCCGCGCGCTGGCCGAAGCCAGCGACGCCGCCATTGCCGAGCTGACCGGCTGGCTCGCCCAGCTCCAACTGCCCGCCACTGCCGCCCCGTCTGCCGCGGCCCCGGCCACCCCTTCGCGCTGAACGCCATGCACACTGCCCACGCGCCTGCCCTCTCCCCACGCCGCTGGCTGGCCTGCTGGCACCGCCTGCTTTTCTTGTGGCTCACCTGCCTGGCCTGCCTCAGCCCCGCCTGGGCGCAGCCGCTGCAGGCCGTGCCCGCCCTCACGGCACGCGTGATCGACACCACCGGCACGCTGACCGCCGAGCAAGCCACCGCGCTGGAAGCCAAGCTGGCGGCGCTGGAGGAGGAAAAGGGCGCGCAGGTTGTGGTGCTGATGGTGCCCACCACCGCGCCCGAAGACATTGCCGCCTACGCCAACCGCGTGGGCAATGCCTGGAAAATTGGCCGCCGCGATGTAGGCGACGGCGCCATCCTGCTCGTGGCCTTGCAGGACCGGCGCATGCGCATCGAGGTGGCCAAGACGCTGGAAGGCGCCATTCCCGACATCGCGGCCAAGCGCATCATTGAGCAGGCCATGGCGCCACGCTTCCGGCAAGGCGACATTGCCGGCGGGCTGGATGCTGCCGTCGATCAAATGGCCGCGCGCATCCGAGGCGAAGCCCTGCCCGCCGTGCAATCCCCCGCAACCCGGGGTGGCGCCAGCAGCGGGCTGACGGGCCTGGGGCTGTTTGAAGCCCTGATCTTTCTCGCCTTTGCCGCGTCGGCGCTGAGCGCCATGGCCCGGGGCATTTTCGGCCGCAAGCTGGGTTCGTTGCTGGCCGGTGGCGGCGTGGCGCTGCTGGCCTTCGTGCTCACCGCCAGCCTGCTCATCGCCATTGGTGCGGGCCTGTTCGCCCTGGTGCTGTCGCTGCTGAGCGGCGCCTTGGCCACGGTGCCGCGTTCGGGCCGCTCCGGCGTGCACTTTCCACCGCCGGGCGGCGGCTGGGGCAGCGGCGGGGGCAGCTGGGGCGGTGGCGGCGGCTTCGGTGGCGGCGGCTTCGGCTCGGGCGGCGGTGGCGACTTTGGTGGCGGCGGCGCCAGCGGCAGTTGGTAAGCGCCTGCTCAAAGACAGAAAAGGAAAAAACCAGCCATGAAGCAATCCGCCCTCATGCGCCTGTGGCGCCACCGGTGGCTCGACCAAGGCGATGCCCGGCGCGCCGTGCCGCCCGCCGTGGCCGAAAGCCTGCGCCAGCGCGTCGCGGCCAGCGAAAAGCAGCACACGGGTGAAGTACGTATCTGCGTGGAAGGCGCGCTGCCCCTCAGCTACCTGTGGCGCCACTGGCGCGACCGCGCGCCCATTGAGCAGATTCTGCGTGAACGGGCGCTGATGCAATTTGCCAAACTGGGCGTCTGGGACACGACCGAGCGCAATGGCGTTCTGATCTACCTGAACCTGGCCGAACACGCCATTGAACTGGTGGCCGACCGTGGCCTGAGCGCCCACGTCAGCCCGGCTGAATGGGCCGCCATGGTTCAGCATCTGGGCGATGCGCTGCGCGCTGGCCGCGTGGAAGAAGGCTTGACCGGTGCACTGGAAGAAGTGTCCGCCGCACTCATCCACCACTATCCGGCCAGCCCCTCCAACGGCGGCGCACGGCCCAACCAGCTGCCCGATGCCGTCACGCTTTGCTGAACGGCCACCGGCGGGCACCGCGCTGCCGGCGGTACGCCCCCCTGCGAACCCGTTCAAAATTTCGGCGTGAGTGGGCAAAAGGAGCGGCTTGGAGCTTAGGATGGAATGCAAGGCACAAAACTGGCCAATAGCCCGTGGCCCGTGCTATTGGCCATTTTGCTTGTGCCGCAGACCGCCCAAATCCGTTGACTTGCACGCCGCGCAGGGGTTTTGAACAGGTTCCGCAAGCCTTGTTCTCCAAGTCGCGCGCGCGGACACCACGCTTTTCTTGCAAGACGCCGCGGAATACCTGCCGGGCCACCCTTTTGAGCGTTGTTCAGGCTTTGGGAACGGTTGGCGACGCTTCTTCGTACCGGGCCAGCTTGTCAAGCAAACGCCGGTTCACACCATGCGCCGCATCCAGCTCCTCCTGCAAGGCTTTGCTGACTTGGGCAAACGTCATCAACTTGCGCGTGGCTTCACGCAGATGGTCTGCCATGCGCGCCGACATGGCCATGAGCAGGCGCGCTGCAACGGTCGGGTTTTCTTGCAGGAGCCGCGACATGGCATCGCGCGTCAAAACGGCCAGCGCCAGATCCGTTGAGGCAATGCAGGTGGCCGAACGCGGCACATTGGCAATCACGCCCATGTCACCAATCAAGCTGCCTGGCCCCAACACGGACACCACCATGCTGTCATGGTCAGCCGCCACGGTGTTTTCCACCGTCACCTCCCCGTCCAGAACCAGCGCCATAAAGTCGTTGTTCTTCGATTCGCCTTCGCGAATGAAGACCTTTCCTGCCGGCACCAAGTGCGGCTGCATGTAGCCCACGACTTCACGCGCGTCCGCCGCGCTGAGCTCCACCAGCGCTCCTGCAGTGATCAGCAGAGCCGCCGCACGCGCTTGCACTGTCTTGCTCACTCTGGCTTTCCCCGAAAAAAGTGAAAACATACCCGATTGCTCTAACGATGAATCGAGTCTTGTTGCCGGCAGAGATGCAAGCAAGTGCCAAAACTGCCCCTGCCCCCTGGCCAAGTCTTTGTGCCAAGCCCACGAACACTCTGAATGCGCGTGGCAACGACATTGCGCACCATCCCGCCAAAGTCGAAAGCATGTGGTGTACCGAAAGCAACCCTGCACCTATGAAACCAAGGCCCCATCCGTCCTTGAGAACCTGTTCTTAACGGGAACAGCAACGAGCTTGATCCTTTGCGTCCTTGCCGTCATGACCAGCCCCAACTCGCCAGGAGCAGCAGCCACATCTTCTTGCTTTTGGGCAAAGACCACGGGTTTGCAACTTGCTTGGGGCTGGACCGCGTTCAGAAAGCAAACTCTTTGACTCGAATCAAAAAGTTTCTGATTATGCAAAAAAAGGGGAACCCTTGCATTCCTATACATCTTTGGGCCAGGTCATGATCACCACCCGAGTCAGCGCGAAGGTGGGCCGCAGCCATGGCAGGCAAGATGCTGACGCCGCAATATGTCAGCCGCCAGACGGGGGGGATGGCCACAACAAACAGGCTCCTTGAAAATCTCAAGCCTTCGCGCAGCTGCCTTGTTGGCCATGCCAAAGAGTTGTGACGCCACTTTGAAGAAAGCACACACCTGTTGCCAACTGCGTAGCCTTGATCTCCATAAAAAAACCCCGCCTTGGCAGACAGGGTTTGGATGGAAGAAGCCGAAAAATTCAGCTTCAGCAAAATATCGGAATGCGGGCCTGGATCCTTAAAAGAAACCAGGTCGTTTTTACCGTTTCTGCCTATATTTGCGCAGTGCAGCCAGCTCAGCCGCCAATATGGCCAGCTCAGAGGTCGCCTTGGCCATGTCAATCTCGGTCTTCGCGTTGCGCAGCGCCTCTTCAGCAGCCCGCTTGGCGGCATTGACTTTTTCATCGTCAAGGTCTTTGCCGCGAATGGCTGTATCAGACAGCACGGTCACGCGACTCGGCTGAACTTCCAGAATGCCTCCGGCCACGAAAACGAATTCCTCATTGCCATCGGCTTTCTGGATGCGCACAGACCCTGGACGGATACGTGTGATCAATGGTGTGTGACGCGGGTAAATACCCAATTCGCCCGATTCACCGGGCAGCGCCACGAATGTGGCCTCGCCCGAGAAGATCGACTCCTCCGCGCTGACCACGTCGACGTGAATAGTGTTGGCCATGCTCTCTCCTGGTTAAGCGCTGGGCGTCGAGCCTTGGACGTGAACATCACGGCCAAGCGCTCAGCGCCGGACGCCGAACGCCGAACCCTTGCGGGATCAGACCTTCTTGGCCTTCTCCATGGCTTCTTCAATGGTGCCGACCATATAGAACGCCTGCTCGGGCATGTGGTCGCATTCGCCATTGACGATCATCTTGAAGCCGTGGATGGTGTCCTTCAGCGACACGTACTTGCCCGGCGAGCCGGTGAACACCTCGGCCACGTGGAAGGGCTGGCTCAGGAAGCGCTGGATCTTGCGCGCACGGGCCACGGCCAGCTTGTCCTCAGGGCTGAGTTCGTCCATGCCCAGAATGGCGATGATGTCGCGCAACTCCTTGTAACGCTGCAGCGTGCCCTGCACCTGGCGCGCCACGCTGTAATGCTCTTCGCCAACGACCAGCGGATCGAGCTGGCGGCTGGTGGAGTCC
This sequence comes from Comamonadaceae bacterium OH2545_COT-014, assembly GCA_003859965.1. GTDB lineage: Bacteria > Pseudomonadota > Gammaproteobacteria > Burkholderiales > Burkholderiaceae_C > Ottowia. Next base: position 76,675 of record RQYR01000004.1, on the reverse strand, counting down.
AGCGGATCCACGGCGGGGTAGATACCCAGCGCCGCGATGTCACGCGAGAGCACCACGGTCGAGTCCAGGTGGGCAAAAGTGGTGGCGGGCGAGGGGTCGGTCAAGTCGTCGGCCGGCACATACACGGCCTGGATCGAGGTAATGGAGCCAACCTTGGTGGAGGTGATGCGCTCTTGCAGGCGGCCCATTTCCTCGGCCAGCGTCGGCTGGTAACCCACGGCGGAGGGCATGCGGCCCAGCAGCGCGGACACTTCGGTACCGGCCAGCGTGTAGCGGTAGATGTTGTCCACGAAGAACAGCACGTCGCGGCCTTCGTCACGGAAGGATTCGGCAATCGTCAGGCCCGTCAGCGCCACACGCAAACGGTTGCCGGGCGGCTCGTTCATCTGGCCGTACACCATGGACACCTTGCTTTCGCCTAGGTTCTCCAGGTTCACCACGCCGGATTCGGCCATTTCGTGATAGAAGTCGTTGCCCTCGCGGGTGCGTTCACCCACGCCGGCGAACACCGACAGGCCCGAGTGCGCCTTGGCGATGTTGTTGATGAGCTCCATCATGTTCACGGTCTTGCCCACGCCGGCGCCGCCGAACAGGCCCACCTTGCCGCCCTTGGCGAAGGGGCAGATCAGGTCGATCACCTTGATGCCGGTTTCCAGCAACTCCTGCGAAGGCGAGAGCTCGTCGTAGGTGGGCGCCTTGCGGTGGATGGAGGCCGTGAGGCTCTGGTCCACCGGGCCGCGTTCATCGATCGGGTTGCCCAGCACGTCCATGATGCGGCCCAGCGTCGCCTTGCCAACAGGCACCGTGATGGGCTGGTTGGTGTTGACCACCATCATGCCGCGGCGCAGACCGTCGGACGAGCCCAGGGCGATGGTACGAACCACGCCGTCACCGAGCTGCTGCTGCACTTCCAGCGTCAGGGGCGAGCCTTCCATCTTGAGCGCGTCATACACCTTCGGCATCTGGTCGCGCGGGAACTCGACGTCCACCACGGCGCCGATGCACTGAACAATTTTTCCTTGAACTTGAGCCATGTGTTGCTCCAATACCTTGTCTTGTGTGTGATCCGGGTCAGACGGCGGCCGCGCCGGCGACGATTTCGGACAGCTCCTTCGTGATCGCCGCCTGGCGGGTCTTGTTGTAGACCAGCTTCAGCTCGTTGATCACGTTGCCGGCGTTGTCGGTGGCGGCCTTCATGGCCACCATGCGTGCGGACTGCTCGGAGGCCATGTTCTCGGCCACGGCCTGGTAGACCAGCGCTTCAACGTAGCGCACCAGCAGATCGTCAATGACGGACTGCGCGTCCGGCTCGTAGATGTAGTCCCACGCATGTTGGGTGCCACTTTCGCGCGTCTCTTGCTGCATCCGCTCCGCCGACAGCGGCAGCAGTTGCTCCACCACCGCTTCCTGCTTCATGGTGTTGATGAAGCGCGTGTAAGCGATGTACACCGCACCCAGCTCGCCGGCGGCGTACTGGTCGAGCAGCACCTTCACCGGACCGATCAGCTTTTCCAGGTGCGGGGTATCGCCCAACTGGGTCGCCTGAGAGATCACCCGGGCGCCAATGCGCGTCAGGAAACCCAGACCCTTGTTGCCAATGGCCACCGCCTCGGTCGAGAAGCCTTCGGCCTGCAAGTCTCGCAGCTTGTTCGTGATGGCGCGCAGGACGTTGGTGTTCATGCCGCCGCACAAACCTTTGTCGGTGGTCACAACGATGACGCCCGCCTTCTTCACGTCGTTGACCTTCATGAAGGGGTGGACATACTCTGGATTCACCTCGCCCAGATTGGTCGCGATATTGCGCACCTTCTCGGCATAAGGCCGGGCGGCACGCATGCGATCCTGCGCCTTGCGCATTTTGCTTGCCGCCACCATTTCCATGGCCTTGGTGATCTTCTTGGTGTTCTCCACCGACTTGATCTTGCCGCGGATTTCCTTGCCGACTGCCATTGCGTTTCCTCGTCAGGGATCAGGCGAAAGTCTTCTTGAAGGCCTGAATCGCGGCCGTCAACTCGGCTTCAGCGTCGATGCAGAGCTTCTTGAACGCCTTCTTTTCGTCGCTGTCGGAATCCTTGGCCGGCTTGGCGTCCCACTTGGCGCCGTTTTTCTCAATGGTTTCCAGCAGTGCGGCATGCTTGTCCTTCAGGTAGGCGTGCAGACCGCTTTCAAACGGCAGAATCTTCTTGACGTCCACATCGTCCATGAAGCCCTTGTTCACCGCGAACAGCGAGGCGCCCATCAGGCTGATGGGCAGCGGGCTGTACTGCGGCTGCTTGAGCAGCTCGGTCACACGGGCGCCGCGATCCAACTGCTTGCGCGTGGCCTCGTCCAGATCGGAAGCAAACTGGGCAAAGGCCGCCAGCTCACGGTACTGCGCCAAGTCGGTACGGATACCACCCGACAAACCCTTGATCCAGTTGGTTTGCGCCGCGCCGCCCACGCGCGACACCGAAATGCCCGCGTTGATGGCAGGACGGATACCGGCGTTGAACAGGTTGGTTTCCAGGAAGATCTGGCCGTCGGTGATGGAGATCACGTTGGTAGGCACGAAGGCGGACACGTCGCCGGCCTGCGTTTCGATGATGGGCAGCGCGGTCAGCGAGCCGGTTTTGCCCTTGACTTCGCCTTTGGTGAAGGCTTCCACATAGTCGGCATTCACGCGGGCGGCGCGCTCCAGCAGGCGGCTGTGCAGGTAGAACACGTCACCGGGGAAGGCTTCGCGACCAGGCGGGCGGCGCAGCAACAGCGACACCTGACGGTAGGCCACGGCCTGCTTGGACAGGTCGTCATAGACGATCAGCGCATCCTGGCCACGGTCACGGAAGTATTCACCCATGGTGCAGCCGGAGTAGGCGGCCACGTATTGCATGGCCGCCGACTCGGAAGCCGAAGCGGCGACGACGATGGTGTATTCCATGGCGCCGGCCTGTTCGAGCGCGCGCACCACGTTCTTGATCGACGACGCCTTCTGGCCGATGGCGACGTAGATACAGGTCATGTTCTGACCCTTCTGGTTGATGATCGCGTCGATCGCCACGGCGGTCTTGCCGGTCTGGCGGTCGCCAATGATCAGCTCGCGCTGGCCACGGCCCACCGGCACCATTGAGTCAATGGACTTCAGGCCGGATTGCACCGGCTGGCTCACGCTCTGGCGCGCGATCACGCCCGGCGCCACTTTTTCGATCACGTCGGTCAGTTTGGCGTTGATCGGACCCTTGCCGTCAATGGGTTGGCCCAGCGCGTTCACCACACGCCCGACCAGCTCAGGACCCACGGGCACTTCCAGAATGCGGCCCGTGCATTTGACCGTATCACCTTCGGAAATGTGTTCGTAGGCACCCAGAATCACGGCGCCGACAGAGTCGCGCTCCAAGTTCAGCGCCAAGCCGAAAGTCGGCTGGCCGTCCGGAGCGGCTGGGAACTCCAGCATTTCGCCCTGCATGGCATCAGACAGGCCATGGATGCGAACGATACCGTCAGTCACCGATACCACGGTACCCTGGTTCCGGATATCGGCGCTGACGCCCAGCCCTTCGATACGGCTTTTGATCAGCTCAGAAATTTCGGCGGGATTGAGTTGCATGACTCTTTCCTTTGTTCCTTGAGTTATTCGGCCTGACCCGCCCCGTTAGGCAGACAGCGCCACTTTCATTTGTTGCAGGCGCGCCCGCACCGAGGTGTCGAGTACTTCATCCCCCACCTCAATGCGCACACCGCCGATCAGCGCAGGGTCTTGCTCCACACGCAACCGCAGCTGGCGTCCAAAGCGCTTTTCCAAAGTCGTCTTGAGCGCATCCAGTTCACCGCCATCCACGGGGAAAGCGCTGTAGACCACCGCATCCGAAACTCCGGTTGTGCCATTGGCCAGCACCCGGAACTGGCGAGCCACTTCGGGCAGCGCCGCCAAACGCTCGTTCTCAATGACGACGCGCAGAAAATTGGCTCCCTGCGCCGGCAACGGATTTTTCAAAATGCCGGAAACCAGATCGAACACCTGGGCAGCGTCAACCTTCGGATTGGCGGCGAACTCGCGAAGGCCAGCATCAGCCGCCAAGGCCGCCAGCGCATCCAGCCAAGTTTGTGTTCCGGCCAGATCGGCGCGACTGGCCTCGAAAAGCGCTTCCGCGTAGGGCCGCGCGATGGTGGCAAGTTCAGCCATGTATGGTGCTCCTTGCGTGGCCGATCACAGCTCGGTTTTCAGGCGATTCAGAAGATCGGCATGCACGCTCGCATTGACCTCTTTACGCAGGATTTGCTCGGCGCCCTTGACGGCCAGCGCAGCCACCTGCTCACGCAATGCCTCACGCGCCTGGGTCATCTGCTGGTCAGCCTCGGCACGAGCAGCGGCCACAATCTTGCTGCCTTCTTCGGACGCGCGCGCCTTGGCTTCCTCAATGATGGCCTGGGCGCGCCGCTCGGCATCTGCCAGACGCTGGGCCGTCTCGTTGCGAGAAGCGGCCAGCTCCTGCTCAACGCGCTGGTTGGCCGCCGTCAACTCTGCCTTGGCTTTGTCAGCCGCAGCCAAGCCTTCAGCCACTTTCTGGGCCCGCTCGTCCAGCGCCTTCGCAATGGGCGGCCACACATATTTCATGGTGAACCACACCAAAATGGCGAAAACGACCGCCTGCAGGAACAGGGTTGCATTAATGTTCACAGCTCAACTCCTTCTCAAACCCGAGAGGGCGGCGTGAAATTAACCAGCGATGACAAACGGGTTGGCGAAAGCGAACAGCAGTGCAATGGCAACGCCGATCAGGAAGGCTGCGTCGATCAGACCCGCCAAAATGAACATCTTGGTTTGCAGCTCGTTCATCAGCTCAGGCTGACGGGCCGACGACTCCAGAAACTTGCCGCCCATCAGAGCGATACCGATCGAAGCGCCGATAGCGCCCAGACCCACGATCAGACCACAAGCCAGTGCGACGAGGCCGAGAATGTTTTCCATGATTGCTCCTGATTGAAAAAGTAAAGGAAAGGGAAAAAGGAAAGGGAAAAGGTGAAGGACGAAGCCGCCGGATCAATGCGCGTCGTGCGCCTGACCCACGTAGATCAGCGTCAGCATCATGAAGATGAAAGCCTGCAGCGTGATCACCAGGATGTGAAAGATGGCCCAGACCGTGCCGGCGATGACATGACCAACGCCCAACCAGAACCCGCCAGAGATGGGGTTGAACTGCCAAGCCCATACGCCACCCATCAGGGCGATCAGCATGAACACCAGCTCACCCGCGAACATGTTGCCAAACAGCCGCATGCCGTGGGAAACGGTTTTGGCGATGAACTCGATCATCTGCATCAGGAAGTTCACCGGATACAGGAACCACTTGTCGCCAAAAGGCGCCGCCACCAGCTCATGCGCCCAGCCGCCGGCCCCTTTGATTTTGATGTTGTAGAACAGGCAGACCAGCAGCACGCTGACCGACAGGCCCAGCGTCGTCGACAGATCCGCCGTGGGCACCACGCGCATGTAGTCCTTGTAGCCCATGGCCGGGCCGGCACTGTGCCAGACATACGGCAGCAAATCCACGGGAATCAAGTCCATGGCGTTCATCAGGAAAATCCAGACAAACACCGTCAGCGCCAACGGCGACACCAGCCGGCGGCTTTTTGCGTTGTGGATCACGCCCTTGGCCTGGTTCTCCACCATTTCAACCAGGATTTCGACAGCCGCCTGAAAGCGCCCCGGCACGCCTGACGTTGCCTTGCGCGCCCCCAGCCACAGCAGCCAGCAACCCACAACGCCACAGAAGACCGACCAGATCAGCGAGTCCACATTGAACACGCCAAAGTCCACGATGCTTTTCTGCACCACACCTTCGAAAGCAAAATTGCTTTGCAGATGGTGCAAGTGATGCTGGATGTACTCTCCAGCCGTGGGGGCATGTCCCGCAGTTTCAGCAGCCATATCTCACCAATTCTTTGATCAAAGACCCGCAACGCTTACGCCGGGCCCACCCCACTCCCGCCACGCGCCGCCTGCAGCCACAAGGCCAGCCAGTACGACTTGAGCGTGAGCACAAAACCTGCCATCAGCGCCATCCAGTGCAAACCGCCCCCGAGCAGCCGGGGCGCCGCAAACAGCATGGCAACCGTCAAGGCAACCTTGACACCCTCCCAAATGAAAAGACCTGCCAACGCAGCCCCACCCGCCCCGGCCGCGAGACTGCGCGCCATGCCGCGCGCAAACAGCGCCGCCGGCAGAACCACAGCCAGCCCGCCATAAGCAGCCGACCACATGGCGCCACGGGAACCGGTAGCCAGAAAAACCAGCAGCACAACCGTTACCGCCACCGCCACCTGAAGAAGCAGCGCGCGCCAAAGCGAAAGAGGCTTGTGCTTTTGCCGCCACTGCCGCGCCTCCTGCGCCGTCAGTGGCTTGAATGCCTCGCCTCCGTCCTCATCTGGGTAGCGTGCGGCGTTCTCCTCGGGCGACTGCAGCGTGATTTTTTTCATGTCGTCAGACACGGCCGTGCCGCCTTTGTAACTTCCGCAAACCTTCATGATTATACGGGTGAACCCGGGCCCAACCGCTGGATGACCTTGCGGCGCGCAGGGCGTCGCCCGGTTTCTCCCATGCGCCGCGCCCGCCAACGCACCAGATTGATTCAAAATGTATAGCTTCAGCGCCCGGCGCTGCGCGCCTTTCGTCAGGCCTCCACAGGCAAGCGGGGGTGTGGCATCGCCGCAACCGTGGCGTATTGGCTTGCGCCACACTTTTTTGATGCTGGATGCGGCGCCTTCCTCTTTATGCAAGCCTCGCGCAACTGCAACTGAACGCCCTCTGACTCTGATTCATACACCTGCCCTATGACACACACCACACCTCCCGCCCCATCCCACGCCGCCACGCCTGACACGGATGCCGATTCCGTCATGCAATTTCCCATGGCCTTTCCGGTGAAAGTCATGGGCTTGAAGCAAGATGGTTTCGTGCCCGCCATCACCGACATCGCCAAGCGGTTCGACCCCGCTTTCGACCCCGCCACCATTGAGCTGCGCGAGAGCGAAAAGGGCAACTATCTGGGCATCACCATCACCATCACGGCCACCAGCCGCGCCCAGCTGGACGATTTGTACCGCGCGCTCAGCAGCCACCCCATGGTGAAAGTGGCGCTGTAAAAGCAAAGCGCAAGCGGACAACCCTGCCCCTGCCAGCCAACATGCGCACCGTTCACCTGGGCCAGGCGGATTACGCCGCCACCTGGCAAGCCATGAAAGAAATCGTAGCCTCAGGCACGCCCAATCCGCCTGAGCAGCTATGGATTTGTGAGCATCCGCCCGTTTTCACACTCGGGCTGGCGGGCCGGCCCGAGCACGTGCTGGCGCCTGGCGACATCCCCGTGATCGCCACCGACCGCGGCGGGCAAGTCACCTACCATGGCCCCGGCCAGGTCGTGGCCTACCCGCTGATCGACCTGGCCGCGCGGCGTTACTTCGTCAAGGAATACGTGTACCGGCTGGAAGAAGCCGTCATCCGCACGCTGGCCGCCTTTGGCGTCACCGGCCACCGCGTGGCCGGCGCGCCCGGCATCTACGTGCGGCTGCAAAACCCCTTCAGCCACGCCGCGCTGCCGCAGCGCCCCGCCCAGCGCGCGCCCGGCAGCCCCGCGCCCCAGCCCGACTTCAGCGGCCTGGGCAAGATCGCCGCGCTGGGCATCAAGGTTCACCGCCACCGCACCTACCACGGCCTGGCGCTGAACGTGGCCATGGACCTGTCGCCCTACCAGCGCATCAACCCCTGCGGCTACGCGGGCTTGCCTGCGGTGGATCTTTCTACAATCGGCGTCCCCGTTTCCTGGGACGAAGCCGCCCGCACGCTGGTCGCACAGCTCACGCGGCTGCTGGCGCCCTGACATCACCCCGCCCGCTCCCATGTCCAACGTCGTGCGCGACGCGCAAAGCCCCCACACCTACGACCCCACGGCCAAGCAAAAAGCCGCCGCCAAGCTCTCGCGCATCCCGGTCAAGGTGCAGCACACCGGCCCGGCGCTGAAAAAGCCGGACTGGATCCGCGTCAAGGCCGGCAGCCCCGGCACGCGCTACTACGAAATCAAGAACATCCTGCGCAGCAACAAGCTCGTCACCGTGTGCGAGGAAGCCAGCTGCCCCAACATTGGCGAATGCTTTGGCCACGGCACCGCCACCTTCATGATCATGGGCGACAAGTGCACGCGCCGCTGCCCGTTCTGCGACGTGGGCCACGGCCGCCCCGACCCGCTCGACCCCGACGAACCCGCCAACCTGGCCCGCACCATCGCCCAGCTGCGGCTCAAGTACGTCGTCATCACCAGCGTGGACCGCGACGACCTGCGCGACGGCGGCAGCCAGCACTTTGTGGACTGCATCCGCGAAACGCGCGCGCGCTCGCCCGGCACGCAAATCGAAATCCTCGTGCCCGACTTCCGCGGCCGCGACGACCGCGCCCTCGGCATCCTGCAAGCCGCCCCGCCCGACGTGCTCAACCACAACCTGGAAACCGTGCCCCGCCTGTACAAGCAGGCCCGCCCCGGCAGCGACTACGCCTTCAGCCTCAACCTGCTGAAAAAATTCAAGGCCATGCACCCGCAAGTGCCCACCAAAAGCGGCCTCATGGTCGGCCTGGGCGAAACCGACGAGGAAATCCTGCAAGTCATGCGCGACTTGCGCGCGCACGACGTGGACATGCTCACCATCGGCCAGTACCTGGCCCCCAGCAGCGCGCACATCCCCGTGCAGCGCTACGTGCACCCCGACACCTTCAAGATGTTCGAAACCGAGGCCTACCGCATGGGCTTCACCCACGCCGCCGTGGGCGCGCTGGTGCGCAGCAGCTACCACGCCGACCGGCAGGCCCAGGGCGTGCTGAACCCGGGCGCCTGAGGTGCGGCCCGGTTCTGCCAGGCTGGCCAGGACAGCCTTGCCAAAATGCCTTTTTGGGCCGTAATGACGGCATTGTTTGCTATATTTTTTGGATTTCACGAACGCGCCATCCCGGCGGTTCCGACGCTCTCCCCCCTTGCGCTGCCATGTCCTACCTGCTCGCCCTTGACCAGGGCACCACCAGCAGCCGCGCCATTGCCTTCGACGCCGAAGGCCGCGTGGCCGCCATCGCCCAGCGTGAATTCACGCAGCACTTTCCCCAGCCCGGCTGGGTGGAGCACGACGCCCGCGAAATCTGGGACACCCAGCTCGCCGTGGCGCGCGAGTGCCTGCTCAAGCTCGGCAGCGCCGACGCCGAGCTGGCCGCCATCGCCCCCAACATCGCCGCCATTGGCATCACCAACCAGCGCGAAACCACCGTGCTGTGGGACCGCGCCACCGGCCAGCCCGTGGCGCCGGCCATCGTCTGGCAAGACCGCCGCACCACCGCCCGCTGCGAAGCGCTGCGCCGCCAGGGCCAGGCCGCCTTGATCCAGCGCCGCACCGGCCTGGTGCTCGACGCCTACTTTTCCGCCACCAAGCTCGAATGGCTGCTGGACCACGTGCCCGGCGCGCGCCGCCGCGCCGAAGCGGGCGAGCTGGCCTTCGGCACCGTGGACAGCTGGCTCATCTGGAACCTCACCGGCGGCCCGCGCGGCGGCCTGCACGTCACCGACGCCAGCAACGCCGCCCGCACCATGCTGCTGAACCTGCAAACGCTGGACTGGGATCCGGCGTTGCTGCGCCTGTTCAACATTCCGCGCGCCGTGCTGCCGCGCGTGGCGCCCTCCAGCGGCGTCATCGGCGAAACCGCGCCCGCCCTGCTGGGCGCGCCCATCCGCATTGCAGGCGTGGCGGGCGACCAGCAAGCCGCCACCTTTGGCCACGGCTGCTTTGCCCCCGGCATGGCCAAGAACACCTATGGCACCGGCTGCTTCATGCTCATGAACACCGGCCACGCCGCCGTGCCCAGCCACAACCGCCTGCTCACCACCGTGGGCTGGCAAGGCCCGGCCAGCGCGGGCGCGCGGCGCACCGCCTACTGCCTGGAAGGCAGCGTGTTCATGGCCGGCGCCACCGTGCAATGGCTGCGCGACGGCCTGCAAATCATCCGCAGCGCGGCCGAAGTAGAAGCCCTGGCCGCCAGCGTGCCCGACACGGGCGACGTGTTCCTGGTGCCCGCCTTCGCCGGCCTGGGCGCGCCCGACTGGGACGGCCGCGCGCGCGCCGCGCTGGTGGGCATGACGCGCGGCACCGGCCGCGCCCACATCGCCCGCGCCGCGCTCGAAGCCATTGCCCTGCAATCGGCCGACGTCTTTGCCGCCATGAGCCGCGACGCCGGCCTGGCCCTGCAAGAGCTGCGCGTGGACGGCGGCGCCAGCCGCAATGACCTACTGATGCAGTTGCAGGCCGACTGCCTGGGCGTGCCCGTGGTGCGCCCCCGCACCGCCGAAACCACCGCCCTGGGCGCGGCCTATCTGGCGGGCTTGGCCGTGGGCGTGTGGCCCGATGGCGGCGCCATTGCCGCCCAGTGGCAGGCCGAACGCCGCTTCACCCCCCGCCTGCCCGACGCCGCCCGCCGCGCCCGCCTGGACCGCTGGCGCGAAGCCGTGGCCCGCGCCCGCGACTGGGCGCGCGAAGACCCCGGCACGGCTGCGGGCTGAGCGCCGGCCTGAGTCTCACCCCAAACCGAAGAAGGGGGCGGGACGGGCGGCCAGAGGCGCCCGCCGAAGCGGGGCCGCGCGCCTTGCAGCTTTTCAGGCCGTGTAGCGCGCAGGCACCAGCGCTAGATCCCTTCGTGTCACGCACGGACAAAGGCGCACGATGGCAGGCGCAGCCAGATATGTGCAAATCAAAAAAGATAGCACCCAGGGCCGCCAATGCGGCCCCAAAGCCCTTTTTCATCCAAACAGCAGCGGCAGCCAGCCTTGCCTCAGGCCTGATTGGCCGGCCGGAGCGGCTCAGTGCGCGGCAGCGCGCGCCAGCAGCATGGCGTCGCCATAGCTGAAAAAGCGGTAGCGCCGGGCAATGGCGTGGCGGTACAGCGCCATCACGTGGGCGTGGCCGGCGAAGGCGCTGACCAGCATCATCAGCGTGCTGCGCGGCAGGTGGAAGTTGGTGAGCAGCACGTCCACCACCTGGAAGGCGAAGCCGGGGGTGATGAAGATGCGCGTTTCGCCACTGGCCTGGCCGCTGGCGGCCCAGCTCTCCAGTGTGCGCACGCTGGTGGTGCCCACGGCCACGACGCGGCCGCCGCGCGCGCGGCAGTCGGCAATGGCCTGCCGGGTGGCGGCGGGCACGTCGTACCACTCGCTGTGCATCTGGTGGTCGGCCAGGTGTTCGGTCTTGACGGGCTGGAAGGTGCCCGCGCCCACGTGCAGGGTGACGCTGGCGCGCTGCACGCCGCGCGCGTCCAGCGCGGCCAGCACGGCTTCGTCAAAGTGCAGGGCGGCGGTGGGCGCGGCCACGGCGCCGGGGCGGGCGGCGAACACGGTTTGGTAGCGCGCGGCGTCCTCGGCGGTGTCGGCGTGGGTGATGTACGGCGGCAGCGGCACGTGGCCGTGCGCCGCCATCAGCGCGTGCGCGTCGCCGTCCAGGCGCAGGTGAAACAGCGGGCCGGTGGCGGCATCGGGCCAGCGGCCCAGCAGCGTGGCTGCAAAGCCACCGTCCATGCGCAGCACGGCGCCGGGCGGGGGCTTTTTGCTTACTTTCATGTGCGCGGCCACGGTGCCATCGGGCAGCACGCGTTCGATCAGCAGTTCCAGCCGGCCGCCGCTGGCCTTGGCGCCAAACAGGCGGGCCTTGATGACCTGGGTGTCGTTGAATACCAGCAAATCGCCCGCGCGCAGCAGGCCGGGCAGGTCGCGGAAAACGCGGTCCACCGGCTGTGTGCCAGCGCCGTCCAGCAGGCGCGCGCCGCTGCGCTCGGGCGCGGGGTGCTGGGCAATCAGCTCGGGGGGCAAGGCAAAGTCGAAATCGCTGGTGGTGAAAGGGCGCATGGGGGGCGATTGTGGCGGCCCCGGCGGCAGGCAGAATTCCACCCCATGGATACGGGTGGCAAGGCAGAGGGCTTCACGCGCGGCGAAGGTGAGCTGTTTCGCGCGGTGATGGGCGCCGACTGGCTGCGCCTGCACCCGGATATTCGCCGCCGTTTTGAGAAGAACCCCCAACCGGGCCGCCCGCTGCGCTACCACGGCACGCTCTCGGAGCTGATGGCCTCGCGTGCAGGGCGCTGGCTGGGGCGGCTGACGCAGCCGTTCATTCAGGGCGCGCTGATTCCCCACACCCAGCAGGGCGTGCCGGTGGACATTACCGTGTACGGCCGCCCGCATGACGCGGCCATCTACAAGCAGCGGCTTTACCGCCTGCACGGCCGTGCGCCGGTGCGCTTTACCAGCCACATGCGCGAGGGCGAAGGCGGCGAGGTGCTGGAATACGTGGGCATGGGGCTGGGCATGACGCTGCGCCTGTTCGTCGATGGCGACAGTCTGCATTTCCAAAGCGGGCGCTATTTCTGGCAGTTGCTGGGGCGGCGCTGGCCGCTGCCGCACTGGCTGACGCCGGGCAAGACCTACCTGTGGCACCACAACGAGACGCCGCAGCGCTTCAACATCCGCATCGAAATCCGCCACCCCTGGCTGGGCACCACCTTCCGGCAGGTGGGCGTGTTCGAGGAAATTGAAACCGCCCCGTCGCCACCACCCGAGGCCAACGAACCATGACCTTGCACGACACCCACCTGCTGGCGCTGTGGCTGATGGCCGCGCAAGGCGCGCTGGGCGCGTTCGACACGCTGCTGCACCACGAAGGCACCGAGGCCTTGCCCCGCACCCCCGGCGCCGCGCGCGAGCTGCGCATCCACGCGCTGCGCTCGTCGCTGTATGCCCCGCTGTTCATCGGCCTGTCGTGCTGGGCGTGGCACGGCGCCTGGGCCTGGGTGCTGCTGGCGGTGTTTGGCGTGGAGATCGTGCTCACGCTGTGGGACTTTGTAGTGGAAGACCGCACGCGCCTGCTGCCCGCCACCGAGCGCATCACCCACACCGTGCTGGCCATCAATGCCGGCGCCTTCATCGCCCTGCTGGCGCTCACCGCGCGCGGCTGGGCCGCGCAGCCCACGGCGCTGGCATGGCAGCCGCACGGGCTGTTGAGCGCCTGGCTGGCGCTGTGCGGCGTGGGCGTGGGGCTATCGGCCCTGCGTGACGGCTGGGCTGCGCACCGGCTGGCACGGCGGGCGCGCCACGCTGCACCTGGGCGCGTGCACTTTGGCACGCAGCCCCAGCACGTGCTGGTGACGGGCGGCACCGGCTTTGTCGGCCAGACACTGGTGCGCCAGCTGCTGGCCGATGGGCACGCGGTCACGGTGCTCACCCGCCGACCCAAAGCGGCCGCCTGGCAGTTCGACGGCGCGGTGCGCTGCGTGGCCAATCTGCAAGACATCCCCGCCGCCACGCCCGTGCAGGTCGTCATCAACCTGGCAGGCGCGCGCATTCTGGGCTGGCGCTGGACGGCGCGCCGCCGCGCCACGCTGCTGCAAAGCCGCGCGGGCCTGACGCAGCGGCTGGTGGCCTGGATGGCCGCGCAGCCGCCCGCGCGGCGGCCCTGGCTGCTGCTCTCAGGCTCGGCCATCGGCTACTACGGCGTGCAGCCGCTGGGCGATGCCACGAGCCTGGACGAATCGGCCCCGCCCCAGCCCCTCTTCATGTCCGCGCTGTGCCAGCGCTGGGAAGCCGCCGCCGCGCAAGCCGCGCCGCTGGGCGTGCAGGTGGCGCTGCTGCGTCTGGGCTTCGTGCTGGGCCAGCAAGGCTCGCTGCCGCTGATGCTGCTGCCCGTGCAACTGGGCCTGGGCGGGCCGCTGGGCGATGGGCGGCAATGGCTGTCGTGGGTGCACGTGCAGGACGTGGTGCGCGCCATCGCCCACGTCTGGACACAAGCCGAAAAACCGCCAAGCGCCGCCGCGCCCACCAACGTGCAGGCATGGAACCTCACCGCCCCCGAGCCGCTCAGCCAAACCGACTTCACCCGCTGCGCCGCCCAAGTGCTACGCCGCCCCTTCTGGCTGCCCACCCCCGCCGCGCCCGTGCGCGCCCTGCTGGGCGAGCAGGTCGATTTGCTGCTGCAAGGCCAGCGCGTGCTGCCTGAGCGCCTGCTGGCCAGCGGCTTTGCCTTTGCCTACCCCAACGCCCGCGCGGCGCTGCTTGATTTGTGCCGTTAAAACGGACTGAACACCGCAAGCGCGTGCTCAGAACCTGTTCAGAATCTCGGCGCGAGTGGGCAGCAAGCGGTTTGGGATGGGATGCAAGGCGCAAAACACAGCCATAGCTCGGGCTATGGCGAGGCTTTGCAACGCCGCAAACCGCCCAAATCCGCCTGCTTGCACGCCGCGCTGGGATTTTGAACAGGTTCTCAGTCCACAGGCAACAAAGCCGCTGACGCCGGGTCGTAGCGCAGGCGTGTCACGCTGCCACCCTCAATGGCGCGCACGGCCTGGTCAATCACCGCCAGCGGCACCAAAAACCACTCACGCGGCTTAACGGCGTGACCAAAGCGATCTTGCAGCGTCAGCTCAATTTGCGCGGGCGCAAACAGGCGGTGCAGCAGGTTTTCCAGGCGGGTGCGGCGGATGTTGGCAAGCTGGTAGGTGGCCACGATTTCCACGTCCGCCAGCAGATATGTGGCATCGTGCGCCGCGCCCGCAATGCGGGCATGCACATCGCCGCCGGTCACGCCAATCTTGTGCACCAACGCACGGTGCTGCGCCACGAAGGGGTGGTCTGACAGGCTGCGCAGCACGTAGATCGTGCCGCTTGCACGTCGCCATCTTCCCAAAAAAGATAGCAAACTTTGAATAGGGATGGGCGATGAGCCCGTTTTTCCTCACCAAAAATATTCCAAGGCTCGTGCTTGAAAAGCCGCGCGCTCAGGCACTGGCGAAGGCCCCGCCTGCGCGGGCCTGGGGCTGGATGATGTGGTCGATCAGGCGGCCCGCGCCATCGGCATGGCGACGGCCAGCAAGCGGCTTTGGGCGCTCTGCGGTAGCGAAGCAAACCTTGCATCTCATCCCAAACCGCTTGTGGCCCACTCACGCCAAGATCTTGCGCAGGCGCTGAGAAGGCCATCAGCCAAAAACCGACTGATCGCCCATCCCTATTCAAAGCACGCTATCAATAATGCAGTTTGCGGCGCGCGCCTTTCTGCTCTACAGCCATTGCGGTGCGGGGGCGGCTTGTGCGGGGGCGGTTTGCGGGCCCAGCTGGCGCAGCCAGTCGGCGTCGCTGCGGCTGGATTGGAAGGGCAAGCGCCGGCCATCTTCCAGCAGCAAGGTGGGGGTGCCTTTGATTTCCACTCCGGCGCTCAGCAGTGCGGCGTGCAGGCCCAGGTAGGCGCGGGCGGCTTTTTGCGGGCTGTTGAAGGCGCAGGCGCTGTCGCTGGCGGTGGGCAGGCTGCCGTCGCGCCAGTAGGTTTGCCAGGCTTGGGCACGGTCGGGCGCGCACCACAGGCGGGCGACCTGGCCCCAGGCTTTTGGGCCGGCGGCGCTGTCGGGAGCGCGCAGTGACAGGGGGGCGATGTAGAAGGTGGTGTTCAGGCGGTCTTGCAGCTGGAGCAGTTTGGCTTCGAGCTTCTTGCACACGGGGCAGTCGAGCGCGCTGAGGAGCAGCAGGCGGCGGCCGCCGCCGTCGCCATAGGGCACGCGGATGAGCTGCGCGGTGTCCAGCGCGGCCAGCATTTCTTTTTGCATCGCGGCTTGCTCGGCGGGCGAGAGGGGCCGCGGGCCGCCGCCTTGGGGCGGGATGTAAGTGAAGCCGTTGGCGCTGCCATACAGCGTACCGGCGGCGTTGACAAAGCCCATGCCGTCGCCCTGCCGGCTGACCAGCCGGTAAAGGCCGTGGATGAGCGTGGGCTCGGCCCGCACCTGGTCTTGCGGCGTGGCAAAGCGCTTTTTTGAGCGCGCCATGTTTTCGTACAGGCGGCTGACCGGGTTGGCCCAGGCGCTGGCCGAGGGCAGCAAGGCCACGCCCAGCAGCCAGGTGGTGGCGGCGCGGCGGGTGAGGGCGGGGGGCAGATGCATGGCAGTGGCTCCTTGGCTAGGGCAGGGCGGGCGGGGCGGCCCTGCTGCGTTGACAAAGCAAAGGCGCATTGTCGTGCGCGGCGGGCGCGCCAGCGATTGCGCAATCGCCTCCACAATCAAGCTATGCCTGCCACCGCCCAGGATCCACCTGCCACGCCCGAGAAAAAGGCTGCTGCCAAACCCTTGAGCGCCCCGCAAAAGGCGCTGCGCAAGCTGGGTCTGGTGCGCGACATCGACCTGGCGCTGCACCTGCCGCTGCGCTATGAGGACGAAACGCGCATCATCCGCCTGCGCGACGCGCGGCAGGGCGAGGTGGTGCAGATCGAGGGCGAGGTCACGCACCAGGAAGTGCTGTACCACCCGCGCCGCCAGCTGCTGGTGACGCTGCACGACGGCAGCGATGCCTGCGTGCTGCGCTTTTTCAACTTCTACCCCTCGCAAATCAAGCAGATGGCCGTGGGCGCGCGGCTGCGCGCGCGCGGCGAGCTGCGCGGCGGTCTGGCCGGGCTGACGCTGCTGCACCCGGCGGTGCGCGCCGCCGGCGGGGCGCTGCCGGAAGCGCTCACGCCCATCTACCCCACGGTGGCCGGCCTGCCCCAGCCCTACTTGCGCAAGGCCGTGCTGGCCGGGCTGGCGCGGGCCGACCTGACGCCCACCGTACCGCCGCCGCTTTTGCATGAAATTAGCCCCCATGGCAGGTGGGATCTACGTGAGGCGCTCACTTTTTTGCATCAACCCACGCCTGCTACCCCGCTGGCGGACTTGCAGAACCGCCGCCACCCGGCCTGGCAGCGCCTGAAGGCCGAGGAGTTGCTGGCGCAGCAGCTGTCGCAATGGCAGGCGCGCGACGAACGCGCACGCCTGCGCGCGCCCGTGCTGCACGCCGCACGCGGCGGCCTGCATGAGCGGCTGCTGGCCGCGCTGCCCTTTCAGCTCACCGGCGCGCAGCGCCGCGTGGGCGAAGAAATCGCGCGCGACCTGGCGCGCCCCCAGCCCATGCACCGCCTGCTGCAAGGCGACGTGGGCGCGGGCAAAACTGTGGTGGCGGCGCTGGCCGCGTGCATTGCCATTGACGCGGGCTGGCAGTGCGCGCTGATGGCGCCCACGGAAATTCTGGCCAGCCAGCACTTCGCCAAGCTGGCTGCCTGGCTCAGCCCCCTGCTGGCCCCGCGCGGGCAAGCCGTGGCCTGGCTGACCGGCGGGCAGAAGAAAAAGGCGCGCGCCGAGGCGCTGGCCGCCATCGAAAGCGGGCAGGCCGCGCTGGTGGTGGGCACGCACGCCGTCATCCAGCAGCAGGTGCGCTTTGCCCGGCTGGGGCTGGCCGTTATTGACGAGCAGCACCGCTTTGGCGTGCGCCAGCGGCTGCACTTGCGGCAAAAGCACCCGGACGCGCGGCAGGAGCCGCACCTGCTGATGATGAGCGCCACCCCCATCCCGCGCACCCTGGCCATGAGCCACTACGCGGACCTGGACGTGTCCACCCTGGACGAGCTGCCCCCCGGCCGTACCCCCGTCGTCACCAAGCTGGTGGCCGCGCAGCGACGCGCCGAAGTCATCGAACGCATCCGCGCCCAGGTGGCCCAGGGCCGGCAGGTGTACTGGGTCTGCCCGCTGATCGAGGAAAGCGAAGCGCTGGACTTGCAAAGCGCCACCGCCACCCATGCCGAGCTGGCCGCCGCCCTGCCCGGCCTGGCCGTGGGCCTGCTGCACTCGCGCCTGCCGCCCGCCGACAAGCAGGCGGTGATGGACGCCTTCAGCGCCGGCCGCATGGCCGTGCTGGTGAGCACCACCGTGATCGAAGTGGGCGTGGACGTGCCCAACGCCAGCCTGATGGTCATCGAGCACGCCGAGCGCTTCGGCCTGAGCCAGCTGCACCAATTGCGCGGCCGCGTGGGCCGGGGCGCCGCCGCCAGCGCCTGCGTGCTGCTGTACGAGGCGCCCGAAGGCGGCCGCCTGGGCGAAACCGCGCGCGAGCGCCTGAAAGCCATGCTGGAAACCAGCGACGGCTTCGAAATCGCCCGGCGCGACCTGGCCCTGCGCGGCCCCGGCGAATTCCTGGGCGAGCGCCAGAGCGGCGCCGCCCTGCTGCGCTTTGCCGACCTGAACGAAGACGCCGCGCTCATCGACTGGGCCCGCCGCGCCGCCCCCCGCATGCTGCGCGAGCACCCCGCGCTGGCGCAGCGCCACATCGAACGCTGGCTGGGCAGGCGGGCGGACTTTCTCAAGGCTTGAGAGCCTGGTCAAAGACTTGGCCCGGTGGGCACTCCAGCGGATTGGGGCGCGGTCTGCTCAAAGGCGCGCCACACGCGGCACACGCGGCACAGGGCATGCCCGCCGCCCGTGTCTTGCATGCCGCAACTGCCCCGCACACGGCAAGGCCGTGCAGCGGCGCGGCGGTGTAGGCTTGCGGGCATGGGCCGGTTGGGTTGCCGGGGCCGCACGCAAGCGGCAGCTTTGACCTGACCGGCGTTTTCTTTTTACAGAACCTGTTCATGGCCTGTGAAACGGGCTTTTCAAAAACCGGCGACAGAGGCCGGGCCGTGGCGCCATCGGCGGAACAGGCTTTCCAGACAGGAAGAAACGCATGACCGACGCATTGAACCTTTCCGACGCTTTTCCGCCCGTAGCCTTCATTGGCGGCGGCAACATGGCCAGCGCCCTCATTGGCGGGCTGCGCCAGCGTGGCGTGCCGGCCGGGCACATCACGGTGGTAGAGCCGCAGGCCGCCGCGGCCGAGGCGCTGCGCACGCGATTCGGCGCCACGGTGCTGCCGTCGGCCAGCGCCGCGCTGGCCGGGGCCGGGCTGGTGGTGTGGGCGGTCAAACCCCAGGTGTTTGCCGAAGCCGCCCGGCCCGTGCAGCCGCATGTGGGCGGGGCGCTGCATGTGTCGGTGGCCGCCGGCATTGGCACGGAAAGCATTGCCCGCTGGCTGGGCACGCCACGCGTGGTGCGCGCCATGCCCAATACCCCGGCGCTGGTGGGGCAAGGCATGACAGCGCTTTACGCCCGCGCCGCCGTGAGCGCCGCCGACCGCGCCCTGGCCGAACGCCTGATCGCCACCACGGGCCAGCACCTGTGGGTGGACGAAGAAGCCCAGCTGGACGCCGTGACTGCGCTGTCCGGCTCTGGCCCTGCCTATGTCTTCTACTTTCTGGAAGCCATGCAGGAAGCCGGTGCGCAAATGGGCCTGACGCCCCAGCAGGCGCTGCACCTGGCCGTGGCCACCTTCAGCGGCGCCAGCGCGCTGGCCGCGCAGGGCATGCAGTCGGGCGACAGCCCGGCCACGCTGCGCGAGCGTGTGACCAGCAAGGGCGGCACCACCTTCGCCGCGCTGACGGCGCTGGACGCCGCTGGCGTGAAACCGGCGTTCATCGCCGCCATGCAGGCAGCGCGCCTGCGGGCCCAGGCGCTGGGCCGCGAATTTGGCGGCTAGCAGATCGAATCTATGTCCTGCCTGCCGCGCACAGCGCGCCTGGCAAGCGCGGACAAGTGCGGGCGCGGGCGTGTGCAGTGGCGCACCGCCAAGCAACGGGCACATTGGCAAGCAGCGCTGCACCATGGCACCAGACCAAATGAAGCTCGTCTGACTTGTATCAATACTTTTTTATTCACTTTCGTTGCGCGTAACTTTTTGTGTGACTAAATAGGCACTAAGTTTTATATTCGCCCGGCAGCTGCAGTTGGCTGCGCTGCCCGCCGCGCCCATCCTCAGGCCGCTGCACGCCCGAACCTCCTTTGCGGCGTGCAAGCCGGATGGGCGTTTTCACACATACCTCTTGCATGGCGCTGCCTGTGGCGCCGTTTTCTCTCATGCAACGCCGAACCTTTCTTGCTTTTCATGGCGCCGCCCTGCTGGGCATGCCCGCTCTGGGCCAGGTGCGTGACCTGAACGACGCCATCAACAAGGCGGGCCGCCAGCGCATGCTCTCGCAGCGGACCGCCAAGGCCTATCTGGCCCAGGCGCTGCAGGCGCAGACGCAACAGGCGGCGCGCATCATGGATGAGTCAATGGCCCGTTTCGACCGCCAGCTGGTGGAGCTGAAGGCGTTTGCGCCCAGCCCGGCCATTCGCGACACCTATTTGCAGCTGGAAGCCGCCTGGGCCGTCTACAAGGAACGGCTGGTGGGCAAGATGCCCTCCGTGGCGGGGGCCGAAGCGGTGGCAAAGCAATCGAACGTGGTGCTGGCGCTGGCGCACAAGGGCACAGGTCAGCTGGAGCAGGCATCCGGTGCGCCGGTGGGGCACCTGGTCAACGTGGCGGGGCGCCAGCGCATGCTCTCGCAGCGGCTGGCGGCGTATTGCTATGCGGTGGCAGCCAAGGTGAACACCGAAGCATCGCTGGCCGAAATCCAGAAAGCGCGCTACGAATTTCTGGCCGGCATGCGCGAGCTGCGCAGTGCACCGCAGGCCACGGAGCAGATCAAGCGCGAGTTGCAGCTGGGCGAGGAGCAGTGGGTGTTTTTCGACTCCGCCCTGCAGCGAGCGCAAGCGGGCGCGATGAGCAAGGAAAGCCTGTCGTACGTTTTCGTCAGCAGTGAAAACCTGCTGAGCGTGATGGACAAGGTTACCGGGCTGTACGCCGCCCTGGGCTAAGAACCTGTTCAAAGCGCATGCGGCCTTGGGCCGCCACCACGGCGCACGCCCTTTCAGCGCGCCGCGGCCAGCCCCAGCGCGATGCCCGCGAACAGCGTCAGCCCCAGCCAGTGGTTAACGCGAAAGGCACGAAAGCACCCCTCGCGCGTGCGCCCGCGGATCAGCGCGAAGTGCCAAGCCACCTGCGCCAGTGCCGCGCCCAGCGTGGCCAGCGCTATCGCTGGCTGTGCTTGCTGCCACAGCGGCGGCGCCCAGAAAGTCAGGTAAAGCAGATAAAAGACCATGATGGCGGCCACGTCGTGCCGGCCCAGGGTGATGGCCGAGGTTTTCATGCCGATCTTCAGATCGTCATCGCGGTCCACCATGGCGTACTCGGTGTCGTAAGCCAGCACCCAGAACAGGTTGCCCGCCAGCAGCCACCAGGCTTGCCATGGCACGTGGCCGCGCACGGCGGCGTAGGCCATGGGGATGCCGAAGCTGAAGGCCACGCCCAGCACCGCCTGCGGCATGGACACGAAGCGCTTGGCGTAGGGGTAGGCCAGCGTGACCGCCAGCGCAGGCACCGACCACGCCACCGTGGCCGCATTGGTGGTGAGCACCAGGGCGAAGGCCGCCAGCGCCAGCGCCGCGCCCACGGCCAGGGCTTCTTTCACGCTCACGGCGCCGCTGGTCACGGGGCGCTGCGCGGTGCGCTTGACGTGGCGGTCGAAGTCGCGGTCGGCCACGTCGTTGATGCAGCAGCCGGCGCTGCGCATCAAGATGGTGCCCAGCGTGAACACGGCCAGCAGGTGCCAGCCCGGAAAACCGCCCGCCGCCAGCCACAGCGCGCTCAGCGTGGGCCACAGCAGCAGTAGCCAGCCAGCGGGCCGGTCCCAGCGGATCAAGTCCAGGTACAGCGCCAGGCGGTGGCGCGGCGAAGGGGCGGAGGCAGAAGTCATGCAATCAATTTGATAGCTTTGCAGGCCCAATGGGCGTGCCCGAAAGCCCTTTTTACTACAACAAGGCCCATGGCAGGCATGGCAGGCATGGCAGGCAGCGTGGAAAGCCGCGCCCCGGCGCCCCGCGCCAGGGAAGGCGGGGGGCATGGCACGGGCACGGGTGCCCGTGCCCCTCACGCCGTCAGCCGCTTCACCCCCGGCAATGCGCAAGCGTAAATGGCGTTGCGCAGCGCGGCAATGGCTTCATAGCGCGTGAAGCTGCGGCGCCAGGCCAGCACCACGCGGCGCGTGGGCGGCTGGCTGCCTTCATCATCTTCCACGGCCAGGTAGCGCACCAGTGGCGTCTGGGACGTCTGGGGCGCGGCACCCTTTTTGGGCGCGGCCAGGGCCGCCGCGGGCACGGCCAGGCGTGGCACCAGCGTGATGCCCATGCCCGCGGCCACCATATGCTGAATGGTTTCGAGCGAAGAGCCTTCAAAGCTCTTGCTGATGCCGTCGGCATGGCTGGAAAAGCGCGCGAATTCGGGGCAGACCTGCAGCACGTGGTCGCGAAAGCAGTGGCCGGTGCCCAGCAGCAGCATGGTTTCGTTGCTCAGCTGCGTGGTGGTGACGCGCCCGGCGCCAGCCAGCGGGTGCGAGGCGGGCACGGCGGCCATGAAAGGCTCGTCGTACAAGGGCGCCAGCGCCAGCCCGGTGTCGGGGAAAGGCTCAGCCAATATGGCGCAGTCGATTTCGCCGGTGCGCAGCATCTCCAGCAGGCGGGCGGTGAAGTGCTCTTGCAGCATCAGCGGCATCTGCGGCGTCAGGCGGATGTTTTGCTGCACCAGATCAGGCAGCAGGTAAGGGCCGATGGTGTAGATCACGCCCAGCTTCAGCGGCCCGCTCAGCGGGTTCTTGCCGCGTTTGGCGATTTCGCGGATCTCGTCGGCCTGCTCCAGCACGCTTTGCGCCTGGCGCACGATTTCTTCGCCCAGCGCGGTGGTGGTCACTTCGCCCGCGCTGCGCTCGAACAGCTTGACTTCCAGCTCTTCTTCCAGCTTCTTGATGGCCACCGACAGCGTGGGCTGCGAGACAAAACAGGCCTGCGCCGCCTTGCCGAAATGCTTTTGGCGGGCCACGGCGACGATGTAGCGCAATTCGGTCAATGTCATGACCGGCCTTTCGAGGCAAGGCGGCGCAGGCAAGCGGCGGCCCTGGGCCTGGACAGGCCAGGGCGGCCGGGAAGGTGCGGTTCGGTCGGAGTCCTCATGCCGCGCATTGTCCCCGCAGTGCGGGCCGTGTGAACAGGCCCTAGCGCTTCGGCATCAGCCCGCGCTTGGCAAAGTAGCTGGCCAGCAGCCCCCGGTCGATGGGGATCTGCATCCAGGCCGTGCAGCCCGCCACACGCGCGCGCACACGCTCCAGCAGGGCGCCATTGCGGGCAATCACGGCCACATGCGGGGGCATGCCGGGCATGCTGCGCCAGGCGCTGAAGGCGCGGATCAGCGGCAGCAGCTCATCGCCCAGCGAAGCCTGGTCCAGAAACACGAAGGTGTAGGGGCGCGAGGAAAAGGCGCTAAGGGCCGTGTGCGCGTCTTCCACCACCTGCAGGCGGTAGCCCATGCGGCGCAGGCCGCGCGGAAAGGTGTGGTGGCGGTCGCCCAGGCGGGCCACCAGCAGGATGTCGGCATCCGGCACCAGCGTCTGCCAGGCCGTGCGGCCTGCCTCGGCCTCGGCGCGTGCCCGGCGCTGGGCCGCGCGGCGGGCGCCCGAGTCAGGCGCGGTGAGGTCAAACGGCGTGGTGTCCGGGGCGTCGTCCAGCTGCGAATCGGCCAGGGGCGGCATGGTCATGGCCACGGGCGCCGCAGCGGGCTTGACCGCAGGGCGCACGGGCGGCGGCGTGCGCTCCAGCTCCGGCCATTGCAGTTTGCTGAGCGTGCGCACCACGGAGGCCGCGTTGAGCGGGCGGCGCAGGGTGGGCAGGGTCTTGAACGAGGCGGGGGCGTTGCCCACCAGCACCACCAGCGCCACCGGGTTGCTGGCCTGCACCTGGGCAATGGCGGCCGGGTCGTCGGCGTTGACGACGATGAGCAGCGCCTCTTCGGCGGTGCTGACCTGCGTGATGTCTTCGCCCTGCTCGGCATCGAGCGCGAAGATGGACTCCAGCAGCGCGCGTTCGGCGGGCGGCAGGCCAATCAGGGCGTAGGTATAGGACACGTTGCAAACAAAAAAGATGTGGAACGGGGCAGACAGGGCTTGTGGCCGCGCGTCTGTGTTTGTCTGGTTGACGTGGCCCATTGTGCGGCGGCCCAGGCGGCTTGCGGCCGCTGGCGTGCGCCGACGGGGGCAGGCGGGCGGCCCTTTTCGCAACAATCGCCGCTGACCGTGGCCAGGAGACTGCACGGGCGTGATATATGCACGGTGATGAACCGCAGCCATTGTCCATGCCCACGCCCATGACGCTGGATGACTTTGTCGTGACCCGTCTGGACGGCCGCCCCTGGCCGCTGGCGCAAGGGCGCGGCCGCGTGCGCTTGATTGTCAACACGGCCAGCGCCTGCGGCTTCACGCCCCAACTGGCGGGCCTGCAGGCGCTGCATGACCGCTATGCGGCGCAGGGGCTGGACGTGCTGGGCTTTCCCTGCAACCAGTTCGGACGGCAGGAGCCGGGCAGCTCCGCGCAGATTGGCGCGTTTTGCCAATTGAACTATGGGGTGCGCTTTCCGATGATGGCGAAGGTGCGCGTCAACGGCCCGGCGGCCGATCCGCTGTTTGTCTGGCTCAAGTCCCAGGCGCCGGGCTGGCTGGGCAGCCGGGCCATCAAGTGGAACTTCACCAAATTCCTGGTGGGCCGCGACGGCCGCGTCCTGAGCCGCCATGCCCCCGCCACCCGGCCCGAGGCGCTCGCGGCCTGGATCGAGGCCGCACTGGCCCGGCCCGCGCCGCCGGCGGCCCCATCAAACGGCTAGTCTTTTTGCCATCATGGGCCGTATTGGCGGCGTTTGTTGCTATTGTTTTTCAAGTTCCTGCCGCATCTGCCGGATCACGGCGGCATAGTCCGGCTGGCCAAAGATGGCGCTGCCGGCCACGAAGGTGTCGGCCCCTGCGTCGGCGGCCAGGCGGATGTTGGCGGGCTTGATGCCGCCATCGACCTGCAGGCGGATGTCGCGGCCCGAGGCATCGATGCGGCGGCGCGCGGCCTCGATCTTGCGCAGTGCGCTGTCAATGAAGCCCTGGCCGCCAAAGCCGGGGTTGACGCTCATGATGAGGATGAGGTCAATGTCGTCAATCAACCAGTCCAGCACGTCCAGCGGCTGCGCCGGGTTGAACACCAGCCCGGGCTGGCAGCCGGCTGCGCGGATGGCCTGCACGCTGCGGTGCGCGTGGGTGGATGCGTCGGGGTGAAAGCTGATGTAGCGCGCCCCGGCCTGCGCGAAGGCCTGTGCCAGCGCATCCACGGGCTGCACCATCAGGTGCACGTCAATCGGCGCCGGCTGCCCGGCGGGCGTGACGGCGTGCGGCAGCAGCGCCTGGCACACCATGGGGCCGAAGCTGAGGTTGGGCACGTAGTGGTTGTCCATCACGTCGAAGTGGATCCAGTCGGCGCCAGCGGCGAGGACCTGGCGCACCTCATCGCCCAGGCGGGCGAAATCGGCCGCAAGGATGGACGGGGCAATGCGATAAGCGGGAGAAGGCGCAAGGGTGGGGCTCATGGGCGCGCATTGTCGCCGCGCCGCCGTGGCCGCGCTGCCGTGCGGGCATGCACAGGAGCGCACGGGGGCGCACAAGCCCCACGGCTGGCCGCTACCATTGCCGCCCTATGCCTTCCTACGAATTCAGCGTGGCCGTTCGGCCGCAGTTTCTGCCCGAGCAGTCCGCGCCGGGCGCGGGCCGCTTCGCTTTTGCCTACACCATCACCGTGACCAATACCGGCCGCGTGGCGGCGCAGCTCATTGCCCGCCACTGGGTCATCACCGACCTGCACGGCCACACACAGGAGGTCAAGGGGCTGGGCGTGGTCGGCCGCCAGCCCCTGCTGCAACCGGGCGAGGCGTTCGAATACACCAGCGGCTGCGAACTGCGCACGGCCACCGGCACCATGCAGGGCAGCTATTTCTGCGTGGCCGAAGACGGTGAGCGTTTCGAAGCGCCCGTGCCCGTGTTCGTGCTGGACGCCAGCACGGCCGATGACGGCGGCGCGCGCGTGCTGCACTGAAACCGGACGGCGGCACTTCATGACCATTTCGCAGCTTGAACTGGTGCGCCTGCTGGAATCGCTCGACGCCAGCGCGCCGCGCGTGGAGCGCCACCTGTGGCTCATCCGCCTGATGGACTGGATCCGTGGCGACAGCCGGGGTGACGACAATGACGAAGCGGTGCAACTGGTGCTGGCGCGCGTGCGCCTGCTGCTGGATGCCGTGGCCGTGCGCCCGCACTGGCGCGAGCGCTGGCGGCGCTGGTGGACCCAGTTCATCACCGGCACCGATGCCACGCCCCTGCTGGCCGATCTGGGCTTCGCGCCGCGCGCGGCCTTTCTGAGCGAGCTGGCGCACCGGTTGCGCCGCCGGCTGCTGCCTGTCACCCCCGACACCACCAACCTGGGCGAGCTGCTCTACCTGCTGCTGCCCAGCGAGCTGGACGCGCGCTGGCTGCGCGCGCTCGACAAGGACACCGCGCGCCGCCTGGGCGAGCTGCTGTTTGATGAAGCGCCCGACGGTCCCGGCAGCGACATGCACTATGCCGAGCGCGTGCTGCTGGACGCACTGACCTACGCCGTCAGCCAGATCAGCGCCATCGGCATGTCACCCGACATCCGCAGCCGCATGACGGTGGAAGCGCGCCAGGCCCGGCCGTTTCACGAGCTGCCCGTGCAGTTCGAGGCGCTGCGCACCGCCGTGCTCACGCACGGGCGGCTGTCGGCGCCGGCGCAAAGCGCGCTGGCGGCGTTTCGCGAACAGCTGGACGCCTGCCGCACTGCGGCCTTCACGGTCTATGCGCACCTGGAGGAGCACGGCATCTCCATCGACATCGAGTTCCAGATGCGCCAGCTGCGCCAGCGCGTCATGCGCGTGAAGGCGCTGCTGCTGTGCCTGGAAACCGCCGAGCCGGTGCAGGCCGCCGCGCAGCTGCTGTCGCACCTGGTGCGCGTCAGCCGCGACACGCTGAGCCTGCGTGACCTGGTGCACACCAACACGCAGCTGCTGGCCGCCAAGGTGACAGAGCGCAACGCCGAAGGGGGCGAGCACTACATCACCCGCAACCGCGCCGAATACCAGCAGATGCTGCGCGCCGCCAGCGGCGGCGGCGCGGTGCTGGCCTTCACCACCTGGATCAAGCTCGGCATCGGCGCGCTGGGCCTTTCGGCCTTCTGGGGCGGGCTGGCCGCAGGGCTGAACTACGCGCTGTCTTTCGTGTTCATCATGCTGCTGCACTGGACGGTGGCCACCAAGCAGCCGGCCATGACCGCGCCAGCCATGGCCGCGCGGCTGCGCGACATGCAGGCGCCCGGCGCCATTGACCATTTCGTGAGCGAGGTGGCCAACCTGCTGCGTTCGCAGTTCGCCGCCATCCTGGGCAACCTGGGGCTGGTGGTGCCCGTGGTGCTGCTCATCAGCCTGCTGCTGGCGCAGCTGGGCTGGGGGGGCAGCGTGATGGACCCCGCGCACGCGCAGGAAATCATCGACAAGCACCACCTGATCGGCCCCACACCGCTGTTTGCCGCCATCACCGGGCTGCTGCTGTTCGCCTCCAGCCTGATCGCGGGCTGGGTGGAAAACTGGTTCGTCTTTCACCGGCTGGACTCGGCCATTGCCCACCACCCGCGCAGCGTGCGCTGGCTGGGCGCGGCCCGTGCCAAACGCTGGGGCGCCTACTGGCGCGACCACATCTCCGGCTATACCGCCAACATCTCGCTGGGGCTGCTGCTGGGGCTGGTGCCGCCCATCCTCAAGTTCTTCGGCATCGGCTTCGACGTGCGGCACGTCACGCTGGTATCCGGCCAGCTGGCCGCAGCCGCTTACGAGCTGGGGACGGGCGTGCTGCACAGCAGCGCCTTCTGGTGGGCCGTGGCGGGCACGGCCGTCACGGCGCTGATGAACCTGGCCTTCAGCTTTCACTTCGCCTTCCGCCTGGCGCTGACAGCGCACAACGTCACGGGCGTGGACCGCGACCGCATTCACGCCGCGCTGTGGCGCCGCCTGTGGCGCCAGCCCCTCAGCTTCATCCTGCCGGCGCGCGATGAAGTCTCCTCTCCCAAGGAATCATCGGCATGAGCATGCAGACCCTGGACGTTCAAAACCTCATCATCGGCTTTGGCAAGGCCGGCAAGACGTTGGCGGCCGATCTGGCGCGCCATGGGCAGTCCGTGATCCTGGCCGAGGCGTCGCCGCACATGTATGGCGGCACCTGCATCAACGTGGGCTGCATTCCCAGCAAGAAGCTGCTGACCGAGGGCGCGCGCCGCGCCCCCTGCGTGGCAGCCGACGCCATGGACGCCGAGGCCGTGTTCCACGCAGCCATGCAGGCCAAGGACGCGCTGATTCCGAAACTGCGCGCCGCCAATTTCGCCAAACTCGACCAGATGGCTGGCGTGCGCGTGATCACCGCCCGCGCGCGTTTCCAGGACGAACACACCGTGATCCTGGAGGGTGAAGGCCAGAGCTGCGCCGTGCGCGCTGAACGCATCTTCATCAACACCGGCACGCTGCCCGTGGCGCCCGACATCCCGGGCGTGAACCACCCGCACATTCACGACAGCACCGGCGCGCTTTCGCTGGCACAGCGGCCGCAGCGCTTGCTGATTGTCGGCGGCGGCTACATCGGGCTGGAATTCGCCTTCATGTACCGCGCCTTCGGCAGCGAAGTCACCGTGCTGGAAGCGGGCGCCACCTTCCTGCCGCGCGAGGACCGCGACATCGCTGGCGAGATGCAGCGCATCCTGCAAAGCCGGGGCATCCGGCTTGTCACGGACGCGGCCGTCGAACGCTTCGAACCGGGCGACGGCCAGGCCAGCGCCGTCACGGCCGTCACGTCCCAGGGCCGCTTCAGCGCCGACGCGGTGCTGCTAGCCGTGGGCCGCCGCCCCAACACCGGGGGCCTGGCGCTGGAGCGCGCCGGCATCGCCGTCAATGAGCGCGGCTTCATCCAGGTGGACGAGCAGCTGCGCGCCAAGCCTCACATCTGGGCCATGGGCGATGTGGCAGGCAGCCCGCAGTTCACCTACATCTCGCTGGACGATTGGCGCATCGTGCGCGATCAGCTGCTGGGCGACGGCCAGCGCTGCACCAGTGACCGCGCGCCCTTCCCGACAGCGGTTTTCACCGAGCCGCCACTGGCGCACATCGGCCTGACCGAAACCGCCGCCCGCCGGAGCGGCCGCGCCATCACGCTGCACACCCTGGCGGCCGAGGCCATACCGCAAGCCAAGGTGCTGGGCCAGACAGACGGCCTGCTCAAGGCCGTGACCGATGCCGGCACCGGCGAAATCCTGGGCGTCACGCTGCTGTGCGCGCAGGCGCATGAGCTCATCAACCTGTTCAAGATGGCCATCGACCACCGCATACCAGCCCGAGCCATCAAGAACCAGATCTTCACCCACCCCACCATGGCCGAAGCGCTCAATGACCTGTTCGCCAACGCCTGAGAACCGGTTCAAAACCCCTGGGCGGCGGGCAAGGCAGCTGATTGGGGCGGTCTGCGGCACCCTGCCTTCCATTCCCAACCGCTCGCTGCCCACTCGCGCCGAGGCTTTGAACAGGTTCTGAGACATGACCGAATCACGCCCGGATCACGCCTAACCCCGCCCGCGCCATGCAAACCCACCTAGCTCCCGAATTCCAAGGCACGCCCGCCGGCCACGAGGCCGAGGCCATCTTGCGCCAGTGCGTGCACTGCGGCTTTTGCAGCGCCACCTGCCCCACCTACCAGTTGCTGGGCGACGAGCTGGACAGCCCGCGCGGGCGCATCTACCTCATCAAGCAGGTGCTCGAAGGCCAGCCACCCACGCGCGCCACGCAGCAGCACCTGGACCGCTGCCTCACCTGCCGCAACTGCGAAACCACCTGCCCCAGCGGCGTGCCCTACGCGCGCCTGCTGGAAACCGGCCGCCAGGCCGTGGCCGCCCGCGTGCCGCGCCCCCCGGCCGAGGCGCGTCTACGCCGCCGCCTGCGCGAAGGGCTGACCTCGCCCTGGTTCGGCCCCGCCATGCGGCTGGGCCAGGCCGTGCGTGGCTGGCTGCCCGCGCCGCTGCGCGCCAAGGTGCCTGCCCCCCGCCCAGCCGGCGCCTGGCCGCGCGCACGGCATGCACGGCGCGTGTTGCTGCCGGCCGGCTGCGTGCAGCCCGCCATGGCGCCCTCCATCGGCGCGGCCACCGCGCGCGTGCTGGACGCCGCCGGCATCAGCGTCATCGCCGCGCGCGGCCAAACCTGCTGCGGCGCGCTGCGCCTGCACCTGGACGACGCCGAAGGCGCGCGCGCCAATGCCCGCGCCAACATTGACGCCTGGTGGCCCCACATCGCGCCTGAACACGGTGCTGGCGTGGAAGCCATCGTCAGCAACGCTTCCGGCTGCGGCGTCATGCTCAAGGACTACGGCCACCTGCTGCAAGACGACGCGCGCTACGCCGAACGCGCCGCCCGCGTGGCGGCGCTGGCACGCGATGTGAGCGAGCTCCTGCCCGAGCTGGCCGCGGCGCTGGCCCCGCGCCTGGCCGACCGCGCCCCCGCGCAGCCCGTAGCCTGGCACCCGCCCTGCACCCTGCAGCACGGCCAGAAGCTGCGCGGCACGGTCGAAACCCACCTGGCGGCGCTGGGCATCGACTTGCGCCCGCCTGCCGCCGAGGCGCACCTGTGCTGCGGATCGGCCGGCACCTATTCCGTGCTGCAACCCACGCTGGCCAACGCGCTGCGCGAACGCAAGCTCGGCCACCTGCTTGCCAAGGGCCTCGACGGCCAGCGCCCGGCGCAAATCGTTTCCGCCAACATCGGCTGCATCACCCACCTGCAAGCCGGCTGCGACGTGCCGGTGCGCCACTGGATCGAGCTGGTGGACGACATGCTGCCGCCCGCGCCACGCTGACGGCCCGGACGGGCGCCCTTTCCCTGCCGGCCACGCCTGCCTACATGCCAGAATGCCCTGCTTCACGAGCTTTGCCTGCCAGGCCATCATGCTGCACCACGCCACCAAGATCGTTGCCACCCTGGGCCCGGCGTCCAGTGACCCGGCCACCATTGAAGCCATGCTCCGCGCCGGGGTGAGCGTGGTGCGCCTGAACTTCAGCCACGGGGCGGCGCAGGACCATGTGGAGCGCGCCCGCGTTGTGCGCGAGGCAGCTGCCCGCACCGGACGCGAGGTGGCCATCATGGCTGACTTGCAGGGGCCGAAGATCCGCGTGGGCAAGTTCGCAACCGGGCGCGTGCAACTGGCGCCGGGCGCGCCGTTTGTGCTGGATGCGGCGCGCACCGAACCGGGCGACGAGCACGGCGTGGGGCTGGATTACAAGGCGCTGCCCGGCGACGTGCGGCCGGGCGATGTGCTGCTGCTCAATGACGGCCTGATCGTGCTGGCCGTGGACCGCGTGCTGGGCGATGCCGTGCACACGACCGTGAAGCTGGGCGGTGAGCTGTCCAACAACAAGGGCATCAACAAGATGGGCGGCGGCCTGACGGCGCCCGCGCTGACCGCCAAGGACATGCAGGACATCCAGACCGCCATGCGCCTGCGGGCCGACTATGTGGCGGTGAGCTTTCCCAAAAGCGCGACCGACATGGAAATGGCGCGCCAGCTCTGCGCTGTGGCCGGGGCGGACCTGGGCCATCGCGCCGGCTTGATCGCCAAGATCGAGCGTGCCGAGGCCATCAGCCACCTGGAGGAAATTCTGGCGGCCAGCGACGGCATCATGGTCGCGCGCGGCGATTTGGCCGTGGAAATGGGCCACGCGGCCGTGCCGGCGCTGCAAAAGCGCATGATCCAGCTCGCGCGCGAGCGCGACAAGCTCGTCATCACCGCCACGCAAATGATGGAAAGCATGATCGCCCACCCCGTGCCCACCCGGGCCGAGGTGAGTGACGTGGCCAACGCCGTGCTGGATGGCACCGACGCCGTGATGCTGAGCGCCGAAACGGCGTCTGGCCGCTACCCGCTGGAAACCGTGCAGGAGATGGCCCGTATCTGCCAGGCCGCCGAAGCGCATGTGACCAGCGCCGGCATTGCCGCAGCCCTGGGCAGCAAGCCGCTGAGCCGCATCGACCAGACCATTGCCATGGGCGCGCTGTTCACCGCCGAGCGGCTGGGTGCCAAGGCCATCGTGGCGCTGACCGACTCTGGCGCCACCGCGCTGTGGATGAGCCGCCACCGCATTGCCGTGCCCATTTACGCGCTCACGCCCAAGCTGGCCACGCAGCGCAAGATGGCGCTGTACCGCAACGTGACGCCCATGCTGATGGACACCAGCGCCGACCGCGACGAGGCCATGCACCAGGCCGACAGTTATCTGCGCCGCCACGGCATCGTGGAGGCGGGCGATATCTACGCCATCACCTGCGGCGAACCCATGGGCGCGCCCGGCGGCACCAACCTGCTGAAAATCAACCGCGTGCTGCCTGGTTAAGCGCCACGCCGGCGCCGTGGGCGCGCCTGCGGCGCCGGGCCGCCCCTACAATTTCACAGGCATTCATTTCACACGTATTCACCGCATGGCCCGTCCGGCCGTGCGTTTCGTCGCATCCACAGCAAAGGAAACTTCGATGAATCAGGAACAACTGAACAAGGTCGCCCAGGGCCAGGGCTTCATTGCCGCGCTGGACCAAAGCGGCGGCAGCACGCCCAAGGCACTGAAGCTCTACGGGCTGGACGAATCGGCCTGGCAAAGCGAGGCGCAGATGTTCGACCTGGTGCACGCCATGCGCGCGCGCATTGTCGGCAGCCCCGCCTTTGATGGCCGCCGCGTGCTGGGCGCCATCCTGTTCGAGATGACGATGGACCGCCAGTTTGACGGCATGCCCGCCGCCGAATACCTGTGGCAGAAAAAGCAGGTTGTCCCTTTCCTGAAAGTGGACAAGGGCCTGGCCGACGAGGCCGACGGCGTGCAGCGCATGAAGCCCATGCCCGAGCTGGACGCGCTGCTGGCGCGCGCCGCGCAAAAGGGCATCTTCGGCACCAAGATGCGTTCGGTCATCAACGCCGCCAATGCCAAGGGCATTGACGATGTGCTCGACCAGCAGTTCGCCGTGGGCCAGCAAATCCTGAAAGCCGGCCTCATGCCCATTCTGGAGCCGGAGGTCAACATCAAGGCCGCCGACAAGAAAGAGGCCGAAGCGCTGCTCAAGGCCGGCCTGCTCAAGCGACTGGACGCGCTGCCGCAGGGGCAGCAAGTCATGCTCAAGCTGAGCATTCCCAGCGTGGAAGGCTTTTACACCGAGCTGGTGAAGCACCCGCGCGTGCTGCGCGTGGTGGCCCTGTCAGGCGGCTACAGCCGTGACGAATCGAACACGCTGCTGGCCAAGAACCCCGGCGTGATCGCCAGCTTCAGCCGTGCGCTGACCGAAGGCCTCACCGCCCAGCAAAGCGATGCCGACTTCAACACCGCGCTGGACCAAGCCATCGAATCCATCTATCAGGCTTCTCTGACCTGACCTGACCGCCCGGGCCTGTTGCCGCACCTGCCGCGCCGAGACTTTGAGCCGGTGCCTGGGCCCGTGCCGCTGGCCAGCAAGGGCGCAATGGGCCAGATCGTGTTTGCGGCAGCCTCAGCTGCCGTTTTTGTTTTTCCGGCGCCATGCGCGCTTTGCTTTTTGACCGTCCTGCCATGATGTCCCTTTCTCCCCGCCTGCGACGTCTCTGGAAAGACCTGCAAGAGCAGCTCTGGTTCAAGCCCGCCTGGTGGGGCTTGCTGGCCACCGTGGTGGCGCTGATGGCGGCCTTTGCCAACCGGCTCATCCCGGAAGACCTGGTGCCCGACATCGAGCAGCAAACCCTGCAAAGCCTGCTCACCATCATCGCCTCCAGCATGCTCAGCGTCAGCACCTTCTCGCTGTCCATTCTGGTGCAGGCGTTTTCCTCGGCGGCCGGCAGCGCCTCGCCGCGCGCGCTGCGCGTGGTCATGGCCGACGACAACGCGCAAACGGCCATCGCCGCCTTCATCGCTGCCTTCATCTACGCCGTCATCGCCCTGATGGCGCTGGGGGTGGGCTACTACGGCCCCATTGGCCGCTTCATGCTGCTGGTCTTCACCGTGCTGGTGATGGTCAACGTCATCATCATGCTGATCCGCTGGATCCGCACCCTCTCGCGCCTGGGGCGCATGGGCTACACCATCTCGCGCGTGGAAGACGCCGCCCACACCGCCTTGCAGAAATACTGGCGCCAGCCAGCCCTGGGCGGCCAGCTCATGCCGGCGGACACTCCCGTCACCGGTCATCCCGTTCAGGCGAAAACCACCGGCCATGTACAGCATGTGGACATGGCCGCGCTGGACGGCCTGGCCGAATCCCTGAACGCCCGCGTGCAGCTCTGGGTGCGCCCTGGCGCCTTCGTGCACCGGGGCCAGACCTTGCTCACGCTGGATGGCGCCAAGCCCGACGCCGAACAGGCCGATCACCTGCGCGCCGCTGTCGAGATCGGCGCCGACCGCAGCTTCGACCAGGATCCGCGCTTTGGCCTCATCGTCCTCAGCGAAATCGGCCAGCGCGCCCTCTCGCCCGCCGTCAATGACCCCGGCACCGCCATCAACGTGGCCGGCGCCATCACCCGCGTGCTCATCGATACCTGGCCCAGCCCGGCCGATACCGACGCGCCCGCGCCAGAAGCCCTTTCCACGCGCGTTTTCGTGCTGCCCATCGACGAAGCCGACTTCGTGCGCGATGCCTTCGCCCCCCTTCAGCGTGACGCTGGCGGCATCATGGAAGCCCAGCTGCGCTTCATCAAACTGCTGAACAACATTGCCGATACCACTGGCGGCGCCCTGGCCAAGCAAGCCCGCCACACCGCCTGGCAAGGCTGGCTGCATGCCCGTGACCAGCTTACGCTGGAGCACGACCGCCAGATGCTGGAAGCCGCCGCGCGCGACGTGGCTGGCAGCGCCGCCGCTTAAAAACCCTTTATCGGGTGCAGAACCTTTATCGCGTGCCGCCTGAACACGCATATGCGCGTGTGGCTCGGCACCCACGCGCGGGGTAACGGCATGTTGCGAACTTTTGGCTGCATATGGTTGTTTGCTCCGAAAAATAGAGCGCTTTGGGCTTGCGCCGTGCTGTTTAGAGCCTTTGCAGCCCATTTCCAGCGTCCTTATACGTAACGTTCCCAATGGGAACGTTACGTACTGAGTTCCAGGCACGGTTGCCCTAGATTGCTCCGGGTCATCGTCGCAGTGGGTGGCAAGCCGGCTTTCGCCGGTAGCGCCCCGCTGGAGCTGATCAACGCAAAAGGAGTCTGACTATGCAAGGCATTCACGGCCGCCGTCTTATTGCCCCGCCACCACCTCCTCCCCCACCGCCACCGCCCCCACCGCCCCCGCCGGCGCCTGCCCGTTCGACGCCGAGCCAGACACGGCCCCAGTTGCAAGATGCCCGGACGCAGCAGCGCCACGCCGCCGCAGACCAGGTGGCCCCTACTGCCGCGCCTGCGCCGCAGGCTGCAGCGCCCAGTGTGTCATCTGGCCAGACGCTGACCGAGATGGCGCGCCCCCCAGCCGCCCCGGCCGCGCTGTCCCCCCTCGCGCAGAAGTCGCAGGCCACAGACCGCGCGGTGCAGAGTGTGAGTCAGGCGCAGAAAACGCTGGAAGAAGTGTCCGCTGCCAGCCATGGCCGCAGCGCAGCGCTGCCCCACCTTCAAAACAGTGTGCAGCAGGCGCAGGCCGACTTGAGGACCGCGGTTCAGAATGAAGTGGATAGCCATCTGGCGCTCACGCTGCTGCCAGGCCAGCGCCCCACCACAGCGGACTACGCCAAGGCGATGGATGCCGTAACGCAGCGCCATCAAGGCATGCCGGACAGTGTGCAACTGCTGCAGCAGGCGGCGCCACGCCATGCCGCAGGCGCACACACCCCTGCCGCCGTGCCGGACAAGCGCCAGTCGAACAGCCAGGCCGACCCGACCACGCCCGAGGGCTTCCAGGAGCGCTACCCAGACGAAATGGAAGGCCGCAGCCAGCAGGAGCGGCAAGAAGCCGCCGATGCCGCCCGCCAGCTGCGCGACGGGGCGCCGGAGGAGCAGGCGCAGGCGCTCGTCACGCTGGAAAAGTACCTGCCTGAGCAGAAGATGGACGATCTGACCCAGCACCTGGGCGTGGCCGAGCAGCCCACCGTGCAGAGCCTGCGCCGCGATGCCAAGGCCAAGGCGCAGATTGCGAAGCTGGCCGACCCCGACACGCCCCCGACCGAGCGGGCCGACGCGGCCATGGCCCTGGCCGGTCGCATGCAGGAGCTGAACCTGCTGCCAGGCAAGGTGGGCACTTTCGTCGAGAAATACGTGAAGGACCTGCCTTCCGTCAAAAACGTGGTCAGCTCACTCAACACCCTGAGCGATCCCAATGCCTCCGCCGGCGACAAGGCCGCAGCCGCGCTGGGTTTGGCCAAGGATCTGGGTTCGGCCTTGCCCGGCAAACTGGGCGACACCCTCAAGCCCTTCCTCGACAAGCTGCCCGACGCCAAGAAAGCCGTCGAGGCCCTGAACACGCTGAGCAAGCCCGACGCCTCGCCCGCCGACAAGGTCAAGGCCGGCCTGGATCTGGCCAGCGGCCTGGGCAACCTGGCCCCCGAGAAGCTGAAGGAAGCGCTCAAGCCCTACCTGTCCATGCTGCCCGCTGGCACGAAGCTGGTGGACGCCATCACCACCTGGGCCAAGCCCGACGCCAGCCCGCTGGAAAAAGCCAAGGCCGCGCTGGCGCTGGCCAATGCTGCCAAGGATTCGCTGGGCAAGGCTTTCCCCGAACTGGCTGAGCACCTGCGCTATGCCGATTCCACGCTCAAGAGCGTGGGCTACGCGCTGACCCTGCTTGACCCCAACGCCAGTTTCAAGGACAAGGCCGAGGCCGCGCTGGGCCTGACCGCCGAAGTGCCGCAGATTGCCGGTGATCTGGAAAAGCTCAAGTCTTTCCTGAAAGAAAACGGCATCCGTGCGAGCGATGCCGCCCAGATCGCGGAAGAAGTCAAGAAGCTGCCTGCCGTGAACCAGCTGCCGGAAGAGCTGCGCGGCAAGCTGGATCCCGAGGTGGCCCGGCAGCTTACGCCCGAACAGGCCCAGCGCCTGGCCAAGCTCCACGCCAGCGGCGATGACAAAGCCCTTCAGGAGGCCCTGGGCAAGGCCCTCTCCGGCCTGAAGGATCCGGCCTCGGTCAACGCCCTGCTAGACGCCGCCGAAGGCGTGCAGGACAAGGCCGCGCGCCAGGGTCTGCTGGAAGCGCTGGGCGGCCTCAAGCCCGGCATGGCCGACGAACTGCTGGCCGGCACCCTCAACGGCAAGCCGGCCGCGCAGGCGCTGTCCGACCTCTTCGGCAAGATGGACGGCGCCAGCGCCAAGAAGCTGGCCGGCATGCTGGCCGACGTGGACGCCAACACCCTGCGCCGGGCCCTGGAGATGGGCGACATGGTGGACGGCAAGTTGCTCAACGAAGTCTTGGGCTTTCTGGACGATGGCACCCTCAAGCGCGCCGGGCAAGCGCTGACCGTGCTCTTTGGCGTACTAGACAACGCCGGCGTGAAGATGACCGCCGACATCGCGGGCAAGGTGCTCAAGGGCGTGATCAAGGCCGTGCCCATCGCGGGTGCCACCATGGCCGGCTATGACGCCGTGCGCATGGCACAGATCGCCGCCGACCCGAACGTACCGCCCGACATCCGCTACATGGCAGCCCAGGCGGGCAAGCTCAACGCCGCTGATGCGGCATTGAGCCTTGCCGAGCCGTTCATCGCGGCCGCCTATGGCATTCCCGTGGCCATGGACATTGCGATGGCCGTGGCCGAAACGGCGCTGGACGTGATCGTCACCGACCAATACGAGAAGTTCCAGCAGCAGGGCGACGCCTACCAGGCACCCGACTGGCTCAAGGCGGCCAACGTCGGTTTGGCAGTTGCCAGTGGGGCCCAAGGTGCGGTTGAACTGGGGCTGTTCTACGGCCCTGAAGGGGCAACCGAGCTGGTTGGCTCGGTTTCTCGAATGGCGGGCGATGCAGCCATCCAGGCCGCTGAGCTGCAGCAAACCATGACCGCGCAAGGTGTCGGCGCAGGCATGGAAATGACGGCTGACGGGCTGCACACCCTGGCCGACATCATCCGCCACCCTGAGAAATACGGTGCCATGGCCGAACAGATGGTGGGCCAAGCCCTGGATAAGCTCGGCGAAATGGCCCAAGGCGCGGGCGAGCTCGCCGATGCAGCCCGGCAGCAACTGACCGAGACGGTGGATTACCTCAAGGGCCTGGGTGAAAAAGGCGTGGAAACGCTGCAATGGATCGCCACCCATCCGGGCGAAGCGGCCACGCAGGCCATCAACGCCCTTTCCGGCATGGTCAATGAAGCCATGCGCATGGGCACCGAGGCCGGCCGCCAACTGGCCGAGAGCGCAATGACTGCGCTGGGCAATGCCCAGAAAGCGCTGGCGCAGCTGGGCGAGGCTGGCGCCAAAGCGCTGGATGCCGTCACAGACGCCATCGGCAACGTGGCGGAAAGCGCCTTGGCCGCCGGCAAGCAAGGTGTGGAGACGCTGGTCTGGATGCTTAACCATCCTGGCGAAACGGCGCAGATGGCCGAGGCCGCATTGACGGACATCATGGCCAAGGGCGGTGAAATGGCCCAGCACGCCTGGGATCAGGTCATGGCACTGGGCGACGCGGGCGTCAAGTTCGCGCAAGACGTGATCGGCAAGCTGGGTAAAGCCGGCGCCGCCGGCCTGGAGATGCTCAAGTACGCGGTGCAAAACCCCGGCGAGGCCGCCGAGCAGATCCGCCAGGCGGCACTGGACAGCCTGGAAGCTCTGGCCAATGGCGCCGGCGAGGTGGCCAGTGCCGCCGTCGATGCCATCACCGGCTTTGTCGATTCCGGCATCAAGGAGGCGCAAAAGACCGCCGAGCACCTGCTGACCCAAGGCGGGGCGGCGGCGCAACGCATCATCGATACCTGGAGCCGGGAGCTGTCCGAAGGCGGCAAAGCCGTCATCGAAGGGCTGAAGGACTTGGGCGACGCGGGCCGTGAGGCACTGGGCAAGCTGGCCAATGCGGGCATCGCGTTCGCGGGCGAGGTGCTGGGCCGGATCGGCGAGGCCGTCCAGGACGCCGCCGAAACCGTGGTGGAGGGCGCCCAGGATGCCTGGAACCGGCGTAATGAAGGCATTCCACACATTCCCTTCATCTGAGCCGAGGCGGCGCGTTCGGGCAACGGCCTGAACGTTGCCTGAAAAAGCAGCGCGGTGGTCCCAGGGGCCGGCCTTGGCGCCATCGCTTTTTCGTGCCCCTCGCCGGTCAGGCCGGCGTCTGGCGTGGGCGGCCTACTTGCAGCCGCCCGCCCCGTCCACGCAGGGCAGCACCGTCAACAGGTCTTCCGTGGCATAGGGCCCTCGGTACAGCGCCCAGCGCCGCCCGCCCCCCTGGGCCTTGGGCACGATCTCCAGCACCGAGTAGGCGCGTGTGTGTGCCCGGAACCACTCGCGGGGCAGGCTGGCCACATCGCCCTTTTCCACCTTGGGCAAGGCAGCCAGTAGGGCGCTGGCCTGTTCATCGCTGTCCAGCAGCCAGAGCCAGGCATCCTTTTCCCGCACGTGCACACTTTTGGCCAAAGCTACCATCTGGGCATCATCCAGCCCTGTGGGAATCAGCAGATAAAGATGCCGAAAGCCCAGGCGGTTGGTGAACGTGCCCAATGTGCGCACCGGTGCAATGGCAGGCGAGGCAGACGAGGTTGTCGCGGCAGGCATGGCATTTCCTTCGGAAAAAGGGACCGCCGTGGCGCTGGCGGCTGCGGCGGGGGAGGAGGTGGTTGAAGGGCGGTCGCAGCCGGCCAGCGCGGCGGCCAGCAGCAACGCCTTGGCAAGAACAGGCCAGGACATTCGTGCATTCTCCCAGTTGGGGGTCGATATCGAAACGGACGCGGGGCACCCGCGTCCGAGAATATCGGCTGCGGCACAATGCCCGCCTCGTTTTTTTGTGACCAACCGCTTTGCCGCCATGACTGCCGCCACGCCCCAGCCTGCCGCCCTGCACACCAGCCAACTTGCCAGCCTGCCGCTGCTGGCGCGCGGCAAGGTGCGCGACAACTACGCCGTGGGTGAGGAGCGCCTCCTCATGGTGGCCAGCGACCGCATCAGCGCTTTCGACGTCATCATGGGCGAGCCCATTCCGGGCAAGGGCGCGCTGCTCACGCAAATGGCGCTGTGGTGGTTTGCGCAGCTGGAGGACATCGTGCCCAACCACCTGACCGGCGATGCGCCCGAAAGCGTGGTCACGCCGGCCGAGGCGGCGCAGGTGGCGGGGCGCAGCATGCTTGTCAAGCGCCTCAAGCCCGTGCCCATCGAGGCCGTGGTGCGCGGCTACCTGGCCGGCAGTGGTTGGAAGGAATACCAGCAAAGCCGCAGCGTGTGCGGCGTGCCCCTGCCCGATGGCCTGCGCAACGCCAGCCGCCTGCCCCGGCCCATCTACACCCCGGCCGCCAAGGCCGCCGTGGGCGAGCACGACGAGAACATCACCTACGCGCGCACGGTGGAGATGGTGGGCGCCGAGCTGGCGGCCCGCATCCGCGATGTGAGTCTGGCGCTTTACGAGCGCGCCGCCGCCATCGCGCTGGACAAGGGCATCATCATCGCGGACACCAAGTTCGAGTTCGGCCTGGACGACAACGGCGCGCTGGTGCTGATGGATGAAGTGCTCACGCCCGATTCATCACGCTACTGGCCGGCCGACCAGTGGCGCGAAGGCGCCAACCCGCCCAGCTTTGACAAGCAATATCTGCGCGACTGGCTGGAAGGCGCGCAAGTGAACGGCCAGTCCTGGAACAAGCAGCCGCCCGCGCCGCCACTGCCGCAAGAGGTGATTGAGGGCACGGCGGCCAAGTACCGGCAGGCGTTGCGGCAGCTCACAGGGCAGCAGGCCTGAGCAACCTGTTCCGGTTTCGCTTCACGGTCGGCACAGGCCCAGGCAATGGGTCAGGGTTCTTTGGGCGATTCACGCCAACAGGGTTGATCGCACGAATCCATCGCACGCACCCCATTGGTAATGATCCCAGCTGGGAAGCCTACGTATTGGCTGCGGGGAAGAAGTGCGCCAGAGTCAGGGGCTTGATTTTCTCTGAAAGCGAGTTACGCCATGACTGCCATCACCGCCGCCCGTTTCTTGACGACATCCGGCTACCTGACGCAGCGCGGTGCTGAACCAGCGCGCGGCGGACTGGAAGTAGGCCTAACGGCTGGCCGGCAAGCAGCTGGTTTGCTGGGCCGCCTGGATGCCCCGGCGCTGCCAGGCCGCGAAGGGCGTCCCCCGATTGCGCCGACCGAGCCAACGCCGCCAGGTCAGCGCCGCTACGGCGCTGGCGACCTTTACGGTTCTTCAGGACGACCATCGGCTGCCGACATTCAGCAAGATCGCATTGGTGATTGCTTTTTCATCGCCACTGCGGGTGCCGTGGCTAACGCATCGCCCCAGCGCATCCAGGATGCGATCTCCTACAAAGAAGAGACCGGTAACTTCAGCGTGCGTCTTTACGACGGACACAACTGGGTGGACATTGAAGTCAGCCAGGCCGAAATTCAGGACAACATCCAGCGTGGAGGCGGCAGTCAACTTGACAATGGCAAGCCCAGCGCGCCAATTTGGCCAGCCGTGATGGAAACGGCCTACGCCAAGCTGCGTGGCGGCACGCTTGACCAAGGCTATGAGACCCTTAACAAGGGCGGCAAGGCCCGTGATGCCATGGAAACCCTGACCGGAACCCGTGGCAACGATCTCTCGAACCGGTGGGTTGACCTGCTGGGCGACAAGGCTACGGCAAATGCCATCCGCCAGGCGCTGGCCGATGGGCGACCCGTCACGTTGTCCACCGATCCCGAGCATGGCTGCAACTGGCTGCAGAGCCTGTTCGGCTGCCAGCCAGCCGCGCAGGACGGTCTGGCGGACAACCACGTCTATGTTGTCGAGAGTCTTCACACCAACGACCAAGGCGAGGTCATGGTCCGTTTGCACAACCCTTGGCAGCACAACAGCGAGGATTCGGTGGGCGAGTCCACGGCGGCCAACGGCACGAGCCCTTTCATCGAAGTGAAGCTGGCCGACATCGTGCGGGACGGCGGCTTCGAGTATTTCAATATCGGTCCCAAGTGACAGGGTCTTGAGATGATTCGCCGCCGCTGGCTGGAATGTGCCCTGGTCATGGCGGGTTTCCACCATGTCACACTGCCCGCCATGAGCCCTCACTCCAAGCCGTTCGCTCCCTTCCCCCTGCTGGCCGCCGTGCCGCCCAAGCGCTTTGCCGCCGAACTCAAGGCACTGGAGCAAGGAATGCTGACCCTGCTTCAATCCCGCTACGTGGTCACGCAGTGCCTCGCCTATCTGGCGCCTAATGGAACCTGGGTGGCTTACGTGCAGCAAGCGGACCAGGCGGCGCGCGCCTGGAAAGGCACCCGGCAGGAGATCCCTGGACGTCGTGTCGGCATTGACCTGGTCGAGCTCTGGCGCGACCCGGCGGGCGCGCGCACGGCGGCCCTGACCATGACGGCCCAACCGGTGGACACGCAGGGCCACTACCTGCTGGGCTACTTCACGCTGGCGCCGCGCCAGACTTGAGCCTCTCCGGTCACGCGATCGCTTGATCGCTTCCCGACCTGCCACGCCACCAGACAAGCGCGCCGCCGGCCGTTTTCTGCATGGCCAACACGCTGGCCTCCCGTGGCCCGGCGGCAGGGCTCAATGCCCCTCGAAATCCACCAGCGTGAACAGCGGCAGGCCGCTGTCGCGCAGGCGGCGCGAGCCGCCCAGCTCGGGCAGGTCAACGATGGCGGCGCCCTCGGTCACGGTGGCGCCCAGTTTTTCCAGCAGCTTCTTGCCGGCCATCATGGTGCCGCCGGTGGCGATCAGGTCGTCCATCAGCAGCACACGGTCGCCGGGCTGCACGGCGTCGGCGTGCAGCTCCACGGTGGCGCTGCCGTATTCCAGCTCGTAGGTTTCTTCCACGGTGGTGAAGGGCAGCTTGCCTTTCTTGCGGATGGGCACAAAGCCCACGTTCAGCTCGTAGGCCACCACGCTGCCCAGGATGAAGCCGCGCGCGTCCAGCCCGGCCACCACGTCGGGCCGCAAGCCAGGCGTCATGTAGCGGTGGATGAAGGCGTCGATGAGCACGCGGAACACGCGCGGGTTTTGCAGCAGCGGCGTGATGTCGCGAAACTGCACGCCGGGCGCGGGCCAGTCGGGCACGGTGCGGATGTGGCTGCGCAGGTAGTCGGTGATGGCAAGCGGTGCGGGGGCAGGCGTGGTCATGGCAGGAAAGGCAATGCGCGCGTCAGCCGCGGGGCGAAAGGCGCTTTGGTTTCAGTTTGTGACTTCAGGCCGCTATTGTGCGGCGGCCGGCCCCAGCTCAACCCGCAGCCCTTGGGGCGTGACGTGAAAGCCCTTGACGATCAGGCCCAGCCCTTGCGCCAGGGCGCGCTGGCCCGCGGGCAGGCGGTAGAGCGCCAGCCCGTCCAGCAGGCGCTCGGCCGCGCGCGGGGCTACCTGCCCGAAGGCGGCTTGGTAAGCAGGCGGCACGCCATCCAGGGCTACGTGCTCCACGCGCACATCGCTCATGCGGATGGCGGCCTCGGCGGCGTCGAAGTGCAGGCCGTAATCCAGTGCCAGAGCGCCTGGGTAGCGCGTGCCGGTGATGTGCTCGGTCAGCTCCAGGTCGATGTGGGTGCCAATGCGGTTGTGTGCCGGCCGCAAGGTCAGGCGCGGGTGGCGCAGCGTCAGTGACAACAGCCCCTGCACGCGGTGCGTGGCAGGAAAGCGCTGGCGCACCAGCCCTTCCAGCGCATCCACGGGCAGAAAGTAGGCGCGCCCGGCCACCAGATCCGCCGGGCGTGGCGTGCTGGCGCAGGCGGGCAGCCATAGCGCCGCAGGCAGCCCGGCGGCCAAGCGGATGGCGTGGCGGCGGGTGGTTTTTTCCGGCAAGGGCCGCGTGGACGCGTCAGAGGCAGTGAAATGCATGCCCCGTCTTTTACCGCAATCCGGGCCTGGGCGGGGGCCACGACAGCCTGGCGGTACAAGCCAGCCCGCCGCGCCAGCCTGCCTGCTACCCGATCCACCCAAAAAAGACTATGAACAGGGGGGCGCCGCCAGCCAGGCGACGCCGCGCCTTGCGTTAACCTGTACGCTCCGCTGGTTTCTACCCGAATGCACTCCGCTGTGCCGCCGCCTTCCTCCCCGCATATGGGGCCACCCGGCCCGTCTGGCATCTCTGGCTCTTCGGGTATGCCCGGTGCTGCGCCAGCCGCTGCCGGGCCTGGCGCGGCGCCACGGCCCAGGGCGCGCCGCCCCCTGACGCTGGGGCGGCGCATTGCCGTGCTGGCGCTGGCGCCAGCAGCCCTGGTGGTGGCGGGCGGCGGGCTTTGGCTGCGCATGCAGATGCATGCCGCGCTGTATGAAAGCTTTGCCCAGGCCTTGGCTGACAAGCAGGTGCGCGTGGCCACGCGGCTGCGCATGTCGCCCGGCGGCCACGTCAGCGAGCCCGCCAGCAGCAATGACGAGTTCAGCGCCATTTACTCGGGCTGGTACTGGCAGGCCGAAACCGTGCCGGCCACGGTGGCATCCGCCCCCGAAGCCGCCCCTGCCAGCGTGGCGGGCCGCTCCCGTTCACTCTGGGACGCCGCCGCCCTGATACCTGGCGCGCCTGCCGGCCCGCGGGCGCTGGCGCTGGTGCAGGCGCGTGGCCCGCTGGGCGAGCCGCTGCTGGGCCACCGCCAGACCGTCACCCTCAACGGCCATCCCGCGCCGCTGGCGCTCACCGTTTTTGGCCCCGCGCAAACCCTGCAAACCAACTTGCGCCGCATCGACCAGATTCTGCTGGCCA
The DNA here is from genome assembly GCA_003859965.1 of Comamonadaceae bacterium OH2545_COT-014. Classification (GTDB taxonomy): domain Bacteria; phylum Pseudomonadota; class Gammaproteobacteria; order Burkholderiales; family Burkholderiaceae_C; genus Ottowia. The sequence continues at coordinate 32,186 of RQYR01000004.1, read as the reverse complement.
CCGCCGTCATCCTGATTGGCCTGCTGGCGGCCATGCTGCTGGTACAGGTGCGCGTGGGGCTGGCGCCGCTGCGCCGCCTGACGCAGGCCATCGCCTTTTTACGCCACCCCGGCCCCACGCCCGCGCCGCCGCTGGATGCGCTGCAAGTCGGCTCCGACCTGGCGCCGCTGCAACACGAGCTAACGGCCCTGCTGGCACAGAACGAGCGCGTGGTGGGCCGTGCCCGCGCCCATGCGGCCGACCTGAACCACGCCCTGAAAAAGCCGCTGGCCCTGCTGTCCGCCAGCGCCAGCCGCCAGCCCCAAGTGAACGCGGGCGAAGTGCTGCAACACATTGGCGCCATGACGCAACTGATCGACCGCTACCAGTCGCGCACCCTGAGCGATGCCATGCATGCCCGCGCCACCCTGACCGGCCAAGCCGTTGCCGTGCGCGACTGCCTGGCCGAACTGGTGCAGGCGGTGGGCAAGCTGCATGCCGCGCAAGAACTGGACTGGCAACTGCACCTGCCCGGTGACGCCCGCGCCTGGCGCTGGCGCGGCGACCGCACGGATCTGGAAGAAGCCCTGGGCAACCTGCTCGACAACGCGGGCAAGTGGGCCGCGTCGCAAGTGCGCATCAGCGCCAGCCGCCAGGGCCACAGCCTGTGCATCGCCATTGAGGACGACGGCCCCGGCATGAGCGACGAACAGCGCCAGGCGGCCGGCCAGCGCGGCCTGCGTTTTGACGAAACCGTGGAAGGCACCGGCCTGGGCCTGTCCATCGCCAGCCAGATCGCCCAAGCCTATGGCGGCGAGCTGCGGCTGGACAAAAGCCCCGTCCTCAAAGGCCTGCGCGTTGAACTGCGCCTGAGCGGGCTGCTGGGTGCAGCAGCTGGCTGAACTGCCCCGGCACGAACCGGCTCCACGCAAGCGCGGGCCGCCAACGCAAAGCAAGCGGAAAATTTGTTTCAGAAACAGGCGCCAGCGGCCCCCTGGCTTTCCCGCAAAATCGCTCTCCATGCCCAAGTACACGCCCGCGCCGCCTGGCTGCGCCCTTCCCTTGCCTGCGCCACGGCGGCCTGCCGCTGCCGTGGGCGCCCTTCGTCGCTGGCGCTGGCCAGCCTTGCTGGCTCTGGCGGCCTGGCTGGCCGGTTGCGCCATCAGCCCGCCGCCGCCCGCCGCGCCGCCCGTGCCAGCCCCGTTGCCGGCGGACGCCGATGACACCGCCCCCCTGCCCCCGCCGCTGGCGCGCCCGCGCAGCCGCTGGGTGCCGGTGCGCTGGAGCGAGTTGCCCGGCTTTGAGCAAGACGCGCTGCACGAGGCCTGGAATGCCTGGCTCAAAAGCTGCGAACGCCCCGGCCCCACGTTTGCCCGCCTGTGCGGCGACGTGCGCCGCCTGGCGCTGGCCACGCCGCAGGAGCAGCGCGCATGGATGCGCACCCACTTGCGCCCCTACCGCGTCGAGCCGCTGGGCGGCCAAGCGGGCGAAGGTTTGCTGACCAGCTACTTCGAGCCGGAGGTGGACGCCTCGCGCGTGCCGCGCCCCGGCTTCGGCGTGCCGCTGTACCGCCCGCCCCCCGGCCTCGCGCCGCGCCGCCCCTGGTTCACGCGGCAGGAGATGGAGCAGCACCCCGCCGCCCGCGCCGCGCTGGCCGGCAGCGAAATCGCCTGGCTGGCCGACCCGGTGGACGCGCTCATCCTGCACATCCAGGGTTCGGGCCGCCTGCGCGTGACCGAGGCCGACGGCCGCCAGCGCCTGGTGCGCCTGGCCTATGCCGCCACCAACGAACAGCCCTACAAAAGCGTGGGCAAGTGGTTGCTGGACCAAGGCGCCATCCGTGATGCCACCTGGCCCGGCATCAAGACCTGGATGGCGCAAAACCCCCACCGCCTGCAAGAAGCCCTGTGGAGCAACCCGCGCGTGACCTTCTTCCGCGAAGAGCCGCTGGATGCGCTGGATGCCCAATTCGGCCCGCGCGGCGCGCAAGGCGTGCCCCTCACGCCCGGCCGCTCCATCGCCGTCGATCCGCAAAGCATCCCCTACGGCACGCCGGTCTGGCTCTCCAGCCCCGGCCCGCTGGCCGCGCTGAACCGCCTGGTGCTGGCGCAAGACACCGGCAGCGCCATCACCGGCGCCGTGCGCGCCGACTACTTCGCCGGCTGGGGCCAGCAGGCGGGCGACTTTGCCGGCCGCCTCAAGCAGCCGCTGCGCCTGTGGGTGCTGTGGCCGCGCTAGCGCCATCCGGGCGGCCATCGGCCCCTGTGACTGCCGCCCCCCCGGCGCGTCACGGCCAGGCCGCGACGCGTCTGCCTTTATCAGCCCAAACGGCCTTGCGGGCCGTACATACGGCCCAGTCAGCTATTTTTTTAATAGCGATCGTCAGCCACCTGCTGGCCGGCTGCGCCACCTGGCAAGACGCCCCGCGCCTGGCCTACCAGTGCCCGCACGATCTGCGCTTCGAGGCCCGGCTCTACCAGGACATGGCCCTGCTCGAAGGCCAGCGCGGCCACGCCGTGCTGCAACGCGCCCCCGACGGCCCGGCGGGCGAGCTGCGCTACCGCGACGCCACCTTGCTGGCCGAATTCGGTCTGGGCGCCGGCCAGCGCCTCACGGCACTGCACTACACCGGCATCCCCGAAACCGTGCGCTGCGAGCGCGTGCCGCTGGCGGCTGGCGATGGCACAGCCAGCCCGCTGGCGCCCGTGCGCCCGGCCCCCCGCGACGGCCCCAAACCCGCCCCACCGCCGCCCGACCCCGACGCCCCCGTGCAAACCAACATCCGCCTGGGCGACGGGCCGTGGCCAGATTGACGGCCCTCCACTCGCCCCCCTGCACGGCGGGCCATTCACCACCAGCGTCTGGCTGTCCGTGACCGCGCTTATTTCGGCTGCAGGCCCTGATCGGTCAGCGCGAGCTGGTCGGCATCAATGCCGAAAGTCTTGAGCGCATCCCGCGCATCGCTCACCACCGTTTTCATGTCGTAGCCAGCCACGCCTTGCTTGGCCTGTTCGTAGCCATATTGCTGCAAGGTGGCGAACCAGAACATGCCCTCGGCGCCGCGCTGTTTCTGCGCGTCGGTCATGGACTGCATGGCGGGGGAGGCGCTCATGCGCGCCTGCATTTGCTTGAGCACGGCGGCATCCTGCGCATCGGTGGAAACCACGCCGCGAACGATGTTGTAGTTGACCAGCAGCCAGTAAGTGGCGGCCGTGGCCAGGCTGTGCACTTTGTAGCCCTTGCCCTGCATGGCCTGTTCCACGGCTTTCACGATATCGATCTTGCCGAAGGTCTCGCGCAGCTTCTGTTCGCCTGCCGCGTCCATCGTGCCTTTGCGTTTGCCCAGATCAACCAGGGACTGAATCACCTCATTGCGCACCTGCACGCTAAGCGGGGCGGAATACCTGAACTCATACGCGCTCGGGTTGAGAGCCGCAGCCTCCCCGGGCGCCTTGGCTCCGCCGGCACTGGCTGATGGCGCGGCGGTCGCCGGGGCGGCGCCTGGCTTGCCGCGGGCCAGCCCGCTGACCGAAGGCACATCAGGCACCACCGGCTGGCGGTCCATCAGCGAACCGCCCACCGAGCGCAGTGCGTCTTGCGTGGCCGCGTCGAACACGCCCGCGAAACCAAACGACGCCGCAGGCGCCGCGCCCAGCCCCATGGCCAGCGCCAGCGCGGCCCACGTCCGGCGGGCTGCCGCCGGCACAGCAAAATCAGGTGACTGCTTGAAGCTCATGATGAATACCTCCAGAAACGTTCGTTGGTGAGAAAACCTGACGGGGCGCGACGTATGCCCCTCAATGAATCTGCATGCCTTCGGCCGTGAATCGCACCCGCGCCGGCGCCACGCCCAGCAGGCGCTCAAGGTAGTCGCCGCCCAACTGGCGCAGGCGAGCGGAGCGAGCGGCATCGGGCTGGCGCTGCACGTCCATCTGCAAGGCCGCCAGCCACATGCCCGTGGCAACCAGGGTGTGGTAGGTCAGTACCTTGTCGCGAATGTGCATGGCGCGCAGTTCCGCGTCCTGCCGCATGACCTCTTCCAGTTGATTGACCAGCGGCCGCACCAGGGCCGGCGCAAACGCCTGCCCCGTATAGGCGGCCCAGCCTCCCGCCAAGGCAGCCGCCATGGCCGTGGCCAGGTTGTTCGCCGGCACGCCGTATTGCGCCTGCACGTTTCGATTGAAGGCCAGGATCAGCTTTTCGAACATGATCTGGCGACGCACGAACTCCTCTCGCGGGTACAGACGCGCGGCCAGTGCCTCAGTGGCACGCATGTCGGACAAGCCCCCCTGGGCGGTACTGCCCACCTTGCCAATGTCCAGCGGCGAACGGGGCGCCGTTTTCGCAGATGCCGCACGCTCCCGGCCCTTGGCCGGCTGGTTGGCCTGCTCCCAGGCCGCCCGCGCGCTGCGGCGTGCCAGATCGCTCTGGATCCAGTCATGTGTGAAGTCGTAGCTGTAGCCCCAGGCCGCATCGCCCAGCGCCCTGGCTTCTGGCAGCGCGGCCAGAAGCCCCAAAGCCAGCGCACCGATCCAGCGCCAATGCCGCTTCATCTGTTCAACCGTTTCTGCCTGCCCATACAGGCAAGCCTGTTCACGAACTTTCACCCCCGCTTCCGGGAATGCCCCGCGCATTCTCACGGCGGGCCAGCCATCCTGAAAGCGCCAATTGCAACCATCGGCAAACACACGGCGTGTGCGCTGCGCCGCAAGCGCTTTCAACGCACTTGCAAGCCCTGGCGAGAAAAATGCAGCCGCTGTGGCTCCACCCGGAGCAACGCCTGCAGATATTCACTGCCGCGCCTTTGCAGCTGTGCAGAACGCCGCGCATCCGGTTGACGCTGCAAAGCCGCCTGCTCGGCCATGAAGATCAGGCCCATGCCCGTCAACACCTGATGCATGTACACTTTGCTGCGCAACGGCATGGAGCGCCATGCTGGGTCATTGCGCAACGCTTGGTCGATTTGGCTGACCAGCGGCTTGACCCATTCATCCTGAAACGGTTGGCCTGCATGGGCCGCCCAACCTCCTGCCACGGCCACAGCAACGGCTGTTGCCAAATGGTTGGCCGGCACACCGTAGGTTTTTTCGGCGTTACGGTGAAACGCCTTCAGCAGCTGCTGAATGGCAGCGGCACGCGGCACGAATTCATCACGCGGGTAAAGGCTGATGGCGAGTTGGTCGACACCCGCTGTGCCTGATAAATCGCCACTGCTCGTCAACCCCACACGCCCCAGATCCAGCGCCGAACCTGGCGATGCCCGCGCACCAGACTGGCTGCCGCGTCGGCCATATACCGCCTCCTGCAGTGCCGTCAGGCTGCGATGCATCATTTGCTGCTGGGTCAAATCCAGCAGTGTCTCTTGGCTGATACCCCAGGCTCCAGCCATCAGAGGCATCATGGTCAGCACCAATGCGCCCAAGCACACGGCTTGACGGCGTAAACCTGAAAGCCACGCACGCATTGCCACTTTTTCACCACGCACCATGGCAACCCGGTCAACGGACATGAACCCCCGATGATGAAAAAACGATGCGTTCCGGTTCTGCGTTCAATATTTTCTGCAAGTAGCGTGCCCCCATTCGGCGCAGCCGCGCCTGCTGAGCCGCATTTGGCTTTTTCTGCAGTTCCATTTGTGCGCTCTGAAGAATCAAGCCTGTCATCAGCATCACCTGATAGTCAAAGCGCTTGGATCTCAGTTGGGCTTGCTGGATGGATTCGTCATTGGACATCACCCTCTCCATTTGCTTGAAAACGGGTCGAATGAATGACTCCGGAAAAGGCTGGTTATGGTAGGCCGCATAAGCACCGGCCAGCATCACCGTCATCCCCGTCGCCAGATGATTGGGGGGAACGCCGTACAGTTTTTCCACCTTCTGGTTGAAGGAAATCATCACCTCCTTGAAAGCACCTCTGTACCAGGAGTAGCTTTTTTCCGTGTCTGGCATGCCCCTGTGCACGACGGCCGCCACGCTGTCCAGCCCACGGGTATCGATAACTTGCAGGGTGGTGCCTGCTTCGCCCGCGTACAGCACGTTTTTTCTTTCCGGCGGCACGTCGCCACGCGCGCGAGATGCCGCCCCACCAGTAGAAAGCCGCACCGCATTTTGCGATGCTTCCATGCTACGCCAAATGCGGTCTGTCTCCAGGGCGTCTTCCAGATAATCGTCGCTAAAGCCCCAGTCGCTATCTCCCCAGGCCCAGGCGGCGGCAGTGGAACAAGCCACCAGTGCAGAAAAAAAACAGCCGAACAATTTTTTTATTCATTCTGGGGTGTTTACTAAAAATCTCTAATATTTCTTGGATATCACGTACATTCCCGATTCGGCGAACTCCACATAGTCAGGGTCAAGTCCGCTCAATTCCATAAAGTGTTTTCTGGCCGTTTTTTTCAAGCTGGCGCGGCGCTCATCATCCCCGGCCTTGTTAAGACTGGCCTGCATTCGATAAAACCACATTCCAGATCCAACCAGAACCTGATAGAGTAAAATTTTTTGCTGTTGGCTTAGATTCTCTATCGGAGCCAAATTATTTTGCATTGACGTTTCAAGCTGCCTGACCAGAGGCGCAACCATCATGTCGGGCAGTATGCGCCCAGTGTACGCAGCATGGCTTCCAGCCAAAGCCACTGCTACGGCAGTCGCAAGATTGTTCTTGGGAACACCATAAACATTTTCCACATTTTTATTAAAAGAAGTTATGAGGTCGGTAAATATGGCACGCCCCAAACGAAAATCATCAGAAGAATAGAAATGACGCGCAAGCTTTTCCGGCCCAGTTTTTTCAAGCAAGATCAGCTTTCCATCGGGCGCGATGTACTCGGCCGAGGCACCAACCTCTAATGGCTTTAATTTTTTAATATTTTTTCTTTCTTTTTTCGACGATCCATAAGAACTGCTGCTCGTTGCCTGTGCTGTCGCCCGCCTTACAAGATCTGCTTGAACCCAATCGTGGGTAAAGTCATAGCTGTAGCCCCAGGCAGCGTCACCCAAGGCATTTGCAGTTCCCATCGAGAAAGCAATGAAAAATCCGATAACAATCAGTATTTCACGCGACACAGGGATGCATCCTACTTGAACTTCATGCCAGACGAAGAGAAAGCTATTTTATCAGGAGGAACGCCAAGCAGTGCTTTTAAATATTTCCCACCCATTTCCCGCAGTCGCCTGCTCCTGGCATCATTGCCCATGCTTTTTAAATTCTCCACTTCTGCAGTGAAAATCAGGCCCATACCCGCAAGCAGCTGATGCATATGCACCTTTTTGCTGACCGATGCCTGGGTGATTGCCTCATCCATTCGCATGACTCTATCTAATTGATGAAAAAGAGGCTTGATCCATTCATTTTTAAATTCCAGTCCTGTGTAGGCAGTCCAGCCGCCAACAATGGCAACAGTCATTGCGGTTGCAAGGTGATTTGATGGAATACCATAAATCTTCTCTGCATTCTTGTGGAATGCTTTCAGAAGCCGACTAATATCAGTATAGCGTGGAACGTACTCTTCCCGAGGATAAAGACTAAGCGCGAGCTTGCTAACACCGGACGTTTTTGACAACTCGCCATCAAGAGTAAGTCCGAGACGTCCCAAATGCAGAGGGGATTTCTCTTTTGGGCGGTATTTGCCTTTTGCGTTATCCGTGTTTTCATGCAGAAGCTCATGCAGAGTTGCTAAACTTCTATGCATCATTTGCTCTTGCGAAAGGTCTAACAGTGTTTCCTCACTGATCCCCCACGCCCCAGCGAATTGATAAAAAAACAAAAATAAAGAAAAAATTATTTTGCGTTTCATATCGAGCAGCAATTTTGATAAAAAAATAAAGCCAGCGGCTGCTGGCTTTATTTTTATTCGACCGTCTATTACTGACGGCGACCCAATGTGCTGAGGCTGTCACCAAGAGACTTAATAGCCGTATTAAAGGCTTCAGTCATGAGTTTGAACTCTTGGCTCACGCCATTCAGCTCGGTTTGAGCAGATGTCATTTCGGCAGCAGCATCCTGCTTGGCCTGCTTGTCTTCCGCCGAGGCCTGTTTATCAGCAGCGCCACTGACCTTGTCTGCCAATTCTGTCATCTTGGCTGCTTTCGCGCCAAGTGCATCACCCATGGCTTTTGCAATCGCTTGCAACCAACTCATCGGCTTGGTTTTCCCACCCTTCTTGCCACCAGCGGCTTCAGCACCTTCTTCTTTCTGCTCATTTTCCAGATGCTTACGCACAAGCTCAACCATTTTTTGGGCCAAGTCCTGGATTTCCTTGTCAGCATCCTGCTTGGTGGCATCATTCAGTTTGTTCTGAACATCACCTTCAGTCGGCTTGTTGAACTTCTTCATGACTTCATCCACGGCTTTGTTAACAGCCTCCTGGATGAATTTCGGCATGCCATCTTCTTTTTGCAGCGTGTTGGCAGCTTCCTTGATGCTATTACCGCTGATAGCGTTAAACAGGTTCGCCGCCGCATTGAGGATGTTGGCCGGCGAGAAGCCCTGAAGCACTTGTGCCAAACCACCTGCGCCGCCGGCACCGCCTGCGCCGCCCAGGAAGCCGCTGATCAGCTGACCAATGCCGCCCAGGAAACCACCGCCGCCGAGCAAACCGCCCAGCAGACCACCGGCGCCGGCGCCGCCCATTGCACCGCCGATTGCGCTAATTGCAACTCCTGCTACTGCACCCATTTCAATCTCCTTTGAAAAACAAATGTCCTTTGGGACGAAGAGTGAAGGAAAGAACCTTCTCCTCATGCGCGGGGCCGAAGGCCTTTTGCATGACCAGGTACCTATGGAGTGCCTGATGGGTGCTATTGGACGCTCCGGGTAGAGGGGGCGCAATTCATATCGTTACCAGCTAGTAATCAACCTAGCTAGTAACACTACCTATGCATGGGCTTGGCATCACAGGCCGCTGTTCGCAGGCGCAGACCCGAATGCTACGTTTCATGTAGCAAACAATGGCGCGGATATTGACTGAAAGGCATTTTTTGCTACGCCTATCCATGCTCGCCAAAGCGGCTTGTGGTTGTCTTGGCAGCCATGGGCTGGTGCGTGTCCGTGTGGCGTCAACCCGTCAGGGCGGGGTGGATGGGCATGGCCCGCGCGGGGGATTCGGGGGTGTTCAGGGGCTGGGCTGGGCATGCCTGTGCCCGTTTTTGCCCTTGTGCGGGCGGGGTGGGTCGCCCTGTTGATGAGTGCCGAGGGCGGAGGATGAAGGCGCGGGCTGGGAGAGGGTTACAACACGCGCTGGTGCAGAGCCATGCGCGTGAGGTGCACCACGGATTCGGCTTGCATCTTGCTCATGATGCGGGTGCGGTGCAGTTCCACGGTCTTGGTGCTGATGTCCAGCTCGCGGGCGATGATCTTGCTGATCTTGCCTTCGACCACGCCGCGCATGATTTCGGCTTCGCGCGGGCTGAGGCTGGCCAGGCGGCGCTGGTATTCGGCGCAGACGGGGGGCGCATCGGCGGCAGGCAGTGGGGCGGGCGCCGTGGCGGGGCGGTGCTGGAAGGCGCGGGTCAGGGCCGATTCCAGCGCGCTTTCCTGAAAGGGTTTTTCAAGAAAGGTGACGGCGCCTTTTTCCATGGCCTGCACGGCCAGGGGCACGTCGCCGTGGCCGGTCATGTAGACGATGGGCAGTGCGGGCGTGGCGGCGGGGCCGGTCACGCCGCGCTCGATCAGCGCGTCGTGCACTTGCAGCCCGCTCAGCACGGGCATGCGCACGTCCAGCAGCAGGCAGGCGCGGGCGCGGGCCTCGGGGGGCAGGGCGGCCAGCGCTTCAATGGCGGCGGTGGCGTCCTGGTAGTCGATCACGTCGTAGCCCAGGCCCATGAGCCACCATTTGGCGGTGGCGCAGAAGTCGGCGTTGTCATCCAGCATGTAGACGGTGCGGTTGCCGGGGGCGGGAACGGGGGCCGTGGACATATGGGTCAGGCGGTTTCTTCGGATGTGCTGGCCGTGGCGCTGTCTTGCAGGGCCAGCGGCAGCGCAATGTGAAAAGTGCAGCCCGCGCCAGCGTTGCGGGTGAACCACAGCCGGCCGCGGTGCAGCTCGATCAGGCTGCGGCAAATGTTAAGGCCAATGCCCATGCCCGTGGGTTTGGTGGAGGCAAAGGGCATGAACACCTGGGCGGCCGCTTCTTCGCCCATGCCGCAGCCGGTGTCGGCAATGGCAATTTCGATGTGCGTGCCGTCGGCCACGCGGCTGGCGATGTCCAGCCGCCGCTGGCCGGCGGGGGTGGTGTCCATGGCGTCGATGGCGTTGCGCAGCAGGTTCACCAGCACTTGCTGGAGCATGACGCCGTCGCCCATCACCGGGGCGTGGCCGTGCGCGTCGGCCCAGAGCTGGCTGTCCAACTGCACGCCTGAGCGTTGCAGCTCCCAGTCCAGCAGGGTGAGGCTGTTGCCCAGCAGGGCGTTCAGGTCCACCCGGTCGCGTTGCGGCTGGCGCGACTGGGTGTAGTCGCGCACGCGGCCAATGATGCTGGAGGCGTATTGCATCTGGTCCAGCGCCAGTTGCACGCCCTGCGCCAGCATGGGCAGCGTGGCCTGGCCCGGGTGGGCAATGGCCGAGTCAATGCGCGCCTTCAGCCCGCGCAACACGTTGGTCACGGCGCCCAGGGGCTGGTTGAGCTCGTGCGCCAGCGTGGTGGCCATTTCGCCCACGGCCACGCTGCGCGAGGTGAACAGCAGGCGCTCACGGTCTTCCAGGTGGCGGCGCGTGGCGTGCGCGCCGCCTGCATGGCGGCTGCTGTCTTCCTCCGGGGCCGCCATCAGGCGCAGCGCCATGCCGCCCCCAGGCAAGGCGCACAGCAGCGCCTGCCACTGGCGGGGCGGGGGCGGCGACAGGGCGTCGCCGCCGCTGGTTGCCTGCGCGGCGGCTTTGGCGGGCCGGGCCGGTTTCGCGCGGGCTGGCGCAGGGGCGCTGGCATGGTCTTGCGGGTGGGTTGGCGGTGGGTGATCTGCCGTGTGTTCCCTGCTGGCGCTGGCGGCCGCGCCGGCGGAGGCAGTGTCTTCTTCCAGCGTCACAGCGCCCTGCCAGCGCCCCCCGGTCTGGGCCAGGGGCCAGCCTTCGGCCAGACCGTTCAGCCGCGCCAGCACGGCAGGCAGCGCCACGCCCGGCCCCGGCAGGGCCAGCCATTGGGCAAACGCGGGGCTGCACCATTGCAGGCTCACGGGTTCACCGCCAAACACGGCCACCGCTTCGTCGGCAAAGGCCTGCCAGGCTTGCAGCGCGGCCTCGCCCGCGGCTTTGGCCGCCGTGGCTGAAGGGCGTTTGTCCGGTTTGCCCGGTTTGCCCGGTTTGCCCGCGCGGGTGGCGGTCATGCGCTTTTCCTTTGCGGCGGCGCGGGCTGCTGGGAGGCTTGCGGGGGCTGGGTCACGGCGCCGGGGGGCACGGGCGCGCGCAGCGCCAGCAGCGTCCATTGCGAACCCAGCAGGCGGCGCAGGCGGCGCGGCTCCAGCAAGGTGATGGATTCCATGGTGTCCACACCGTGTCTGGTGGTGGCCGGCGCGGTCTGCGCATCGGCCACCACCAGACACGGCGTGTGCCGGTCAGGGCGCGAGGCGGTGAGCTGCCAGGCGCCGCTGGCGCTGGCCGTCTGGCGCAGCCGCCACGGGCGCCACTGCATGTCGGCCGGCAGCGGGGGCGTCCAGCGGGCGGGCAGTTCCCAGGCATGGCCTTGCGCGCCCACGTGGCCGGCGGCGGCCATGTCGGGCACCAGCAGGTGGCCGCCCAGGCGCAATTGCGCGCCCGGCATAGGGGCCAGCAGCAGCACGCAGCGGCCGCTGGCCAGCTCGCGCAGCGCGGCCTGCTGGTCGCAGGCCAGCAGCCACATGGCCAGCGCCTGGTAGTGGCGGGCGGCTTCCTGTGCGGCTTTTTGCGTGGCCTCGCGGCGGCGGGCCTCGGTCTGGGCCGGGTCTTCGGCGGCGGGGGCGTCTGGCCACGGCGTGGCGGCGTTCGGGTCGTCATCCAGCCCGTCTTCTTCCTCGGGTTCGGGCTGGTCGCGGCCGGGCATGTGGCGCGAGATGGCCTCCACCCTGTCCAGCGTGCCACGGGCGCGCTTTTTGGCTGCGCGGCGCAGCGCAGCCATGCCCAAAGGCGGCAGCGCGCCGGGGGGCAACTGGCTGGCCTGCGCGGCGGCGCCATCACCCTTGCCGGCCTTGCCCCGCCCCAGGGCGGCGCCTGCGGTTTCAGCCGCGTCGTCAGCGCCCATGCCGGCCCCACCGGCCGTGCCTGCCGCGCCGGGCAGGGCCGCCGCGCCGCGCCCGCCACCAGGGCCACCGGCCTGGGCGTTGCCCGCCGCGCCCTGCAAGGCGGCCTGCTGCGCCGCTTGGGGCATGGCCTGCTGCGTGCGGCCCGCGCCCGACTGCGCGGCGGCCAATTGCGCCGATTGCGCCGAAAGACCTTGCGCCGCCTGCTGGGCCTGCGCCATGCGCGCGCCTGCGGCCAGCGGCGTGCCGGCCAGCGTGTTCAGCGCCGCCTGGCGGGCGGAGAGCAGGGTCATCTGCGCCTCGGCGGCGGCCTTGCCCTTGGTGGCCAGGGCGGCGGCCAGCGCCTGGGCCAGCAGCGGGTTTTGCGCGGCATCGCGCGCGGGCAGGCCGGGCGCACGGGCTGCGGCGGTGTGCGCGGCATCGGCCCGGGCCGCAGCGGGGTTCTGGGCCGGGTTTTGGGCTGGATTCTGGGCCGCCGGGTTCTGGCCCGGCAGCGCGGTGGCCGGGCGCGCCTGGGCCGCGCCTGGCGCCTGGGCGTGGCTGGCCGCCGCCGGGGCCTGCATGGCCTGCGGGCGGATTTCCACGGGCCGGGCCGTGGCGTTGAGCGCAGCGGCGGCCTGCTGGCGCGTGGCGGCACTGGCGGCCCCCGCAGCCCCGGGAATGGCCGCCGGGTGCTGCCCCACAGGCGGCAGCGGCGCGCCCACGCCGCCGCGCGGCGGCAGCACGCCGGGCTGGCTGCCGGGCGGGGGCACGGTGTTTGGGGGATGCAGGGGCGGATTCACCAGCCCCTGCGGGTGGGGCCGGCCGGCCTGCGGCGGCAGGGGCGGCTGGCCGTCCGCGCGGGGCGGCGGCTGGAATGGTGGTGTGCCCGGATGCGGTGGCGGGCGATGCGGGCCGGGGCCAGTGCCGGGAATATGGGCACCAGGCTGCGGATAGGGTTGGCCGGGCACGTAAGTAGCCGGCGGTGGATAAGACCCATGAAAGAAGGGAGGCGTATGCCCTCCCGTGCTGTTGGGCCAGGCAGTGCTACCGGGGAAAGAAGGGGCCAGCAGCCCAAAGCCACCGCCACCGCCGAAGTCGCCTGTGCGGCCTGGGCCGCCTCCTACTGTCGTGGTCGGGCCGCTGTTTAGGCGGTCGCGGTCACCCGGCACATTTGCTGAGAAAGCCTCCCGATCCGCTCTCCCTCCCTCCGTATCCCTTGGTAGACGTGCATCTCCACCAGGATGAGGGTCGTTGGTTAGGTTGGAGCCTAGCCCCGGGCCGGAATCAGGAGGCTGACCTGTGCCTGTTACGGCATTTGGATCTGCCCCCACCGGGGGGGGGGTGGGGGTTCCCGGGCTACCACCACCACGAGGGGATGCCCCAGCGCCTAGATCACCGGTATGCTGAGCAGCAGCAGTCCCTGCCGCAGAACTGCGCAGCCAACTTCCTTGGTGCGCTCCTGGGGGCCAGAAGGACGCCATTTCGGGGCTTTTCCAGAGTCGGTTTGCTTAAAACCGGTGCTGCATGCCCAGCGAGTAGTTATTGGTCCCTTCCACACGGAAGTAAGCGCCGTAGAAGAAGGTGCGCTTGGACAAAGCGTATTTCAGTTCCAGCGCGCCATCGGTATATTTCTTGTCCTTGTACACCACGTTCTGGAAGGTGGCCTCTCTCTTCAACTGGCGCACCACGTCCAGCGCTACGCTCATGGCGCCAAAGTTGACCATGCCACCCAGCGTCACGCCCGCCACCCGGCCCACGGCGCCCGGTGCGCCGGGGATGGACCAGTTGTTCGAATCCTGGTAGCTGGCCGCCAGCGTGAAGGAACCAAAGTTGTACTTGGCACCCAGGCCATAGTTGGCTTTGTAGCTCTTGACCTTGTTGTAGGCTGCGCCCGCGCTCAAGGGGCCGTTGACGTAGGTCACGCCCAGATCAAACTTGTCGTTCTGGCTGGCATTGCCCGAAACGTCGTCACCCTTGGCGATGTAGCCCAGCTCGGCGCTGAAGCCGCCCCACACGGGGGTCTTGTAGCTGAACAGGCTGTAGTTTCGGTCACCCGTGTTGCCGCCCACGAAGCCCAAAGAAAAAGTGGCCGGCGCGTAGTTGGGCAAGCCCATCAGATCCCAGGCCAGCATGGCGTTGTAGCTGGGCGTGGTGGCGCGCCCCATCTGGAAACGACCCCAGTTGCCGCCCAGCCACACGTTGGCCGCGCGCTGCCAAGTCGGGCTATCAGCAGCCACGCCTACCGTGCCGTTTTCCATGTTGATGATTTGCTCGAAATTGAAGCCGGCTTTCAAACCGCCGCCCATGTCTTCCACACCGCGCAGGCCGATGTAGCTGTTGCTGTGGTTGCCAAATGTGCTGCTGATCATGTTGACCTTGCCGCCTTCGCCTTTGCCAATGCCCACGTCGGCCACCGCCGTAGAGGGTGACGGACGATTGCGCCAGTGCGGCGCTGCCAGCGGCCAGCGCGGCCAGGGCGATGAGGGTTTTCTTGTTCATGAGCTAGCTCCGTTTGAATGAAAAAGGGATAAATCAAATGTGGCAAAGAGCCGTGGCGGGCGCTGCTCCAGAAGGAAGCGCCAAGCCAGGTGGCCCGCGGGGTTAGAACCGGTGCTGCATGCCCAGCGAATAGGTATTGGTTCCTTCCAGGCGCAGGTAGGCGCCATAGAAGAAGGTGCGCTTGGACAGGGCGTATTTCAGTTCCAACGCGCCATCGGTATATTTTTTGCCCTTGTACACCACGTTCTGGAACGTGGCCTCTTTCTTCAACTGGCGCACCACGTCCAGCGCCACGCTCATGGCGCCAAAGTTGACCATGCCGCCCAGCGTGACACCCGCCACCCGGCCCACGGCGCCCGGTGTGCCGGTAAAGCCCCAGTTGTTCGAATCCTGGTAGCTGGCCGCCAGCGTGAAAGAGCCAAAGTTATACTTGGCGCCCAAGCCATAGTTGGCTTTATGGGTCTTGATCTTGTTGTAGGCCACACCGGCGCTCAAGGGGCCGTTGACATAGGTCAGACCCAGATCGAGCTTGTCCCTTTGGCTGGCATTGCCTGACGTGTCGTCACCCTTGGCGATGTAGCCTAGTTCGGCGCTGAAACCGCCCCACACGGGCGTCTTGTAGCTGAACAGGCTGTTGTTCCGGTCGCTCGTGTTACCGCCCACGAAGCCAAAAGAGAAATACGCAGGCGCGTAGTTGGGCAGACCCATCAGATCCCAGGCCAGCATGGCGTTGTAGCTGGGCGTGGTGGCGCGCCCCATCCGGAAACGGCCCCAGTTGCCGCCCACCCATACGTTGGCCGCGCGCTGCCAAGTCGTGCTATCGGCCACGCCCGTTGCGCCATTTTCCATGTCAATGGATTGCTCGAAGTTGAAGCCGACTTTCAGGCCACCGCCCATGTCTTCCACGCCGCGCAGGCCAATGTGGCTGCTTGTGTGGTTGCCAATGGTGCTGCTGATCATGTTGACCTTGCCGCCTTCGCCTTTGCCAACAGCCAAGTCGCCGTAGAGGGTGACGGACGATTGCGCCAGTGCGGCGCTGCCAGCGGCCAGCGCGGCCAGGGCGATGAGGGTTTTCTTGTTCATGAGCTCGCTCTTTTTGAATAAAAAGGATTAAACCGAGAAAAAGTTCCTTCCCGCCCATGGGCAGGCTGTGCAGGCGCCATTACAGCGCAGCCGGGCGCGGAGGCCAAGCGCCCCTTGCCCGAAGGGCCGGGAGCGTGCGGCGAAATGGCGACAGGGCGACAGCGGTGCATGGGGCCAAACGGAAGGAAGGGAGGGCGCGTGATGCTCAGGCTCAGGCCTCGTCTTCAAAGCCGAGGTCGCTGAATTGCTGGCCGCGCTGCTGGCGCAGCTGGTGGCGCAGGCGGTCCACATGGGGTTCGAGCTGCTGGCGCAGGGCGGCGTCGGCTTGCAGGCGCAGTTGCCAGTGGCCTGCCTGGGACTGGGTGAGGCGCACGCCCAGCGCGGGGTTGGCGGCGCCGGCCACAGGCAGGTTGAGCTGCCACTGGCGGGCGGCGGCGTTGGCCTGCTGGGCGGTGGCGGCGTCGCGCGCGAGTGCCTGGGAGGCGCTGGCCTGGGTGGCGACGGATTGGGCCATGGCGGCGTGCGGGTGCTGGGCCGGGGTTTGCGGGGTGGCGGCGGGCTGGGCGCCTTCAGCGGCCAGGGGGGCGCTGGCGCCGTGGCCGGGGTTCCAGGCAGCCAGGGGGGCAACGGGGGGAAGCTGGTCGGAGAGGGCGCTGCGTTCCTCGGCCTCGCGCGGGGCGCGGGCATCGCGTTCGTTGTCGGTGTGGGGCACGGCTTCGCGCGGGGTGCGGGCGCGGCGCAGGGCGGCGTCGAAATCGCCCCGGGCCTGGGCCGGGATGTAGGCGGCAGCGGGCGGCAGCGCGGAGGAAGGCACGTGCCGGTTGACGTGCTGCGGCGCGGCGGCGGGGCGGGTGGCGGGGGTGCGCTGGGTCATGGTGTGCTCCCTTTTCTGGCTGGTCATCGGGCCGACCAATCTGTGGCTGGTGTCTCCGTGCCTACGAGATGATGCGGGCGTGGGCCGGGCGGGCTGTATCTTCTGCCTCGCGTTCCTGCATGGTTTCTTGCACCTGGCGCTGGGCTTTGCGGGTGTCGTCCACGAGGGTGTTGGCAGCGCCGGTGGCGGCCACGGCGCGCTGCCAGGCCTGGTGGGCCTGGGCCTGCTTTTCCTGGGCCTGGGCGAGCGCGTCTTCGTCGTCCATCAGGGCGTATTCGGTGCGCTCGATCTGGTCGTCCAGGGCTTCGACGGCGGCGCCGGCATAGGCGGCCAGGCGGCCCATTTCAGGCACGCAGTCGTTGACGATGCGCTGGCCCAGGGCGTCGCGCTCACGCTGCAGGCGGGCGAAGACGGCTTTGCGGTTGTCGATGGCCTCCTGGGCCTGGGCGCAGGCGCGTTCGGCTTCGCGCAGGGCCGCCAGGGCGGTGCGCTCGCGCAGCTGGCGCAGGCGGGCGAGCTGGCGGGCGTCCTTGAGCTGGCGGGGCAGGTCGGCGGGGTTCATGACGGTTGCGTTTGGTTGCTATTTCATGGCATGGCTGTTGCGCGGATCAGACGGATTCAAGCCAGGAACTGCTCCATTTGCGACAGGGTGTCTTGCAGGGTGCTGGCTTCGTCGGGGCGCTGGCGCAGCAGGGCTTGCAGGCCGGGCTGGGCGGCGATGGCGTCGTCGGCCAGGGGGTCGCTGCCGGCGGCGTATTCGCCCACTTGCAGCAGGAAGCGGATTTCTTCGTGCTTGGCCATGAGGGCGCGCACGCGCTGGGCGGCGTCCTGGTGGGCGCGGGTGGTGACGCGGTTGAAGACGCGGCTGGCGCTGGCGAGCACGTCAATGGCCGGGTAGTGGCCCGCCTGGCCAAGCTGGCGCGACAGCACGATGTGGCCGTCGAGGATGGAGCGGGTTTCCTCGGCCACGGGGTCGGTGTTGTCTTCGTCTTCGGCCAGCACGGTGTAGAAGGCGGTGATGGAGCCGTGGGCGTCGTTGCCGGCGCGTTCGAACAGGCGGGGCAACTCGGCAAAAACGCTGGGGGTGAAGCCGCGGCGCACGGCCGGTTCGCCCACGGACAGACCGATTTCGCGCAGGGCGCGGGCGTAGCGGGTGACGGAGTCCATCATGAGCAGCACGCGCTTGCCCTGGGCGCGAAAGCCTTCGGCAATGGCGGTGGCGGTCTGGGCGGCGCGCAGGCGCTCCATGGCGGGGCGGTCGGAGGTGGAGACGACGACGACGGAGCGGGCCATGCCTTCGGGGCCCAGGCTGTCGTCGAGAAATTCGCGCACTTCGCGGCCGCGCTCGCCAATGAGGGCGATGATGTTGATGTCGCTGCGGGCCAGCCGCGCCAGCATGCCCAGCAGGGTGGACTTGCCGCCGCCCGCCATGGCGAACACGCCCAGGCGCTGGCCTTCGCCGACGGTGAGCAGCCCGTCGATGGCGCGCACGCCGGTGATGAAGGGCTTTTCCACCGGGGCGCGGTGCAGGGGGTTGGGCGGGTCGTTGTAGAAGGGGCGCAGCGGCAGGTTGGGCGGCAGGGGCTGGCCGTCAAGCGGTTCGCCAAAAGCGTCAAGCACGCGGCCCAGCAGGGCGCTGCCCATGGGTACGAGGGCGGCGCGGTCCATGACTTCGACTTCGGCGCCCATGGAAACGCCTTGCAGGTGCCCCAGGGGCACCAGAATGGCTTCATGCTCGCGCAGGCCCACGACTTCGGCGCGCAACGGCGGCGCCTGCGGGCGTGCGGGGTCGCGGATGAGGCACTGCTGGCCGATGGTGGCTTGCAGGCCGCTGACGCGCAAGGTGGTGCCGAACGCCTGCGCCACACGCCCGCGCGCCACCTGGGGCTGCATGGCGCGCAGCCCTTGCATGAGGCTGGCATCGAGCAAGGGGCGGGTTTCGGGGCGGTTCATGGCTGGGTGGCGTGCAGGCCGCCAGCGGGTGGCACGGAGGCCAGGGCGGGCGTGGTGACCACGGGGGCCGGCTCGTCTTGCTGGGCCATTTGGCGCGAGAGTTCGAGCGACTGGGCCACGCGGTCGAGCACGGCGTCCAGCCCGGCGATCAGCGTGCCGGTGGGGGATTCGACCACGCATTCCATGGGGGCCAGGTTGTCGTCGGCCTGGCACTGCACGGGAATGGGCAGGGTGCGCCCGGCCAGCCGGGTTTGCACGGGTTCGAGCATGGCGGGCGCCAGCCGCAGGCGCACGCTTTGGGCAGGCACCACGTTTTCAAAGGCGCGCTCGGCCAGGGCGGCCAGCACGTCGGGCGGGGCCAGCTCGGCGGCCATGCAGCGCACCATGGACGTGGCCAGGGTGACGAGTGCGCCGCGCAGTTCTTCGCGTTGCGCGGCCTGTTCCTGGGCCAGCGCCTCCAAAGTGTGGGCCAGGGTGTCTGCCGCTTCCTGCCGGGCCTGGGCCTGACCGGCCGCCAGCCCGGCCTGCATGCCTTCCGCCTCGGCCTGGGCGCGGGCTTCGTCCAGCTGCTGCTGCTGGGTGGCCAGCAGGGCGGTCAATGCATCGGCCAGCGCCAGGGCGTTGGTCAGGGCCGGCAGCTCGCTGGCGGGCACCACGGGCTGCGTGGTTGCCAGTGCGCCGGGGAAGGTGGGGTGCAGGGCCAGCAGGTAGCTCATGGCTGGGTCAGGGCGGAGCCGTCAAGGCGGTGAGGAGGAGGTTGGCGCCAGCCCGTCGCCGGCGGGCGAGTCGTCGTCGCCATGCTCAGGGTTGTCCACGTCATCGACCCTGGCGGGGGCAGGCGTGGTATCGGCATGGGCCAGGCCGGCCTGGGCCGCATGGCGCGCCCAGTCGGGGTGGCTGTCGAAGGCGTGGAGCTGGGATTCGAGCGCGGGCGCCCAGCCCAGCGCGGCGGGCACCAGGGTGCGCAGCGAGGCGGGCAGGCTCCAGGCCAGCAGGGCGCGGCCACAGGATTGCAGGTGCGCGGCGCAGTCCGCCGGCTCGGGCAGCCAGGGCCGGGGCGGCGGCGGTTGCACGGGCGCGCTGTCGTCTTTCAGCAAGGCGTGCAGCGCTTCGCTGCCAATGGCTTCGCTGACGGCGGCCAGGCGCTTGCCGTCAATGCAGGCGCGCAGGGCGTCGGCCAGCCAGCAGGCGCCGGTGTAGGCGGCCAGCGCCTCTTGCGCGGGCGGGCCGGCGGTGACCCAGTCGGGGCAGGCGTCCAGCATGCGCCAGTCGGCCGCCGTGCCTTCCAGCAGGCGCGCCGCTGCCACGCGCTGGGCGCGCCGGCCGGCCATGCTGAGGGTGGAGGCGCTGTCAAGCATGGTGTGCGTCAAGTGGCACCGGGGCCCCGAACGTGGCGTGCGCCGCCAGAAGCATCTGCCTCAGCCGCTGCACTGCTGGCTGCCTTGCGGCGCTGCAAGGCCAGCGTGGCGCTGCCGTGGCTGGAGGCGGCGCGCGTTTGGCGCCGCTGGCGCCACCACAGCACCAAGGCGGCCAGGAAGGCCAGGGTTCCAATGCCGGCCACGGCAAGCAGCACCGGGCCGAGGCCGGTGGTGCGCAGCGTGGTGGAGGCCGAGGGCGCCTGGGGGGCCGGCATGGGCTCGGCCGGGAACAGGGCCACGGTCACGTTGTCGTAAGGCAGCCCTTCGATGGCGTTGACCACGAGCGCCTTGATCTTGCCGACTTGCTGTGTCAAGTCGAGGCCGGGACGGTGCTTGATGAAAACGGAGGCCGTGGCCGGCGTGGGCTTGTCGGCCAGCGGGTTTTTCTCGGGCACGGACACATGCACGCGGGCCTGCACCACGCCGTCAATGTTGGAGAGGGTGTTGGAGATCTCCTGCGACAGCGCATGGGTGAAGCGCGCGCGCTCTTCCAGCGGCGAGGAGACAAAACCTTCTTTTTTGAAGACTTGGCCCAGCGTGTCGTAGTTGTCACGCGGGAAACCGCCCGCGTGCAACACTTCCACGGCGCGGGAAAAGTCGCCAGAGCTGGTGGTGACCGTGAAGCTCTTGCCATCGCGCGCGGCGGCTTTGTCGGCTGCCAGTCCGGCGTTGCGCAGCACGGCCACCATTTCGTTGGCCTGGCGTTCGCTGAGCTGGCCGTAAAGCTCCTGCTGCGAGCAGGCTGCCAGCAGCAGGGCCAGCGGCACGCCAAGCCAGCGCCAGGCCGCCAAGCGGCGGCGCGCCATGAAACTGCCGCTGCGCATCACGCCTGCTGACGGAACAGTTGTTGCAGACCGTCGGACGTGCGGTTGGCTACGTTGGCGGTGAGCTGGCTGTGGAACAGGAATTCGTGACAGCGCACGGTGAGCATGACCATTTCGCCCGGCGTGAGGTCGTTGCCAGCGGCCATGGCGGTCTTGGCATGCTCGGACAGCGTGGCGGCCTCGGCGTTGATGTGCTCGAACGGCTTGAACAGCGCCTGCATGGTTTCAGCGGAAGGCGCCACGGCCTGCGGTTGCAGCGTGCCGCCGGCACGGGCCATGGCGTCGCTGAAGCCGGACAAGTCGGTCAGCGACACGCCATAGCCGGCCTGGACGGACGATGCGCCCCCGACCGTGCCGCCCGTACTGGCGGCTGCCAGCGTGTCGGCGCCGGGAATCAGGGATGTGAGTGCATTCATCTGGCTGCGTCTCCGGATTACTGCTTGCGAGCCATGGTTTCAAGCGCCGTGCCAACCGACTGCAGCGAGGTGTGGGCGCTGTTGGACATGAAGCCCATTTCCTGTGCCAGCGCCGTCATGCGCGTAATGTGGGCCGGACGGTTGTCGCCTTCGGCCAGTTGGTCGGAGGCCACTTCGATTTCGTTGGCTTTGGCATCCAGGGTTTTGCCCCAGGCTTCAGCCATGGCTTCATACCAGCTGGCGGATTTGCTGCCGTGGCGCTGCGAACCCGTCAGCGGCGTGGTAGCCAGCAGGGAAAGGGGGGATACACCGTTGCTCATGTTGCTCTCCTTGAAAAAGCGGGGGACCGGAAGCACAGAAAGGTTGCCAGCCGCGGGTCCACAGCAGCTGGCCCCGGTGAGAATCAGAATGTCAGCTCGCTCATCTGGCCTTCGCGCTCCAGTTGCACGAGATTGGGCAGGATGGCCTGGATGCGGTGGCCCGTGGGCAGCACCGCACCGGGGAAATAGCGTGTGCCGTCGGCCGTGACGACGTAGGCCGGGTCGCCGGGCACGATGGCGGCCACGCGCTTGCCGGGGTCGGCCGCGACGGCGGGGGTTTTGCTGGGCGCCGGCGGCGCATCGTTCAGCGCCACCAGCTTGTGCAGGCCGGGCACGTCGCGACGGGCGACGGCCTGGGCACGCTCTAGCGCCTCGGTGTTGGATTCGCGCGTTTGCGCCTGCACGATGCCGGGGCCAGTGGTCTTGACCTGCGCGGCTACGCCGTTGAGCCGATAGACCTCGGCCACACCTTGCGCCACTTGCTCGTTAATCCATGGCTTGACGCGCACATGGCTGAAGCGGGTGCCGGCCAGCGCCTGTTCCAGCTGGGCGCGCTGGGCCTGGGTGTCGAGATACCCGGTGATGGTGAGCTGGCCGTCGAGCCGCTCCACGGCCAGGGACGAGTAGCCCAGGTGGCGCAGCGTTTGACGCATCTGCTCCATTTGCTGCCCGGCCGACAAGGAGCCGTGCTCCATGGCCCAAGCCAGCGTGAGCGCGCCGGCAGAGATTGTCATCAACGTGGCGCCGCCCAGCAGCAGGCGCTTGACCCAGCCGGTGTTGCGCGTGCTGGCCTCGCTGGCCACGGCCGCCGTGGTGGCGGGGAGCGCCGCAGAAACCGACGCTGCAGAAGACGCGGCTTCTTCTGACTGCGGGTCGTCTTGCACCGGGGCTTCGCCAAACAGCGTGCCCCACTGCGAGGCGCCCACGCGGCCCACGGCCAGGCGAGCGTCGCCCAAGGTGAAGGGCACGTACAGGCCCACGTTCATCTTCTGGCCCGCATCGACGCGCACGTCTTCCACTTCCGAGCGGCCGCAGCCCACTTCCAGCTCCAGCGCCGATTCGTCAGGCAGCAGCGCAAGACGGGCCGCTGCGTGGTCTTCGCCACGCAGCACCACGTCGCTGCTCCAGTCCTGCCCGATGCACAAGGGCACGCCTGGCCGCATGGGGAAGGTGGCGCCACGCTGGCTGCCGTCGAGAACGCGCAGTTCGTAGAGCAGGGAAGTATTCATGCAGACCCCTCTGGTATTGGATCAATACACCTGGCCGGGAGACGTTTCACCACTAGCGGGCATTTCTACCAGCGTGCGCTCTGGCCGCTCAAGCGGCTTGATTTCCGGTTCGGCTCTGGGTGCGGGCGGCGGCTCAACCGCGTTGCCGGGGCGCTGCGGCCCTACGGGCGCAGCGGCGCCCAGCGCCCGGCGTGCCGGCACGAGACGCGGCGAAATCAGGAACAGGCGTTCCGCGCGGTGGCCTTCGTTCGACCGGGTCTTGAACAGATTGCCAAGCACCGGAATGTCACCCAGGAAAGGCACCTTGGTCACGCCTTCGGTGGTTTTTTCGCGCACCATGCCGCCAATCAGCAGGCTTTCGCCCGCCATGATCAGCGCTTGCGTGTTGATGGTGGAGCGCTCGACGGTGGGAATGGAGTCCACATCCTTGCCCGTCAGCAGTTGGCCGTCCTGGATCTGCACCAGCAGCTTGATGCGCACTTCCTCGCCTTCTTTGAAGACGTGTGGCGTCACGCGCAGCACGGTGCCGGCCGAGACCTGGAACAAATCCACCTGCTCGCGCCCGGCCACGCGGACGTAGAAGCTCTGGGTGGAGTCGTACAGCGCCTCGACGTTGGACAGCGTCATGATCTGCGGGCTGGAGACGATGCGGGCCGCCTTCTGCTCCTGCAGCGCCGTGATGCGGGCCACGAAGTTGTTGCGCCCGCCCAGCACCAGCGACAGGAAGCCGCCATTGCCCTGCGGCGTGACATCGTGCGACGGCGTCGTGCCGATCAGCAGGCGGTCGTCGTTGCGGCCGGAGCCGAACAGGAAGGAGGCGCGCTCGTCCGTCAGTCGCCAGTTGATGCCCAGCTCGCGCAGCTTGTCGGTGTTGAGGTCGATGATGGTGGCCTCGATTTCAACGGCTTGCGGCTCCACGTCGAGCGCCTTGATCAGCTCGTCGTAGTAGGCCAGGCGCTCGGGGGCATCGCGCACGATGATGGCGTTCAGCCGCGTGTCGGCCTCTACGCGAGCCTGGCCGGGCAGCGACACCATGGATGAGGGGTCGCCCACATCGTTGAAGGTGACATTGATGCCGCCGCCCGAGCCCCAAGCCTGGCGCACGGTTTCGGCAGACGAAAGCATGGGGCTGGCGCCTGCGGCGCCCAGCGTGCCCTGGCGCGCCAGACCCTGGCCGCGCAGGCCGGGAACGGTGGGGCGCAGGTACTGGTCATTGCCGCCCAGCACCTGGGGGCGCGACTGCGACGTCAGCAACGACCGCAGGATGCTGGCCACACCCGGCACCACCACGACTTTGCCGCCGTACTGCGCCGAAACATCTTGCGCCCATGCGTAGCGCAAGTAATAAACCTTGAAGCCCAGCGGCGCCAGCGCGTCACCCTGCTTTTGCTGGCCGCCGGCCAGCTCGCCCACCATGTCCACGAAACGCTTGGCGCCCGATGCAATCAGCGCGCCGCCCTGGCCCACACGCAGTGTGTTGCGTGCGTCGGTCAACTGCATGTCGTTGGCAGTCTTGATGACGCTGCGCGCGTTGTCGCCTGTCAGCGTAAAAGTACGCGTGGACACCTCGCCAGGGGTGAACACATGCACCACCGAACCGTCGTAGTACGACATCAGGCCGAATGAGCGCAGCACGTTGTTGAACACGCGCTCCGCGGAACCCTTGAACGTGCCATTGATGGCGCCGCTCACACCCGCACTGACCGACACGGGCACATCCACTGCGCCAAAGAAATCTTGCAGGAATGAGGCAATGGGCTGCTCCCGCGCCGTCATTTCCACCTGGCGGCCCTCAAAGGGAATGGGCGCCGCCCATGCGGTGCTGCCTGCCAGTGCCAGCACGGCCAACCAGCGCTTCAGGCTGGCGGTACCAGGCCATACGGCCGTTTTTTTCTTCCTCATCCAGTCCACGGATCCTCCTGTCAATAACGTGGTTTGTTTCATTCTTTCCATGGTTCGACACGGCGACCCGTCAGGCCGCAGCCTCCAGTAAAGGCACGTCTTCCGTGCCAACGCGATGCAATGACTCCAGCTGCAACGTGGGCAGCAGTTCGTGGTAGCTCAGGACCGGCACGTCAAAGCAATCCGCCTCGATCAGCTTGCGCACATGGCGCCGGATGTCCACCGCCGTGACGATGGCCGCCGGCTTGAACGCCGACACCACATTGCGAAAGCGCGCCATGATGCGTGACATTTCCATCGGATCCAGCGCCAATTGCTGCGCGCCGCCGCTGACGCGGATGGCGCCCCGCAGCATCTCTTCCAGCGCGGGCTCCAGCAGCACGGCGCGCAAGTGCCCGTCAGGCGCATAGCGGTGCGAAATCTGGCGTTTGAGGCCAATACGCGTCAGCTCGGTCAAAGCGTACACATCTTTCTCACGCTGGGCAGTATCTGCCAAGGTCTCAAGGATATCGCGCAGATTGCGAATGGCAACCTCCTCCTCAACCAGACGGCGAAGGATCTCCGCCACCCGCGCCAGTGGCAGGGCGCGCAGGGTTTCCTTGACGACATCCGGCAGGTCGATCGCGGCGCGCGTGAGCAAGTGGTTGGCTTCCTGCGTGCCCATGAACAGCCCCACGTGACGGCGCAGTGATTCGCGCACGGCATCAGCCAGGGCGGGAGCGGGGTCTTCCGGCGCCAGCGCCCCTTCGGCAATAGGCACTTCGTAGGCCAGCAGGCGCCAGACCGGCGCGCCCGGCTGATCGCCGCGCTCTGTCTCTGCCGACTGCACGGCATGAACATCGATACGCGGCAGACGCATGCCCAGGTAAAGCTGGAAGTGATCGAGCACGCCCTCCAGCCCATGCAGCAGCGCCCGGCTGTCGTCGGCGGTGAGGCGCCCTGCGGGCACTTCCAGTAGCAGCGGCACGGTGGGGCGCACCTGGGCGGTTTCGGTGCTCATCAGCGCAGGCGCCACGGGGGCGCGCCGCATGACCGTGGAAACCGTGGGGCCGGCCAGCTTTTCCCAGCGGGCGCGCAGCGCAGGGGTGAGCATGGCGCCTGCGGCGAAAAACGCGATGCCAAGCACGGTAAAGACCAGGGTCGGAAAGCCCGGCACCACGCCGAACAGCACACACAGCCCGCCCGCCACCAGCAGCACGCGGGGCTTGGCGGTGAGCTGGCGGCCAATGGCGTCGCCCAGGTGCTTATCATGCTCCTCGTCCGTGGTGCGCGTGACCAGCAGGCCGGCCGACATGGCGCCCAGCAGCGCGGGAATCTGCGACACCATGCCATCACCAATGGTGAGGATGGAGTACTTGACGGTGGCGTCGCCCAGCGCCATGTCCTGCTGCAGCACGCCAATGGCCAAGCCGCCCAGCAGGTTGATCAGGATGATGATGATGCCGGCGATGGCATCGCCCTTGACGAACTTCATGGCGCCATCCAGGCTGCCGTTGAGCTTGCTTTCGTTTTCCAGCACGCGGCGGCGGCGGCGCGCCTCGTCCTTGTCGATCAAGCCCGAACGCAAGTCCGAGTCGATCGACATCTGCTTGCCGGGCATCGCGTCCAGCGAGAAGCGGGCCGCCACTTCGGCCACGCGCTCGGAGCCCTTGGCGATCACGATGAACTGCACCACCGTGATGATCAGAAACACCACCAGACCCACCACCAGGTTGCCGCCGGCCACCATGTTGCCAAACGTTTGGATGATGTGGCCCGCCTCCCCGTGCAGCAAGATCATGCGTGTGGTGGCAATCGACAGCGCCAGCCGGAACAGGGTGCTGATGAGCAGCACACTGGGGAAAACCGAGAACTCCAGCGGGTTCGAGATGTAGATGGCCAGCAGCAGCAGCAGCACGCCGCCCGAGATGTTGACGGCCACCAGCACGTCAATGGCCCAGCTGGGCAGCGGCACGATCATCAGCGCGATGATGGCGACGATGCCCGCCACCAGCGCAATATCGGTGTAGCGCGACAGCGGCCCGCTGCGCTGGCCGTGGCTGGCTGCCGACTGGAAGTAACTGGCCAGGCTCACAGCGCGCCTCCGGTGGCCGACTTGCGCCGCAGCAAGGCATATTCCGCCAGCACCTGCCGCACGTAGCCCTGGGTTTCGCGGTAAGGCGGAATGCGGCGGCCATAGCGCTCCACGGCGCCCTCGCCCGCGTTGTAGGCGGCCAGCACCAGCGGCAACTGGTTGCCAAAGCGCGCTTGCAGGGTTTTGAGGTAGCGTGCGCTGACATGCAAGTTGGTCTGAGGATCGTGCAAGGCACGGGCATTGCCCACACCAAACCGGGCCGCCGTGGGCACGATCACCTGCATCAGCCCATGCGCGCCCGCGTGAGAAATGGCGCGCGTGTTGTGGCGCGACTCCACCCGTGCAATGGCATGCAGCAGCAGGGGATCAATGTTGTGGCTGCGCGCAGCGCTGTCAATCAGCGGCGCCAACGCCACTGCGGCGGCGGCGCCACCGCGCGACGTGCGCGCCGGCGCGAAGGAAGCCGAAGGAAGGTAGTGGTTGCTTGCCTGGGCTCTGCGGGGGCGCTGAAGCCGGTTTTTGCGTCCGACCCTGCCGGCCGGCTTTTCCAGTGCACCGAACGGGCCATCCACCAAATGGCGTTCATACACCGCCACCTGCCTGGCCAAGGCTGGCGCCGCCGCACGGGCAGGCTTGGGCTCGGCACAGCCACGCGCTTGCGCCACGGCAGCGCGCTGCTCCAGGGGGACGAACTGGTCCCATCCAGAACCACAGCCCCCCTTCTTGGCACTGCCAGCCGCCGAGCCAAGCACGCCAGCGGCGGCCGCATAGGCGCTAGCAGCAGTCAAACCCACTACCAGCGCCGCCAAACCACGCCAGAAGCGGGGCTGACTCTGCCTTTTTAGCAATTGAATACTTATTTCGTACATTTATAGTGCTGTACCGTCAATAGCGGCAACACCAAGTATTGCCGTTACTCAAACATCAAGCGTGACAAATTTCCCGGAAATGTTATCGAAATGCTTCTGCCTCGCAAAAAAAGCCCTTCCGGCGGGTTGGGCAAGCCGAACGGCTGACTGAAATTTCACAGTCAAGACCAGCAAAGCATGATTTTGTTACATCTGCCGTGGCCTGAGGCATGGCTTATTAGGCAGACTGTGCAGCTACCGTGCACATGCCAGCTGCCTGAAGGGGCGCCAAGGACTGGGCGCAGGTTTCTTTTGACATTCTTTCCAGGTCTTTCAGCATGTCCGGATCTGACGACAGCGGCGACAAAACAGAGAAGCCGACCCCCAAGAAACTGAAGGACGCTCGCAAGAAGGGTGACATCTCCAAGAGCAAGGATGTCACTTCCACTGCCGGGCTGATGACATTGCTGGTGCTCGCGGCCATGGCGCTGCCTTTGCTGGGCGACCGGCTGGCGGCCCTGGTCAACGCCAGCTTTGCCGTGCTTCATGAACCCTTCAACGTGGCGCTGCCGCGCCTGGGCCGCCAGGCGGTGGAAACCCTGCTGATGCTGGTGGGCCTGGTGGCGCTGCCGGTGGCGGTAATCGGCGTGCTGATCGAGTTTCTGCAGGCCGGGCCGGTGCTGACCATCGAAAAGCTCAAGCCCAAGATGGAAAACATGAACCCGGCCAAGGGCATCAAGCGCGTGTTTTCCATGGACAACCTGATGGAGCTGGTCAAGTCCATCCTGAAAACTGCCGTGGTCGGCGTGATCGCGTGGCTGACCATGAAGATGCTCCTGCCGCAGCTGCCCGACCTGGTGCATGGCGGCGCGGCCTCCGTCGGCTCGGCGCTCTGGAACGCCAGCTGGACGCTGATCGCCTGGGCCGTGGGCACCTTTGTGCTGGTCTCGGCGCTGGACGCCGCGTGGCAGCGCTACTCCTTCATGAAGAAGATGCGCATGAGCATGCGCGACATCCGCCAGGAAGTGAAAGACGCCGAGGGCGACCCCCACGTCAAGCAGCAGCGCATGCAGCTGCAGCAGGAATGGGCGCAGCAAGGCGCCTCGCAGGCGGCGGCCAGTGCGCACGTGCTGGTGGTCAACCCCACGCACGTGGCCATCGCCATCGACTACCACCGCGAACGCTGCCCCGTGCCCACCGTCACCGCCAAGGGCGAAGACGACGACGCCCTGGCCATGCGCCGCGCCGCGCAAGAGGCCGGCGTGCCTGTGCTGCGCAACATCCAGCTGGCGCGCCAACTGCTGGCCGACGTGGAAACGGGCGAGATTGTCCCGGCCGAGCTGTTCGACCTGATCGCTGCCGTCATTCTCTGGGCGCAAGACGTGCGCCGCGAGCTGGAAGCCGCCGCCAACGGCAAGGCGGCACAAGAAAACCCGGACAAACCGCCGCCCCAGCGCCGCCCGCCGCCCGGCGAAGACCTGACGCATTACCCCCATCGCCAGCGGGCGGAAGAAAACGACGACGACCTGATACATGGCCGGCGCCGGCGCCGGCCGCGCCGCCCCATGCCCAAGAGCACTTGAAGCCAACACTGTGGGGCGCCCCTGCGCACGCTGGCGGCAGCGGCGGCCAGCTACCGCATTAGCCGCATGGCACCCGCGATGAGAGCTCTCAGCCCTTGCCACAACGCGTACCCGGCTTAGTGAGCCCCTATTCCTTCTGAAAACCTGTTCAAAATCCCCGCGCGGCTGGCGATGGGTCTTGCCTCGCGGCGGCGCCCAAACAGAACTTCAAAATAAATAGCGCCCATCGCCGTATCTACGGCCCTGGGGCCATTTTTCATGACTTTGCCCCTCCAGCGCGGCAAAGCTTGTGCGTAGCGCGCACCCTTCGCTTGCTACGCTCGCGGGCTTTGCCGCCGGCCTTTTTCATCCACCGCCCATCCACCGCCTGTTGACCCATGCCTGACCCCAACGTCACCACCGGCTTCTCCGGCAGCTTCTTGGCCAACCTGCTTGTCACGGCGCTGGCGCTGGCGTTCGTGCTGGCGCTGGCCTGGGCGCTGCTGCGCCTGCTCAAGCGCGGCATGCAAATGCGCGGCATGGCGGCCGGGGCCGCTGCGCCGCAAGTGCTGCAAGCCATTTCCCTGGGCGGACGTGAACGCCTGGTGCTGGTGCGCCACGCCGGCGCGGACTACCTGCTGGGCGTGACCCCCGCCAGCGTCACCGTGGTGGACAAGCAACCGGCCCCCACAGCCACCGCTTCATCGGCCGCCCAGGCTGAAAGTGCCGCCGCCGTCTTGTAAGCCTTGTTAAAAGGCCCGGGCCAGCATCAGCGTCAGTGTCCGCGCAGTGATGATTCGCCCGGCACTGCCTCAACCGGCGTGGCCGCTGCAGGCGCGCCCAGCTGCCACCAGTTCACATGGCGGGTGGCCAGCATCAGCGTGGCCAGCATGGCAAAGACCAGCAACGCGCCCAGCAGCAACGCATTGCTTTCCGAGGCCAGCAACTCGTACAGCGCCGCGTACAGCGCCGCCACATAGCCGGCCAGCGCGCCGGCTCGCCGCCAGCTTCCCAGCACCGCGCTGAAATACGCCGCCAGCAAGGCCACGCTGGCCCCGGCGGCGCCCGCATAGGCCAGCGCAAAACCGGTTTTCTCCGACAGCGCCACCAGCAGCAAAAAGAACACGGCGATGGAAAGCCCCACCAGCCCGTACTGCACCGGGTGCAGGCGCAAGCGCCTGAACAGCTCCACCATGAACACCGCCATGAGCACCAGGCCAATGAACAGGCTGCCGTACTTGGCCGCGCGTTCAGACATGGAATACACGTTCACGGGCTGCGTCATGCTCACGTCAAAAGTGTCCAGCACGTCCAGGCTGGCGGCGCGGCGGTCGCCGCCCTCTTCAGCCAGCGCGGCCGCCAGTTGCGCGCGCGCCTGCGTGGTCAGCGCCGAGATGCGCCAGCGCGCGTCAAAGCCCGTCTCGCCCACCGTGCGTTCGGCGGCCAGAAAGCGCCCGCCAAAACTGGGATGCGCCCAGGCCGAAGCCAGCCGGGCCGTGGTTTCTTCACCCAAGGGAGCCACGGCCAGTTGGCGTTGGCCGGTCAGCGAAATGTCCAGCGAGAAAGGCAGCGCTTGCCCATGGCGCCACGCCGCCAGCGCCTCGGCCCCCAGGCTGGCTTGCACGCTGTTGGCCGCCATGGGGTGGTGGCCCAGCGCGCTCGGCAAGCCGCGCTCGAAAGCCAGCGCCGTGCCGCCCAGCGTCAGGCGCGGGGCGCCTTCCAGCCCGCGCAGGTCACTCAATGAAACCACCAGCACGGGCGTGCCTGGCTCCAGCCGCGAGCCCTCCACCTGGCGCGGCAGCGCCGCCGCATCAAACGGCGCAAACTGCCCTTGCATGCGGCCTGCCAGCTTGTAGAACAGCACCTTGAAAAGACCACGGTAGCGCTCCTGCGGCGTCAGCTGGCCCGTGAGCGCCAGCGTTTGCGGAAACACCGCATGCACGGCCTGCCGGCTGTGCTCGGTCTGGCCCTTCACGCGGCCATTCGCATCACGCACCGGCTCGCGCCAGCGCTCCACATAAGGCACCAGCAAATACGGCCCGGCCAGCGTTTGCGCGCCCACATGGGTTTCGGCCAGCTCCTCGGCGGCTGCTTGCTGGCTGGCGCCGCGCTCGTCAATCAGTCCCCGAATCTGGGCCAGCGGAATACACAACACCAGCCACAGAACGAACAACAGCCCCACTTTGGCCAGCAGCGAATCGCGCCAACCCATCCAACGGTTTTTCACGGCAAGTCCTCCAGTCAATCGCAAGGGCCGCGATGCTGGCGCGCCAGTGTGCAGCCTGTATGAAGCCGCGCCACGCACCCGCTTCACGCCCATTTCACACAACCGGCCCATGAGTCAAATTGGCCATTCAGGCCCTGAACACGGCGTTTGCTGCTATCAAAAAATACAAGCCGTTGACCAGCCCCGGTGCTGCATAGGTAGTGTTACTAGTGAACCATTCGCCCGGCTAGTAACGCTTCGGATCGACAAGGCGCCATGCCTCTGGCCGAATGCGGCATGCGTTTTTGAGCATGAATTCCGTCATCCCCGGCAGCGGCGCGGCCCGCGCCGCCAGCCATGCACCCACGGGCGCCCTGTCCGACACCGCCCGCCAGGCCATGGACAAGGCCACGGACATGGGCACGCTCAACCCCGGCCGGCTGGCCGAGGACCTGGCCCAACGCCCCGCCGCCGAACGCCAGCAGATGCTGCAAGAGCTGGGCCCCCACCTTTCCCCGCGCGACGCCGACAGCCTGACGCAAGAGCTGGCCGCGCGCGGCACACCGGCGGACGAGGCCGGCGCCGCCAAGCCCAAGGCCGATGAGGTGGACGTGGGCGAACTCGCGCTGGACCTGACCCAGATCGGCCTGGACATCGTGGGCATCTTCGACCCCACCCCCATCTCCGACGGCAGCAACGCCCTCATTTCCCTGTTTCGGGGCGACTTCCTCGGCGCCGGCCTGAGCGCCGTGAGCATGATCCCCTACGTGGGCGACGCCGCCAAGCTGGGCAAGCTCGGCAAATACGCCCAGACCGTGGC
>RQYR01000030.1 GCA_003859965.1 Comamonadaceae bacterium OH2545_COT-014 | reverse complement strand
AACTGCGAGCGCCTGCTCAATACCAGCTTGCAGTTCATCCACTTGGCTTTCCTGGCGCTCATCCTCAAAAGATTTTGAACAGGTTCTGAGCGCCTTGCGAGGCTGCTGCGGGCAGGCATGAAAGCAAATGTGAAAGGGGTTGTCGCCAGTGTGGCGGCGTTTCGGGCCGGTTACGGCCCGCTTGGGCAGGCGCTGGCGCGGTACGGCGTTCAGGCCAGCAAGGCGTGCGCAAATTCGCGGGCGTTGAAGGTTTGCAGGTCTTCCAGCTTTTCGCCCACGCCAATGAAGTACACGGGCACGGGCTTTTCGCGTGCGATGGCGGCCAGCACGCCGCCCTTGGCCGTGCCGTCCAGCTTGGTGACGACCAGGCCGGTGAGCTGAATGGCGTCATCGAACGCCTTGACCTGCGCCAGCGCGTTCTGACCGGTGTTGCCGTCGATGACCAGCAGCACTTCGTGCGGGGCGGTGATGTCGGCCTTGGTGACGACGCGGCGGATTTTTTTCAGCTCATCCATCAGGTGCAGCTGCGTGGGCAGGCGACCGGCGGTGTCCACCAGCACCACGTCGGTTTGGCGGGCGCGGCCGGCGGCCACGGCGTCAAAACTCACGGCGGAGGGGTCGGCGCCTTGCTGGCTGATGATTTCGACGCGGTTGCGGTCGGCCCACACGCCCAGTTGTTCACGCGCGGCGGCGCGGAAGGTGTCGGCGGCGGCCAGCAGCACGGTGCAGCCGGCATCGGCCAGGTGCTTGGTGAGCTTGCCGATGGAGGTGGTTTTGCCCGCGCCGTTGACGCCGGCCACCATGATGACGGTGGGGTGGTATTGGCCCACTACCAGCGGCTTTTCCAGCGGGGCCAGCAGCTCGGCCAGGGCGTCGGCCAGCAGGGCCTTGACTTGCGCGGGTTCGGTGGCGCGGGTGTCTTTGACGCGGCGTTTCAGGTCGGCCAGCAGGTGTTCGGTGGCGGCAACGCCGGTATCGGCCATGAGCAGGGCGGTTTCCAAGTCTTCATACAGCGCGTCATCAATCTGCGTGCCAGTGAAAACGGTGGTGATGCTGCTGCCGGTTTTCTTCAAACCGCTTTTCAGGCGGGTGAGCCAGCCCGTGCGCTCGGCGGAGGGTGCGGCGTCCGCGGATGTGTCCGCCGGGGCCGAAACAGGGGCGGGCGTGAGAGCTGGCATGGGGGCGGGCGATGCGTTTGCCGTGGCCGGAAAAGCCGGCGGGGGCGGCGCCATGACAGTGGGGGCGGGTGGGGGTGTTAGTGGCTCTGCCGCAGGAGAAGGGGGCGGGCTGGCCGGGGCGGGCGCATGCGGCAGGCCGGCCGGTTCTGCCGCGGGTTTTTTTTTGCGGAAAAAGCTGAACATGGGAATGTCTCTCTGATCGGAGCAGGATTTTATGGACCCAGCATGTGTCAAGGCGGCGTGTAGTAGCGACCCTGTAATGCTGCCTGCTACCGGGGCAATGTCGGCGGCGAGCATGCCGAGCGCGCATACACTCCACGGCCTTGTTTGCTACCGCCGCGCCGTATGACGACGACCACCGCCCTGCCGACTGACCGCAACGTCTTGCTCTCACGCCTTGCCGAGCCTGTTCGCTATGACCTGGCGGTGGTGGGCGGCGGTGCGACAGGCTTGGGGGTGGCGCTGGATGCGGCGCTGCGCGGGCTGAAGGTGGTGTTGTTGGAGTCGCATGACTTTGCCAAGGGCACCTCGTCACGGGCCACCAAGCTGGTGCATGGCGGCGTGCGCTACTTGGCGCAGGGCAATGTGGGGCTGGTGCGCGAGGCGTTGCGAGAGCGCATGCATATCCTGAAAAGCGCCCCGCACTTGGCACAGCCGTTGCCGTTCGTGATGCCGGCCTACCAGTGGTGGGAAACGCCTTTTTATGGCGCCGGCCTGAAGGTGTATGACGCACTGGCAGGCCGGGCTGGCTTGGGGGCCACGCGCCTGTTGGGTCCGCGCCAGGCCATGCGCCGGTTGCCGGGCGCCGCGCCCCGGGGGCTGAAAGGTGGCGTGCAATACTGGGATGGGCAGTTCGACGATGCGCGCCTGGCGCTGGCGCTGGCGCGCACTGCGGCCGCACATGGTGCGTTGGTGCTTAACTATTGTGCGGTCATCGGGTTGCGGCACGAGGGCGGCAAAGTGGTTGGCCTGACAGTGCGGGACGCAGAAAGCGGGCGCGAGTGGGTGATCGAAGCGGCGTGTGTGGTCAATGCCACGGGCGTTTGGGTCGATACGCTGCGCCAGCAAGATGCCTCGGCCTGTGGCCAGCCAGTGAGCGCCCTGGTGGCGCCCAGCCAAGGCGTGCATGTGGTAGTGGATCAGGACTTTTCACCTGGTGACCACGCGCTGCTGGTGCCCAGCACAGACGATGGGCGGGTGCTTTTTGCGGTGCCCTGGCTGGGCAAGCTCATTCTTGGCACCACCGATACGCCCCGCCAGGACGTGGTGCGGGAGCCGCAGCCTTTCGAGCAAGAGCTGGACTTCATCTTGCGCGAGGCGGCCCGATATTTGCGCCGCGCGCCCACCCGCGCGGATGTGCGAAGCCAGTGGGTGGGCCTGCGCCCGCTGGTGAAACCCCAGGCGAGCGCCGATGGCGCAACCAAAGCCATCAGCCGGGAGCACACGGTCATCGTGGCGCCCAGCGGGCTGGTGACAGTCACTGGCGGCAAGTGGACCACGTACCGTGCCATGGCTGAAGACGTGTTGCGGCAGTGCACGCAGGCCGGCTTGCTGCCTGCCCGAGCCTCTTGTTCTACGGCTGGGATGGCGCTGGTAGGGGCGCCTTCTGCGGGCGGAGAGGTGGCCTCGTTGACAGAGCCGCCGGGCCTGCATCTGTATGGCAGTGAAGCCGATCAGCTGATGCAGCTGCCTGGCAGTGAGCGCTGGCTGACGCAAGGGGTCAATGAAGCCATGGTGCGCTTTGCGGTGCGCTATGAATATGCGCGTAACGTGGAAGATGTGCTGGCGCGCCGGTCACGCCTGCTGTTTTTGGACGCGGCGGCAGCGGCGCGTGCCGCCCCGGCCGTGGCGGCGGTCGTTCAGCAGGAAACCGGGCGTGACGCGGGGCTGGCAGCTTTTGAGGCCTTGGCCCGTCAATACGCTGGTGGCGCTGCGCCTGCTGCTTGACACTGTCTTCGGCTGGGGTCATAATTCGCGGCTTCGCCTTGACTGGTTTTTGACTGGTGTGGAAGTGGGGGCTTGTTCTGCCTTTTGCTCAAGGTGAATTAAATCTGCCCATACACGGGCCCAAGACTGTTTGCCCACTGGCGTGGCTGGTGGGATGCAAGTTGGGAAATTTGAAATGATCCAGACTGAATCTCGACTCGAGGTTGCCGATAACACCGGCGCCAAGTCCGTCCTGTGCATCAAGGTGCTGGGGGGCTCCAAGCGTCGCTACGCCAGCGTGGGCGACATCATCAAGGTGAGTGTGAAAGAGGCTGCGCCTCGTGGCCGCGTCAAAAAAGGCGAGGTTTACAGCGCGGTGGTTGTTCGTACTGCCAAAGGTGTGCGCCGTGCGGATGGCTCGCTTATCAAATTTGATGGCAATGCGGCGGTGTTGCTCAATAACAAGCTGGAGCCGATTGGCACCCGCATCTTCGGCCCGGTGACGCGCGAGCTGCGTTCTGAGCGCTTCATGAAGATCGTGTCGCTGGCGCCTGAAGTTCTGTAAGAGAGGCTGTCATGAACAAGATTCGCAAAGGCGATGAAGTGGTTGTGATCGCGGGGCGTGACAAGGGCAAGCGTGGCAAGGTGGTGCTGCGCGTGTGCGAAGAGCGTATCGTGGTTGAGGGCATTAATGTGGTCAAGAAGCACACCAAGCCAAATCCCATGCGTGGTGTGGTTGGTGGCATTGTTGAGAAGTCAATGCCCATTCATCAGTCCAATGTGGCAATTTACAACGCCGCCACGGGCAAAGCTGATCGCGTAGGTATCAAGACCCTGGAGGATGGCAAGCGTGTGCGCGTGTTCAAGTCCAGCGGTGAAGAAATCAAGGTGGCTTGAAAATGGCACGATTGCAACAACACTATCGCGAAAAAGTGGCGCCTGAGCTGGCCAAGAAGTTTGGCTACAAGTCGCCTATGGAGGTGCCTCGTATTACCAAAATTACGCTCAACATGGGTGTGAGTGAGGCCGTGGCTGACAAAAAGGTGATGGATAACGCGGTGGCGGATCTCACCAAGATTGCTGGTCAAAAGCCGGTGGTGACGAAGGCCAAGCGGGCAATCGCTGGTTTCAAGATTCGTGAGGGTCAGCCCATTGGTTGCATGGTGACGCTTCGCGGCGTGCGCATGTATGAATTTCTGGATCGCTTTGTCACGGTCGCGCTGCCGCGAGTGCGCGATTTTCGTGGTATCTCGGGGCGTTCCTTTGATGGCCGCGGTAATTACAACGTGGGTGTCAAGGAGCAGATCATTTTCCCTGAGGTGGAATATGACAAGGTGGATGCGCTGCGTGGTCTGAATATCAGCATCACGACAACGGCCAAGACAGACGAGGAAGCCAAGGCGCTGCTTTCGGCCTTCCGTTTTCCGTTCAAGAACTGAGGGTGACGTTGTGGCAAAAACTGCTTTGATTCAGCGTGAGCTCAAGCGCGAAAAACTGGTTGCCAAGTACGCCAGTAAATATGCGGAGTTGAAAGCGATTGCTGGCGATGCCAAGCGATCTGATGAGGAGCGCGCGCAAGCGCGGCTGGCTCTGCAGAAACTTCCGCGCAATGCCAATCCGACGCGCCAGCGCAACCGCTGCGAAATCACGGGACGTCCGCGCGGCACATTCCGTCAGTTTGGTCTGGGACGCGCCAAGATCCGCGAGATGGCTTTCTCGGGTGACATTCCTGGTGTCATGAAGGCAAGCTGGTAAGCGGGCAGGAGAAAACAAATGAGTATGAGTGATCCCATTGCTGATCTGCTGACGCGTATCCGCAATGCGCAAATGGTCGCGAAAAGCACCGTTTCCGTGCCTGCGTCCAAAGTCAAGGTGGCCATTGTCCAGGTTTTGAAGGACGAGGGTTATATCGACGGCTTTCAGGTCAAAGATCAAGACGGCAAGTCTGAGCTGGAGATTGCGCTGAAATATTACGCGGGACGCCCAGTGATCGAGCGTATTGAGCGCGTCAGCCGTCCTGGCCTGCGTGTGTACAAAGGTCGCGACAACCTGCCGCAGGTGATGAACGGTTTGGGTGTGGCCATCGTGACAACCCCCAAAGGGGTGATGACTGATCGCAAGGCGCGTGCTACCGGCGTGGGTGGCGAAGTGCTGTGCTATGTGGCCTAAAGCGGCACAGAGGGGAAATGTGACATGTCTCGTGTAGCTAAGATGCCCGTGACCATTCCTGCGGGAATCGATGTCTCTATCAAAGAGGATCAGATTACTGTCAAAGGCAGTGGGGGTGAGCTAAAACTGGCTCAGCATGCGCTGGTGAAAATCGGCTCTGAAAATGGGGTGCTCTCGTTTGTGCCTGTGGATGAGTCTCGTGAGGCCAATGCCATGAGTGGGACGATGCGCCAGCTCGTCAATAACATGGTGGTCGGTGTTAGCAAGGGCTTTGAGAAAAAACTGATGTTGGTTGGGGTGGGCTACCGTGCTCAAGCCCAAGGCAACAAGCTCAATTTGTCCGTGGGCTTCTCGCATCCG
Organism: Comamonadaceae bacterium OH2545_COT-014; assembly: GCA_003859965.1. Taxonomy (GTDB): domain Bacteria; phylum Pseudomonadota; class Gammaproteobacteria; order Burkholderiales; family Burkholderiaceae_C; genus Ottowia. Next base: position 30,493 of record RQYR01000030.1, on the reverse strand, counting down.
GTTCATTTTGAAATGCCCGCCGGCATTACTGTTGCGACGCCAGCGCCCACTGAAATCATCATTAAAGGGGCCGACCGTCAAAGTGTTGGCCAGATTGCGGCTGAAATCCGTGCTGTGCGTCCGCCGGAGCCCTACAAGGGTAAAGGGGTTCGCTATGCGGACGAGAAGATCGTAATCAAAGAGACTAAGAAGAAATAAGGACCTGCATCATGCTGAACAAAAAAGAGCAGCGTCTTCGCCGGGCGCGTCAAACCCGTATTCGCATTGCTGGTCAAGGCGTCGCTCGTTTGACGGTCAACCGTACCAACATGCACATTTACGCCAGCGTGATTTCTGGCGATGGCGCTCGCGTCCTTGCCAGCGCTTCTACGGCGGAAGCGGAGGTTCGCCAGGCGCTTGGTGGCGCCGGTAAAGGCGGTAATGCAGCGGCTGCGCAAACGGTAGGCAAGCGCATTGCCGAGCGCGCCAAGGCGGCAGGTGTAGAAAAAGTGGCCTTCGATCGTGCGGGTTTTGCTTATCACGGTCGTGTCAAGGCGTTGGCTGAAGCTGCGCGTGAAGCTGGCTTGCAGTTCTAAATCGAGCAGGACATATCACTATGGCTAAGTTTCAGGCAAAGACGCAAGGTGACGCTCCAGAGGACGGCCTGCGCGAGAAAATGATCGCGGTCAACCGTGTGACCAAGGTGGTCAAGGGCGGCCGTATTCTTGGCTTTGCTGCGCTGACCGTGGTTGGCGACGGCGATGGCCGTGTGGGCATGGGTAAAGGCAAGTCCAAAGAGGTGCCCGCTGCTGTCCAAAAGGCTATGGAAGAGGCTCGTCGCAATATGACCAAAGTGTCTTTGAAGGACGGGACGATCCATCACAACGTGACTGGCCATCATGGCGCTGCCGTTGTGATGATGGCTCCGGCTCCCAAGGGTACGGGCATCATTGCGGGTGGCCCGATGCGCGCTGTGTTTGAGGTCATGGGCATTACGGACATTGTGGCCAAAAGCCATGGTTCGTCCAATCCGTACAACATGGTGCGGGCTACGTTTGATGCGTTGGCCAACTGCACGACGCCTTCTGAAGTGGCAGCCAAACGCGGTAAAACGGTTGAAGAGCTCTTTGCCTGAGCGGATGGAGTAAGTCGACATGGCAACGCAAAACAAAACCTTGAAAATCCAACTGGTTCGTAGTCCCATTGGCTGCAAAGAGTCTCATCGTGCCACAGTGCGCGGCTTGGGATTGCGCAAGCTTGGCAGCGTGCGCGAGCTTGAGGACACGCCAGCTGTCCGTGGAATGATCAACAAGATCGACTATCTCGTCAGGCTGGTCTGAGCACCTGTTGCAGGAAGGACATCATGGAACTGAACAACATTCAACCCGCCGCAGGTGCCAAGCGTCCCCGCCGTCGTGTCGGTCGAGGCATTGGGTCTGGCTTGGGTAAGACGGCTGGCCGTGGTCACAAAGGGCAAAAGTCTCGCTCTGGTGGCTATCACAAAGTGGGTTTCGAAGGCGGTCAAATGCCTTTGCAGCGTCGCTTGCCGAAGAGGGGTTTCAAATCCGCTTCGCTGCGTTTTAACGCCGAAATTACTTTGGCGGCGCTAGAACGCCTTGGCGCGGCTGAGGTGGATGTACTGACATTGAAGCAAGCAGGACTTGTTGATTCGCATGCCAAGGTTGTGAAAGTGATCAAGTCGGGTGAATTGACCAAGGCTATTAGCTTGAAGGGTATCGGTGCGACAGCAGGAGCCAAAGCCGTCATTGAGGCGGCCGGTGGGACCGTGGCTTGAGGGTATTTGACCCGATTCGTTCGAAAGTGGTTTTGCTGTGGTAACAAGCGCAACGCAAATCGCGAAAACAGGCAAGTATGGCGACCTTCGTCGCCGACTTGTTTTTTTGCTGCTCGCGCTGGTGGTGTACCGGATAGGTGCGCATATTCCTGTGCCCGGTATCAATCCGGAACAGCTGCGTCAGCTGTTTGAAGGGCAAAGCGGCGGTATCCTGAACTTATTCAACATGTTTTCAGGCGGCGCTTTGTCACGTTTCACGGTGTTTGCGCTGGGGATCATGCCTTACATCTCGGCGTCGATCATCATGCAGCTGATGACCTATGTTGTCCCCACTTTTGAGCAAATGAAAAAAGAGGGCGAGGCTGGGCGACGCAAGATTACTCAGTACACCCGCTATGGAACGTTGGCGCTGGCTTTGTTTCAGTCTTTTGGTATTGCAGTGGCCTTGGAGGCTTCCCAGGGCTTGGTGATCAACCCGGGTTTTGGCTTCCGCCTGACTGCAGTGGTGAGTTTGACTGCCGGTACCATGTTCTTGATGTGGCTAGGCGAGCAAATCACAGAGCGTGGTCTTGGTAACGGGATTTCTATCTTGATTTTTGCCGGCATTGCTGCCGGACTGCCAAGTGCAATTGGCGGTTTGCTTGAGCTGGTGCGCACTGGGGCGATGAGTATCATCGTTGCACTGTTCATTGTTGCCTTGGTTGGGGTGGTGACCTATTTTGTCGTGTTTGTTGAGCGGGGCCAGCGCAAGATTTTGGTCAATTATGCGCGGCGGCAAGTTGGAAATAAGGTTTACGGTGGTCAGTCGTCACACCTTCCGCTGAAACTCAACATGGCTGGGGTGATTCCGCCGATCTTCGCATCTTCGATCATTCTTTTGCCTGCGACTGTTGTGGGCTGGTTTGGTGCAGGTGACTCGATGCAGTGGCTGAAAGATGCAGCGGCGGCATTGTCACCCGGGCAGCCAATTTATACTTTGCTGTATGCTGCTGCCATCATCTTCTTCTGCTTTTTCTATACGGCCTTGGTGTTTAATAGTCGAGAGACAGCAGACAATCTGAAAAAAAGTGGGGCATTTATTCCTGGGATTCGTCCGGGCGAGCAAACGGCTCGATACATCGACAAAATTCTGGTTCGCCTCACACTGGCTGGAGCTGTATACATAACTTTTGTGTGTCTCCTGCCTGAATTTTTGATTCTTAAATACAATGTGCCGTTTTACTTCGGGGGGACTTCTTTGCTCATCATTGTGGTGGTAACGATGGACTTCATGGCGCAAGTTCAAAATTACCTGATGAGTCAGCAGTATGAGTCGCTTCTCAAAAAAGCAAACTTTAGGACTTCGCTGAACGGGTAAATTCGCGATGTCGAAAGACGATGTGATTCAGATGCATGGGGAAGTTTTAGAAAATCTTCCTAATGCAACGTTCCGAGTGAAGTTGGAAAATGGGCACGTGGTTTTAGGGCATATTTCAGGAAAGATGCGAATGCACTATATTCGAATATTGCCTGGTGATAAGGTCACGGTTGAGATGACGCCTTATGATCTTTCTAGGGTAAGAATTGTTTTTCGTGCCAAATAATGTGTCTGGATGGTGTCGTTGAACCGGTTGAACAAGTTAGGGGAATAAAATGAGAGTTTCGGCTTCGGTTAAAAAAATTTGCCGTAATTGCAAAATTATTCGGCGCAAAGGTGTTGTTCGTGTGATCTGCACTGATCCTCGTCACAAACAGCGTCAGGGTTGATGTCGTCAATTTTTGCAGGAATTGAAAAGGTTTAGAGATGGCACGAATTGCTGGTATTAATATTCCGCCTCATCAGCACGCCGAGATCGGGCTGACTGCAATTTATGGCATTGGGCGTACGCGTGCTCGTAAAATTTGCGAGGCATGCGGGATTGGCTACTCCAAGAAGATCAAAGATCTGACGGATGCTGATTTGGAGAAAATTCGCGATCAAATTGCTCAGTACTTGATTGAAGGTGATCTTCGTCGCGAAACCACCATGAATATTAAGCGTCTGATGGATATTGGATGCTATCGTGGCTTTCGTCATCGTCGTGGCCTGCCGATGCGTGGGCAACGCACGCGTACTAATGCGCGTACTCGTAAAGGCCCGCGCAAGGCTGCACAGGCTTTGAAGAAGTAATTCGGAATTTGAAGAGAGTTCAACATGGCTAAGTCTCCCGCCAGCAATGCTGCTCAGCGCGTGCGCAAAAAGGTCCGTAAAAATATCGCGGATGGTATTGCTCACGTTCATGCCTCTTTTAACAATACCATTATTACGATTACCGATCGTCAAGGTAATGCGTTGTCTTGGGCATCTTCCGGTGGGCAGGGCTTCAAGGGCTCTCGCAAATCGACCCCTTTTGCGGCTCAAGTAGCTTCTGAAGTGGCTGGTCGTGCAGCCCAGGATCAAGGCATCAAGAATCTGGATGTTGAAATCAAAGGCCCTGGGCCAGGCCGTGAGTCCTCGGTTCGCGCTTTGGCGGCATTGGGTATCCGTATTACTTCGATTTCCGACGTTACGCCCGTGCCACATAATGGTTGCCGACCTCAAAAGCGTCGTCGTATCTGAAGCGTTTTTTCTCGACCCCGAGCCCTGTGGGTTCGGGGCTTTCTCACTTAAGACCACCGCCATGTGCTAACTAATAAGGCACGATGGCTCTCTCATGCGTTACTAGCTAGTGATGTCTGAGGTAGATGATTGTAAAAGGAAACTCAAGTGGCACGTTATCTCGGCCCGAAAGCCAAACTCTCTCGTCGTGAAGGCGCCGATCTTTTTTTGAAAAGTGCGCGACGCTCCATCAGCGATAAGGCAAAGTTCGATACCAAGCCCGGTCAGCATGGCCGTACATCAGGTGCCCGTACCTCCGACTATGGTTTGCAGCTGCGCGAGAAGCAAAAAGTAAAGCGCATGTACGGCGTTTTGGAGAAGCAGTTCCGGCGCTACTTTGCGGAAGCTGATCGTCGTCGAGGCAATACAGGTGCCAACTTGCTGTTTTTGCTGGAATCACGCCTGGATAACGTGGTTTACCGCATGGGCTTCGGTTCTACGCGCGCTGAGTCGCGTCAGCTGGTTTCGCATAAAGCCATTCTGGTTAACGGTAAACCAGTAAACATCCCTTCTTACATGGTCAAGCCAGGTGATGTGGTGTCTGTGCGTGAGCAGTCCAAGAAGCAAGTACGCGTTCAAGAGGCGCTGCAGTTGGCGACGCAAGTGGGCATGCCTTCCTGGGTTGAAGTCAATGCAGATAAAGTGGAAGGTGTTTTCAAGAAAGTGCCTGACCGGGATGAGTTTGGAGCTGATATCAACGAATCGCTCATCGTTGAATTGTATTCGCGTTAATTTGGGTCTCGCCCATTTGCTCCACACCCGCCTTTGGGGCGGGTTTGGTGCTTCACCAGCCTTACCGGTGTAACGAGCCGGGGGTATTGAGAGGAAGTCCAGAGTATGCAAACCAATTTGCTGAAACCCAAAGCTATTAATGTCGAGCCTCTTGGTGATAATCGTGCCAAAGTGGTGCTTGAACCTTTTGAGCGTGGCTACGGCCATACGCTGGGCAATGCATTGCGGCGTGTTTTGTTGTCTTCGATGGTTGGTTATGCACCAACGGAGGTGACGATTGCTGGGGTGTTGCACGAGTACTCAACTCTTGATGGTGTTCAAGAGGATGTGGTTAATATCTTGCTGAACCTGAAGGGTGTCGTATTCAAGCTTCATAATCGTGATGAGGTCACGCTGAGCTTGCGTAAAGATGGGGAAGGCGTCGTAACCGCCGCGGATATTCAAACCCCACACGATGTGGAGATTATTAATCCGGAGCATGTTATTGCCTCTTTGTCCCAAGGAGGCAAGCTTGATATGCAGATTAAAGTGGAGCGTGGGCGCGGCTATGTTCCGGGAACCATGCGGCGCTACGCTGATGAGCCAACCAAGTCAATTGGACGTATCGTTCTGGATGCGTCTTTCTCACCGATTCGGCGCGTTAGCTATTCAGTGGAAAGTGCGCGTGTTGAGCAGCGGACTGACCTTGACAAGCTGGTGCTCGAAATCGAAACCAATGGCGCGATCACGGCAGAAGATGCAGTACGTGCATCTGCCAAAATTCTGGTGGAACAGTTGGCTGTCTTTGCGCAACTGGAAGGCAGCGAGTTGGCCGCCTTCGAGCCTCAGGCCCAGCGGAGCAGCACCGAGCGTTTTGATCCTATCCTGTTGCGTCCGGTCGATGAGTTGGAGCTTACGGTTCGTTCGGCCAACTGCCTGAAGGCTGAGAACATCTACTACATTGGCGATTTGATTCAGCGCACAGAAAATGAACTTTTGAAAACGCCGAATTTGGGGCGTAAGTCCTTGAATGAAATCAAGGAGGTCTTGGCGTCACGTGGTTTGACGCTGGGGATGCGACTGGAGAATTGGCCACCCCTGGGCTTGGATAAGCGCTAAGCTAGCCATGTAGTTGGCCTTTTTGAAAAAGTTGATTGTTCGTGATGCGCGAGAGCCGTACCTGATACGGCGGCTCTGTTAAAGGAAGAAAGGAATTAGCATGCGTCACCGTTTAGGTCTTCGTAAATTGAACAGGACCAGCGCACATCGCCAAGCGATGCTTCGTAACATGATGAATTCGCTAATCGAGCATGAAGCGATCAAGACCACGTTGCCGAAAGCAAAAGAGTTGCGCAAGGTCATCGAGCCAATGATTACCTTGGCTAAAAAAGATACTGTTGCGAACAAGCGCCTAGCTTTTGATCGCTTGCGCAATCGTGACAGTGTGGTCAAGCTGTTTGGCGAATTGGGTCCACGCTACCAGAGTCGTCCTGGCGGCTACACACGTATCCTGAAGATGGGGTTTCGTGTGGGTGACAACGCACCCATGGCTTACGTTGAGCTGGTTGACCGGCCAGAAGTCGAGCAAGCTGCTCAAGACTTGCAAGGCGACAAGGAATAGTCTATAATTCAAAGCTTCTGACGCGCGATGGAGCAGTCTGGTAGCTCGTTGGGCTCATAACCCAAAGGTCGGAGGTTCAAATCCTTCTCGCGCAACCAATTTTAAAAGCCCGCAAATGCGGGCTTTTTTATTTGGCTTTGACCCTTCCTACCAGAGGTTGACACCTTTCACCGCGCAGAAAGGAAATGTCAATGCAAAAGAGGATCAAACGCACGCAGCGCGATTACACGCTGGCTTTTAAATTGAGCGTGGTCGAGCAAGTAGAAAAAGGCGAGCTGACATACAAGCAGGCACAGGCCAAGTACGGCATCCAGGGCCGCTCGACGGTGTTGGTGTGGCTGCGCTAAGCATGGGCGGCTTGGTTGGAGGCCTGCGGCATCATCTGCAGCCATGCCCATCAACAAAACCTCCACGCCACTCACGCCCGAGCAGCAAATCAAGGCCCTGCAGGTGCAGCTGGCTACAGGTCCAGGAGAAAGCCCGGTTGTTCGAGGCGGTGATCGAAGTGCTGCGCAAGGACTACGGAGTGCGTGTCGTAAAAAAGCCTTCTGGCAAGTCCTCGATCAAGCGCTCGTACAAGGGCTGAGCGTGAGCAGGGCTTGCCAATACATGGGGCTGAGCCGCCAGGCCTACTACCAGGGCCGGCGCAGACACGCCCGGCAGATCGAGCAGGCACAAGTGGTGGTGCACCTGGTGCGGCAAGAGCGCATGCGTCAGCCCCGGGTGGGCACACGCAAGCTGCATCACATGCTGCGTGAGCCGCTGCGCCGTGCAGGCATTGGGCTTGGGCGCGATGCACTGTTTGACGTACTGCGCAATCACCGCCTGCTGGTGCCTGCGCGCCGGGCGTATCACAAAACCACCGACAGCCATCATCGCTTCAGGCGCCATCCCAATTTGCTCAAACCCGGGCCAGCGAAGGTGCAGGCCACGGGCAGCGAGCAGGTGTGGGTGGCCGACATCACCTACTTGCCCACGGCGGCAAGGTGTGTCTACCTGAGTCTGGTCACGGATGCCTACTCGCGCAAGATCGTGGGCTGGCACGTGCATGAGAGTTTGCAGGCAGAGCAAGTGGCCCAGGCCATGCAAATGGCGCTGCGCGCTCGCCAAAGCCGCCAGCCGCTGGTGCACCACTCAGACAGGGGCATTCAGTACTGCTCGGCCCATTATCAGGCGTTGCACGAGCGACATGGCATCACCTGCTCGATGACCGATGGCTGCGACTGCTACCAAAACGCGCTGGCCGAGCGGGTCAATGGCATCCTTAAAACGGAGCTGCTGCTGCAGCGCCCTGCTGATCTGCAGCAGGCCAGGCGCATGGTGGCGCAGTCGGTGCAGATCTATAACCATGAGCGGCTGCACTCCTCGCTCAAAATGCAAACGCCCGATGCCGTGCATCGGGCGTCATTGGCTGCATTAGGGCAGCTTGCTCATACCGTTTAGGTGTCAACCTAATTCAGGACGGGTCACTTGCTTGGCTTGCTGCAAGCTTGCTTCCATTAAACAGACCATGGTTTTGAGAACTTTGGACATTTGCGGCTGAAGGGGGCGGCAGTGTCAGGATTCAAGCCTCGTCTGCGTTCGATACGGTGGCTCTGTGTTGGCTGGATGGCTTTTCCGCTTGTGCGGCCAAGGTCAATCGCGGAAAGATGCTGCGAATGACTCAAGCTTGGCAAGAGGTTAAGAGGGCAGTCGGCCTTCCAAGATGGCGTGGGTGGCGATAGCGTTGAGAAGGGCGCCTCGGTTGTGGGCCGGAGGCTGGCTGCCTCAGTGGGTGATCACATTGGGCTTTCTTGGTCGTCGGGCATGTGATTGGCGCAGCAGGTCTCGGCGCTGCCAGCTCGTGGGGCTGCTGGTATGTGCGCTATAGCTACTTCACAGCGGGAGTGGGCTTTCTTCGACTGCCGCGAAACATAGAGTGATCATGTATCGGTCGTTTCGACTGAAGGCAGGCATGAAATGCCTTGTGCCAGAGCATGTGCCAGGCGCGTTTCCGCCCAGTTGAGGCGGGCGTTTGCTTCCGTTTTGATCGGAGACCACACCCCTGTGCACTGCAAGTCGCGCCGACATGGGCAGCATATAGCGCGGCTGCGCATGACTGTGTGGATGAAGGCTTGGCAGGGGGCGATGCCGTACGACCAAGCAGAGCTGAGGCAGGCACAGATGCACAAGGTGTGCGCCCATGTGTCCGCCATAGAGCGCGTTGCCCGTTATCACGCGCCTGCCGGGGTGCGCCAGTCGCTCGGCTCAACCTCGGCGCCATTTAGCTGCGTAGCACTTTTTCAACCGATAGGCCAAGCGCCAGCACGCGGGCGTCGGCCCCGCCCGGGGCGGCAAGCATCAGGCCCACGGGGGCTTCGCCGAGCGTATGGCATGGCAAGGAAAGAGCGCAACCGTCGAGGAAGTTGATGAGCGTGGGATTGCGCAGCATGAGCAAGTTGGTTTGGCTGTAGAGGGCGTCGTCGGCCTGCAGCAGTGCGATGGGGGGCGCAACGTGAGGCACGGTGGGCATCAGCAGGGCATCGAACGGGGCCAGTCGGGCGTTGACTTGGGCGATCCATTCACGGCGAGAGGTTAACAGCTGGATGTAGTCTGCCGTGTCCATGCGGCCGCCGGCTTCGATGCGGGCGCGCACGCGCGGGTCGTAGCCGCTGCCTTGCTCGGCCAGCAGGGTGCGGTGCCAGGCCCAGGCTTCAGCGCCTGCCAGTGTGCCGCGCGTGTGCAGAGTGGCGAGTTCGGCGAATTCGGGCATGGGGGTGTCGCTGATGTGGGCGCCGGCGGCGCGCAGGCGGGCCAAAGCGCGCTCGAAAGCGGTGGCCACGGTGTGATCCAAGTCGTCTAACGCCACATGGGCGGGTACGGCCAGGCGTGCGCCTGTCAGCGGGAGTGGATGGGGCAGGGCATGCGGGTCGGCGCCCGCCAGCACGGCATCGGCCACGGCGCAGCAATGCACACTGGCTGCCAGCGGGCCAATGGAGTCGAGCGATGTAGATAGCGGCAGTGTGCCGACCGTGGGCACGCGCCGCTGGGTGGGCTTGAAGCCGGTCAGGCCGCACAGCGCGGAGGGGATGCGCACCGACCCGCCTGTGTCAGAGCCGATGGCCAGTGCCGCCATGCCATCGGTCACGGAAATGGCGGCGCCGCTGGAGGAGCCGCCCGGAATGCGCCCCGTGGCGCGGTCCCACGGATTTTTGGGGGTGCCGTAATGCGGGTTCAGCCCCAGGCCGGAAAAGGCAAATTCCGTCATGTTGGTGCGGCCCACGATCACGGCGCCGGCGGCCAGCAGGCGGTCAATCACAGGGGCGTTGCGCGTGGCCGCAGGCGCATGCCGCAGCACGGCTGAACCGGCCGTGGTGGTTTGGCCGGCGACATCCAGCAAATCCTTCACCGACACCGGCGCCCCTTCCAGCGGCGAGCGCACAATGCCGGCGGCGCGCAAGGCATCGCTGGCGCGCGCCAGGGCCAAAGCGCGGTCGCGGTCAATGTGCGTGAATGCGCGCGCGCCCTCGCCCGCAGGGTCTTCGGCGCGGGCCAGCGCGGCCTCGGTCAGCTGAAGGGCGGTGGTGCGGCCGGCGGCCAGGTCATGGGCAAGAGAGGCAAGCGTGGGCGGATGGAACATGGCGCTGGGCGAAGAATGCAAAGGCAGTGTCTGGTTTGGCAAGACCGATGGACAAGGCCTGGGGTTGAAAAAATAGCCAATGCCGTGACCTGTCGCGGCTCGTGGGGCGGCACAAGCCACGGCAAGAGCCGAAACCGCTTCTTGCTCAGCCCCTGACGAGCCGATCGTAGCGCTTGTGCAGATGCCTCCCAACGGGCCCCGGGTGCGAGGGCCGTGCCGCGGCCGGACACAGCACACACACCGGATTCCCGTATGCCAAAGCCGCCGCACTGCCTGCCGTGGCGTGGCTGGCGGAACCTCTGCAGACTGGGGTCGTCAAAGGCGCCTCGTCTGATTTTCTTTACGCTTTTCATGTCGGATTCATTGTTTCGCCCGTCCCGCCGCGCCTTGATGAGCGCCGCTGCGGCTGCCACGGCGGCGGCCTGCTTGCCCGCCCATGTGCAGGCTCAGGCACAGCCAGCCCCTCTTTCTTCCGGTTTGCGCGACATCACGCACGACGTGGCCTTGCCGGCCCTGGGCGCGGCGCAAGGCGATGTGACCATCGTCAAGTTTTTCGACTACCAGTGCAGTTACTGCAAACGCAGCTACCCCGAATTGAAGGCGCTGCTGGCCGAAGACCCGAAGCTGCGCCTGGTCATGCGCGACTTGTTCGTGTATGGCGAAAGCTCGCGCCACGCCGCACGGCTGGTGCTGGCGGCGGCCCGCCAGGGCAAATACGCCGATGCGGTGGACGCGCTGATGACCCACCCGGGCCGCTTGAATGAAGCGCGCGTGGATGCCGCGCTTTCCGCGCGCGGTGTGGACATGGCCGCCGCCAAAGCCTGGGTCGAGCGGCACAGCGAACGCCTGCAAGCCCTCTTTGAGCGCAATCAGCGATTTGCCCGGGCGCTGGGCTTCCGGGGCACGCCCAGCTATCTCATCGGTCGCACGGCGGCGCCGGGCGCCATTCGCCCCGCGCAGATGCGTGAGCTGGTGGCACAGGCGCGCGCTGCGTAGCCCCGGGCAAGGGGGGGCGGCCGGGCACAGGGCCGCAGTCTTGCGCCCGGCGCCAGCCCGGGCGTGCAGCGGTTGTTGGGTCAATAAAGCCTTTTGGGCAGAACCCAAAAGGCTTTGATGCTATGTTTTTTGATGATTCGTGACAGGGGCCGAGCGCGCCATGCAGGCCGGGCTGGCCAGTCACTATGATCCGCCCTTTATCGCCGGGCCTGTCGCCGCCGCCTCTGGCGTTCGCGCATGGGCGCGCGCCGTGGCTAACCGGAAACGGGTTGTGCCGCGGGCACAGGCGGTTCAAGGCTAGTTCACGACATGCGAATCATCATTCTCGGTGCCGGCCGCGTGGGCGAAAGCGTGGCAGAGAACCTGGCGTCGGAAGCCAACGACATCACGGTGATCGACCCCAAGCCGGAGCGGCTGCAACGGCTGGAAGACCGCCTGGAGCTGCGCGGCGTGCCAGGCAACGGCATTCAGCCGTCGGTGCTGCGGCATGCCGGCGCGGAAGACGCCGACATGTTTGTCGCCTGCACGCCGCTGGATGAAACCAATCTGGTGGCCTGCAAGATCGCGCACGACGTGTTTGGCATTCCCACGCGCATCGCCCGCATCCGTTCGCCCGAATTCAAGCAAAGCGAGACGCTGCTGGGCCATGAAGGCTTTGCGGTGGACCGGGCGATTTGCCCCGAGGATTCCGTCACGCGCACCATTCACCAGCTGATCGAATACCCGGAAGCCCTGCAAGTGCTCCAGTTCTCGCGCGGGCGGGCCTATCTGGTGGCCGTGCGCGTATCCGCCCGCAGTGCGCTGGCCGGCCACACCATTGCCGAATTCAGCCAGCAGAACCCGGATTTGCAGTTTCGCGTGGTGGCCGTCTATCACCGTGACCAGGAAACGCCTTGCGTTTCGGGCACGCGCGTGCAGGCGGGCGACGAAGTGTTCGTGCTGGTCGAACGCCGCCAAGTGCGCGCCGCGCTGCGCGCCATTGGCAATGCCGACCAGCCGGTGCGCCGCGTGATGATTGCCGGCGGCGGCCGCGTGGGCCTGAACCTGGCGCGCAGCCTGGTGGGCCGCTGCGAGGTGAAGCTGATCGAGTCCAACCGCCAGCGCTGCGAATACCTGGCGGCCGAGCTGCCGGTGGACATGCTGGTGCTGGAAGGCGATGGCTCTGACGAAGAGCTGCTGACCACCGAGAACGTGGGCGCGATGGACTTGTTCGTCGCCGTCACCAGCGACGATGAGGACAACATCCTTTCGTCCATGCTGGCCAAGCGCCTGGGGGCCAAGCGCGTCATGGCCCTCATCAACCGCCGCGCCTATGCCGACATGCTGCAAGGCAGCACGATCGACATTGCGATCTCGCCCGCGCACGCCGTCATTGGCGAGCTGCTGGCCCATGTGCGGCGTGGCGCGGTGGCGGCGGTGCACAGCCTGCGGCGCGGCACGGCCGAAGCGCTGGAGGGCGTGGCCCGGGGCGACGCCAAAACCTCGCACCTGGTGGGCCGGCGCATTGACCAGATCCGCCTGCCCGAAGGGGCGCGCTTTGGCGCCATCGTGCGCGGCGAGGGCGACGACGTGCAGGTGCTCATGCCGCACCACGACACGGTGATCGAAACGGACGATCACGTCATCCTCTTTCTGCCGCACAAGCGCATGGTGCGTGAGGTGGAGCGGCTGTTTCAGGTGCGCGCCACCTTCTTCTGACGGGCAGGCGCCGGAGCCAAGGCATGAACCGCTTCAACAACGCACTGCTGGTGCTGTCGTGGATCGTCATGGTTTTTTCCATGACCTTCCTGGTGCCGCTGGCCTGGGCCGTGTGGGCCGATGGCGCGCGCCACGCCGAGGTCTGGGCGGGCTGCCTGCTGTTCACCCTGGCTTCCGGGGCGCTGCTGTGGTGGCGCACGCGCCGTGACCAGCGCGAGCTGACCGTCAAGGACGGCTTTCTGCTTGTCACCCTGGTGTGGCTGGTGCTGCCGGCCTACGCGGCGCTGCCCTTCATGTTCACCATCCACAACATTGGCTGGTTCGACGCCTACTTCGAAGCCATGAGCGGCCTGACCGCCACCGGCGCCACCGCGCTGGCCGGGCTGGATCTGCTGGCCATGCCGGTCAACATCTGGCGCTGCTTTTTGCAGCTGATCGGCGGTCTGGGCATCATGCTGCTGGCCGTGGCCGTGCTGCCCTTCCTGGGACTGGGCGGCACGCAGCTGTACAAGGCCGAAATGCCCGGCCCCATGAAAGACACGCGGCTGACCCCGCGCATTGCCGAAACCGCGCGCGGGCTGTGGGGCGTGTACTTCGTGCTCTCGCTCAGCTGTATGCTGGCCTACCGCTGGGGCGGCATGAGCTGGGCGGATGCCTTCATGCACATGTGCACCACCGTGGGGCTGGGCGGCTTTTCGTCGCACGACCAGAGCTTTGGTCACTGGGATTCGCCCCAGCTGGAATGGGTGGCCACCCTGTTCATGCTGCTCTCGGGCGTGAGCTTTGCGCGCTACTTCATGGTGTGGCGTCTGCGTTCGCTCTCGCCACTCTCGCGTGATGCCGAAGTGCGCACTTACGTTGCCATTCTGGCCGTCAGCGTGGCGCTGGTCACCGCCATGCTGGTGTTCGACAAGGTGTATGCGGACGCTGGCCTGGCCCTGCGGCAAGCCGCGTTCCAGGTGATTTCCGTGGCCACCACCACGGGCTATGCCACCACCGATTACCTGCTGTGGCCCAGCTTCGTGCCCGTGCTGCTGCTGTTTCTGGGCTGTTTCGTCTCGTGCGCCGGCTCCACCGGCGGCGGCATCAAGCTGGTGCGCATGCTGGTGCTGGTGCGGCTGGCCGAACGCGAGCTGGTGCGCATCGTCCACCCGCGCGTGGTGCACCCGGTGGTGCTGGGGCGCAGCATCGTCGTGCCGCCCGATGTGATCTGGGCCATCATGGCCTTCATGCTCATCTACGGCGGCGTCATGGTGGGGCTGACCATGCTCATGCTGGCCTCCGGGCTGGATGTGGTGACCGCCTTCACCGCCATCATTGCCTGCCTCAACAACATTGGCCCCGGCATGGGCAAGGTGGGGCCGGCGGGCAACTTTGGCGTGCTCAACGACTTCCAGATCGGGGTATGCAGCGTGGCCATGTTGCTGGGGCGGCTGGAGCTGCTGTCGGTGCTGGTGCTGTTCACGCCCCAGTTCTGGCGGCGCTGATACCGGAGCTGGCATGCACGGTGATGCCCTGCCCCCGCCGCCACCCGGCGCGCCCTGCCCTTGTGGACGGCAAGGCGCCCGCGCCCGCCCGCTCAGCTACGCGGCCTGTTGCGGCCTGTATCTGGAAACAGACACGCCCGCGCCCGATGCCGAGACGCTGATGCGCTCGCGCTACAGCGCCTTTGCGCTCCAGCGGGCGGCTTACCTGCTGGCCACCTGGCACCCCAGCCAGCGCCCGGCGGCGGTTGCGTTTGACCCGGGGGCGCGCTGGCTGGGCCTGCAGGTGCGCGCAGCCCGGCCTGCTGGCGCGGACCATGCGCAAGTGGAGTTCGTGGCGCGCCACCGCCTGGGCGGCCGTGCCGTGCGCCAGCACGAGCGCAGCCGCTTCGTGCGCGAAGGCGGGCGCTGGTACTACGTGGACGGTGATTTGCTGGACTGAGCTGCGGGCCTGAATGGCGTCCGCCGCGTCCGCCGCTTACGGCGCTCATGGGCGTCTATTTGGCCGCATCTGCACCCTGCCGGGGTTTGCGCGGGCGGCGCGCCAGCAGGCCATCGAGCCAGGCGCCGGGCAGCCGCGGCAGCAGCCAGGCCACGATACCCATGGGCCACGGGATGACGCGCTGGCGCGCGCCGGCCGCAATGGCCGCCGCCGCCCGGCGCGCAAAGGCGTCGGCCGGCATCAGAAACGGCATGGGGTAGGGGTTGTGGCGCGTCATCGGCGTGTCGATGAAGCCGGGCAGCAGCGTGACCACCCGCACGCCGCTGCCGTGCAGCTCGGCGCGCAGGCTTTCGCAGTAGCGGATGACGCCGGCCTTGCTGGCGCAATAGGCGCCATGCCCCGGCAGGCCGCGCACGCCCGCCACGCTGGCCACGCCCACCAGCCGTCCGCTGCCGCGCGCCCGCATGGCGCGCACGAAGGGCTGGAAGGTGGCGGCCAGCCCGACGTTGTTGGTGGCGAAGGTGCGCGTCATGACGTCCAGGTCGTCGAATTCGGCGCTGTCCATGCCAATGCTGATGCCGGCGCTGGCGATCACCACGTCAGGCAGGCCCAGCTCGCCCAGGCAGGCGCGGACGGCTGCGGCAATGCTGTCGGGGCGGGTCACGTCGGCGCCGTAGGCGCGCCAGCGGTCAGCGGGCCAGCCTTGCTGCGTGGCCCAGGCCGCCAGTTCGGCCGGGCGGCGCGCCACCAGGGCCACCCGCCAGCCGGCGCGCTGGTAGTGCGCGGCCAGCGCCTGCCCGATGCCGCTGGAGGCGCCGGTGATGAACGCCAAGGGCGCCGGGGTGCTTGCGCTCATGAGGGGCGGCCTGCCTTGCTTGTCTTGTCCATCGCGCGTGGCCGTGGGGCGATGGTGCCGCGCACGCGGCCGTGCAGCCGGGCCACGCCGGTGGCGTGGTCGTACTCGAAGCGGTCGCCGGTGAAGCGGTCGGGGCCGCGCGTGATTTCCACCGGCTGGCTGGCGCTGACGCGCTCTTGCTCCACGTAGGCGTGCAGGTGCTCGCCCCGGAATTCGACGGGCGGCGGCGCGGGCCGGCCGGGGGCTTGGGGCTGGCCTTCGCGCACCACGCGGGCGTTGCCGAACAGTTGCACCTCGCTGCCGTCGCCGTTGGAGAGGGCGCGCTGGGCCGTGGCGGTGGTGCGTTCGCCCTGCCGGCCCCAGGCTTGCAGGCGGGGGCTTTGCACTTCAAGCGTGTCGGTGTCAGGGTAATGGTGGCCTTGCGCGCCGGTGATGCGGGTTTTGAGCTGGCCTGCGGCGTCGAAGGTTTGCACGGCGAAGTCGTGCATGAAGTAATCCGGCTCGTGGCTGGGCAGGCGCGGCGCTTCCGGCGCGCCCAGCTGGGGGGCGCTGCGCACCAGCCACCAGGTGCCCAGGGCGAACAGGCCCATGAGCAGGGCGGGCAGCCAGGCGGAAAGCTGGTCGCGCCCCAGGCGCAGCAGGCGGGCACGGTCGATCATGGGGCGGCTGGCGGCGGCCCCTCGGGCGGGGCGCCGAGCTGGGCGGCCAGCAGGCGGTGGTAATGGCCGCTGGCGGTGAGCAGCAGGTCGCAGAATTCGCGCGCCGCGCCGTGGCCGCCGGCGGCTTGGGTGACGTGGTGGGCGCGGGCGCGCGCCTCGGCATGGGCGTTGGGCGGGGCGCAGGCGAAGGCGGCGCGGGCGAGCAGGGGCAGGTCGGGCCAGTCGTCGCCGATGGCGGCGGCCTCGGCCCAGCCCAGGCCCAACGCGGCCAGGATGGCCTCGGCGGCGGGGAGCTTGGCCTCGGTGCCCAAGCGCCATTCGGTCACGCCCAGCGCGGTCAGGCGCTCGCGCAGCACGGCCGAGTCGCGCCCGGAGATGACGGCTGGCGTGATGCCGGTCTGCCGCAGCAGCTTGATGCCGTGGCCGTCCAGCGCGTGAAAGCGTTTGAGGGTTTCACCTTCGGCGCTGAGGTAAAGGCCGCCGTCGGTGAGCACGCCGTCCACGTCGAAAAACGCCACGCGCACGCCCTGGGCGTGCAGCAGCAGTTCAGGGGGCCAGGTGAGCGCGGGGGCGGGGTTCAGGGGCATGGGGGCCAGGGTCTTGTTCACACTAGATGACTTTGGCGCGCATCAGGTCGTTGCTGCTGATGGCGCCGGCCAGGCGGCCGTCGTCGCCCTGCACCAGCAGCACGGTGATGCGGTGCTGTTCCATGAGGCCGGCCGCTTCGGCGGCCAGGGCGCTGGCGGCCACGTGGCGCGGTTCAGGGCGCATCACGTCCTGGGCGCTCAGGTGGCGCAGGTCGCGCCCGGTTTCCACCAGGCGGCGCAGGTCGCCGTCGGTGAAGATACCGATGGCGCGGCCCGTGTCGTCCACCACGGCGGCGGCGCCCAGCCCCTTGGCGGTGATTTCGCGCATCAGCGCGCTGAAGCTGGCGCCGGGGGGCACGCGCGGAATGTCGTCGCCGGCGCGCATGATGTCGGTCACGCGGGTGAGCAGACGGCGGCCCAGCGCGCCGCCGGGGTGCGAGCGGGCAAAGTCCTCGGCCTTGAAGCCGCGCGCGTCGAGCAGGGCCAGGGCCAGGGCGTCGCCCAGCGCCAGTTGGGCGGTGGTGCTGGCGGTGGGCGCCAGGTTGAGCGGGCAGGCTTCTTTTTCGACGCTGCTGTCGAGCACCACGTCGGCATGGCGCGCCAGCGTGGAGCGCAGGCCGCCGGTCAGGGCCACCAGGGTGGCGCCTAGGCGCTTGACCAGCGGGAGGATGGCGTTCAGCTCGGCGCTTTCGCCGCTGTTGGAGATGGCCAGCACCACATCCTGTGGCTGGATCATGCCCAGATCGCCATGGCTGGCCTCGGCCGGGTGCACGAACAGGGCGGGGGTGCCGGTGGACGACAGCGTGGCCGCGATCTTGCGCCCCACGTGGCCGCTTTTGCCCATGCCCATGACGACGACGCGGCCCGTGCCTTGCAGGATCAGCGCCACGGCGCGCGCGAAGCCGGTAGCGTCCAGCCGGTCTTTCAGGCCGAGCACGGCGGCGGCTTCGATGTCCAGCGTGTCGCGCGCCAGACGCAGCGCCTGTTCGGGGTCGAAATGCATGGGGCGATTCTAGGCGGGCGCTTGCCGGGTCTGGCGCGGCAGCGGCTGGGCGGGGGCCTGCCGACTCTCCTGGGCGCCGGGCGCGCTTGATGCCGCGCTTTGCATCGAAATTCGCCTTTCAGGCCGTATCAACGACGATTGCAGCTACTGAAATAATAGCAAACCAGCAGGTTGGGCCGCCTACCATTCAAAGACGTGGCCAGCGCTGAGGCAGCGGATGTCGTGCGCCACTTCGGCGCGGGGCGGGCGCACCCGGTCGAACTGCGCGATCTCGCACATGATGGTGGCCGTTTCCGTGGGCTTGGTGTGGGTGATGTAGATGGGGTAGCAGTGCTCGGGCGCGATGCAGTCCAGCTCGTCGGCCAGCACGGCGGGCGAGAGGTGTTTGGCGTTGCGGGCCAGGTTGCTTTCGCGGTTGCTGAAAGCGGTTTCGATGACCAGCGCGCCTACTTTCATCTGGTTGACGCGCTGCCAGAAGGCGGGGTTGCTTTCGGTGTCGCCGCTGAAGACCCACCAGGGGCTGTCTTCAGGCAGGTCGCGCACGGCAAAGCCGACGGCGGGCACGGTGTGGACGGCGGGCAGCGGCTCGATGATGTGGTGGGGCAGTGCAATGGCGCGGCCCGTTTCGATGGGGTGAAACGTGACAAATGACGCCTGCGGGCTGGGCAGGCGGGTGAAGTCGGGCCAGATCAGGTCGTTGAAGATATGGGCATGCACCGCCTGCAGGGTTTCGGGCAGGCCGTACACGCGCAAGGGCGTTTGGCGGGCCGTGACCACGGCATCCACCATGAGCGGCAGGCAGGCCACGTGATCCAGATGGGCGTGGGTGAGAAAGACGTGATCGATGCCGAGCATCTCCTCCAGCGTGAGGTCGCCTACGCCGGTGCCCGCGTCAATGAGCGTGTCCTGGCCGACCAGGAACGCCGTGGTTTTGCAGCCGTAGGCAATGGCGCCGGAGCAGCCCAGCACGCGCACCCTCATGGAGAGACTCTTTTGCTTGTCATGGAAAAACGCCGCCGGCTTCCAAATCACGGATGGGGCGGCGGACGAGGCCGGCGGGCAGCTTAGCTGCGGCGGGGCGTGCTGGTAAAGGGAATAGTTGGCAAATTGGCGGCCAAAATGCTTACTTTGGTACGCATCTCAAGGGTGTTGCTCACTTGCAACGCTTGCGGGTCTGATGGCTGGCGTCTTCACGGGGGTGGCGGCGTGCGTGGGCGGCTCAGGATGCGCTGGCGCGCGCGGGGTGTGGATGGTCACGGCTTCTTGGCGGCCTTTGACGTGCACGTGATCCAGCGCCTGCCACAAGAACCCGGGCGCCTGGGCGCGGGTGCTGTCGCTGGCGATGATATCCACGCCATAAGTGCGCGACAGGCCCTCCAGCCGTGAAGCCAGGTTGACCGCATCGCCCAGCACCGTGTAGGCACGCCGTATGTCGGAACCCATGTCGCCTACCGACACGAGGCCGGTGTTCAGTCCGATGCCAACCTTGATCTCGGGCAGGCCGGCGGCTGCGCGCTCGCGGTTGAAGGCGCGCATGGCCTCGGCCATGCCCAGGGCGGCGGCAGTGGCGCGGGCGGCGTGGTCGGGCATGGAAACGGGCGCGCCCCAGAAGGCCATGACGCAGTCGCCCATGTATTTGTCGATGGTGCCTTGGTGTTCGTGAATGATTTGCGACAGCCGGCTCAGCACATCGTTCAGCAAAGCCTGCAGCGCCAGCGGCGGCATGTGTTCCGACAGGCTGGTGAAGCCGTGCATGTCGCAAAACAGGATGGTCAGCTCGCGCGTCTGGGCCTGCATGCCGTAGCGCTCGGGCTGCTGCACCATCCGCCGCACCAGCTCGGGCGGCACGTAGGTGCCGAACAGGGCCGCCAGGCGGCGTTTGCTGCGGCGTTCCATGCCATAGCCGCACGCGGTGTCCAGCGCCAGCACGGCCAGGGCGGTGAACAGGGCGGCCGCCAGCGGCAGGGCCAGCCCGTGGGCGGCGTAGAGCCAGAAATTCAGCGCCGTCAGGCCGGCCGCCACGCCCAGCCCTAGCGCCAGCGCCCCGGCCACGGGCAGGGCGGGCAGTGCCAGGGCCAGCAGCAGGCCGGTGGCGGTGATGGCGATCACGTCCAGCGCGCGGGCCTCGGGCGGCTGGACGGGAATGCGCCCTTCCAGCAGGCCGGAGATCAGGTTGGCATGCACTTCCACGCCCGGATACACCTCGCCGGCTGGCGTGGCACGCAAGTCCATCAGGCCGGGCGCGGTAAAGCCCAGCAGGGCAATGCGCCCCGCCAGGCTGCCTTCGGGCAGGCGGCCTTGCAGCACGTCCACCGCCGAGTAGTAGCGGAAGGAGCCGCCGCGCGGCCCGCCGGGCCCCCGGTAAGGCACCAGGGCGGCGGCTTGCGGGTTGACGGGCACCCGCACGTGGCCGGGGTGGCGGCCCGTGCCTTGCAGCAGCAAGGCTTGCAAGGTGGCGGGTTCACCGCCCCATTGCAGCGCCAGGGCGGGCTGGCGAAGGGCCTGCCGCACCACGGCCAGGGCCAGGGATTCGTACCAGGCGCCGTTGTAGGCGGCCAGCAGCGGAACGGCGCGCACCACGCCGTCGCTGTCAGCCAGGGCGTTGAAGAAGCCGCCATGGGGCGCGGCGGCGGCCAGGGGGGCGATATTGGCGCCGTAGCCATTCCAGTGGGTGATGCCCGGCGGCGCATCACGCGCGGTCGCGGCATCGGCCAGCGGCGCGGGCAATACCCCGCTGCGTTGACCGCCGCGGTCGCTGGTGAAGTAGTAGCCCAGCGCCACGGGGCGACCTTGCAGGGCGTGGGCCAGGCGCTGATCGGCATCCAGCGCGTGGCCATGTTCGTGCAGCCAGCGGGTGAAGGCGGGCTGCTGGCGCAGGGGGCCGTCGGCCAAGGCGCGCAGCGCGGCCAGGCCGGTGCTGCGGTCAGGCTCGGCGAACACGGCGTCAAAGCCCAGGGCGCTGGCGCGCTGGCGGTCCAGCACTTCCTGCACCAGCGTGGCCAGGCGTGTGCGCGGCCACGGCCACTGGCCCAGCGCGGCCAGGCTGGCTTCGTCAATGTCGATGATGACCACGCGCTCATCCAGCGTGCGCGGCATGGCCAGTTGCAGCCGGATGTCGTGCAGGCGCTGCTCCGCGCGCTCCAGCGTACGCCAGGGCTGCACGCCGGTGGCGTGCAGCAGGGCCAGTGCCACCGGCAGCAGGGCCAACGCCAGACGCCAGCGGTGACGGCTCAGATAGGACATGGCGGACGGGCAAGCGCCTGGCGGGCCGGCGATGAAAGATGAGTGCGCCGCCGGAGCGTGTGCCGGAAAACAAGAGCGCCTGCGCCGGGGGCAAAAGGCGCAGGCGCGTGCTGGGGGGCGTGGGCGGGGTGCGTGATCGGGGTGATCTGTGTGACGCTTGGAATGGACGGGTTCCGGCAGGCAGGGTCAGGAGTCAATGAACTCCATGCGGATGCCGGCCAGCTCAATGCAGTCGTGGCTTTTCAAGGTGATGGGGCCGCCGTCCAGCGTGACGCCGTTGACGGCGGGGACGTGCTCGCCCTCCACCAGCGCCAGGTCGAAGCCATGCGGCTTGCGCGTGATGGACGCGACCGAAACGCCGGGCTTGCCAATGGTGGTGATGACCTTGGTCAGCTCCAGCTCGCGCCCGGCTGCCGAGCCGTTGAGCACGCGCACGCGCGGGCCGCGCGCGCCCAAACCCTGCGGCATGGAGGCGCCCGCATCCAGCCCCATGGGCACCGAGGGGACGGGGGCGTTGGCCGCGGCGCCAAGCGGCATGCTGTCGGTGCGGCCGGCGTTGTACTTGATCTTGTATTTGCCGATCTCGATCGTGTCGCCGTCGGTCAGCGCCTGGCGCTTGATGCTTTTGCCGTTGACATAAGTGCCATTGGTGCTGCCCTGGTCTTCGATGGTGACCTGGCCGTCGTGAATCTTGATCACGGCGTGCTCACCGCTGACGGCCAGGTTGTCGATGACGACATCGTTGTAGGGACGGCGGCCCAGGGTGGAGCGGTCCTTGGTCAGCTGGACCTCCTTGATGACGACACCGTCGATCGAAACGATCAACTTCGGCATGAATCCTCTCCCGCTGCCCCGCTAAGCATGCAAAGGGGCGTTCTGTGTGATGTGAAAAAACAAAGGCGCCGCAGCGCGCAACCACGAATGGTTGCATAAGCTGGGGCGTGTTGTGCCTTGCGACTTTGAAAACCCATGAAAAATGTCGTGAAAGGCCGGTTCAAGAAGGGGATGGGCCGGCTTTGCCCAGCAGCTTGGCCAGCATGCCCGCCTTCTTGGGAGGCGCCGCCACCTGAATCAGCACGACGGCGATGTTGTCGCGCCCGCCATTGGCGTTGGCGGACGCCACGAGCGCCTGCGCCATCTCCTCCAGCGGTTGTGGCGCTCCCATGAGCGCGGCAATGTCTTCTTCCTCGACCATGTCGGTCAGGCCGTCCGAGCACAGCAGATACAGATCGTCCGGCTGCGTCTCGAACGCCTGCACATCCAGCATGACCGTGTCTTCCACGCCCAGCGCACGGGTCACCAGGTTGCGGCTGCTGGACAGGGTGGCTTCTTCCGGCGTGATGAGGCCGGCGTCCAGCTGCTCTTGCAGCAACGAGTGATCCCGCGTGAGCTGGGTCAGGGTGTCGGCGCGCCAGCGGTACGCGCGCGAATCACCCACATGCCCCGTGTAAAGCTGCGTGCCGTGACACACGGCCATGACCAGCGTGGTGCCCATGCCGGCGTATTCTTCATGGGTATTGGCCGAATCGAAAATGGCGCGGTTGGCGTTGTCCACGCAGATTTCCATGGCGCGCGTGATGTCGTGCGGGCCGGCCACGTCGCCGGCTTCAGCCAGCCAGCGTGCCATTTCGCTGGCCGTGAGCTCAGTGGCCAGCGCGCTGGCCACTTCTCCCGCGTTGTAGCCGCCCATGCCATCGGCCAGCACGGCGATGCCGTGGGCGGGGTTGATGACAATGGCGTCTTCGTTGTTGTCGCGCAGGCAGCCAACATCGGTCAGTGCTGCGAAGCGATAGGACGGGGCGGGCATGTGCGATGGGCGGGAAATGAGCGTGGGAATGAAGGGCGGCACTGTGGGGGCGTCAGGCCGTATCGGCAGACCGGCGGCGGGATTTCAAGGCCTGGCCCAGCCCCAGCACCAGCAGCGCCCCGGCCACGCCCAGGCCATAGTGCCAGGCGCGGTCTTGCGGCAGATGGGCGGCGAGTGCCGGATCCGTGTGCACCATGGTGCCCGCGATCCAGCCCAGCAGCATGCCGCCCAGCACAATGATGACGGGGAAGCGGTCCATGAGCTTGAGCACCAGCTGGCTACCTCCGACGATGATCGGGATGCTGACCAGCAAACCGAAAATGACCAGCGGCAGCTGATGCTGCCCGCCAGCCCCTTGTGCCGCGCCCGCAATGGCGATCACGTTGTCGATGCTCATGACCAAGTCGGCCATGATGACGGTCTTGACGGCGCCCCACAAGCGGTCGCTGGCCTGAATGTTTCCGTGCTCTTCTTCCGCCGGGGCGATGAGTTTCACGCCAATCCACACCAGCAGCAGACCGCCTGCCAGCTTTAGCAAGGGCACTTGAAGCAACGTGAGCGCGAAGGCGATGAGCGCCACCCGCAGCACGATGGCGCCCGCCGTTCCCCAGAGGATGCCCTTGAAGCGCTGGTGCGCCGGCAGCTGCCGGCAGGCCAGGGCAATGACGACGGCGTTGTCGCCACCCAGCAGGATGTCGATGAGGATGATCTGGCTCACGGCCACCCAGAACTGGGCGGTAAGAAATGCTTCCATGAGGCGGTCTTGCTTTCGGGTGCCGCTGGCGGCCGCCAGCGGCAAGTGCCAATAAAGAAAGCCGGATTGTCCTATACGGCAATCCGGCTTTCTGTGACCGCCCTCCCCCTGAATAGGGCGGCAGTCATGCGGGCGGGGCTGCGCAGTGCATGGCCCAGCGCCCGAAAGATCAGAGCAAGCTCTTGAGCAGCTTGCCCATCTCGGAGGGGTCGCGCGTAATCTTGAAGCCGCACTCTTCCATGATGGCGAGTTTGGCCTCGGCCGTGTCGGCGCCGCCGGAGATCAGCGCGCCGGCGTGGCCCATGCGCTTGCCCGGAGGGGCGGTCACGCCGGCGATGAAGCCGACCACGGGCTTTTTCATGTGCTCTTTGCACCAGCGCGCGGCTTCGGCCTCGTCGGGGCCGCCGATCTCGCCGATCATGATCACGGCGTCGGTGTCCGGATCGTCGTTGAAGGCCTTCATCACGTCGATGTGCTTCAGGCCGTTGATCGGGTCGCCGCCAATGCCCACGGCGCTGGACTGGCCGATGCCCAGCTCGGTGAGCTGCGCCACGGCTTCATAGGTCAGCGTGCCCGAGCGCGAGACCACGCCCACGCGGCCTTTCTTGTGGATGTGGCCGGGCATGATGCCGATCTTGATCTCGTCGGGCGTGATCAGGCCGGGGCAGTTGGGGCCCAGCAGCAGGGTTTTCTTGCCGCCCTTGGCCTCCTTTTCCTTCATCTTGTTGCGAACTTCCAGCATGTCCTTGACGGGGATGCCTTCGGTGATGCAGATGGCCAGGTCCAGGTCGGCTTCCACGGCTTCCCAGATGGCGGCGGCTGCGCCGGCGGGCGGCACGTAGATCACGCTCACGGTGGCGCCGGTTTCCTTGGCCGCTTCCTTGACGGAGGCGTAGATGGGCACGTCAAAAATCTTCTCGCCGGCCTTCTTGGGGTTCACGCCGGCGACGAAGCAGTTCTTGCCGTTGGCGTACTCGATGCACTTTTCGGTGTGGAACTGGCCGGTCTTGCCGGTGATGCCCTGGGTGATGACTTTGGTGTCTTTGTTGATGTAGATGGACATGGCGGCTCCTTATTTCTGCACTGCGGCCACCACTTTTTGCGCGGCTTCGGCCATGGTGTCGGCGCTGATGATGGGCAGGCCGCTTTCGGCCAGCAGCTTTTTGCCCAGCTCCTCGTTGGTGCCTTTCATGCGCACGACCAGCGGCACTTTCAGGTCCACCGCGCGGCTGGCGGTGATGATGCCGGTGGCGATGGTGTCGCACTTCATGATGCCGCCGAAGATGTTGACCAGGATGGCCTTGACCTTGGGGTTCTTGAGCATGATCTTGAACGCCTCGGTCACTTTCTCGGGGGTGGCGCCGCCGCCCACGTCGAGGAAGTTGGCCGGCTCGGCGCCGAAGAGCTTGATGGTGTCCATGGTGGCCATGGCCAGGCCCGCGCCGTTGACCAGGCAGCCGATGTTGCCGTCCAGGCTGATGTAGGCCAGGTCGAACTTGCTGGCTTCCACTTCGGCCGGGTCTTCTTCGTCCAGGTCGCGCAGCGCCACGATTTCGGGGTGGCGGAACAGGGCGTTGGAGTCGAAGTTGAACTTGGCGTCCAGCGCGATGATGTTGCCCTTGCTGTCGCGGTTGAGCGGGTTGATCTCGACCAGGCTGGCGTCGGTGTCCATGTAGCACTGGTAGAGCTTCTTGAACACGTCCACGGCCTGGGCCGTGCTGTCAGCGGGGATGCCGATGCCGTCGGCCACTTCCTTGGCTTGCGCGTCGGTCATACCCGTCAGCGGATCGACGAACACCTTGATGATTTTTTCGGGGTGGCTGTGCGCCACTTCCTCGATGTCCATGCCGCCTTCGCTGCTGGCGATGAAGGCCACTTTCTGCGTGGCGCGGTCGGTGACGACGGAGACGTAATACTCCTTCTGGATGTCCGCGCCTTCTTCAATGTACAGGCGGCGCACCTTCTGGCCCTCGGGGCCGGTCTGGTGGGTCTTGAGCTGCATGCCCAGGATTTCGCCAGCGAGCTTTTTCACGTCATCGACGGACTTGGCCACCTTCACGCCACCGCCCTTGCCGCGGCCGCCCGCGTGAATTTGTGCCTTGACGACCCACACGGGGCCGCCGAGTTTTTGTGCCGCTTCAACAGCTTCCTGGACGGTGAAGGCGGGGATGCCGCGCGGCACGGGCACGCCGAAGCTGCGCAGGATCTCCTTGCCCTGGTATTCGTGAATTTTCATGAAGCCCTCTGGAGGATTGAGAATCTGTCGGGTGCCCTGGCAGCGGCGCAGGCGTGCCGCAGAGGCGACCCACTGGCGCGAATGAGAACGTGCAGAACACGCTATCCGCCCTGCAAATGTATCATGCAGCGAATGCGCCAATGCCCGGTCATGGCTGGCGTTTTGGCGGCCAGCGGGGGCCGCCCAACCGGAGTTTCAACGCAAATGGCAAAAGTATTTATCGATGGCGAGGCCGGCACCACCGGCCTGCAAATCCGCGAGCGCCTGCAGGGCATGGCGGGCGTGGAGCTGGTCAGCATCGACCCGGCGCTGCGCAAGGACCCCGAGGCCAAGCGCGCCATCATGGCCGGGGTGGATCTGGTCATCTTGTGCCTGCACGACGACGCGGCGCGCGAATCCGTGGCCATGATCGACGCGCTGCCCGGCCACAAGCCGCGCATCATCGACGCCAGCACCGCGCACCGCGTGGCCGAGGGCTGGACCTACGGCTTTCCCGAGCTGTCGTCGGCGCAGCGCGCCGCCGTGCAGCAGGCCCAGCGCGTGGCCAACCCCGGCTGCTATGCCACCGGCGCCATTGCGCTGCTGCGCCCGCTGGTGGAGGCCGGCGTGCTGCCGCCCGACCACCCCGTGGCCCTGCCGGCCGTCAGCGGCTACAGCGGCGGCGGCCGCCAGATGATCGAGGCCTACGAGGCCGGCCAGGCCCCGGCCTACGAGCTGTACGCGCTGGGCCTGGCGCACAAGCACATCCCGGAAATCATGCGCTACGGCCGCCTCACGCGCCGGCCCATCTTCATGCCCGCCGTGGCCAACTTCCCGCAAGGCATGCTGGTGGAGCTGCCGCTGCACCTGGACATGCTGCCCGGCCAGCCCACGCCCGAGCGCCTGGCCGAAATCTACGCCGCGCACTACGCGGGCAGCGAATGGGTCACGGCCGAGCCTGCCACCGACAACGGCAAGCTCGACGCCCTGGCGCTGAAGGACACGAACCGGCTGGAAATCCGCGTGTTCGGCAACCCGCAGCACCGCCAGGCCGTGTGCGTGGCGCGGCTGGACAACCTGGGCAAGGGCGCCAGCGGCGCGGCGGTGCAAAACCTCAAGCTGATGCTGGGGCTGTGACCGGGAGCGACCGTTGCAGGCGCCCGCCCATGCTTGGCGCTGGCCGGTTGCCGCCGCAGCCGCCGCCAAAGCCGTCTGGAGCCCCGGGGCGCGTGACTCCGGCGCCCGTGCGTGCTCACGTTGGCTCAGCAGCGCAAGGCACAACATATAAAAAAAGCCCCAGACCATGGCGGCCTGGGGCATGAATCCACCTTTCGAAGGGGTGGAGGAGACAACGGGCGCAAATACCACCAGCCGGTGGCGTTTGCATGGCGGCGAAGTGTAGTGGAAAGCTCTAAAACTTGCAGAAAGCCACGGCAAACCAGGGCAAGCAAGCGGTAACTTGCGGGCATCTGCACGCATATCGTCTCCAACCCGCTACGCTTCGGTGACTTTTTTCACATCAAGGAACCCTCACATCATGGAGTGCACGGTGAGCTGGACAGGTGCCACAGGGGCACGCTCGGGCATGGGCTTTATGGCTGAAACCGGCAGCGGCCACGTTATTGCAATGGATGGCGCGCCCGACGCGGCCAACCCAGCCAACGGCGGGCAAAACCTGGCGCCCCGTCCGATGGAAGCCATCCTCGCGGGCACGGGCGGCTGCACCGCGTATGACGTGGTGCTCATCCTGCGGCGCGGGCGGCATGATGTGCGTGGGTGCACCGTCAAGCTCAGCAGCGAACGCGCCAGCGCCGACCCCAAGGTGTTCACCCGCATCCACATGCACTTCACCGTGACCGGGCGCAATCTGCCGCCCGTAGCGGTAGAGCGGGCCATCGCCCTCAGTCACGAGAAATACTGTTCCGCCAGCATCATGCTGGGCAAGACGGCGGAGATCACGACCGCATTCGAGGTGGTGGCTCTTTAGGCGCTTGCGCAAAGGTGCGCGGCGCCTACCCTGGCTAGGGGGGCAAGACCTCTATGCATTCCGTTCGTGACCCAAGCGCTGTCATGTCACCGTCCCTGCTGGATGCCATTACGGCCCATATTCGCGCGCGGCTGCATGAAAGCCCCCAGCCCGCGGAAATCGCGGCGCACTTTGGTTTGAGCCGTTTTGCCCTGAGCCGCCACTTTCGCGCCGAAACCGGGCTGTCGCTGCGCGACTACATCGCCGCACTGAAAATCGAGCAGGGCATCGCCCCGCTGGTACAAGGCCAGCCAGTGATTGCCTCGCAACTGGAGGCCGGCCATGCCAGCGCCGCCACCTACGCGCACCGCTTCCGCGCCCATACCGGGCAAAGCCCGCGCGATTACCGCGCCGATGCGCCCGGCTTCAGCGCCGTGCTGCGCCGGGAGCTGGGCGATGCGCGCGCCCGGGTGCTGCCGTATCACGGCTTTGACCCGGCGGTGCATCCGCAGCCGCATGCGCTCAGCGTGGAGGTGCAGGGCGAGGGGCTGGGACCGCTGGTGTTTGTCGGGCTGTTTGCCGAGCCGATTCCGCGCGGTGTGCCGGTGCTGGGGCGGGCGCTGTTCCATGCGCGTCGCTTTGTCGTCGAGCGCATCCCCGATGGCCGCTACCACCTGCTCGGCTGCGAAATGCGCCCCAGCCTGAACCCGCTGGATTTCTTCCGCCTCGACCACTGCCTGCGCGCCCTGCATCCCGAGCCGATCACCTTCCCGCTGCCCGCGCCGCAGACGCTGAACTTGTCCTTTCGCCCGCTGCAACCCAGCGACCCGCCGATCACCGTCAACATGCCCAAGCTGCTGTTCGATTACCTGCGCCAGAGCTGACCGGCAAGGCGGCCGCTCCTGTCCGGCACCGAGCGCAAGGGCGACAATGGCGCATTTGCCGATTCTGGAAACGCCCATGAATGACCAACAATGGCTGGACAAGTGGAACCACAACTTCCAGCGCCCCGAATATGTGTACGGCACCGAGCCGAATGTATTTTTCCGGCAGGAAATCGCCTCGCTCCCGCCCGGCCGCCTGCTGCTGGCCGCCGAGGGCGAAGGGCGCAACGCCGTGCATGCGGCGCGCCAGGGCTGGCAGGTGAGCGCATTTGACATCAGCGCAGCCGGACGCGACAAGGCGCTGAAGCTGGCCGCCGCCGCCGGGGTGGCGATTGACTATCAGGTCGGCGAGCTGCCCGAGCTGCGCTTTGCTGCCGCGCCGTTTGATGCCCTGGCGCTGATTTACGCCCATTTCCCGCCGCATCTGAAATCCGCCTACCACCGGCATCTGGCGGGCCTGCTGCGCCCCGGCGGCACGGTGATATTCGAGGCCTTCTCCAAAGAGCACCTGGCCTACCGCAGCCGCGACAGCCGGATCGGCGGCCCGGCCGATCTGGCATCGCTGTTTTCGGAAGAAGAAATCCGCGAGGACTTCCAGGGCTTTGAGGTGCTGACCTTGCACACCCAGGAAATCACCCTGAGCGAAGGCCTGTTTCACAACGGCGTCGGCTCGGTGGTCCGCTTTGTCGGGCGCAAGCTGGGCTGAGGGCGGCCGGCGCCTTCTTGGGCGCTGGCGCGCGCGTCCGCCCGCAGCGGCCCGAGGGCTGGCGGTGACGGATAAAAGGCGTCATGGCCATTGTCTGGCGGCATGCAGCACGCGCAGCATGCGTATCCGGGGGCCAATGACGTCGTAGATCAGCAGGTAGTTCGGGGGGGTGACCAGCTCGCGGGTGCCCGTCACGCGGCCCGGCCGGCCCAGGGCAGGGTGGTCGATCAGATGAGCCGCTTTTTCTTCAAAAAGCGCATCCAGGATGAGCGCCGCGAGCGGGTTGTCGGCCTCGATGTGGTCATAGATCGCCTCGTGATCCCGGATGGCCTCGGGCGTCCAATACAGCTCCTTCATTCAGGCGCTTCAAGCCGGCGGCGCGTGGCGGCGCGGCGGGCGGCGAAGCGGGCCTCGACTTCGGCGGCTGGCAGCAGGCGGCCCGCATCGGCGGACGCCTAGCCGGCCTGTACCTGACGGCGCAGCCAGGCCTCGTGTTCGGCCGCTTCCTGCTGCTGCCGCGCGAATTCACGCATGAAGTCGCGCAAAAGCTGCGCGCCGCTGCCGCTGGACCAACCCGCGCCGCTCGCTATGGCGGAATGGCGGACGGCTTACAGTTGCCATTAAAGGGAGTAGGATTTCCTTGCTTTCATCTCCCGGGAGGGCAAGCCATGCTCGCCAAACTGACGGTCAAAAACCAGATCACCTTGCCCAAGGCAGCCATTTCAGCAGTCGATGCCGCCGAATATTTCGATGTGCAGGTTGAAAACGGCCGCATCGTGCTGACGCCGGTGCGCATCCATCAGGCGCAGGTCGTGCGCGACCAATTGCAGCAGCTGGGCATCAGCGAGCAA